>NZ_JAZFNF010000001.1:0-918326 GCF_050586165.1 Rhodococcus sp. 24CO | reverse complement strand
AACCCGGAAGCTAAGCCCTTCAGCGCCGATGGTACTGCACTCGACAGGGTGTGGGAGAGTAGGACACCGCCGAACACCCGTTAACCGAAAGGGGACCCAACATACTGGGTCCCCTTTCGTGCGTTGTATGAAAGGAAAGACTGTGTCGGAGAATGGCGACGAGCGTCGGTCCTTCCGTGGGGGAGGAACGCCTCGTTCAGGTGGCCCCCGTCGTGACAACGACGGGCGTGGTCCCCGAAGCAGCGGTGGCGGCGACCGCCGCAGCGGCGGAGGAGACAGAAGCGGCGGATCGCGTCGTGGCGGCGAGGGTGGATTTGCCCCTCGTGGACGCGACGGTGACCGCAATCAGCGTCAGGCAGCACGCCCTGACGAACCCGATCTACCCGACAACGTAGAACCGACCGAACTTGATCCAGCTGTTCGTCGTGATCTGCTGAGCTTGGACAAGGACAACGCCAACACAGTTGCGCGTCACCTCGTCATGGCCGGCAAGTTGGTCGACGAAGATCCGGAACTTGCACTGCTCCATGCCCGCGCTGCCCGTCAGCGCGCCGGCCGTATCGCGGTCGTTCGCGAAGCTGCCGGAATCACCGCGTACCACGCAGGTGAATGGGCTGAGGCATTGTCCGAGCTGCGTGCAGCTCGTCGCATGGCCGGCGGTCCTGGGCTCATTGCTGTGATGGCTGACTGCGAACGCGGATTGGGCCGCCCTGAGCGGGCGATCGAACTCGGTCGTAGTGACGAAGCCAAACTGCTGTCGGGCGATGAAGCGTCGGAACTTCGGATGGTCGTGGCAGGCGCACGGATGGATCTCGGCCAGTTCGATCAGGCAGTTGTCACCTTGCAGACTGCCGATCTTGACGCAAAACGCACCGGTGCGTCCGCTGCCAGGTTGTTCTACGCCTACGCCGACGCGCTTGTTGCGGCCGGCCGCGTCGAAGACGGTCTGAAGTGGTTCCTCAATGCTGCAGCAGCAGATCTCGAGGGCGACACGGATGCAGAAGAGCGGGTGGCGGAGCTGTCCGGAGAAGATCTGTGACGGTTCTCCGTAGCCAGTACGACGTACTTCTGCTTGATCTCGACGGGACGCTGTACGCGGGCGCTCACGCGATCCCTGGTACCCAGAGTGCTCTGGGCCAGGGATCGCAAGCTCTCTACTACGTCACCAACAATGCGAGCCGGTCACCATCGGATGTGTCTGCACATCTGACGGAACTCGGGTTCGATTCAGTCGACGACCGAGTTGTGACGAGTTCACAGACTGCTGCACGTCTGCTCGCCGAACGGGTCGCTCCCGGGTCTGCGGTCCTTGTTGTCGGAACCGAAGCGCTTGCCGACGAGGTGACTCGGGTTGGACTGCGTCCGGTGCGCGAGTTCGCCGAATCTCCGGTTGCCGTCGTACAGGGGCATTCGACCGCAACCGATTGGTCGATCCTCGCCGAGGCGTGCCTCGCAATTCGCGCAGGCGCGCTGTGGGTGGCGGCCAATCTCGACACCACGTTGCCGTCCGAGCGTGGTCTGGTGCTCGGCAACGGTTCGATGGTTGCTGCGCTGCGCGCCGCGACGCGCGTCGAACCGTTGGTGGCCGGTAAACCCGCGGCGCCGCTGATGAATGACGCACTTCTCCGCAGCGGTTGCACCAAGCCTCTCGTCGTCGGTGATCGACTTGATACGGATATCGAAGGCGCACATGCCGTTTCGATCGATTCTCTGCTTGTTCTGACCGGTGTCAGTACGCCCGCCGATGTCCTGCGCGCTCCGCTCGAGCAGCACCCCACCTTCATTGCCGCAACGTTGGATGCACTGAACCAGCCTGCCGCGTTGTCGAAGGTCGGCGCAGAATCGAAGTGGACCATCTCCGTGTCCGGTACGGCACTGGCCGTAGACGGGCCGATGGTGGGTGACGAGATGTCGCTGCTGCGCGCACTCGCTCCCGTGGCATGGGGGCATCCGTCGTTCGAAACCGTCGAGGCATCGGACGCCGAGGTGCAACGCGTCGTAGATTCGTGGCAGGTGTAAATTCTCGCAAGAGTGTTCGACTCGCGGGGCGGGGATGTGTGCGCAACCAATAGTCATGCACTAGCGTTGTGCGCGATGAGCACGCCGATATCGAACAACAAAAACACGAGCCCTGGCACCGGTGTGCCGGGGCCGTCGCGAGGTATTGACCCGGAGCGTATTCGGTCCGACGTCGAGGCTTTGCTCGTGAGTCTCGGGCAACTCGATCAGGATCCGAACGATCAGCACGGAGCAGGCGTGATTCCACACAAGGCGCAACTACTGGAACAAGCACACGAGGTGCTGGTCCAAGCACTGGCGTCTGTGGACAGGGTCTGACATGGCACGTAGAGCACGGGTGGACGCCGAACTCGTCCGTCGTGGATTGGCACGTTCACGCGATCACGCACAGGAGTTGATCTCGGCCGGCCGGGTCCTCATCTCAGGCGCCGTCGCAACGAAACCGGCTACGGCCATCGAAGCCGGAACACCGCTGCGTGTGGTCGAGGTCGAGCAGGAAGTCTCCTGGGCCTCCCGCGGAGCACACAAACTGATTGGCGCTCTTGATGCTTTCGGTGAATCAGGGCTGAACGTCGAGGGGCGTCGTTGCCTGGATGCGGGTGCCTCAACCGGTGGATTCACCGATGTTCTGTTGACCCGCGGCGCCAAAGAAGTGGTTGCCGTCGACGTCGGATATGGCCAGTTGGTGTGGCGGCTGCAGTCGGACGAGCGGGTTCACGTCATCGACCGCACCAATGTCCGCGCCATCGACGCAGAGACCATCGGCGGGACCGTCGACATGGTTGTTGCCGACCTCTCGTTCATCTCTCTCAAACTTGTACTCCCGGCATTTGTCGCATGTACCGCAGACGGTGCCGATCTCGTTCCGATGGTGAAGCCGCAGTTCGAGGTCGGCAAGGATCGTGTCGGTGCAGGTGGGGTTGTTCGTGACCCTGAGCTTCGGATCTCCGCTGTCCTCGAAGTGTCCGAAGCTGCCGCGAAGGTGGGCCTGCGTACCGCCGGTGTTGTTGCGAGTCCGCTGCCCGGCCCGTCCGGAAACGTCGAGTACTTCCTGTGGCTCAAGAAGGAATCTGTGCCGCAGGAGCAGGCTGACGATGAGCCGTCGGTCGAGGATCTGATCCGCAGAGCTGTAGAGGAAGGTCCGCAGTGAATGCAACCGCCGGGGGTGAGTCACGCGAGATTCTTCTGGTGGCACACCCGGGTCGCCGTGATATCACCGAAACTGCCAGACGCGTCGGAAAGATCTTCGAGAGTGCGGGCATTGGCTTGCGGGTGCTGGTCGATGAAGCCGACAGCTCGCGTATCGAGGCAATGACGGCGCCTGAGGGATTCTCGGCGCCGGATCTCGATGTGACAGTTGTCCACCCGGGCCCCGAAGCGGCTGTCGGCTGCGAAATGGTTCTGGTTCTCGGCGGCGACGGCACCTTTCTCCGCGCGGCGGAGTTAGCGCAGGAAGCGTCGATTCCGGTTCTCGGAATCAACCTCGGGCGCATCGGGTTCTTGGCGGAGACCGAGGCCGAGCACCTCGACGAGGCCCTCGCGCAGGTAGTCCGCAAGGAATACCGCGTGGAACACCGCATGACGTTGGACGTCGTGATTCGGGTCGATGACGAGATCATCGATCGCGGGTGGGCTCTCAACGAGGCGAGCATCGAAAACCGTTCTCGCCTGGGTGTTCTCGAAGTGGTTCTCGAAGTTGACGGGCGGCCGGTATCGGCGTTCGGCTGTGACGGTGTCCTGGTGTCCACGCCGACGGGGTCGACGGCCTACGCGTTTTCTGCCGGTGGTCCGGTGGTGTGGCCGGAACTCGAAGCGCTGCTTGTGGTTCCGAGCAATGCCCATGCACTGTTCGCGCGTCCACTCGTCACCAGCCCCGAATCTCTGATCGCGGTGGAGACTGTTGCCGGCAGTCATGACGGGTTGGTGTTCTGCGACGGTCGCCGCACGCTGGAACTGCCCGCGGGTGGACGAGTCGAGATTGTCCGGGGTGCGACGCCGGTCAAGTGGGTACGACTGGATTCGGCGCCGTTTGCCGATCGGATGGTGCGAAAGTTCGAATTGCCGGTGACCGGGTGGCGGGGAAGGAAGCCTTAAAACGTGCTCGCAGAGATCCGAATCGACAGCCTGGGTGTGATCTCCGAGGCGTCAGCGCAATTCCACGAGGGATTGACCGTCCTGACCGGTGAGACCGGTGCGGGTAAGACGATGGTTGTCACCAGCCTGCACTTGCTCAGTGGTGCTCGCGCCGATGCGGGGCGGGTGCGCCTGGGTGCGTCCCGTGCCGTTGTGGAGGGCAGGTTCGTCACGGATCTGTCGCCGGCGTCGGAACGGGAGATCGCGCGGATCCTCGAGTCCTCCGGCGCCGAACGTGACGAAGACGGCAGCATCATCGCGGTCCGGACCGTCGGCAGCGACGGTCGATCGCGCGCTCATCTGGGTGGTCGCAGCGTTCCGGCCGGTGTGCTCTCGGAGTTCACCGATCCATTGTTGACGGTGCACGGTCAGAACGATCAGCTCCGTCTGCTTCGCCCCGACCAGCAGCGTAATGCTCTGGATCGCTTTGGCGACAAGACAATCGGAACGCTACTGACGCGCTACCGGAAGCATCGCCGTGAATGGCTCGATGCTCGTTCTGAACTGATCGAACGCACGTCGAAGGCCCGCGAACTGGCGCAGGAAGCAGATCAGCTGACCTTTGCGCTCAACGAAATCGACGGTGTTGCACCGGAACCGGGCGAGGACGCCACCATTGTCGCCGAGGTTCGGCGCCTCAGCGATTTGGATTCGCTGCGCTCGGCAGCCGAGGAAGCGCATGCGGCACTCGCCGGTAGCGACGACATGGCCGGTGCTGATGTCGGAGTCTCGCCCGCACTGGATCTGATGTCGGAGGCCAGAGCACGGATCGAGTCCGTCGTCGACACCGATCTGGACGGATTGGGTGCGCGGTTGGCCGATGCCATCGCTGTTGTCACCGATGTGGCGGGCGATCTCAATACCTACCTCGCCGGTTTGCCGTCCGATCCGGGCGCTCTGAACACCTTGCTCTCGCGCCAATCCGAGCTCAAGACGCTGACACGCAAGTACGCCGCTGACGTCGACGGAGTTCTGGAGTGGGCGGACACCGCTCGCACTCGACTGTCCAAACTCGACGTGTCGTCGGATGCTCTCGGGTTGTTGAGCAAGCAGGTCGAAGAATCCGCTGCACTGACGGCAGATGCGGCCACCAAACTCAGCGCGGCGCGAGTGAAGGCGGCTGCAAAGCTGTCGAAAGCCGTCAGCGCGGAACTGGCCGGACTGGCTATGGGCCGGGCTGGTTTGGAAGTCAGTGTCCGGCAGCAGGTCGCCGGCCCTCAGGATTCGGCTCCGCTGAACGTCGGGGGAGTGGAACTGCACGCCGGTTCCGGTGGCGTCGACGAGGTGGAGTTCCGGTTGTCGGCGCACAGCGGCGCTCCGTCGTTGCCGATCAGTAAAAGCGCGTCCGGCGGTGAACTCTCGCGCGTGATGCTCGCCTTGGAGGTTGTTCTTGCCGGTAGCGACACCGGCGCGACGATGGTGTTCGACGAGGTGGACGCCGGAGTCGGTGGTCGTGCCGCCGTCGAGATCGGTCGCCGATTGGCCAAACTTGCTCGTACGCATCAGGTGATCGTGGTGACGCACCTTCCGCAGGTCGCGGCATTCGCTGATACGCACCTCGTGGTCGACAAGGTCGACGACAAGGGTGGCGTAGTCAGCAGTGGTGTACGGACACTCTCGGACAGTGATCGAGTCGTGGAATTGGCCCGGATGCTGGCCGGTTTGGACGATACTGAAACGGGCCGTGCACACGCCGAGGAACTGTTGGAAATAGCCAATGCGGCACGCGTCACAGATTGAACATTTTGTGGTGCAGTTGTGGTTGATGTGGTAGTTGGTTCGGCGCGCCTCCACCGATAGCGGCAAGTTCGGGTTCATCATCGAATCCATGAAGATGCCCGCATTGCTCTCCCGTAACACCACGTCGTTGCCAGGGATCAGCGGCATCGCCAGGGTCGATCGGAATACGGCCAAGCTTTTACGCCGTGTCGGTCCCGGGGATATCGTCGTCCTGGACGAACTCGACATCGACCGGCGAACAGCCGACGCTCTGGTGAAAGCCGGAGTGCTCGCGGTGGTCAACGCGTCGCCGTCCATCTCCGGTAGATACCCCAACCTCGGCCCGGAGGTGATCGTCGCCAACGGCATTGTCCTGATCGACGCGCCGGACGGCGAGGTCTTCAAGTCCATCAAGGACGGCAGCAAGATTCGCCTGCACGAAGGTGAGATCTTCAACGGGACAAAGAGCCTCGTCAAGGGGGAGGAACAGTCCGAGGCCGAGATCTCCGATCGGATGATCGAGGCAAAAACCGGACTGGTGGATCACCTCGAAGCGTTCTCCGGCAACACAATCGAGTTCATCCGAACCGAGAGTCCGCTCCTCATCGACGGCATCGGCGTGCCCGACGTCGATATCAATCTCAAGGATCGGCACGTCGTGGTGGTGTCAGACGGACCCGATCACGAGGCGGATCTGAAGAACCTCAAGCCGTTCATCAAGGAGTACTCGCCGATCATGATCGGCGTCGGCGCGGGCGCCGACGTACTCAGCAAAGCCGGCTACCGCCCCGACCTCATCGTGGGCGACCCGGAAGAAATCACCAGTGCCACTCTGAAGTCCGGCGCCGAGGTGGTTCTCCCCGCGGACCAGGACGGTCACGCTGCCGGCCTTTCGCGTATCCAGGATCTCGGCATCGGAGCCATGACGTTCCCGGCAACGGGGTCACCGACAGATCTGGCTTTGTTGCTTGCGGACCATCATGGTGCGTCGTTGATCGTGACGGTCGGTAACGTCGTCTCGCTCGATGAATTCTTCGATCGTGCTCGCCGCGAAAGCAATCCGTCGGCGTTCATGACCAGGCTCAAGGTCGGTCCGAAACTTGTCGACGCCAAAGCCGTCGCAACGCTGTATCGCAGTCGGGTATCCGGGGGAGCCATCGCTCTGCTGGTGCTCGCCGCACTGGTCGCGGTGATCGTCGCGCTGGTCGTATCCAATGCCGGTAGTGAAGTTCTCGACTGGGCAATCGCAACATGGAACAGCTTTGCGCTGTGGGTTCAGGGGCTCTTCAAGTGATTTCTATGCGTCAACACGCAATTTCGATTGCGGCTATTTTCTTGGCACTCGCGATCGGCGTTGTTCTGGGATCCGGAATGTTGTCGAGTGGGCTGCTTTCCGGTCTACGCGACGACAAGGCTGATCTGCAGAACGAGATCGAAAATCTCAACGAACAGAACAATAATCTCGAAGAGCAACTCAACTCCGCCGACGGTTTCGACTCGGCAGTGGGCGGACGCGTCGTACGTGATTCCCTCGCCGATCGCACTGTTGTGCTGGTGACTGCGCCCGACGCCGATCCGAGCGACTTGGACGGTGTCACGCGGTTGATCGCTGCATCGGGCGGCGCGGTGACCGGTCGAGTGTCCCTGTCGGATTCGTTTGTCGACGCCAGCGGTGGCGACCGTCTGCGGACGGTTGTGAACAACGTGATTCCGGCGGGCATCACGCTCAAGACCGGAGCAGTCGACCAGGGCAGCCTCGCCGGTGACCTGCTCGGATCAGTCCTCTTGCTCAACGGATCGACCAGTGAGCCGCAGAGCACGCGGGACGAGCTGAATCTGGCTCTCGACACGTTGCGCAGCGCAGGCTTCGTCACGTACGACGGCGTCGTCAAGCCGGCTCAGCTCGCGGTGGTTCTCACGGGCGACAATGGCTCGGACGACGGGGCTTCCGGAAATCGCGGCGCCGTGATCGCTCGTTTTGCCGGTGCGCTGGACGGACGCGGCGCAGGAACGGTTCTGGCGGGTCGACCCGGCTCGGCCGACGGCAATGGTCCGATCGCGGTTGTACGGGCCGATGCGGCGCTCTCAGCGGGTCTGACGACCATCGACAACGTTGATCGGGAAGCCGGCAAGATCACTACCTCGCTTGCTTTACAAGAGCAGTTGAACGGCGGAGCAGGACGGTACGGAACCGGCCCGGGAGCCGCGGCGATCACCGTCGGTGCGCCCGCGAGTTGATACCCCGGTCACATCGTGGGGCGAAACTCGGCGCGTAGTAGGCGTCGAGGCCCCATTGGTGTTACCGTGAAATCCCGTGGGTCGGCAGGCCCCAGCATTGCTTCAACAGACCAAGCCCTGCACAGTCGTCACGGGAGCCCCTTTTGCCACAGTCACGCAACACCACGCGTACCGCCACCAAGCACATCTTCGTCAGCGGAGGTGTTGCTTCTTCGCTCGGTAAAGGTTTGACCGCCTCCAGTTTGGGACAGTTGCTTACCGCGCGGGGCATGCGCGTGACCATGCAGAAACTCGATCCCTATCTCAATGTGGATCCGGGCACTATGAATCCGTTCCAGCACGGTGAAGTGTTTGTCACCGAAGACGGCGCGGAGACCGACCTCGACGTCGGACACTACGAACGCTTCCTCGATCGCGATCTCTCGGGTCAGGCCAATGTCACCACCGGCCAGGTGTATTCGACGGTTATCGCCAAGGAGCGTCGCGGCGAATACCTGGGCGACACCGTTCAGGTCATCCCGCACATCACCGATGAAATCAAGCGCCGCATCCTCGAGATGAGCGGCCCGGATCTGCAGGGTGTGCGTCCCGACGTCGTCATCACCGAAATCGGTGGAACTGTCGGCGACATCGAATCGCAGCCGTTCCTCGAGGCCGCCCGTCAGGTCCGCCACGACGTCGGCCGCGACAACGTGTTCTTCCTGCACGTCTCCCTCGTGCCGTTCCTCGGCCCGTCCGGAGAACTCAAGACCAAGCCGACGCAGCACTCGGTTGCGTCGTTGCGCAGCATCGGCATTCAGCCCGACGCGCTCATCCTTCGTTGCGATCGTGACGTCCCGCAGGGCCTCAAGAACAAGATCGCCCTGATGTGCGACGTCGACGTCGACGCCTGCATTTCCACTCCCGACGCTCCGTCGATCTACGACATTCCGAAGGTCCTGCACCGCGAAGGCCTCGACGCGTACGTCGTGCGCCAGTTGGGTCTGCCCTTCCGTGACGTCGACTGGACTGTGTGGGGCGATCTGCTCGATCGGGTTCACCAGCCGCGCGAGACCGTCCGAGTTGCGTTGGTCGGCAAGTACGTCGATCTGCCGGACGCGTACCTGTCGGTGACCGAGGCCTTGCGTGCCGGCGGTTTCGCCAACCGTTCCAAGGTCGAGATCTCGTGGGTTGCTTCCGACGAGTGCGAGACCGAAGCGGGTGCTCAGGCCGCACTCGGCGACGTCGACGCCATTCTGATCCCCGGCGGCTTCGGCATCCGCGGTATCGAAGGCAAGCTCGGCGCGATCCGATACTCCCGCGCACGCAAGCTCCCGCTGCTCGGTATCTGCCTTGGTCTGCAGTGTGTTGTCATCGAAGCGGCACGCAGCGTCGGTTTGACGGACGCCAACTCGGCTGAATTCGAACCGGACACCAAGTACCCCGTCATCTCCACGATGGCCGATCAGGAAGACGTAATCGCCGGCGAGGCCGACCTCGGTGGCACGATGCGTCTCGGTGCGTACCCGGCAGTGCTGACCAAGGGTTCGGTTGCCGCGCAGGCTTACGGAACCGAAAATGTGTCCGAGCGTCACCGTCACCGCTTCGAGGTCAACAACACCTACCGTGAGCGGATTGCCAAGTCCGGCTTGAAGTTCAGCGGTACCTCGCCCGACGGCCATCTCGTCGAGTTCGTCGAGTACCCGCGCGAGCAGCACCCGTTCTTTGTCGCCACGCAGGCGCACCCGGAGCTCAAGAGCCGTCCGACGCGTCCGCACCCGCTGTTCGCGGCGTTCATCGATGCGGCGCTGAAGTACAAGCTCGAAGAGCGTCTGCCCGTCGATGTTCACGCCGAAAAGACCATCGATACGGCCGCCACCGAAACTGAACTCGACGCCGTCACCGAATCCTCGGAAAAGGTCTAGCAAACACATGAGCGACCCCGGTCGGCACGAATTCGACACCCTTGACTCCACCACGATCTACACCGGCGCGATTATCGCGTTACGTAAGGACTCCGTGTTGATGCCAGGAGGTCAGCGTGCCGACCGGGAGGTCGTCGAACACCACGGCGCAGTTGCGGTGGTGGCGATCGACGCCGACGACAATCTTGTTCTGATTCACCAGTACCGGCATCCGCTCGGTCATCGGTTGTGGGAGATCCCGGCCGGTCTTCTCGACGCACCCGGCGAGAGTCCGTTGGACGCTGCCGCGCGTGAGTTGGGTGAAGAAACGGGACTCGGCGCTGATCGTTGGTCGGTGCTCGTCGATGTTGCACTGTCACCGGGGTTCACCGACGAAGCTGTGCGGATCTTCCTCGCCGAGGGGTTGCACGAGGTCGACCGGGAGGATCCCGAACACGAAGAGGCGGACCTGCAGATTGCCCGGGTGCCGTTGGCTGAAGCCGTCGACATGGCTTTGCGCGGCGATCTGGTGAACGCAACGGCGGTGTCCGGCATCATGGCGCTGGCGGCAGCACGCGCCGTCGGCACCGAACTGCGGCCGCCAGACGCTCCGTGGCCGGACCGTCCGACGGCCTTCGGGGTACGCAAGTCCAGGGCCTGAAATGCTTGCCCGACAGGTGGATTCGTTTCTGGACCACCTAGCCGTCGAGCGGGGATCCGCGCGCAACACCCTTCTCTCATACCGCCGCGATTTGTATCGCTATGTCGAATTCCTCAATGCCCGGGGCATCGACAACGTCTCGCGTGTTTCTGAAAACGACGTCACGGAATTCGTGACGAATCTGCGTCTGGGGGACAAGGACGCCGGAATCGTCGCGTTGGCGCCGAGTTCTGCCGCGCGTACCCTGATCGCGGTACGCGGTTTCCACAAGTTCTCGACCGCCGAAGGACTCACAACCGTCGACGTGGCCCGGGCGGTCAAACCACCGACCCCTGGACGCAAACTCCCCAAAGCGCTCCCACTCGACCAGATCATCGCCCTGCTCGAAGCGTCCGGTGGTGGCGCTGCCGGAGACGGTCCACGGGATCTGCGGGATCGCGCGCTCCTGGAACTGCTCTACTCCACCGGGGCGCGTATTTCGGAAGCGATTGATCTCGATGTCGACGACATCGACACCGCGTCGCGATCCGTTGTGCTCCAAGGCAAGGGCGGAAAGCAACGTGTGGTGCCCATCGGCCGGCCCGCGATCGAGGCCGTCGACGCGTATCTTGTGCGCGGCCGGCCCGCACTGGCTACGAGAGGCGTGCCCGCACTGTTCCTGAACGCTCGCGGCGGCCGGTTGTCCCGGCAAAGTGCCTGGCAGATCCTTCAGGACTCGGCGGCAGCGGCAGGAATCACGGCTGACGTTTCGCCCCACACGCTGCGACATTCCTTTGCCACACACCTGCTGGACGGCGGTGCCGACGTTCGTGTCGTGCAGGAACTTCTTGGCCACGCGTCGGTCACCACAACGCAGATCTACACCTTGGTCACCGTCACAGCGCTGCGTGAAGTGTGGGCGCAAGCACACCCTCGGGCGCGCTAGCTGCCTGCGTGTAATGCGTGTTGCGTGAGAAATCGGAGAAATAAGCGGTAGCGTTCAAGGCGCGCGAGCGACTCTTGTGAGTATCTAGCCTGTCGGAATTCGGTGTTGCCGGGTATTCCACGGGTTGCCGGCGCCGAGAGCAACCGTCGAAAGAACAGGGGAGCATCGGACCGTGTCGACATCGCAGCGAGCAGCGGCGGAGTCAGCGCCGCCGTATGTCACAACCCAGTACCTCGACCCTTCTACGGAACCTGCCCCAGCCGCCGATTCCGACGCGATATTCGATCTACCGGCAGCGTCGGACACTGCGTCCGTCGAAGAGCTGGGACCAACCGGTAGGCCGGTACGAGAAGTTCCGATGCCGACGCCGTTGCCACACCACGGTCCCGCGATGATCATCGCAATGTGCAACCAGAAGGGTGGCGTCGGCAAGACGACGTCCACTATCAATCTGGGGGCGGCGCTCGCGGAGTACGGCCGCCGCGTGTTGTTGGTCGATCTGGACCCGCAGGGCGCACTGTCCGCAGGGTTGGGCGTGCAGCACCACGATCTGGAACTGACGGTTCACAACCTGCTCGTCGAACCACGTGTGTCGATCGACGACGTGCTGATGCGCACCCGGATCGACGGACTGGATCTGCTGCCGAGCAATATCGATCTGTCGGCGGCCGAGATTCAACTGGTTACCGAAGTGGGACGTGAACAGACACTGGGCCGCGTCTTGCATCCGGTTCTGGATCGATACGACTACGTCCTCATCGATTGCCAGCCGTCGCTGGGTCTGCTGACGGTCAATGCCTTGGCCTGCGCTGATTCCGTGATCATTCCGATGGAATGCGAGTACTTCAGCCTGCGCGGACTGGCGCTGCTCAACGACACCGTCGAGAAGGTTCACGACCGGCTCAATTCCAAACTCGAGTTGGCCGGTATCGTCGTCACGATGTTCGATTCGCGCACACTCCACGCCCGTGAGGTGATGGCGCGCGTCGTCGAGGTGTTCGGCGACGTTGTCTACGACACCGTGATCAACCGCACCGTGCGTTTCCCCGAAACCAGCGTGGCCGGCGAGCCGATAACTACCTGGGCGCCAAAATCTGCCGGTGCCGAGGCGTATCGGGCGCTGGCCCGCGAAGTAATCCACCGGTCTGGTCGTTAGTGAAACTGATTCCACCGCAAGAAGATTCATCCCCGGCAGTTGCAGAGTTTCGCGTAACACTTCGAAATTTCGAAGGACCTTTCGATCTGCTGCTTTCCCTGATCAACCAACGCCAACTCGACGTCACCGAGATAGCGCTGCACACCGTCACCGACGATTTCATCGCGTACACCCGGCAACTCGGCAGTGCGATGGGGCTCGATCAGACAACAGAGTTCCTTGTTGTCGCCGCGACACTTCTCGACCTGAAAGCCGCCAGGCTCCTGCCGGCGGGAGAGGTCGAGGACGCCGAGGATCTTGCTCTACTCGAAGCCCGCGACCTACTTTTTGCCAGGCTCCTTCAGTACCGCGCCTACAAGCAAGTTGCGACGCTGTTCGGTGAACTCGAGGAAGCAGCGTTGCGGCGATATCCGCGTTCCGTTGCCGTCGAAGACCAGTTTGCCGATCTCCTACCTGAAGTGCTGCTCGGGGTGGATTCGCACAAGTTCGCGGAGATCGCGGCAACCGTCTTCGCGCCCCGGCCGGTGCCCACAGTCAGCCTCGATCACCTGCATGTGTCCAATATCTCGATCCCCGAACAAGCGGAGTTCCTACTCGAAATACTGCGCGCCCGCGGCGCCGGGGAGTGGGTACCGTTTCCGGACCTGATCGAAGACTGCGACGACGCCGCCCCGATTGTCGCGCGCTTCCTGGCGCTGCTCGAGCTGTACCGTCGGCGCACCATTGCCTTTGACCAACCCGAACCGCTCGGGCCACTGCTCGTTACCTGGACCGGCGAGGAATCAAGCCTCGTCACCGAGGAGGACTACCGATGAGTCTCGATCCAGCCGCGTCGGAATCTGCGCAGGTAGAAGACTCTGGTGAGCCCGATTCAGCGCTTGATTTCGAGCTCGGCGACACTCAACTCGACGCGGTTCTCGAGTCGCTGCTGCTCGTCGTCGATTCACCTGCGGAGGTGGCCCAACTAGCTTCGGTGACCGGTACCGATCCGACTCGCGTCGAGCAGCGACTGCAGGTGATGTCTGCCTCACTCACCGCCCGTGGCAGCGGTATAGACCTGCGATACGCCGGCGACGGATGGCGTTTCTACACGCGCCAAGAGTTCGCCCCCTACGTCGAACGGCTGCTGCTGGATGGCGCACGCACCAAACTGACCCGCGCAGCATTGGAAACTTTGGCGATAGTCGCATACCGTGGACCGTTGACTCGTGCGCGGATCAGTGCAGTACGAGGCGTCAACGTGGACGGGGTGGTACGCACCCTCCTCGCCCGCGGACTGATCGCGGAAGCCGGGCCAGACCCGGACACCAACGCGACACGGTACTCCACAACCGAACTGTTCCTCGAACGGCTCGGATTGAGCTCGCTGAGCGATCTCCCGGAGTTGGCACCGCTTTTGCCTGATGTCGACCTGATCGAGGACATCAGCGAAAGCCTCGAATCCGATCCGCGATTTGCGAGAATGAACAAGGCTGACGTGCCCGCCGATGTGGTGGACACCGAAGTCGACGACGACTGACGGGTGAAACCCCGCCGTCGTCAGCAGAAAGAAAAGACCCGACCACAGTCGGGAAACAGCTGAAAACTGACAGGAAAAAAGTGAACAATCCCGCTCGCCGAGATGGCACACCGGACCGTAACAACTCCCGCGACAACCGCGGCGCACGCAGCGATGCACCCCGTGGTGGTCGTAGCGACAGCCCCCGCGGCGCACGCAGTGACGCCCCCCGTGGCGCACGCAGCGAAGCCCCCCGTGGTGGACGCAGCAACACTTCCCGCAGTACTTCCGGATACGACCGCAATGCCGGATCCGACCGCCCCCGCACGGACGACCGCCGCGGTGGATTCAATGAAGATCGCCGCCCCCCACGCAGTGACGATCGGCGCCCCCCGCGCAGTGATGATCGTCGTCCCGCACGTAGCGATGACCGTCGTCCCGCTCGCACCGATGACCGTCGTGGTGGGTACAACGACGATCGCCGTCCCGCTCGCACCGATGACCGTCGTGGTGGGTACAACGACGATCGCCGTGGCCCTCGTAATGACGACCGCCGCGGCCCCCGCAGCGATGACCGTCGTACACCCCACGTTGATGCCCGTCGTGCACCGCGCGGTGGCGCAGACCGACGCAGCGACGATCAGCGCGGCGCACGCCCCGAGGCTCCTCGCGGCACTGCCTGGGCCAACGCACCTCGCGGATCCAAGTTCGACGGACCTCCGCGCAAGCGCCCGGCAGCCCCGACACCGGCGGCAACCAACAAGCGTGGCAAGCCGAAGACGGAGAAGCCGCAGCGCGTCGTCTCCCAGAACCCGTTGGTGTCCAACGCCAAGCCGGCGCGTCATCAGCACGCCGAGGTCACCAAGCACGACGGCCCGCCGAAGGGCGACGGCGTCCGCTTGCAGAAGGTGCTGGCTCAGGCCGGCGTCGCATCACGCCGTGCCGCAGAAGAACTGATCGACCAGGGTCGCGTCGAGGTCGACGGCCGCATCGTGGTCGAGCAGGGTCTGCGTGTTGATCCCGAAAACGCAGTAGTCCGCGTCGACGGCGTTCGTGTGGTCGTGCAGAAGGACCTCGTCTACTTGGCAATGAACAAGCCGCGTGGATGGCAGTGCACCATGTCGGACGACCTCGGTCGCCCGTGCGTCGGTGACATCGTCTCCGAGCGCGTTCAGTCCGGTCAGCGACTGTTCCACGTCGGACGTCTCGACGCCGACACCGAAGGCTTGCTCCTCTTCACCAACGACGGCGATCTGGCTCACCGCCTGATGCACCCGTCGTTCGAGGTTCCGAAGACGTACCTCGCCACCGTTCACGGTGTTGTCGAGCGCAGCACCGGCAAGCAGCTGCGCGACGGTGTCACCCTCGACGACGGTCCGGCCAAGGTGGACGCGTTCACCGTGCTCGAGATCAACGAGGGCAAGACGCTCGTCAAGCTCGTTCTGCACGAGGGTCGTAAGCACATCGTGCGTCGCCTCCTTGATGCCGTCGGTCACCCCGTTGTCCGTCTGGTTCGCACCAACGTCGGAGTTGTTGCTCTCGGCGATCAGCGTCCGGGAACGCAGCGCGTACTCGGTCGTAGCGAGGTCGGTGGACTGTACGAGGCGGTCGGCCTGTGACCGATTCGTCCATGCCGCTGGTAGTCGCGATGGACGGACCGTCCGGAACCGGCAAGTCCAGCGTCTCCCGCGCGTTGGCGGAGCGTTTGGGTGCTCGCTACCTCGACACCGGAGCTATCTACCGGATCGCGACCCTGCACGTGCTGCGTCAGGGAATCGATTTGGCTGATTCCGTTGCGATGACGAGCGCTGTTGCGGCGTTGCCGTGGTCCATCGGCACCGATCCCACCAGCGAGCAGGTTCTGCTGGACGGCGTCGACGTCGGCGAAGAGATCCGCGGCGACGCGGTGACCAAAGCGGTCTCCGCAGTGTCGGCAGTGCCGGAAGTTCGGGATCTGCTCGTTGCGACGCAGCGCGAGTTGGCGTCGAGCGCAGACCGGATCGTCGTCGAAGGACGCGATATCGGAACCGTCGTACTCCCGGATGCGGACGTCAAGATTTTCTTGACCGCATCCGCGGAAACCCGTGCGGCACGGCGCAATACGCAGAACGTCGGCCAAGGCCGAGAAGACAATTACGAAGCGGTGCTGGCTGATGTGCAGCGCCGTGATCATCTCGATTCGACTCGGGCAGTGTCGCCGTTGCGCCCTGCCGAGGATTCCATCCTGGTGGATACGAGCGAATTGGGCATTGAAGATGTGATCGCCAAGCTGCTGTTGGTGGTCAGCGACAGAACTGGAGCAGTGCAGTGAGCGACGATCTGGTAACCGAATTTGCCGGCGACGGAACCTGGTCCGAGGAATCGGAGTGGGACTACGCCGATCTCGAAGCGGACGGCGAGGGCGAAGCGCACATTGCCGTCCCGACCTTGGCTGTTGTCGGTCGACCGAACGTCGGCAAGTCGACGCTCGTGAACCGCATCATCGGCCGCCGTGAAGCGGTCGTCGAGGACATCCCCGGCGTTACCCGCGACCGCGTCTCATACGAGGCGAACTGGGCCGGACGACGCTTTCTCGTCCAGGACACCGGCGGATGGGAGCCCGACGCGAAGGGGCTTCAGCAGGCCGTTGCTCGTCAGGCCGAGTTGGCCATGGGAACGGCTGACGCCATTCTCCTGGTCGTCGACGCTGTTGTCGGAGCCACTGCGACGGACGAAGCTGTCGCTCGCGTGCTGCGTCGTTCCAAGACCCCGGTCATCCTCGTTGCCAACAAGGTGGACGACGGACGCACCGAGTCCGAGGTTGCAGCACTGTGGTCCTTGGGCCTCGGTCAGCCGTACTCCGTGAGTGCGACGCACGGCCGCGGTACCGGCGACCTGCTCGACGAGGTTCTGGAGAAGCTTCCGGAAACCCCGCGTGAAGGCATCCCCGGCGGCGGTCCGCGTCGTGTTGCTCTCGTCGGAAAGCCGAACGTCGGAAAGTCCAGCTTGCTCAACAAGCTGTCCGGCGACGAGCGGTCCGTTGTGCACAACGTTGCCGGCACCACCGTCGACCCCGTCGACTCGATCGTCGAACTCGGCGGGCGCCCTTGGCGTTTCGTCGACACGGCTGGTCTGCGCAAGCGCGTCAGCCATGCCAGCGGCGCCGAGTTCTATGCGTCGCTGCGCACGAAGAGCGCGATCGAGGCCGCTGAGGTCGCGATCCTGCTCATCGACGCACACGAGCCGATCACCGAGCAGGACTTGCGTGTCCTGAGCATGGTGGCCGACACGGGTCGCGCTCTGGTGATCGCATTCAACAAGTGGGACCTCGTGGACGAGGACCGTCGACTCATGCTGGACAAGGAAGTGGACCGCGATCTGGTTCGCGTTCCGTGGGCTCAGCGAGTCAACATCTCCGCCCACACCGGTCGCGCCGTGGCGAAGCTCGTGCCCGCCCTCGACACCGCTCTCGAGTCTTGGGACAAGCGCATCCCCACGGGTCGCCTGAACACCTGGCTCAAAGAAGTTGTGGCAGCAACACCGCCGCCGATGCGCGGTGGTCGACTGCCTCGCATCATGTTCGCGACCCAGGCAAGCACACGCCCGCCGACCTTCGTTCTCTTCACCACAGGCTTCCTCGAGGCTGGCTACCGCCGCTTCATCGAGCGGCGTCTGCGTGAAGAGTTCAACTTCGACGGCAGCCCCGTCCGCGTTTCCGTGCGAGTGCGCGAGAAGCGGGACCGCAAGAGCCGCTAGTTTGCACGCCAATGTAGTGCCAAAAAGCCTCTGACCAGCCGATTGGTACTTCAGCCCGTCTCTGATGTAATCTTTCCAAGCGCCCGAAACAAGGGCGCGGACGGGCTGTGGCGCAGCTTGGTAGCGCACTTGACTGGGGGTCAAGTGGTCGCAGGTTCAAATCCTGTCAGCCCGACCGAAGAACAAAATGGTGGTTTCGGAGAAATCCGAAACCACCATTTTTGTTTGTCCTAGTGGATGTCGAACCGGCATTCACACAGGGATTGGCTCGAACTCCCGCATTTCGTCCCGCCCTGCACGAACTATGCCCGCGGATGATTCGGGTACTTCGTTCCACGCTCCCGGAAGGTCGCGCAGTGGTTCGGAAACGACGATTCGTGCTTCCTCACCCAGATGATGCAGTGCTTCCACTTCGGGATGGAGTTTCCGCAGCGTGGAGATCTCGGTGGAGAAGAAGAGCGACCTTGATTGCTTTTCGCTCGAGTACCGGAAGATCCAGGTGGATGCTCCGTCCGTCGTAGCAACCGTCATCTGTACTGGATTGTCGATTCCGTGGGCGCGGGCTGTGTGCTCGACAAACCCGACGGCTCTGGCAACCGCGTCGAACGGATCATCGGTCAAGCCGAAGGTGAGCGCGAGAAAGAACAGCGTTTCAGAGTCCGTGGTGCCCTCCAAGTCGGGGAAGAGCGATGGATCGATGGCGGTCACCAGTTCACGTTTGATCTCATGAAAGCCGTGCAGGGAACCGTTGTGCATCCACATCCAATTTTTGTGCCGAAATGGGTGACAGTTGCTGCGCTGCACTGGAGTACCTGTTGATGCGCGGACGTGTGCGAAGAGTAGTGGCGTTCGCAATTGGCTGGTGACCTCGCGGAGGTTCGAGTCGTTCCACGCGGGTTCGATGCTCTTGAACAGTGCTGGCGCGCTGCCCTCGCCGTACCAACCGATTCCGAAGCCGTCACCGTTAGTTGTTGTAGCACCGAGACGAGAATGCAGGCTCTGGTCGATCAACGAGTGCTTTGGCCGGAACAAAAGGTCATGCGCGAGGATTGATTCACCTGAATATGCCAGCCACCTGCACATATTTCCATTGAATCAGATCGAGGCAGTGATGACGATCCTCTACGAGTGCTGAGGGTTAAGGTTGAAGTGCACTGGTTGTGCCGTCGGGCCCAGTGGCCAGGAGTTACGCGCCGACGGAGTGAGTAGACCGTCCGATGGATAAAGGTGATTCGCTCGGCACTCAGCGGTACCCGCCGTTGCCGGCCGCGGAGCTGGGAAGTGCCGGCTTCGATGATGCCGAGGAGATCGGCCGCGGCGGTTTCGGCGCCGTCTATCGCTGTATCCAGGCAGACTTGGATCGCACAGTTGCGGTGAAGATACTCACCGTCGATCTCGACGAGGAGAACCGGGCCCGCTTCTTCCGCGAACAGCAGGCGATGGGTCGATTGACCGGGCATCCGAACATCGTCAACATTTTGCAGGTAGGTGCCACCGACAGTGGCCGTCCATACATCGTGATGCCGTATCACCCGCAGGATTCCCTCGACGCACGGATCCGCCGCGACGGTCCATTGCTTTTGAATCAGGCGTTGCGACTGGGGGTGAGACTGGCGGGTGCGGTGGAGTCGGCGCACAAGCTCGGCATCGTGCACCGGGACATCAAACCCGCCAACATATTGCTCACCGATTACGGAGAACCGGAGTTGGCGGACTTCGGTATTGCGCACATCACCGGGGGTTTCGAGACCGCCACCGGTGTCGTTACCGGGTCGCCGGCGTACACGGCGCCGGAGGTGTTGGGGGGAGATCCGCCGAGTCCAGCGGCCGACATCTATGGGCTTGGTGCCGTCCTCTTCTGTGCTCTCACCGGTCATGCCGCGTACGAGCGTCGTAGCGGTGAGCAGGTTGTCGCGCAGTTTCTGCGGATCACCACGCAGGCGGTGCCCGATTTGCGTGACCACGGGGTCCCCGACGACGTGTCCGAGGTAATCGCCCGCGCGATGTCCAGGACGCCCGGCGCGCGCCCGGCCACAGCAGCGGAGTTCGGCGAGGAATTGCGGCAACTGCAACGGCGCCACGATTTTCCGGTCGATGAGATGCCCCTGCGCGACGAACCCGACACGCAGGGCAACGACCGGCGCCCTGGGCCACAAGTTCGACTGCGACGTTCAGTTGCCTTTTCTCCGAGGACGACGGGGGAGCTTCCGCTGGAACTGACCAGCTTTGTGGGCCGCCGACGCGAGCTGACCGAGGCGAAAAGGCTGCTCGCCGCGGGCCCGTTGGTGACGTTGACCGGGATCGGAGGTGTCGGTAAGACCCGGCTGGCGATGCGGCTCGCGGCGGGGGTGCAACGGGAGTACGCCGACGGTGCGCGGCTCGTGGAGTTAGGCGAGTTGCGTGACGAGTCGTTGCTGGCCGAGACGGTGGCCGGTGTACTGGGACTGCAGGACCAGCCAGCGAGACCGGTGACGGAGATTCTGATCGAGTTCCTCGAGCCGCGGGAATTGTTATTGGTTCTCGATAACTGTGAACACCTGGTCGATGCCGCTGCAGAATTGGCCGCCACATTGGTGCGCGTCTGTCCGTCGCTACGGATTCTTGCCACCAGCCGCGAACCCCTTGGTGTCGGCGGGGAGGCGGTGCTGCGGGTTCCGCCGCTTGGCGTACCCGATCCGGAGGGGAAGCTGTCGCTCCGGGGGTTGCCCAAATACGACGCGGTGTCGTTGTTTACCGAGCGCGCGGCGGCGGCAGTTCCGGGATTTGTGCCCACCGAGGAGAATGCGGAGACGGTGGCTGGGATTTGCCGCAGGCTCGACGGGTTGCCGTTGCCTATCGAGTTGGCTGCGGCACGGTTGCGGGCCATGTCGCTCGAGCAGATCCTCGAGCGGTTGACCGACCGATATGCGCTGCTGACTCGTGGCAGCCGGGGTGCCCCGTCGCGGCAGCAGACGCTGCGGTTGTGTATCGACTGGAGCTTCGAGTTGTGTACTGCGAGTGAGCAACTGGTGTGGGGACGAGTGGCGGTATTCGCGGGTAGTTTCGAACTCGATGCTGTGGAACTGGTGTGCGGCGCGGACCAGGATCCGGGCGAGCTCTTGGATACTTTGTCGTCATTGGTGGACAAGTCGATTCTGATTCGCGAGGACCTTGGGTCGGTGGTGCGGTTCCGGATGCTCGGGACGTTGCGGGAGTACGGGTACGAGAAGCTCGAGCAGGCCGGTGATCTAGTGGAACTGCGTCGCCGTCATCGGGACTGGTACGAGCGGTTGGCGCTCGATGCGGAGTCCGAGTGGATCAGCGCGCGCCAACTCGACTGGATCGCCCGTCTGAATCGCGAACAGCGGAACCTGCGAGAGGCACTCGAATTCAGCATCGCCGACAATCCTGCCGTTGGCCTGCGGACCGCTGTCGCACTGTCCTTCTTCTGGAACTCCCAAGGCGCCTACAACGAGTGTCGACATTGGATCGGTCAGTTGCTTGCCCTTCAGAGTGGCCCACCCACTCTCGACTGGGTCAAGGGCCTCGATTTCGCCGCTCTGATGGCGAGTGTGCAGGGTGACCTCACGGCGGGAGCGGGGCTCGTCGACGAGGCGCGGAGTCTCACCGCTCACATGCGTGACCCGATGATGCGGATACTGGTCGCTCTTGCCGACGGAATGCATGCCCTTTACAGTGGTGACCCCACGCGAGCCTCCTCGCGTCTCGAAGCCGCCGTCGCCGGATTCAGCGGGCGTGAGGAAACCGCACTGGAGATAGGTGCACTGTATCCGTTGGGGTTGGCCTACGGACTGCGTGGCTCGACGGACCAAGCGATCGAATGCCACGAGCGAGCGATCTCGATCACGGAAGCACGCGGAGAGACGATGGCTCGGTCGTACTCGATATGGGCACTCGCAATCGAAGTGTGGCAAAAGGGCGATACCGATCGTGCGGTGCGGCTACTCGAGCAATCGCTGAACCTGTCGCGGCAAACGCGAAGCCCTCGTGTTGCCGCAGCCTGCCTCGGGACAGTGGCCTGGATCGAGTGTAGGCGGCGCGACGCCACCAGAGCCGCAGTGTTGACAGGAGCGGCAGAGGGGTTGGCGCACTCGATGGGCAGCACCGCGATTATTCACTCCAATTTACTTGCTTACCAACAGGAATGCGAGCGGAGGGCGCGTCAGATGCTCGGAGACAAAGCATTCGCGGCGGCTTACCGGAAGGGCAAAGGTTTTGGATTCGACGTGGCAATTTCCTACGCACTCCGTGAACCAACGTTCGATGCTTCCAGATCCGACGCCGACGCGCCGACGCGACTGACCAAGAGGGAGCGCCAAGTCGCCGATCTCATCGCTCAAGGTCTGACCAACCAGGCCATCGCCGATCGGCTGGTGATCTCACCGCGCACCGCCCAAGGGCATGTGGAGCACATACTGACAAAACTGGGGTTCACCTCGCGGGCGCAGGTTGCAGCCTGGGTCGTGGAGCGAGCCCGCGATTGAAAATCTATTTAGGATCTCGCGAGATCGATTGTTGATCAGTAGATTTGGTGTGTCCGTCTAACGGTGGCTTTCGGTTGCTCCGAGGACG
Organism: Rhodococcus sp. 24CO; assembly: GCF_050586165.1. Classification (NCBI taxonomy): domain Bacteria; kingdom Bacillati; phylum Actinomycetota; class Actinomycetes; order Mycobacteriales; family Nocardiaceae; genus Rhodococcus; species Rhodococcus sp. 24CO. The sequence continues at coordinate 895,787 of NZ_JAZFNF010000001.1, read as the reverse complement.
AACGGATCCGGAAACGGCGCGGATATGCTGAGTCTGTGGAAGCCACTGAGTACCGCGCCGCACTGAGAGCCGTCCTCGACACCGCGTCGCCGGCCGTGGCCGCTCGGCTCGAAACGATATGCAACACAGCGTCTGCCCGAATTGATGGCGTGATCATCGAGGTATTCGTCGACCAGGACGCGCACGGCACGTTCGATGTCTGGGCGCGATTCGACGGCCCCGACGCGTTCACGTTGGATCGGAAGCTCGGCGATGAGCGGGAGCTGTTCGGGGTCATCTGGGGTGAGGACGGCTGGGAGCCTGCGGTTCCGGTCCGGCCGCGGATTTGGTCACGAGAGGAACTCGAGGGCGTCATCGTCGAGGTCATTGCCGAGTGGATCGACACGCTCATCCCAGTCGGGGTATCGAATCTGTACTGGGAGGTCGCCACGCCGGACGGTGCTGTCGACCCGCGCCCCGTCGGAGCGAACCGTGACTGAGCCGGCAGTCGATTGCGTTCTTGGTGGGGAAGCGCTCGGCTGACATCTACGTGGCAGCGATGGGGCAAAGCGCGTGGTTCGGAGCAATGCCAATCGGGACACTGTTTTGATCTGGTTGGTATTTGATCGAGAGTGAGTTACTCCTGCAACGCAGATCCCTCAGTCGTGCAACCCAGCCGAGGGGCCGGGGTGATCTGTGAGTGCACCGATATCACGTGCGTTGGCGGCTTCGGGAGGCTGACGTCTCCGAAGTTTGCGTCCGCCAAGATCTTCTTTCCGCCGGCTTCGAGGTGCCTGAGAACGGAATCAAGGGCGTCGATAAGCCATTCATCGGTGGCGTCGGCGAGTAGTTCGTCTGGGAGGCCGCCGATTTGAGATTGGAAGATACGAACCAACCACGAGCCGGCGGGATAGGTTTCGTCCGACAGACCCTGGGCAGTGTTGGTGGCCAGTACGTAGCGGCTGTACTCGAGATCGACACGGATGGCGTAATCGCCGGCGAGGTTGACGACATTCGCCGGACGCTGGGTTGCAGCGGCCAATGCGATCAATGCGTCGTTATATGTTTTCGAGTGCTTCGACGTTAGGGGAATGATTGACCTACCTGTTCGAGGTGGCCGATGCAGGGCAGCACGGCATGGGAATTAAACGTCCGTTGCCGTTGCTTGACGAAGAACTGATACAGATACTATCCCAGCGGTCCGGACAGGATGCTGCCGGCCGCCAGGCCACCATCTCGCGCTGACTCTGGCGCACGAACCGCCGGTTAGTCGAGAGTCGATCGATGCCGGACGATGACGTCGCGAGCGAGGTCTGCGACCTTGATATTCATGTTCTGCGAAGTCTTCTGAAGAATCTCGAACGCGGCGTCGCTCGGTACCCCGTGTAATCCCATCAGTAAACCGACGGCCTGGCCGATTTCACGGCTACCGGCCAGGCCTCGCCGTAGCGATTCGGCATCCTCTCCTCGAGACAATGCGGTGACTGCCACAGACGCGAAGGAGACCAGGATGATTGCCAGGTCGGCAATGTCCTCCGAGAATGCTCCGGGTGTATCCGAGAACAGGTTGAGAGCACCGATTTTGCGTCGGTCGACGAGTAGGCGGAACCCCATGCTTCCCCGAATCGGCGTCTTCGAAAGAGCTTTCCGAGCGAACTCGGGCCACTGGTTAGGAGTGCGAAGATCGGACTCGAGCTGCGGTGATTCGGTTTCCAGCGCGTCGAGACACGGACCTTCGCCGGTGGCGCGCTCCAAATCATCTGCGAAAACGGCGATCTCGTCACTCGCGGCAACGGTGACGGTGGTGTTTCCGCGACGCAGCATCAAACTGGCATGGTCGCAACCAGGAATCAGGTTGACAGCGGCCGAACAGATTGCGTTGTACACGTCGGCATCGTCCGTCGCGGAGTAAAGGATCTCGGCCAACGCCGCAAAAACTGTTGCGGGTTCTGTCGGGGCTTTGTCTGGCCAAGACATCGTGTGCACCTCGGGGTCTGCTCATTCCTACCTACATCGAACGGTAGTAGATCCTACTTTCTCGTCGTCAGCAGCTATTTGTGGCTCGATATATTCCCGGACCCAGACCGTTGAAACGGTGTGAACTACGACCCGACGCCGGTGGAGAAGGAGTCAACCGATGTCATCTGGGTCTATGGACGAGTTGACGGCGGGTCGGAGTTGCCCTGCTCTGTGGGGGAACCACGGCGCACTTGCCGTTTGTATCTTGCAGCGGTCGCAAGTAGGTAGCGCTCGGCTGCCGTGTAGTCGGTGGCTGTGCCGTCACGCTCGTTACCTGGTGTTATCAAGTCAAGATATCGGCGCCGGATGCTTGCTGCGTCAGGCTGCGTCCGGAGGAATTCCACCGCGGCGATGATCTCTGGGGCTGGCGGGATTTTACTACGGTCCGTCGTTCCTGCCGGGGGAGTGGAACCCTGCCTCTCCCCACCAGTGCGCGCGTTCATCGCGAAGTCGCTTTCGTGTTGACGAGGGTCAGATCACCGTCGTAGTAGTCGAGAACTCGGCGATCCATGAGCCACCTCCACAACGGGGGTATCCAAGCGCAGACAATCATCACTGCGTATCCCGCCGGCAGTTGGGGTGCTGCCGGACTACTTCGCAATGATTGGTATCTCAGGAGTGGGTTGGCGTGATGATCACTGTGACGTTGAAGTTGATAAAGGAACACATTGCTGACGATGTGATCACTGTTCCAACTGTCCTCCGGTCGGACTTTCATAAAACTGCCGTCTGATCTGCGCTTGCGTAGCAGTCCGTAGTGTTCGATGTAATTTGCCGCCTCCAGAAATGAGATCCCGGCGATCGCTTGGAGTGCTAGCCAAGGGGCGATCTGCCAGCCGAACACAGTGATCAGTCCACCGAATAGGACGATGCTCATCGCCGATGTCTGAAGGATGCTGTTCTGCACACCCCAGGTGAGTTTTCCGCGTCGTCGCACTCGTGCTGTCTCGATCTTCCAACTCGATTTCACTCCACCGATCACACTGCGCGAGAGGAACATCCAGAATGATTCGCCGAACCGAGCGCTGGCTGGATCGTCCGGCGTTGCCACTCGGACATGGTGCCCGTGATTGTGTTCGACGAAGAAATGCCCGTAAAACGATTGTGCGAGGACGATTTTCGCCAACCATCGCTCGACGGATTCGTTTTTGTGACCGAGTTCGTGTGCGGCATTGATTCCGACGCCGGCTACGACTCCGACAGTCATAGCGAGGGCGATCTTCTCGCCCGTCGCCATAGGGGCGTTCACCCAGCACCAGCACGCAAACGCCAACCCGGCATACTGTATCGGCACGAAAAAGTATGTGCACCAACGATAATAGCGATCCTTCTGCAGTGGGAGAATTGCGTAACCCGGCGGGCTTTGCCCGTCTCTACCCGCAATCAAGTCGATGATCGGAATGATCAGTACCAGAATCCATGCCCCGGTTGCCCAGAACAATCCCAAGCCTAGACGATCGACGAGAAACCAGGACAGGAATGGGCTCAGTGGAATTAACAACGCCACTGGCCACCAGTACCGTTTTCGATCCCGCCACCTGGGTAGATCAACCGTCTCGGTGACGGTATCTTTGGCGGTCATCTTGACCTCTCCGATATGTGCCGCACGGTCGCGGGTGTTCCGGTCGTTGGCTGAGCATGCAACCTGTGTACCCCTTTCCGCCGCAATGAGTTACAGAGACATACGTGCGACTGATGGGGTGGTTCCCGAGCATTCTCGGTGTCGCGTCCATCGACAGCGTCTCGTGTTGCCGGCATCTTGTGCCGCGCCGTTTCCTGCGCGTCCGTATGCGAATGTCCCCAAATGGTGAACGGTGCTGCGAGGAAATGTGCGGTCAACTCGCCGCGTATGCGGGAAATCAAGCAGAAACTTCAGGATCCGGACGACGCTTCTCTGGGCTGGACAGCAAAATAACTAGTGCTGTTCAGTTTGCTTGTGGCACTGCGCTTCCCGCGCAGTAGACTGGACGATGCGCCGTGCAGCTCAGGTCCAGTTCTGAAGAATCGCACTCGTGGCGGAACTCTTATGTGCGAGCAGGAATGCTCGACACAGACAGCGCGCCGCGCGTGCCTATCCGTCGTTCGGATCGGTTGTGGCCCTTGTATGTTCGCACCGTATGTTCGCACCGCCCCTCTTCAGACCACGTTACAGTGTCAGTCAGGTCGGTTTGGAGTTGGTGTCCGTATTTCGGAACCCGATCGACGCAGACAGTCTCGATACCGTCGGATAAGCCTTCGTTCGGTTTCTTGCGTGATGGGTCATTGAGCCTCCTGGAGTTGCATGGTCAACACTGCCCGAGGCGCGTCGTCATCTTTCTTTCGAGGTGGAGTGTGACCTCCCGTTGGAATGGGTGCCGTACCCGCATTTGATTAGTGGTGTCTCAAAATCTATACCAGCAGATGCAGATAATTGGCAACAGCTGAGGTGGAAAATTGACGTTACACCTGCGCGCTCGCACTGCACACTGTTGGACTCATGAAATCTGTGCTGGCGACGTTAGATTGAAATGCAGAGAATGTTAAGGTTGCACGGTCAACGAAGACGCCGAGGAGGATACCGTGACGTCAGAGGGTCAGGCGCGCGCGCTTCGAGGCGTTTACGGAATCTCGGTGATGGCCGAGCTTTCCGGAGTCGGGCCGCAGACATTGAGATTGTACGAGCGACGAGGGTTGCTGACACCGACTCGCACCGGAGGCGGAACCCGCCGATACAGCGAATCAGATCTGGAGACGCTGGCCCGCATCACCGCACTGATCGACGATGGGGTCAACTTGGTCGGCATCCGGTTAATACTGTCGCTCGAGGCCGAAAACTCCATCCTGGCGGCGAGGGTTGCACAGTTGAGCGAATTGACCGACGCTCCAGCCTGACCGCCGAGTTGGTTCCAGTTTCCAATGCGGCTCGACTGGAAATCATGATGGCCCGCTATAACTCTCGAACCTCCGGTCGTCAGATCGACTCTGCTGTAAGGCAGAGGATCCCGGTCGCCATTCTCTGTTCTTGCCGTGCTCAGGGTCGGGACACCTTCCCGCACGGAGAGCTCACCTGGCTTGGTCATATCACGTCCACATTCAGCCCTGGTCATGAGAGTCGGGACTTTCTTTTCTTGTGTGTGCCGTCGCAGAAGGGAGAGATGCCCGTGCCGCCGCATCGGCACAACGCAACCGTCGCCCGTTTTCGTTCGATCGGATTGCCCGCGCCATCGATCACGGTTGCAGGACCACGAACAAGTATCGGTCCGTCCGGGCACACGGTGACGGTGACCGCGCTCTTGTCGCGTTCGGTATCGGACATGGGATTCACATGACCTCCTTGTCGAGACTTGATTTCGCGGCCCGAAGGACAACGATCTCTTCGGTGCGCTGGCCCGGAGCGATGAGGCCGCGGGCCTCGAACAGTGCCGCCCGCGCGGAGAGCACGCGCCCGAAAGGGATCTCCGCGCGAGCGGCGACTTCCACGAACAATCCCTGTTCTTCCAGCATGGCCTGAGTTTTCTCGATCCCGCTGAGCACAGACTGCGCGATCAAGAGAACACCTGACTCCGTAAGCACTCGGGGTGCGTGTGTACATATCCGATCCAGCAGCACTCGCCCGTCTACGCCCGCGTCCCACGCCCGCTCCACGCCACGAGTGGGTAGGACGTCGTCGTGCGCAGGAACGTACGGGGGGTTTGAAATGACTACGTCGAAACGTTGGTCTTGAACGGGTGTAGTCAGATCGCCACGAATCACTCGAATCGAATGCCGATTCAGGATGGCATTCAACTGGGTGGTGACGACTGCGCGACGAGATATGTCCACGGCCGTCACGTGTCCGGCTCCGATTTCGGCGGCGCGCAAGCTCAGCGCCCCCGTTCCGGTGCAGAGATCCAGTACCCGTGAGTCCCGTCCGAGCCTCTCTGCAGCCAGTGTGTCGGCCAGCAGCCACGTATCTTCCTGCGGAGGGTAAACGCCTGGCAGACGCAAGAGCATCGGTGACTCCTCGAGGTTGTGCGTTCTGGTCTGATGTGGCCGCTTTAACTGAAGTAATCCTATACTCTGAACCGTCAATTATCTGCATCCACTGATGCAGATAAGCTACATTTAGACTGGATGACAATCCGATCCGAAATCAGGACTAGGCGAAGATGGCGGGAGGTATGACTGGTTACAGATCAATCAGCACGACGGCGCGGTCGATTGGCCCAGGAATGCCTATGGGCGCCGAGCGTGAGCGAAACGCTACTGCGATACTGAATGGGTCGGCGTGAAATACAGCGGAGGGTTTCCTCGATGACTGAACAACCCGGTCTTGCCGCAGGGGCCGAGCGGGAAATCGGCAGGAGGACAATCACTTACGCAGCCTCGATCGTCCTGGTTGTGATTGTGATGATAGTGGCACTTGTGGTGTTGGGTTCTCGGCGGGGCGAGTGTTTCGACACCGACGTGCTGGTCTGCTCGCGCAAGGATCGACGCCTTTTGGTGTTCTTGCCGAGCGTGACGCTCTTGGTGGGCGCCGTAGGGGCATTCTTACGAGCGTCGCCGCGATGGCATCGCACGCGCAGACTGTCCATCAGATCGTATGTCGGATGGATTCTGGTGGTGTTGGGCGTGGCGTACGGCGCGGTGTCGTTTTCCATCTTGTTCTGATCGGTCCGACAGGTAAATGGACGACAGTGTGCTGACGACTATTTTGCACATTCGACTAGTGCGCGCTCGAGTACTTCGCGATCGTCGAACACTATCTCCAGACCGTCGTAGTTCATCACGTGGTCGTTCCCGCGCCCGGCAACGACAACGATATCGCCCGCATGTGCCCTGCTTACGGCGGTCCGAATAGCATCACCTCGATCCGGAATGATAAGCACCTCTGCATGATTCGCGTGTCGCGCCCCAGTGGCCACGTCATTTCTGAGGTGTGTTGCATCGTCGCGGTACGGTCCTTCGTCGGTGACGATAACGATGTCGGCATGAGTGCCGGCCGTGCGACCCAGAGGCTCGCGTTTGCCTGGGTCCCGGCCGCCAGTGGCACCGATGACGGCAATGATCTTTCCCTTCGACAACGCGCGTAGGTAGGGAAACAAGCGGAGTTGCGCACCGGCGTTGTGCACGTAGTCGACGAATGCCAGGAAATTCTGTCCTAACTCCACGCTTTCCAATCTCCCGGGGACGGTGCCGAGATTCTCGATACCGTCGAGCGCCGCGGTGATATCGACTCCACCGATACGAAGAGCGGCAATTGCAGTCAAAGCGTTGTCAACTTGGTGACACCCCAGCAGGCGCAATCGGACCTTCCTCCGCCAACTTCCATGCCGCGCGACAAAAGTTGTTCCCGTTTGATCGGCCTCGATGTCAGTGGCGGTGACATCGGCGGTTGCACCGTGCGATGAGAAGGTCAAACGAGGAACAGTGACGCGTTCAGCGAGGGCTTTGCCGTACCGGTCGTCGACGCTGATCACCGCGCGGGCGCAACGTTCCGGTAAGAAAAGCTGGGCCTTCGACTCGAAGTATGACGTCATAGATCTGTGGAAATCCAGATGATCACGCGAAAGGTTCGTGAAGGCAGCGACACGGAAGAACGTCCCATTGATTCGGTGTAGTGCAAGTCCATGACTCGACGCTTCCATGGCGACGGCGTCGACGCGGTTGTCGACGAAAGCCGACAACGTACGTTGCAACGTGCACGCCTCGGGTGTCGTTCGCTCCGCCTCCGATACGCCGTCTGGTCCCCGAATGCAGATTCCGCTGATGATGCCGGTGCGTATTCCGGCTGCAGCTAGACCGGCTTCGAGCATAAATGCAGTGCTGGTCTTGCCGTTGGTGCCGGTAACGCCGTATACGTCGAGCGACGTGGAGGGGTCACCGTATATCCAGGCGGCCAAAGGGCCGAGGATCTTTCGGGGGTTCTTCACCACAAACGCCGGCAATATTTCAGTGGGGCGATCACTGATCACAGCCACGGCGCCCCTCTTCGCTGCTTCCGCCACAAACTCCCCACCATGGTGCTCGATGCCCGGCAGTGCCGCGTAGATATCGCCCGGGCGAACCTGACGGGAGTCCTGGCACACGCCGGTGACGACCAGGGTTCCTTGCTCGCCCAGTAGCTTGCTTTCCGCGCCAAGATATTCAGCGACCGCCGCGAGTGGCAATGTCGGTTGTCTGCTGGGTCTATTCGACACTGTGCGCATGTTGGATTACTGGGTTCGTCCTCTAGGCGGCATACCTAAGGTTTGGCATTTGTGAGTCGCGCCAAACGTCACGCAGCGCTGCGCCCCATCGAAGTCCGGTGGATCACCGATCAACCTGGTTCGCAATCGAAGACGAGGTGCGGATCGGTTCCCCGGCCATCCCCAATATGTTTGGTTACCAAAGTAACTCGTGGATTCAGTCCAACCGATGGCCGCAGGCTTTACGCCGGGAAGGGGGTGGTCGTACTCGAACACCAAGTTCGCTCGCCGAATGTGCGCACGCGCGGTTGATCAGGTCTGCGTGAGCACAATTGCCGCGCGGCGATCGCTCGGGCGATCTGTAACTTTTGAATCGCGCCCGAACGATGTACCCAATGTCGGGATCGGCTGCGGAATAATTGCCCGATGGCACCACAAGAATATTTTGTCAGTCCGATCGTGCCGATTTATGCGATTGTGCTGGTATTTTGACTGAATTGACCAGATTGCCAGACCGTAGATGAGGGTAGCGGGATGAGAAGCTTTGGTACCGCGGGTGCGTGCGCAGCGATCTTTGCCACCGCAGTCTTGATCACTACGGCGCTGTCGGGAGCGGCCGGCGCCGCGCCCGTCTTGACGCAGACGTGCGTTCCCGAGATCAATGACAACTCCATGTCACTCGATCCGGCGGTCATCGACGGCTGGTACGACGTCTCGACCGGCACACCCGGCACGAAGATCAACTCCATCGAGTCCTGGCGCACCGTCCCGGGCGACACGCTCGAGTTCCGAGCCTCGGTCAAAATTCGCGCGCATGGCAGCCCGGTCAGCGGCACCTTAAGGATCGATGGCGCGGGACTCACCGGCGACGCAGAACTCCGCTCACGTATGACATTGACCCAGGATCTGGGGATGTCCGGAACGAAGGTCACGCACGCCGACGACGGACGAGTGATTCCGGTTCGAGCAACACTCGCGTTCGACGCGTCGACTCCGAACCTCGTGGCGCAGAATCAATCCGTTGACCTCTCTGCAGTCAAAATCGTGCTGACGGGCGATACAACCGATCCGGGAACCGACTGCCCAGGCGGCGGCGGTGGCGGTGGCGGCGGGAATGGTGGTGGCGGCAACCAGGGTGGTAACGGCGGTGGCGGAAACGGCGGAAACAACGGTGGCAACCAGGGCGGTGAACTGCCCGGACGCGATGTAGGCAATCGAGTCCCTATCTCCCAGGTTCCGTCCGGGCCGATCTCGCGGTGACACAATCGTCTGGCCGTACGTTTCGGCGACTGTGCGGCGCAGCGGCGCTGACAGTGTTGTTGTGTGTCGGCGGGTGTTCGGGAGACGGTGATCAACCGGTTCGAGTGCTCGCGACCGGGCAGGAGAATTTACCGCCTGCGGTGCAGGCTGCAGTCGACAATCCGGCAACACCGACTCAACTGCGCATCGGTAACGAGGCTGCTGAAGTTCTGGCGATCAAGACAACGTCGGACGGTTCGCTGATTCCGCCGGAGGACGTGAGCAAGGTCGGCTGGTGGGCGGACTCCGCTTTTCCGGGTTCGGGCGCGGGAACCGTTGTGATCACCGGGCATATCAACGACGTGTACGCCGGTGATGGTTTCGGAAAGAAATTCTCGTCGTTGACCCCGGGATCGCTCGTGACGTTGACCGGGGAGGATGGCCACGAGTGGACGTATCGGATCGATGCGGTTGACGAGTACCGCAAGGATGGCGAACTGCCCGTCGAGCGCTTGAACCGGTTGGACGGACCGGAGACGCTTGCGTTGATCACGTGTGGGGGAGAGTTCGTGGGTCCGCCGCTGGGTTACGAGGACAACGACATAGCCTGGGCAACACGCATTCCCGATTTGTCGTAGTTGCCCGTATTGCCGCGATTATCGATATTGTTGGCCGCACTAGCTGTCTTCACAGCACTGGTGACAGTGCCCAATTGAAGGACACGAGTTTGAGTGCACTGACAGAGACTGCGAGCGCCGCGTACTTCTACTACTACCCGCTGGTGGAGAACCTCCGACAGGTGGAGCGTTACGTCACGACCGGCGTCGGTTCCAATCCGGCAGCACCGTTCAACAGCTTCTCGCACGCCCGCAAACTTGCAGGCCCGGAGGACACCTTTGTCACGATCAACAACGACACCGTCTATTCGCTTGCGCAGCTTGATCTTTCGGGTGGACCTCTGCGACTGGACGTGCCGTCGACCGGGGATCGCTATTACGTACTCCAATTTGTCGACGCCTGGACTAACAACATCGCCTATGTAGGCACCCGAGCAACGGGAAATGACGCCGGCAGTTTTCTGATCGTCCCACCGGGCTGGGCAGGGGAATCGGAGCATCCGGTGGTCCAGGCCTCGACCGACGTCGTGTCGATAGTGGGCCGAATTGCCTGCGCCGGCCCGGATGACATTCCCGCAGTGACCAAACTGCAGGATTCCCTGGTGCTCGAGCCACTCGACCCGACCGCGGCAGCGAAAGGGCTCCCGTCGGTGGACGCGAACCTCACCGACGAACTGCTCTTCTGGCAGCAAGCGCATCGCTGGTCACAGGCATTCCCTGCGCCGGCTGCGGAATCTGCCCTGATCGAGCAATTTTCCGGTCTGTGGTCTTCGGATGTCGACAGCGATGACCTTCGCGTGTGGCACGCTGAAGGCGTCGCCAAGCTCGAGGATGCCACCAAACACGGCCAGGCTCCGGTCTTCAACGGGTGGACAGTGGCGCTGCACCTCTTCGACTACAACCTCTACAACCTCGGCCTCGGAACAATCGAGGACGACCGGTGGAAGATCCTCGACGAGAAAGTGCGCATCGTCGAAAGGGCGATTGCGTGCCGCCTGGGGTTATGGGGAAATCACGCCTACGAAGCGGTGTATGCACAAGCGTTCACCGACGTGACCGGAGCGCCACTGATCGGCGAGAACACCTATCTCATCAACTTTCCGGAGAAGCCGCCCGTCGGTGCATTCTGGTCGATCACGCTCTACGACATTCCGCGCTACTACCTGGTCGACAACCCGATAGACCGGTACTCGATCGGCGACCGCACCGCCGGAATCCGTTACGACGCCGACGGGTCTTTCCGGATCACCATTTCGAACGCCGAGCCGACCGACACCACGGCGCGAGCAAACTGGCTGCCGGCGCCCGACGCCGCGTTCAGGCTGGTACTCCGGCTCTACATGCCCGGCGAGGCGATTCTCGACGAAACATATTCCTACCCTCCGGTGGAGAACGTGAGCATCTAGGGCGAGTAGTCGCGGAGAAGCGCCGGGGTCGTCGTTGGTAAACTTCGACCTCCGGCGTTCGCGTGTATTCGTGGATGGTGTCGAAGCCTCAAAAGGAGTTTGTACCGTGGTTGACCTTGCCTATGTCATCGCTGGATCCGAATCCACCGGTGGTGCCGGCTTACAGGTCGACCTCAAGACCTTCCAGGCCCGCGGCGTCTACGGCATCGCGACTACGACGTGCATCGTGTCCTTCGACCCGAAGAACAACTGGGGCCACCGCTTTGTCCCCATCGCGCCCGAGGTGATCGCCGACCAGATCGAGGCAGCAACGTCGGCGCACGATCTCGACGTCGTGAAAATCGGCATGCTGGGTACGCCCGCGACCATCGAGGTTGTTGCCGAGGGACTCCGTCGTCAGTCGTGGCGGCACGTGGTTCTCGATCCGGTTCTGATCTGCAAGGGTCAGGAGCCCGGAGCGGCGCTCGATACCGATACGGCGCTGCGCGATTCGATCCTGCCCCTCGCAACTGTTGTCACACCCAACCTCTTCGAGGCGCGCACCCTTGCCGGTATGGACGCGATCTCGAGCGTCGACGAACTGATCGAAGCGGCGGGTCGCATCCACGATCTCGGACCGAAGTACGTTCTGGCGAAGGGCGGCGTGGAACTGGCCGGCGACGACGCCGTCGACGTGCTGTTCGACGGAACCGATGTGACGGTTCTTTCTGCTCCCAAGGTTGGCCAGGAGCGCGTCTCCGGCGCCGGTTGCACCCTTGCTGCCGCAGTGACTGCAGAGCTCGCAAAGGGCGCTGACGTGGGAGAAGCTGTGGCTCTGGCAAAGAAGTTCGTGACCGCAGGCATCGAGGCCCGGGTCTCGGCGCACACGCCGTTCGACACTGTGTGGCAGGGCGCTTTCACCGGATAGGGGATCTGAGGCTCGCCCGGCCTGGCAGGATCAGACGGGTGAGCACAGCAAACCTGAACCGAAGCGAAGTCATTCTCCGATCGTCCGCGGTATCGGTCACCGGTTATCGGGTGGAGTTGGATCTCCGCTCGGCGGTCGACCCTGCTGTGTCGACGTTCAGGACAATCACCACGATCGACATGACATCGACCGTGGATTCGACGTGGCTCGATTTCATCGGTAGGTCGGTCGAATCGGTCGAGGTGAACAGCCGTCGAATTGCTGTCGAATACGACGGCGCGCGGATCGCGCTGAACGGACTGTCGGATGTGAACGTCGTCCAAGTTGTGGCGCTCGCGGAGTACAGCCGCTCCGGTGAAGGTCTGCACAGATTTGTCGACGACGCCGACGGGCAGACGTACCTGTACACGCAATACGAACCAGCGGATGCGCGTCGGGTGTTTGCGTGCTTCGAGCAGCCGGACATGAAGGCGCCGTTCACCTTCGTGGTGACAGCACCGCAGTCCTGGGAAGTGCTGTCGAATCAGGTTCCGGTGCAGACGGATTCGAATGCCGCTGGCAGCAAGACCGTCACTTTTGCTCCGACGCTTCCTATTTCGACGTATATCACGGCCGTGGCAGCCGGTCCGTACCATCGAGTGAGCTCGGCATGGAGTCGCGGCGACCTCACCGTCGAACTGGGCGTTCTGTGCCGAGCGTCGCTGGCCCGGTATCTCGATGCCGACGATGTGTTCGAGGTGACCCGGCAAGGCCTCGACTTCTATGCCGAGGCCTTCGATTACCCGTATCCGTTCGGCAAGTACGACCAGATATTCGTTCCCGAGTACAACCTCGGCGCAATGGAGAATCCGGGGCTCGTCACCTTCACCGAATCGTATGTATTCCGCGGCAAAGCCACTGCCGAGCAGTACCAGCGCCGCGCGAACACAATCCTGCACGAGATGGCGCACATGTGGTTCGGCGACCTCGTGACCATGGTGTGGTGGGACGATCTGTGGCTCAAGGAATCGTTCGCCGATTTCATGGGATCGCTTGTCAGCGTCGAGGCAACGCGGTTCACCGACGCCTGGGTGGCGTTTGCGATCAAGCGAAAGGCCTGGGCGTACTTGCAGGATCAGTTGCCGACCACACATCCGATCGTTGCCGACATCGTCGATCTGGAAGCGGCGAAGCTGAACTTCGACGGTATCACCTACGCCAAGGGCGCGAGCGTTCTCAAGCAACTGGTGGCCTTTGTCGGACGGGACGCGTTTTTCGAGGCATCACGGAAGTACTTCCGGGCGAACGCTTTCGGTAACACTCGGCTAGTCGATTTCCTGGACGCCTTGAGCGCGACGTCAGGGCGAGACATGCGCGACTGGTCACGTGCTTGGCTCGAGACAACGGGTGTGTCGACATTGACGTTCGAGGCCGGGGAATTGGTGCAGACCGATCCACGACCGCATCGCCTGGCAGTCGGGGTCTACAACTACGGCGATACCGGCGACCTGGTTCGCACCGCCCGCATCGAGGTTGACATTTCGGCGGAGCGCACACCGATCGACGTTCCGGCGGGACCGCTGATCCTGCTCAACGACGACGACCTGACGTACGCGAAGATTCGGCTCGACGCCGCGTCGCTCGCCACCGTCGAATCATCGCTCGAGCGTGTTGTCGATCCACTGGCGCGTGGATTGATTCTGTCTTCGCTGTGGAACTCCGTGCGTGACGGTGAGCTGTCGGTATTCCGGTATCTTGCGGTGGCCGAACAAAGTGGCCCTTCGGAACCGGACCTGGCGATTCTCAGTTCGATCACCGCTGACGCGCAGTTCGCGATCGTGCATTACGTTCCGAGCGAACTGCGCTCCAGCGCGGCGGCTGGGTGGTTGGCGACGGCGTGGAAGGCGATGTTCGAGAGCGAACCGGAATCGGGCCGCCAGTTGGCCTGGGCCCGAGCCTGTGCCGCTGCGGCTGCGCTCGACGATTCGCGGGCCGAAGCGTTGCGTGCCATTCTGCTCGGCGAGAGCCCCGGCCCGATCGGGCTCGCTCTCGATCCCGATCTGCGGTGGTCGATGTGGATTGCTCTGGCTGCCACAGGCTTTGCCGAACCGAGTGACCTCGACCGCGAGTTGAGCAGCGACGGCACATCAGCCGGCAAGATCGCCCACGCTCGCGGACTTGCGTCATTGCCCACCGCAGCGACCAAGGAACGTGTCTGGCAGGCCGCAACCACAGACGTCACACTGTCGAACGATCATCTCGACGCCATGATCGGCGGCTTCAAAGCCGGCGTCGACTTCACGCTGATCGAGGGCTACTCGTCCGACTATTTTGCTTCGCTGCGCACGTGGTGGTCAGGCCGCAGCATCGAGATTGCGCGGCGACTGGTGAACGGCTTGTTCCCGGCGTCCGGGGATCTGAGTGCGGTCGATCAGTGGCTCGACGCGAATGCCGATGCGCCGGCGTCGTTGCGGCGGTTGGTGCTCGAGAAGCGCGACAACCTGGCTCGGGATCTTCGGGTTCAGGCGTTCAACCGCGGACTCTGAATCACTTCGCCGCTGGTCGTCCGACTATCAGCGGATGGACACGTCCGCTGGCACCGGCTTCGGATCCGAGCCCCTGGGGATCGGCGACACCGGCCAGTCGGATGTCCAGCTCGCCGGTCCATTCGCGGGTCAGTTGGGCGTTCATGGCGTCGAGGCGTTCGAGGAGCGGCGGGTGTTGATCCGCGGGGCACGCCGCGATCAAGGTGGTGAACACCGCGCGTAGTCGGCGCTGTACCTGAGCGGAATTGGTACTGAAGTGCCGAATTTCGTCGGTCGCGATGGACACGTAGTCCGTCCAGGTTCGTTGCTGCCCGCGGATCCGGGTCAGCGTCGACGTCGCGGAGTCGGCATGCACCCGCGGTGCCAGCAGAACGAGCAGATCCTCGATGTGGTCGAGAGCTTGGACCGCGCGGCCGGGATCGTTGATAGCCGGCGACAGCGCCTTGAGCGCAATATCGACAATGGATTGGATTGCCGCGGCCGGACCGACGACGGGACCGTGAGTGTCACCGAAGACCAGGCACGACATCAGAGAATCCGGTCGGACGGCCATCGACGTGCCGCGCACTTCGAACAGCGGCGCATTCTGCGCTACAAATTCTCCGATGCCTGGCACCACTGCGATGCTGACTCCCCACTTCGACGCCAATCGCTCCAGTCGCGGCAGGTTGATCGCCAGCAGGATGCGTCCGTTGGGGGAGAGGTGTCGCAGTCGGACCACCAGTAGGTCTGCGGAGTCTTCGTCGGCCGGTGCGGGATTGGCGACGAAGGGTGCGGCAGCGGGGAGCGCGCCGTGCGTCGACTCGTCGTAATGCGGATAGGAGCGAACGATTGCGCTTCGTCCCTCGGCCGCGATCCACCGCAAGAGGCGACTGGAATTGAGAATTGAACCGACGCGAGATACCAGAGCGATGAACAGAATTGCACTGATGATCGCGAGAAACAACGCCGTGTATGTGGAGATTTGCGGAGCTGAATGCTGGGTGTTGAGAGCAAGATCGAGGGCAACGATGATCGAGTAGACAAATGTCGCGAGAAACATCCCGATGGACCATCGCATGACTCGCTGCTGAGCCAGCATGGGTACTACTCGCACCGATATCTGCGAAGCACCGAATTGCATGGCCAGTGTGATCGCGGTAAAGACAAGACCGGTGAGGGTGATCATTCCGCCGGCAATCACGCTCAGCAGGGTGGCTGTAGCTCCCGGATCCACGGCGTATTCGAGGGAATCAGAACCGAAGCCGTCGAACACCGAACTGTCGAGATCGATAAGCGTGTCGGCCAAGAAGAACGCCGCGACGACAAGCAGAACAGGTAACCGCCACACGGGGACAGTGCGAAGCCGTCTGCGAGTACGACGCCACCGCAGTGCGTCGGATAGCCGCCACTTCGGAGTCGTAGCCGGGGGTTCGGGTGTCGACGCCGTGGTGGGTTCACCGGCCGCTGCCGGGATGGCTTCCGGTACCCCGAAACTCCCCGAAACGCTTTCTTGGAATCGAATCTTGGCTTTGATCAGTGGTTCTCTGACGCGTTGCTCGCGAGCGACCGCGCGGGACATCTTCGCCGGCTTGTCGCGGTACCGGGATCTGGCCCACGGCGCACCCGGTCGGCTCAGACGGATTGCGCCGACGATCAGGAGCGGCGGGAAAAATAATCCGATCAAACCGGTCCACAACTTGCCTTTGAGAAGTGTGATCATTGCGAGCGCCAATTGGATTATCAGCGCGACAACAATTGCAATGAGGGTTGCGATACTGCGATCTTCCTCGTACGGGTCGAACTCGCCGGCAAACCCGATCGGATGGACGCCGAACAAGAAAAGAAAGGAAATGGCGATCGCCACGAAGACTGCATCTATCGAGGACCGGCCTTCTTCAGCCCAATAGACGTCACGCAAATGCAGGACCAGCGCATATTCGTCGAGAACCAAGGCGCTACCGATTCCGAACACCGACGCGAGCACACAATTGGCGACCGGAGTGTGGAAATCTGCCAATGCGATAAAGGCAAACCCGGAGACGAGCATCATCATCAGCCCGAACACCATGTGATGAATGTGCATTCCGCCGGGCGTGACATTGCCCGGCCACCACGACACCTCGGCGCGGATCATGCGCACACTGAACCTGATGAACAGAAAGGTAAGCAGGAACGCGACCAGCAGGAAGAACAACGGTAGTCGTCCGGTATCGACGACCGTGTGCTCGAACCATGCCTTCACTACGTCAGCATGACAGGGTTTTCCGCAGGTATTCTCGCAAAACGCTCAATTGGAAACTGGCCTGTGTCTGAATCTTGCCGGGGCCGCGCTACTGTCGAGAAATGGTGAACGCGGATTTACTGGATCGGGCCCATGTCGAATCAGCCTTTTCGACCTTCGAACCACGCTCTGTCGACCTCGACGGACGCAGATTGGCATCTGTGGTCTTTGCCCTGATGCGAGATGCCGACGGCACATCGGTGTTCCCGCTGACCAAGCGGCCGAGCAAAATGCGCGCGCACCCCGGCCAATTCGCCCTGCCAGGCGGGAGCGTCGACGCCGGTGAAACACCCGAGGAAGGCGCACTGCGCGAACTTTCCGAAGAACTGGGGCTGACCGCCGCGACGTCCGACATCATCGGCCGCCTCGACGATTACGTCACACGCTCAGGCTTTGTGATCCGCCCGTTTGTCGTGTGGTCGGGCGCCGAGATCGACAAGTTGGTACCCAACCCCGACGAAGTTGCGTCGTTGTATGCGGTGACATCCGCCGAACTCGATGTGGACCCGCGTTTCGTGTCGATCGAGGAGTCGCCGAACCCGGTGGTGCAGTGGCCGTTTCGCACCAGCCTCGTGCATGCGCCGACCGGTGCCGTCGTCTACCAACTGCGAGAAGTCCTCAGTGGGCGGCACACCCGGATCGACAACCTCGAACAACCCGTCTTTGCCTGGCGGTAACAACACCCGCACGGGCGCGAGCGGCTCACTGAGCGACCATGAGCAAAATGTCGCAAGTGCTGTGGAAAGCTGGCACCACGGCGCCGCGACCGCGGCCAGTTCGATGCGGAGTGCGGAACAATAAGAGGTGTGTGCGGTGACATCAGGTGAACAGGAACTTGTCGTGACAGATCGAGTTCTGACGGTTCCCAACATTCTCAGCATGGCTCGCCTGCTGCTGCTTCCGGTGTTCGCGTACCTGCTCTTGGTGACTCACGCGGACGGGTGGGCGCTGGCACTGCTGATGCTCACCGGATTCACGGACTGGCTCGACGGCAAATTGGCGCGGATTCTCGATCAGAGCTCGAAATTGGGCGCTGTGCTCGACCCGCTGGTCGATCGTTTGTACGTCGTGACGACGCTTGTGACGTTTGTGGTCCGCGACTTCATTCCCTGGTGGGTCGCAGCGATCCTGATCGGCCGGGACTTGATCCTTGCGCTCACCCTCCCGATCTACCGCAGACGGGGCCTCCCACCGCCCGAGGTCATCTACCTCGGGAAAGCCGCGACATTCCTGCTGATGTTTGCGTTGCCGCTGATACTCGCAGGCCAGGGAGATTGGCCGATTGCCGGATTCACTCAATCTTTCGGTTTTGCCTTCCTGATCTGGGGAACAGTTCTGTACGTGTGGACCGCCCTGATCTACGTGCTCAAAGCTGCCCGGATCGCGCGGACCTACGAGGTTGTACCCCGATGAAAAGAACGGGGGAGGACGTGCGCCGCAACCCGGTGCCGTCACTGCTCCGGTCGTTGATGACGGAACACCTCGATCCCGGATACGAGGCGGCAGCGCTCGAGCGAGAACACGATCACAGTAAGAACGCTGTGCCGCGCACCGGGCCGTGGCTGGCTCTCGGAGGGCTCCTTCTCGGGTTTGTCCTGACAGTCTCAGCGGTCTCGGCAGCTGGGCAGGTGTCGGGCACCGAAGATCTCCGTTCCGATCTTGTTGCGAAGGTACGTGCGACCGAAGATCAGATCGACGATCTGGACACGACTCGGCACTCCCTCAGCGAGGAGGTCGACGCCGCCCGCGCCACCGCATTGGCAGGAGATACCGAGGGCAACAAAATTCTCGGGGAACTGCGCGGCGTCGAATCCGAAGCGGGCGCCGAAGCCGTGCACGGCGAAGGCATCACCGTCACCCTCACCGACCCGGCCGGACGCCCCAATCTTTCCGACGCATCGCAACGCAGCGTCGGGGGGAAGAGCGTCGTGCTCGATCGAGATATACAGAGCGTCGTCAACGCGCTGTGGGCCGGCGGCGCCGAGGCTGTTGCGGTGGGCGGCGTCCGCATCGGCCCGACGGTAACGATCCGTCAGGCCGGCGGCGCGATGCTGGTCGACAATCAGCCCGTCTTCTCGCCGTACGTCGTCGAGGCAATCGGTGACTCTCGCGCGTTGCAGCGAGAATTTGTCGTCAGCGATGCCTACTTGCGGATGTCCAGCATCGCGCAGTTGTACGGCGTCGGTTTTGCTGTGGCCGAGGATAATTCGATGAGCCTTCCGCCCGCCGCAACGCGCCCGGTGCGCGTTGCGACCGAACCGATAGGACCCAAATAGATGGAGCGAGTTCGATGAAGGCCGGTTCCGCCCTGTACGGACTTGCCGCGTTGGTGATCGGGATCGTGCTGGGTGTTGTCTTCAGCCCGCAAGTGCCCGATGCCTTCGCGCCGTATCTCCCGATTGCCGTTGTGGCCGCACTCGACGCAGTATTCGGTGGCTTGCGGGCGTACCTGGACGAGATCTTCGACGCCAAGGTATTTGTCGTCTCGTTTGTCTTCAACGTTCTTGTTGCCTCGCTGATCGTCTGGTTGGGTGATCAGCTCGGAGTCGGTACACAACTCTCGACGGCCATCGTGGTGGTGCTGGGGATTCGAATCTTCGGCAATGCAGCGGCACTGCGTCGCCGGCTGTTCGGAGCGTGAGACATGGCTGACGCGGTCAGGAAGCACGACGAGGGACGACACGAGTTGCGACCGGTGAACAAGCACCGAAGCAACGTGGTGTTCGCAATTCTTGCGACCGTCCTGCTCGGTGTTCTGGGAGTGGCAATCGCAACTCAGGTGCGCAGTACCGTTGCGGGGGACTCGCTCGATTCTGCGCGCCCCGCCGATCTACTTGTGGTTCTCGACAACTTGAATCGGCGCGAAGCCGCGCTGCGGCAGGAAGTCTCGGAGCTCGAGGATTCACTTGCGACATTGCGGCGTAGCGGAAGCACCGACGCGGCTCTCAGTGAAGCGCAGGCCCGATTGAATGCCCTCGCCATCCAGGTGGGGACAGCGCCGGCGAGCGGCCCCGGCGTCACCATGACATTGACCGATCCGACCGGCGGTGTCGGGCCCGAGGTGATTCTCGATCTGATCCAGGAACTACGTGCAGCCGGAGCCGAAGCTATTCAGATTGCCGGAGCCACAGGCGAACCGATCCGAATCGGCGTGAGCTCGTGGGTCGGTGGCCGCGGCGGTGACATCGAAGTGGACGGAATCAAGATCGCCGCGCCGTACACTGTGAGCGCGATCGGCGATCCGCCGACTTTGGCAGCGGCATTGAACATTCCAGGCGGAGTGTTCGACAACGTTTCACGGGGCGGAGGAAGCTCCACCGTCGAGCAATCACAGCAGGTCACGATCTCCGCCTTGCGACAATTGAATCCGCGCCAATACGCTCAACCCGGAAATTGAATTTTTGCGTCCGGAACTTTCGGGCGGCATGTGAAAGGAAGCCACTGTGAGTGAGCTCGATACACCTACCGATCTGCGTTACACCGCGGAACACGAGTGGGTGAAGCGAACCGGCCCGACATCTGTTCGAGTGGGCATTACCGACTTCGCTCAGTCACAGCTCGGAGATGTGGTGTTCGTTCAGCTCCCCGCCGCGGGAGAAGACGTCACCGCAGGCGAGTCGCTCGGTGAGGTCGAATCGACCAAGAGCGTGTCCGACATCTTTGCGCCGTTCACCGCGAAAGTTATTGCGGCTAACGGCGAATTGGACGGTGCTCCGGAACTCGTGAACACCGATCCGTACAACAACGGTTGGCTCGTCGATCTCGAGGTTGCCGACGAAGCCACTTTGGACAGTGCGATTTCGGAGACCTTGGATGCTGCGGGATACACCGCACTGACGTCCAGCTAGGGGTTGACTGCCGACCATTTGTGTCGCGGCCTGTCTCGCTGCACACAATGGTGCGCGCAGGGTACGGTCGTGGGGTACGCATGTGCCAAGTCGGGGTGCAGGTCGTATCTGTAAGTGACTGTGAAAGATGCTCGAGAAAAAAGTGCACTGCGTAGTCCAGTGATTTCTGATCTGGACGATTGATCGAGGAGGAGAAACAGTGAGCGAGAACGGTAACGACGCGGGCTACGGGGAGACGCCGGCGGAGACCACATCGGTATTCCGTGCAGATTTCCTCAACGAGCTCGACAACTCCTCAGCAGCACCGGCCGCCGAGCAGCCGGTTTCAGGTGTCGAAGGTCTACCTGCCGGCGCCGCTCTGCTCGTCGTCAAACGAGGACCCAACGCGGGATCGCGTTTCTTGCTGGATCAGCCGACCACGTCGGCAGGTCGCCACCCGGACAGTGACATCTTTCTCGACGATGTGACGGTCAGCCGCCGCCACGCCGAGTTCCGTCAGGAAGAAGCCGAATTCCACGTCGTCGACGTCGGAAGCCTCAACGGTACGTACGTCAACCGCGAGCCTGTCGATTCGGCAGTGCTGGCCAACGGCGACGAGGTGCAGATCGGTAAGTTCCGTCTGGTTTTCCTCACCGGCCCGCGTTCCGGCGGTTCGCAGGTGGGCGAGGCGTCAGCAGGTGCTGGTAGCTAATGACGGCATTGCGGCAGCAGAGCCAGCCGGGGATGTCTATCGGCTCCGTGCTGGATCGGTTGCGTCCAGATTTTCCCGACGTGACGATTTCGAAGATTCGTTTCCTCGAGTCCGAGGGCTTGATCAGCCCCCAACGAACGCCGTCGGGATACCGCAGGTTCTCCATCGAGGACTGCGAGCGTCTTCGCTACGTACTGACAGCTCAACGTGATCAGTACCTGCCGCTGAAAGTCATCAAGGAACAACTCGAGGCGATCGACAGTGGTGCCGCGACGGTCAGCGCAGACAACTCTGCGCCGCGACGTCCGCGCGTCCTGTCGATCGCTCCGGGGGAAGTATCACCCGAGGTTTTCCGGGTGGATCGCGAAGTCCGAGTGGGTCGGGCGGATCTTCTCGCTCGCGCGGACATCGACGATCGATTCCTGACCGACCTGATTCGCACCGGCCTGATCGTGCCGGGCGCTGCCGGATTCTTCGACGAAGACGCAGTGACGTTGGCCCGGACGGCCAAGGCGATGGCGGAATACGGTTTGGAAGTACGACATCTACGTGCGTTCAAGTTGGCTGCGGATCGTGAAGCCGGGTTGGTTACCCAGATTGCCGGACCGGTCGCCAAGGGCCGTGATGCGGGTGCCCGTGATCGAGCCGAGGAAATGGTTCGAGAACTGGCAGCATTGTCGCTGACATTGCACACATGCCTGGTCAAATCAGCAGTCCGCGGAAGTCTTGATCGCTGAGTTCTCGATCATCTCGTTCCACGCGAATAGAATCTCAGTACGGTCGTGAATTCGGCCACCAGGGTCATTTCAGGTTGGAGGCAAGCTCGATGGGCGAAATGCGTGTGATCGGAGTTCGTGTCGAGCAGCCCCAGAATCAGCCGGTTTTGTTGCTCCGCGAGTCGGACGGTGATCGGTACCTACCGATCTGGATCGGGCAGACGGAAGCCACGGCGATCGTTCTGGAGCAACAGGGAGTCGAGCCGGCGAGGCCGCTCACACACGACCTGATCAAAATACTGATCGAATCCTTCGGCCGCAGTCTGCAGGAAGTCCGCATCGTGGATCTGCAAGAAGGCACGTTCTATGCCGACCTGGTTTTCGACGAGCAAACTACGGTCTCGGCTCGTCCGTCGGATTCCATTGCGCTGGCACTTCGGATCGGTGTCCCGATCTTTGCCTCGGAATCGGTCCTTGCCGAGGCGGGATTGGTCATTCCCGACGAGCGGGAGGACGAGGTGGAGAAGTTCAAGGAATTCCTCGACACGATCTCGCCGGATGATTTCAAGGCAACTGACGGTTAGCGGGCATTCACTGGGGTTGACTTTAGGCTTCAACTCTCAAGTAGAGGTTTAGTCTCGTTCGGCGTGTTGCGTTGACCAAAATCGCGCCGGGGTCTTACCGTTGCGAGCGGTGAAGATCGTTGAGCCTTGAAATAGAGTCTGGTCTTGGTGCTCTGTCGGGGCGTACTCTAGGTAAGTCCACTCGTGGAATTACGTGCCTCGGATTCACTGCTTCGAAATGTTTGGTGGTTCGAGATCGGCTGACGCGGGTATCCGTTTCTGTTCGGGTATCAGACTCTGCCGCATAGCACAGCGTGATGACACGATGGCGTATCGAGAAGGAGACGGCAGTGGAAGAACAGTCGAACGAAGGCAAGGCGGAGAATTCCGGCGTCGCTGAACTGACTGCAGATCCGGCTGCCCGATCCACGTCGGAAGAGTTGCAGCCGGGATTGTTCCCGGACGACTCCATTCCTGACGATCTTGTCGGCTACCGCGTGCCCATCGCATGCCAGATCGCCGGCATCACCTACCGTCAGCTCGATTACTGGGCACGTACCTCCTTGGTCGTACCGTCCATCCGCGGCGCGGCCGGCTCCGGCAGTCAGCGTTTGTACTCGTTCAAGGACATTCTGGTTCTCAAGATCGTCAAGCGATTGCTCGACACCGGAATCTCGTTGCAGAACATCCGGGTGGCCGTCGATCACCTGCGTCACCGCGGCGTTCGCGATCTCGCTAACATCACGCTGTTCTCCGACGGGACCACCGTCTACGAGTGCACGTCCCCCGAAGAGGTCGTAGACCTGCTCCAGGGTGGGCAGGGAGTATTCGGCATCGCCGTGAGCGGCGCGATGCGTGAACTCACCGGAACCATCGCCGACTTCCCGGCCGAGCGCGCCGATGGCGGCGAAAGCGATCCGAATCCCGAAGACGAATTGGCGTCGCGCCGCAAGAATCGTGTGAGTCGCAAGACCGGATAGTGTTCCGGTCGTCACACCCGCTCGGTCGATGTGGTGGCGACGGAAGGTCGGCCGGTCAACTAGACTGGGCCACGCGTCGCCGGCGTACGGGAGAGCCTCGGGTAGTGCTTCACACACCAGTCTTCGATTTGCGGACTTGTCGTGAGCGTTATCAGGGCGCCGAAGGAGCAATACCTCCCCGTCAATCTCTCAGGCACCAAGGACCGTACGGGCTCCGACGCCTCTGGAAAGCGGTGGGATAACCCACCCGCCGACGGGGAAAGGCTGTGGTTCCGCCGGCATGGTGGATCACTACCGAATCTCTCAGGCGCTCGTTTGTCGAGCAGGCGACAGAGGGGGAGGAACACACCGCAGTCGGTGTGTGTCCTGATCCTCCGATCTGCCTGGGAGTTGTCGTGATCGACGCTGCAAGCCGTAATTTTGCCGACCGCCATGTCGGTCCGAACGCCGCGGAACTCGCGCGCATCCTCGAACTCGTCGGGGTCGATTCACTCGACGAACTGGCAACCAAGGCCGTTCCTTCCGTCATCCTCGACGCTGCCCCGAACGGCATCGCGGCCGGACTCGACGCTCTGCCGCTTCCGGTCGGAGAGCACGAGGCACTTGCCGAACTGACTGCACTCGCAGCCCAGAACACCGTCGCCACGTCGATGATCGGACTCGGCTACTTCGACACGCTGACGCCGCCGGTGTTGCTGCGCAACATCATCGAGAACCCGGCCTGGTACACCGCGTACACGCCGTACCAGCCCGAGATCAGCCAGGGCCGCCTCGAAGCCCTCCTCAACTTCCAGACCATGGTCGCCGACCTCTCCGGCATGGAGCTTGCCAACTCCTCCATGCTCGACGAGGCCACCGCCGCCGCCGAAGCCATGACGCTCTTGCGCCGAGCGAACCGCAGCAAGTCTCCGCGCTTTGTGGTCGACGCAGACCTGTACCCGCAGACCCTTGCTGTCATCGAGACGCGCGCCGAGCCGCTCGGCATCGAGATCGTCTCCGCAGACCTCACTGCCGGACTGCCCGAGGGTGATTTCTTCGGTGTGATCGCCCAGATCCCGGGCGCTTCGGGACGCGTTGTCGACTACACCTCGCTCATCGCGGAAGCTCACGAGCGCGGCGCACTGGTTGCCGTCGGCGCAGACCTTTTAGCGATGACTCTCATCACCTCACCCGGCGAGCTCGGTGCGGACGCGTGCTTCGGCACCACCCAGCGCTTCGGTGTCCCCATGGGATACGGCGGACCGCACGCCGGTTACCTGGCCGTGCACTCCAAGCATGCGCGTCAGCTGCCTGGCCGTTTGGTCGGCGTGTCCATCGACGCGGACGGAGACAAGGCATACCGCCTCGCGCTGCAGACACGTGAGCAGCACATTCGCCGTGAGAAGGCGACATCCAACATCTGTACCGCGCAGGTGCTCCTCGCGATCCTCGCTGCGATGTACGCGAGTTACCACGGCGCCGAGGGGCTCAAGGCGATTGCGTTGCGCGTCGCTGCCCGCGCACACGCGTTGGCAAACGGCCTGCGCGAGGGCGGCGTGACCGTTGTCCATGATTCCTTCTTCGACACCGTGCTGGCTCAGGTCCCGGGCAAGGCGGCCGACGTCGTCGCTGCCGCAAAGGAATCCGGGATCAACCTGCGTCTGGTCGACGCCGATCACGTCGGCATCTCGTGCGACGAGGCCACCACCGCCGATCACGTCCTAGCAGTGCTCGACGCTTTCGGTATCGACGACGCAGTTGTCGCGATCGAGGCAGAAGGCAATTCAGTTCCGGCTGCTCAGGAGCGCACGTCGGACTACCTGCAGCACGAAGCCTTCACCCGTTACCGTACGGAAACAGCGATGCTTCGCTACCTGCGCGCGCTGTCCGACAAGGACATTGCGCTCGATCGCAGCATGATCCCGCTGGGCTCGTGCACCATGAAGCTCAATGCGACCGCCGAGATGGAATCCATCACGTGGCCCGCGTTCAACGCAATTCACCCGTTTGCGCCGACGTCCGACGCACCCGGTCTGCTGAAGATCATCAAGGACCTCGAGGACTGGCTGGTCGCGGTCACCGGCTACGACAACGTCAGCCTGCAGCCCAACGCCGGCAGCCAGGGGGAGTACGCGGGCCTGCTCGCGATCCGTAACTATCACCTCAGTCGCGGCGACGATCACCGCGACACCTGCCTCATCCCGTCGAGTGCTCACGGCACCAACGCGGCTTCTGCCGTCATGGCCGGAATGCGCGTCGAGGTCGTTGCCTGCCGTCCCAACGGTGACGTCGACGTCGACGACCTGCGTGCGAAGATCGCCGATCACGCCGAGCGTCTCGCCGCGATCATGATCACCTACCCGTCCACCCACGGCGTCTACGAGCACGAGATCTCCGACATCTGCGCAGCGGTGCACGACGCCGGTGGTCAGGTGTACGTCGACGGCGCCAACCTCAATGCGCTTGTCGGCCTTGCCCGTCCGGGCCGATTCGGCGGCGACGTCAGCCACCTGAACCTGCACAAGACCTTCTGCATCCCGCACGGCGGCGGCGGACCCGGCGTCGGCCCGATCGGTGTGCGTTCACACCTGACGCCGTTCCTGCCCGGACACCCGATGGCACCCGAACTCGGTGGTAGAGGCACGATCTCGGCAGCACCGTACGGCAGCGCGTCCATCCTGCCCATCACCTGGACCTACATCCGGATGATGGGAGCTCAGGGCCTGCGCCGCGCCAGCCTGACGGCCATCGCGTCGGCCAACTACATCGCACGCCGGCTCGACGAGTACTTCCCGGTTCTCTACACCGGCGAAAACGGCATGGTCGCGCACGAGTGCATCCTCGACCTGCGCGGGTTGACCAAGGACACCGGCGTCACCGTCGACGATGTTGCGAAGCGTCTGGCCGACTACGGTTTCCATGCTCCGACCATGAGCTTCCCCGTGGTCGGCACCTTGATGGTCGAGCCGACCGAGAGCGAAAACCTCGAAGAAATCGACGAGTTCTGCGACGCGATGATCGCAATTCGCGGCGAGATCGAGCGCGTCGGTGCCGGTGAGTGGACTGTGGAGGACAACCCGCTTCGCGGCGCGCCCCACACCGCCGGCAGCATCGCGGCGCAGTGGGATCACCCGTACTCGCGTGAGATTGCGGTGTTCCCGCGCGGTAAGGCTCGTCCCAAGGTGTGGCCGTCCGTGCGTCGTATCGACGGTGCACACGGCGACCGCAACCTGATTTGCTCGTGCCCGCCGATCGAAGCGTTCGCAGGCAACTAAGGCGTGTGCCCGCCGGAGACCATCAGTTCTCGCGTACGAGTTCGAGGACGGTGATCTCCGGCGGCGCGCCGACGCGCACCGGCGGACCCCACGCTCCGGCGCCGCGCGTTGTGTACAGAACGGTGTTGCCGATCGTGTCCAGGCCCTGCACAGAAGGCTGTTGCAGCGGGACGAGATAGCGCAGCGGCCACATCTGTCCGCCGTGCGTATGCCCGGACAGTTGCAGATCGATCCCCATCTCCGACGCTTCGAGCGCTTGGCGCGGTTCGTGCGCGAGCAGCAACGCAAACGTGTTCGGATCGCGCCCGCTCAGAGCCTCAGTCAGATCCGGCTCGTACGGGGCCGGTGACGTGTAGTCGTGGATGCCCACGATGTCGATGGTGTCGCCGCTGCGCCGGATCGACGTTCGGCTGTTGCGAAGCGTGGTGATCCCCAAGGTTTCCCAGACGTCGAGCCACTTGCCGCCGTCGTCGGCGTAGAACTCGTGATTGCCACTGACTCCGAAGATTCCGTCCGGCGCACGCAGATCGGCGAGCGGCGCAAGATCGGGAGCAACTTTCGCGACGGTGCCGTCTACGAGATCACCACCGATCGCAATCAGATCGACATTCTGCGAGTTCACGATCTCGACCACCTTGCGGGTGAAGTCGATTCCGCGGGCCGGGCCCACATGCAGGTCGGTGATCAAGGCAATCCGGTAGCCGTTGAAGCCTTCGGGCAGGCGAGCGAGCGGCACCCGAATTCGGGAGACCTTCGGGTTCGACGCCTCGTACACCCCGTATCCGGCAGTGCCCAACGCCGCAACCGTGACCGCGGCGGTAGCCAATTGCAAAGTACGACGCTTCGCCGGATCCACCTCAGGTTCCTTGCGGCGTCTACGCACCAGACGATTGACCCCGGCGCACACGCCGATGATCAGCAGTCCCGGAATCAGATACAACCACGAAGCCAACCAGACCCACCCGAGAAAACCGACCGGGCGGGCCCACGACGTGGGGAAGACCTCGCCGCTGCCCATACCGATGAGCGTCAGGACGGCCAACAGCACCAATGCTGTGTCGGCGATGCGGGCCCAACGCGTCGGCATGCCGGTTGCGCGGAAGAGCCTGCGGTGCAGAAACCAGGTGAGAAGCGCGAGAACAACGGCAAATACTGCAATGCGCGCCATCAGGACAGCAGTTCCGCGACTGCAGCCGACATCGCGGCGGAGTCATCCGGGTTCACACGAATCAAGGTTCCACCCGTTCTGTCGGAGACGTCTTGCAACGTGGCGGCATCACCACTGGGGCCGATAACCAGAACGTCGACCCGCACCGGGCGAGCCGGATCAGTCGCCGAAGCGATGGCGCTGAGGAGTTCGGCGCGCGTCATCGTCGACTCGTCGGTGGCAGCCGAGGTGACAAGCAGTACGGAGTTGGTTCGATTGGCGTCGTATCCGGTGGCCGCGTCCTTGTACGCTGCGGCCAACGCGGGGTACTTCGATGTTTTTCCCTCAGCGCTGAGACTGCTCATAGCGGCGGTGAGTTTGGTTCTTTGATCGGCGTCGAGGGGTGCGCCGGCAACGATCACACGCTCCGCTGCTGCGGCGCTTGAACCAGGGAACGCGTGCAACCCGACATCGGAGGCGTCCGGGCTGCGGAGCAATTGAGACTCGATCGCCGCACCGGCCGCGGACAAGTTGGTGCTCATCGACGTCGAGGTGTCCATCAGGATAGTTGCGCTGCGAACGGAAACAGGGTTGGCGACAACGGCGTTCAGAGCAGCAGTAGTTTCCGCCGATGCGGGCGTCAGAGTGGATTCGATCTTCGCGGGTTCGAGTGCACCCAGATCGGGGACACTCTTACCTTCGACGCGGAATCCGGCGTCGACAAAGATCTGGGACTGCTCAGCGTCGCGTATGAATTCGGAGAACTGTGCGGCGGCGCGTGAGGCGGTTTCGTCGATTCCGCCACCAGCCACGATCACTGCCGGATAGTCCGCGAGCGGGGCCGCGCCGCTCGGGGAAAATGCCGTCATGTCCGCGTTGGCGGACTGGGCGATCGACTGTTCGACGGCCGGGACTGCGGTGACGGTGTCGGTTGCTCCACTGGTGAGGGCGGCCAGCGCGTCGGCAGTGGTGTCGGGTGGTGTCGGGAGGGATTGGAACTGTGACGCCAGAGCGCTCAATGCCGATGTCACTGGGCTGGACTGAGCCTGTTCGAGGGTGACCGGTCCGGAACCGGCGCCGGCCGCGGCAATCGCCTGCGTTGCCATGACTGTCTGCGGGCTGCCCACGGGCAGTGCGAGTGTCGTTTCACCGAGGGATTGCCATCCCGCGTTCGCGGACTCCAGCGCAGTTGCTGTCTCCGGCGCAACCGCCAGCACGACCGGCGAGTTCGCGATCGACCGTGGCTCTCCGTTGATCACGGCCTTGCCGGACAGTGGGGCAAGTTCGAACGAACTGACCGGAATCCACAGATTCGGGCGTGGGCCCAGTGCGGTGGAATCCCACTCGGTACCTGCTGCCAGGGCATTTACGATTAGTGTCGATGGCACCGCATTGATTGCAGTGGTGATGCAGTGATCTCGGATTACCGGTGAAGTGTCGGTGAATCGCTTGGCCAACTGCTCGATCTGCGGCGCAATCGACGGATCAACCGTGATGTCGAGCGTCCGGTTGCCTTCGACGCACGTCCCCGCTGCTTGCTGTCCTTGATCGTCGATGCGATTACCGAGGGCCTTCCATCCGAAGAATCCGGCCACAATCAGGACGACTGCCACGACAACCAGGATCGGCCCCTTACTGATACCTCTGGCGCCTGACCCGCCGCGATGTTCGCCCACGTACGCTGCCCTACCTTGCTCACTCGACGATCTCTGCCGGGAGCCAGTCTAGTGACGAAACTTCGCGGCCAACGCGAACAGCCTCGACACCGGGAGCGGTGTCGAGGCTGTTCGCGTTGAGCGAGGTGAAATCAGGCGTTGGCGGCCTTGTACTCGCGGCGGCGGCGATGCAGGATCGGCTCCGTGTAGCCACTGGGCTGCTTCGCACCTTCGAGGATCAATTCCTTCGCGGCCTGGAAGGCGATGTTGGAATCGAAATCAGGTGCCATGTTCCGGTACTCGGCGTCGCCGTCGTTCTGACGGTCGACGACCGGTGCCATGCGCTCGAGCGCGCTCACGATATCGGTCTCGCTGACGATGCCGTGACGCAGCCAGTTGGCGAGCAGCTGGCTCGAGATACGCAGCGTTGCGCGATCCTCCATGAGGGCGACATCGTGGATGTCGGGAACCTTGGAGCAGCCGACACCCGCGTCGATCCACCGGACGACGTAGCCGAGGATGGACTGGCAGTTGTTGTCGAGCTCTTCCTTCTTCTCCGCTTCCGTCCAGTCGGTGCTCGGAGCGAGCGGGATGGTCAGGATGTCGTCGACGCTCGCGCGCGGCTTACCCTTCAGTCCGTCCTGAACCGCAAACACGTCGACGCGGTGGTAGTGCGTCGCGTGCAACGTCGCGCCGGTGGGCGAGGGAACCCAAGCGGTGTTGGCGCCGGCCTTGGGGTGGCCGATCTTCTGCTCGAGCATGTCCGCCATCAGCTCGGTCATGGCCCACATACCCTTGCCGATCTGCGCCTTGCCCTGCAGGCCGCAGGCCAGTCCGGTGTCGACGTTCCAGTCCTCGTAGGCGCCGATCCACTTCTGCTTCTTCATCTCGGCCTTGCGCACCATCGCGCCGGCTTCCATGGAGGTGTGGATCTCGTCGCCGGTGCGGTCGAGGAAGCCGGTGTTGATGAACACAACGCGGTCGACGGCTTCCTTGATGCAGGCAGCGAGGTTGACCGTCGTACGACGCTCTTCGTCCATGATGCCGACCTTGAGCGTGTTCTCCGGAAGGCCGAGGACCTGCTCGACACGGCCGAACAGTTCGGTGGTGAAGGCAACTTCCTCGGGGCCGTGCTGCTTGGGCTTGACGATGTAGATCGAGCCGGTGCGGCTGTTGTCCAGCGGGCCGTTGGCGTCGCTGATCGACAGGCCGTGGACCGCGCACGCGCTGGTGATCAAGGCGTCGAGGATGCCCTCGGGAACCTCGTTGCCGTCGGCGTCGAGGATCGCGGGGTTGGTCATGAGGTGACCGACGTTGCGGACGAACAGGAGTGAACGGCCGTGCAGGCTGAGTTCGCTGCCGTCGACCCCCGTGTATTTACGGTCGCCGTTGAGCGTGCGGGTGAAGGACTTGGCGCCCTTCTTGATCTCCTCGGACAGGTCGCCGCGGTTCAGACCCAGCCAGTTGCGGTAACCGACAACCTTGTCGTCGGCGTCGACAGCCGCGACCGAGTCCTCGAAGTCCATGATCGTGGTGACGGCGGATTCGAGAACGACGTCCTTGACGCCGGCGGCGTCGGTGCTGCCGATCGGGGAGGACGCGTCGATCTGGATCTCGGCGTGCAGTCCGTTGTTGCGCAGCAGGATGCTGGTGGGCGCGTCCTTCTCGCCGAGGTAGCCGACAAACTTCTCCGGCTGAGCGAGTGTGGTGACAGTGCCGTCCGCGAGGGTGACCTTGACGTCAGTGCCGTCGATCGAGTACTTGGTCGAATCGGCGTGCGATCCCGACGCGAGAGGTGCTGCCGCGTCGAGGAATTCACGAGCCCAGGCGATGACCTTGTCGCCGCGGACCTTGTTGTAGCCCGACCCCTTCTCGGCGCCGTTCTCCTCGGAGATGGCGTTGGTGCCGTAGAGCGCGTCGTACAACGAACCCCAGCGAGCATTGGAGGCGTTGAGTGCAAAGCGGGCGTTGAGGATCGGGACGACCAGTTGCGGGCCCGCGGTGGACGTGATCTCGGTGTCGACGTTGGTGGTCGTCACGGAGAACTCGGCGGGGGTGGGCAGGAGGTATCCGATTTCCTGCAGGAACGCCTTGTATGCGGCGGCGTCGATGGGAGCGCCGGCCTGATTGCGATGCCACTGATCGATCTGCGCCTGCAGATCGTCGCGCTTGGCAAGCAGGGCGCGGTTCTTCGGCGCGAGCTCGGTGATGACCTTGTCAGCGCCGGCCCAGAAGGTCTCGGCATCTACACCGGTGCCTGGCAGAGCCTCCTCGACCACGAAGTCGTAGAGAACCTTGGCAACCTGCAGACTGCCGACCTGAACGCGCTCAGTCATGAATAGCCTCACTTTTCCGAAATCGGAGCACCACGACGGGTGCCATGAACCACAATCAATGTTACTCGTGAGTATCTCGCAGGTGGACAGAGCCTCGATGGATACATCACAACCGGCCTGCGGAGATCTCGAAACCGCTACGACGCAGACGTTCGACCAGGACATCCCCCAAGGCTGTGGCCGGGGTGAGGACGCCTGCAGCTTTGGGTAATGCTGCGTTATCGGGCAATTCTGCGTTGCTGACAGCAAGACTCAACGCTGATTCGCCGAGCATCACTGCGGTAGCACTATATCCCGGGTCGCCTTTGGCGCGGACACGCGAGGTGTAACGCGCGCCCGTTGTGGTCACCGTGAATACGTCGAGGGTGAAATGGCCCTTGCTCTGAGTGTCCTCGCTTGGTCCCTCGCCCGGGGACGGCAGAACCTTGTCGAGGAGGAAACGCGTCGGCGGCAGTGCGAGGCCCGCGATCAAGGCGCCCAGTCCCACGGCAACGCCGCCGGCGATCACCGGTGAGACCAACGACGAACCGACGTTCATCACCTCGGTGTACTTGAACTTTCGGCCGTAGGCCCACTCGCGAAGGGCATTGCTGCGACGCACGACCCGGGTGTTGTACGACGCCATGAAGAACGGCGCCTTCCAACCGTGCAGCGACGGATCGATCTTTCGGCCGTCGACCACTGCGGCGTCACTCTGCTTGCCCAGGTCGGGTTCGCTGGCGCGATCGGGGCTCAGAGAGTACGGCGAGGCCGCGAGTTTCCGCAGCCGCGCATCATGTTTCGACACGTCGATCTGCGTGCGGAGTGAATCGATGGTCCCGCCGCTGACGCCGCCGCGCAGTGACGTGACCACCAGCGTGGTGTCCGTCAACTCGCCGGCGCCATCCGCTTCGATCAGCTTGTGCAGTGCATGGACCCCGAGATCGGAAGGGACGGAATCGAAGCCGCAGGAATGAACGATGCGGGCACCTGTCGACACGGCAAGTTCGTGATTGGCGTCGATGCTCTCGCGGTGGAAGAGAACCTCGCCGGTGAGGTCGACGTAATGAGTTCCCGCGGCGGCGCATTCGTGAACCAACTGATGGCCGTACTTCGCGTACGGGCCGACTGTCGTGGCCACAACGCGCGTTCGTTCGGCAAGCGCCTTCAAGGCAGTCGAATCATCGGCGTCGGCAACGACGAGCGGGAGTTCGGCGGCCGCAGCACCCAAGCCGGCCCGCACCGCGGTCAACTTGTCGAGGGAACGCCCGCCGAGACCGATCTTCGTTCCGGCGGGTGCATGCTGAACGAGGTATTCGGCAAGGAGCTTGCCGACGAAGCCGGTGGCTCCGTAGACGATGATGTCGAGCTTGCGGTCACTCAGGGGTCCGGTCATGTAGTCAGCCTACAAATGCGGGGCCCGAATGCGTGTGAGTGAGCTCACTCCGCAGGTAGTGGTTCCTTCACGACCAGGATCGGAACCTCGACTTCGAGGAGAAGCCGCTGGAGCGGTCGCTCGAGAAGGAACTTGCCGATCGGGGACATACGACGCGTTCCCACGACCAACAGATCGGCTTCGACGGCATCGACCAACTCGACCAGCGCGGTCACCGGATCGCCGTCGTGTTCGGTGGTGCGGAGCTCCCACGGTGTCTGTGCGAATCCGCCGGCGTCGAGTGCTGACTGGATCTCGCCGCGCAAAGCCGCACTGTCTTCGTCGGTGTCCGGGACATTGACATCGTCGAGTACGTGCAGCACGACAAGTTGCTCGCGTCGATTCACGGATTCCCGTGCTCCGTGGACAATTGCCGCGCGGCCCTCCGGGCTGTCCTTGTGTACGACGGCAATCGTCATGGTTCCTCCGAGGCAGTGGGCAGTGTCGGAGTCCATTATCGCGCGGTATTGCCGAGCACTACCTCAAATGCGGTACTCGACACGGCGTGTACGGGGTGTCGAGATCGCCACATCGCGAGGATGAGGTGTGTGGGGTCACCACTCACCAGGGTGAGGGCTTGTAGTCCTTGAGGAAGCAGCCGTGGATGTCGACGCCCAGCTCGCCCTGCACGATGGGGTCGTAGACGCGGGCGGCGCCGTCGACAAGGTCGAGCGGAGCGTGGAAACCCTCGTAGGCGAGGCGCATCTTGGTGAAGTGGGGGCGTTCGTCGGTGATCCACCCGGTGTCGACGGCCGTCATGAGGATGCCATCGTCGAGCATTTCCTTGGAACTGGTGCGAGTCAGCATGTTCAGTGCTGCTTTCGCCATGTTGGTGTGCGGGTGACCAGGACCCTTGTACGCGCGGCTGAACTGGCCTTCCATCGCGGAGACGTTCACGACGTACTTACGACGCGCGGCTGCTGCCGCCATCGACGGGCGCAGGCGCGAGACGAGAATGAATGGGGCAACCGAATTGCAGAGTTGCACTTCGAGAAGCTCGATCGGATCAACTTCCTCGACGGTCTGCACCCAGCTGTTGGTGTGTGCGAGGTCGGGGAGGAGTCCGCCGGCATCGATGGCGATGCCCTGCTCGATGCGATCGGGTGATGCGGATTTCGCGACGAGCGCGAGCGAGCTGACGGCGTCGGCGGAGAGATTTCCGGACGTGATGGCTGCGACGTCGGACAGTGACCCTGCGAGCGCTGCGGGATGCGCGTCGCTGGTCTTGCCGAAGGTCACCACATCGGGGAGCTCACCCGCCGGCAGCGCGCCGGATTCGGCGTCGACCAGCGCGCCGTACGCGCCGGGGGAGCGACGCACGGTCTGGGCGGCGTTGTTGATCAGGATGTCGAGCGGGCCTTGTGCTGCAACGGAATCGGCAAGGGCGACTACCTGCGCAGGGTCGCGGAGGTCGATGCCGACGATGCGAAGGCGGTGGATCCAGTCGGCGCTGTCTTCCATCGCTTTGAAGCGTCGGATCGCGTCATTGGGAAATCGTGTGGTGATCGTCAGGTGCGCGCCGTCGCGCAGGAGGCGCAGGGCGATGTACATGCCGATCTTGGCGCGGCCACCGGTCAGGAGTGCGCGGCGTCCGGTCAGGTCTGTGCTGGCGTCGCGCTTGGCGCGAGAAGTTGCGGCGCAGTCCGGGCACAGCTGGTGGTAGAACGCGTCGACCTGGGTGTAGCGCTGCTTGCAGATGTAGCAGGGACGCGCCTTGATGAGGGTGCCCGCGGTTGCCCCGGCAGTGTTGGACGTGATGGGGATGCCGGCGGTTTCGTCGTCGATTCGATCGGGTGATCCCGTTGCCGTTGCGGCGACGACATTGCGGTCGGCTTCGTTGACTGCCGCACGCGAGGCGAGGCGACGCTTCTTCTTGAGGCGTTTGAACAGATGGCCGACGGCACGCTGCATGGTGATCGAGTCGGGATGCTCGTCGTCGAGTTCGGCTGCTTCGCGCAGAACCTTCAAGCAGATTTCGAGTTCTGCGGGGTCGAGTCCGGCCAGTTCTGCTGTCGCAGTTTCTGAATCCGTTACGTCGAACTGCCGTGTGTCTGTATCCACGTGAACTTCTGTTCCATCTCGATCGCCGCTCGCGCGGTCTGTTCCCGGTGTGGGAACTTGGCCCTTTACGAGAAAAGCTCCGGTTCAATGAACCGGAGCTTTTCCTGTCTGTCTCAACACAGAGTGTCCGAGGGGGGACTTGAACCCCCACGTCCGTTAATAGGACACTAGCACCTCAAGCTAGCGCGTCTGCCATTCCGCCACTCGGACTCGGCCCCGATTTCTCGGTGCTGGGAAAGACTATCCGATGCTGTCCCGCTCTCCCAAATCGAGTAGGCAGTGCGGACGTTTGTCCTGTTCAGGCGCGTCAGCTGCCGCCGACGAACGGTCCTGGATTCGGGTTGACGGGGTAGGCCGCGACGGCCATGATCACCGAACCGTCGCAGGGGCCGCCGTCAATGTCGGTGCGCCACGAACCGACAAGGGATCCGTCTGGCTGTGGCGTGTAGTAGGCCAAGGAATGAGCCGGCGCCATCACTTTGGGCACACCCTCACCTTGATAGCAGTCCCATTCCCAGTCGTAGGGATGAACCCAACTGGTGGCGTCCCACGTGTATTGCGCAGGCTGAGGCAAAGTCGGATTTGCCGGCGCCGGTCCGGCGATGACGGTGGCGACACAGGGCCCGCCGGAACAATCGGTGTCGAAAGTGTAGATATCGGAGAAATCCGGTTCCCACTGGCTCGCCGCGAGACTGGTTCCGGTTTTCGAGGCAGCAAACCGCTTGACCGAGTAGTCGCCGTCCCAGGTCTGCTCAGCGGCCCCGGCAGGCATTGTCGCGGCAATCATCGACGCACCGAGCAACGCGGCGACCAGCAATGATTTTCGCATAGAAGTAGTGAAGCACAGGGAATGTCCGAATTTCTGCCGTTCGGTACATAGTGAACAAAAATGACCCCAGCTTGATCAGCTGGAGTCATTGGTTGTTTATTCGAGTGTCCGAGGGGGGACTTGAACCCCCACGTCCGTTAATAGGACACTAGCACCTCAAGCTAGCGCGTCTGCCATTCCGCCACTCGGACTCGGCCCCGATTTCTCGGTGCTGGGAAAGAGTATCCGATTCGCTGAGGTTGCCCAAATCGCCAGGTCGGGCCACGTCCATGCCGCCGCGGCGAGTGTTTCGGTGGTAGGAAAGTGACATGTCCTTATCGCCGAAAGACTCAGGCCCTTCTCGCGCCGAAACCGAAGTGGTCGACCTTGTCAGCTCTCTGATCCGGTTCGACACGTCCAATACGGGTGAACTCGAAACAACAAAGGGTGAACGGGCGTGCGCGGAATGGGTTGCCGCCCAACTTCAGGAAGTGGGATACGAGACCGAGTACGTCGAATCCGGCGCTCCGGGTCGCGGCAATGTCTTTGCCCGGTTGAAGGGCGCCGAATCCGGCCGTGGGGCCCTGATGCTGCACGGTCACCTGGACGTCGTGCCGGCTGAGCCTGCTGACTGGAGTGTTCATCCGTTCTCGGGCACCGTGCAGGACGGTTACATCTGGGGGCGTGGCGCTGTCGACATGAAGGACATGGTCGGGATGATCCTGGCTCTGGCGCGGCAGTTCAAGGCCGAGGGAACGGTGCCGCCGCGCGATCTGGTGTTTGCGTTTGTCGCCGACGAAGAGGCCGGAGGCAAGTACGGCTGCCAGTGGCTCGTCGAGCACCGCCCGGACCTGTTCGAAGGCGTCACCGAAGCGGTCGGTGAAGTGGGTGGGTTCTCGCTGACCGTTCCCCGTCCGGACGGGACCGACCGTCGGCTGTATGTCGTGGAGACCGCGGAAAAGGGACTTGGCTGGATGCGGCTCACCGCTAAAGGCCGAGCCGGACACGGTTCCTTCCTGCATGACGACAACGCTGTGGCAACTCTGGCCGGTGCGGTGGCTCGCTTGAGCGCGCATGAATTCCCGATCGTGATCTCCGATTCGGTCGCGGAGTTCCTGACGGCGGTCGGTGAAGAAACCGGGCTCGACTTCGACCCGACGTCACCGGACATCGACGGGACACTCGCGAAGCTGGGGAGCATCTCCAACATCATCGGTGCAACGTTCCGCGACACCGCCAATCCGACGATGCTCAAAGCCGGCTACAAAGCGAATGTCATTCCGCAGACGGCCGAGGCTGTCTTCGACTGCCGTGTGCTTCCCGGCCGGCAAGCCGAGTTCGAGCGGACCGTCGACGCTCTGATCGGACCCGACGTTACCCGTGAGTGGATCACCAAACTCGACTCGTACGAGACAACGTTCGACGGTCATCTCGTCGACGCGATGAACGATGCAATCCTGGCCCATGACCCGGGCGCGCGCACCGTGCCGTACATGCTCTCCGCGGGTACCGACGCAAAGGCCTTCGCGAAGCTCGGGATTCGGTGCTTCGGGTTCGCACCGCTGCAGTTGCCGCCGGAACTCGATTTCACCGCGCTGTTCCACGGCGTCGACGAGCGGGTGCCGGTGGACGCACTACTGTTCGGAACGCGTGTGCTGGAACATTTTCTCCGCAATTCCTGAACGCGTAGACAGTCACCGAGTACGAGAAACAGAGAGGATTCGCATGGCTTACGATCCGTACGAACCATTGCCGAAGCTCCCGAGCTTCGAGCTGACCAGTGATGACATCACTGCCGGAGAGCCGCTGAAACTTGCGCAGGCGAGTGGCGCTTTCGGCGTCCCCGGCGGGCAGGACATCTCGCCGCAGCTCTCCTGGTCGGGTTTCCCCGCTGAGACGAAGAGCTTTGTGGTCACCGTGTTCGATCCTGATGCTCCGACGGCGTCGGGATTCTGGCATTGGGCCGTGGCGAACATTCCGGCTTCGGTCACTGAACTGCCTGCCGGTATCGGTAGTGCGGACAGCACTGACCTTCCCGCGGGCACCGTGACGCTGCGCCACGACGGCGGCGGTTTCGGCTTCATCGGTGCGGGCCCGCCTCCCGGACACGGACCGCATCGCTACATCGTCGCGGTGCACGCGCTCGACGTGGACAAGCTCGACGGAGTCACGGCTGATTCTTCGCCGGCGTTTCTCGGGTTCAACGTGTTCCAGCACGCAATTGCGCGTGCAACGCTGACCGGTACGTTCGAGGTCGCGTAACGCACTGTGCGCCTTTGTCAACCGCCCGCGGTTGACAAAGGCGCACAGCAGTTAGCGCGGGTTTTCCGCCCCGACGGCTTGGCTGATCGACGAGAAGCCTGCCGCGCGAACGCGCTTCGCGATTCCCTTGTGAATGCTGCGCGCCCAGAATGGGCCGCCGTAGATGAAGCCGGTGTAGCCCTGCACCAACGTTGCACCCGCAAGAATCCGCTCCCACGCCTGATCGGCTGTTTCGATACCGCCGACAGAGATGATGGTGAGCTTGTCGCCAACCCGCGCGTAGAGCCGGCGAAGTACCTCGAGTGAACGGTCCGCGACGGGAGCTCCGGAGAGTCCACCGGCGCCGATCGCGGCTACCTCCGCGTCCGGGGTTTTCAAACCGTCACGGCGAATCGTGGTGTTCGTGGCCACGATGCCGGCCAACCCGAGTTCGATTGCCAGGTCTGCGACGGCGTCGACGTCCTCGTCGGACAGATCAGGCGCGATCTTCACCAGCACCGGGATATGGACCGTATCGAGTACGGCCTGCAAGAGTGGGCGCAGCGACTCGACGGCTTGCAGGTCACGCAGGCCGGGGGTGTTCGGTGAGCTGACATTGACGACCATGAAATCGGCGAGCGGCCCGAGCAATTGGGCGCTGGCAGTGTAATCGGCGGGCGCGTCCGCGGCGTCGATGATCTTGGTCTTGCCGATGTTCGCGCCGATCGGCACGGTGACTCGGCGCTGACGGAGGAAGTTCGCGGCATGTCCGGCGCCGTGATTGTTGAATCCCATCCGGTTGATCAGCGCTCGGTCGGCCGGCAGGCGGAAAAGTCGTGGCTGCGGATTGCCGGGCTGAGCCTGCGCGGTGACGGTGCCGATTTCCGCGAATCCGAAACCGAGCGGACCCCAGGCGTCGACGCCGGTTGCATCCTTGTCGAAGCCTGCGGCCAAACCGAGTGGGGCGGGAAATGTCAGTCCGAATGCCTGGCTGCGCAGCACGGGATCGTCGAGAACAAGAACCTTCGCCACGAGCCACCGGATCGGTGCAAACCGGGTCACCAGTTTCATCGCGGTGAAGGCCAGGTGGTGGATGCGTTCCGGGGGTAGCCGGAACATCAGGCTCAAGAGCAGTTGGTACACGATTCTCCTGCTTGTCTGGTGAGATCTTCGATGAAACGGGCGGCTCAGTGAGCAATGCCGTCCGGGTTGTCCACGTGCAACGGGGTCTTCTTGCGCCGCAGAAGGACCCGGCGGCTGCCGTCGGGGTAGAGCCGCACCTGCGAGAGTTCCCAACCGCCGAACTCCGCGGAAATGGCCAGGCGCATCGACGCCGTCACTCGTGAGACGTGAGGTGGTAGTTGCAGCGGCAGATAGTCGAACACGTCGTCGGACATGTCCCACTGTGGTGACGGAGTGCGTCGCAGATGTGGCGATCCACCGTTGTGCCGCTGCATCGTCAGCCGTTCCGTGTGGGGATGACCTGCACGCCGCCCCCGGTTGCGGAACCGACGACGAGGGTTCCGGTGCTCGAATCGACCGCGAGGGAGTTGGGCTGACGAACGGTGTTGAATCGGTTCGTTTCTACGGGGATTCCTGAGGAGAGGTCGAGTCCGACAACTTCGTTGGTCCCGGTCAAACTCACCCATACACGGTCGGCGGTCTCGTCGTATGCCACTGCGTACGGCGAATCGCCGACCGGGAATCGCTGGCGCAGGATAAGCGAATCGGCGGTGAAGACCAACAGTTCGTCGCCGGTGGTGTCGGTGACGAGAATGCGACCGAAATGGTCGGTCACGAGGTGCGTCGCACCTTCTCCGGCGCGCAGCGCTGATCCGAGTCGGTCTTCGTCGAGGTTGATGTCCGTCAGTGAGGTCTGACGATGATCGAGGGCGCTCAGGTTGTCGCCGGTGACGGCAAGTTCGTCGACCGATGCAAGGCCCGAAATTGTTTGTGACGTATCAGAACCCGGATCGACAACGTGAACTGTGCCTCGCTCGGTTCCGATCGCGATGCGGCCGTCGGGCAGTTCGACGGCGGAGTTGGCCGGATCAGGGGAGGGGAAGGACGTCTGTTCGCCGGAGGTCAGATTCAGCTTCACAACCTGGTTGTCCATGGACAGCAATGCGTTTCCGTCGGACGCGATCGACACGTCCCGGATGTTGCCGTCGATGCTGATGTCGCGGCCGGCCGCAGCCGCGCCCACCGACTCGACGTCGTCGGCCGCGACGATCCGAACGGCGGACGGATCCTGCGATACGAGAACTACGTTGCGCGTAACCGGATCAAATGTGATGGAATCGATTCGACCCGAATACGGATGAACGACGCCGTCCAGCGAATCTGTCGTGGCAGGCGACACTACGGCGGTTGCCGGATCAATTGTCTGGAGCTTGGTGCCGTCACTTTCGGAAGAACATCCTGTCACCAGCATCAACGCCGCCCCCATCGCTGCTGTGGTGGTGCGGAGCCCAATGCGAGTCATGGTGTTGAATCCTCGTTTTCTACTCGAGACGGTGTTTCAGCGGAACGCGCCTGCACTCGATCATCCCTGATTGCTGCGAATCGGTTTTCATTGCATCGGAGTGCAACGGTCATTCCGTCTGCTGTTCGCACGCGATACCGTACAAATACGGATTTCCGCCCACGCGGTAATCCTCGAGGAGATCACTGTGATTCCTGTCGAACCCACCGAATCCGCTGCGGAACGACCAAGCGGATCTTTCGGCGATTTCGAGATCGAAGATATCTCGGTAGGCCCCTATGCCCACGGTTTTGGCAGGTCGGAGGGGCGAACTTTCGCGTTTCGGGTCCGCAAGAGTGTGCTGTATGTCGAGGTGTATCGCGATTATTGCGAGCGCACCGTGCCGAGTTCTGACGACGTGATCGCCACGGCCAATCGTTCGGTGACCGATATCGACCTGACCGATGAACGCAGCATTTCTGCTGTGGTGCGAGACGCAGTACATTCCG
This sequence comes from Rhodococcus sp. 24CO, assembly GCF_050586165.1. Taxonomy (NCBI): domain Bacteria; kingdom Bacillati; phylum Actinomycetota; class Actinomycetes; order Mycobacteriales; family Nocardiaceae; genus Rhodococcus; species Rhodococcus sp. 24CO. The sequence goes on along the minus strand of NZ_JAZFNF010000001.1, from coordinate 853,999 downwards.
CCGAGTCGGATTCATCACATTCTCCGGCTCGTGGTTCCGGTGTGACCACGTTGCGCGGAGTGCTCGATCGGCTCGGTTCGATCATTGATTCCGTTCGTTGAGATTCCGTTCGTTGACGCCGGCTTGCTGATCCTGCGTGCTGCGGGAATCGCGCCGCGGTATCACCAGCGTCGCGCCGCTCCGGGGGTGGGCGAACACCTCCACGGGATAGCCGTAGACGCGGGTGAGCAGATCCTCACGTAGAACCGACGCAGGTGGACCGTCGGCGGCGATGCGGCCGTTCTCGAGGACGACTATTCGGTCCGCGTAGGCGGCGGCCAACGCCAGATCGTGGAGAACGACAACGACGGCGTTACCGTCGGCGGCGCGGCTGCGCGCAACGGACATGACGGCTTCCTGATGCCCGAGATCAAGTGCGGCCGTGGGCTCGTCGAGCAGAACCGTGGACGTTTCCTGCGCCAGAACGCGGGCGAGAGCTACCCGGGCCTGTTCGCCGCCGGACAGCGCGGCAAACGGGCGATGGGCAAAAGCTTCGACGTCACAGGTTTTCATTGCCGCAGCGATAGCGTCGCCGTCGCGATCCTCGCGGGCGGTGCCGGCCCACGGCGCTCGGCCCATTGTGACGACCTGCGTCGCGGTGAACGAGAAGCCGATGGTGTGTTTCTGGGGGAGTACGGCGCGTCGCCTGGCCATGTCCAACGGTGTCCAGTGATTCAAGTCGGTTCCGTCGACGTCGACGCGGCCGGCGACGACGGGCTGATCGCCCGACAGCGCCGCGAGGAGCGTCGACTTTCCTGCGCCGTTCGGCCCGACGAGAACAACTACTTCGCCGGCGCGAACCTCGACGCTGACGTCTTCGAGGATGTTCCTGCCACCTCGTTCGACGGTGATGCTCCGCGCTTGCAGCGTGATGTCACCGCTCTGCGGAATCGACGGTTCGGGCGGCGTTCGTCCGAACAGTTCGCGCCAGTTCCGGGCGATGCTGCTCATGCCCACCCACCTTGCTGTGAACGGGTGCGTCGGAGGAGCCAGAAGAAGAAGGGTCCGCCGACCAGTGCCGTGAGCATGCCGAGTGGAAGGTCGGCGTTGTCGATCAGGGACCGGGATCCGAGGTCGGCAAGCAGGAGAACCAACGCGCCGGTGAGTGCGCTTGCCGGGATGAGCGCGCGATGGCCCGGACCGACGACGATGCGCATGAGGTGGGGGACAACCAGTCCGACAAACAAGATGATGCCGGTGAAGGCAACGCTCGCCGACACCAACAGCGCAACGATCAGGACCGCCAGCTGCCGCAGCCGCTCGACGTTGACACCCAAGTGCCTGGCGGCATGTTCGCCGAGAGCAAGGAGATCGAGGCGTGATGCGATGGCCATGGTCGCTGCGATACCGGCGACGGCCATCGGGGCAACGACCATTACCGAATTCCACGTCGCGCCGTTGAGGCTGCCGAGTTGCCAGAACACGATCTGATCACGTGCCGACGGGCTGGCGATGAAGGTGAAGAATGCGATGAGACCGCCGGCAAACGCATTCACTGCCACACCGGTCAGGACCAAGGTGACTACCTCGGTGCGGCCTTCGTGTCGCGCGAACAGGTACACGATTGCCGTGGTCAGGAGTCCGCAGACAAACGCGGCTGCGGCAATGGCCCAGCCTGCGACGAAATTGCCGCCGACCACGATGACCGCGCTGGCGCCTACCGCTGCGCCCGAGGACACGCCGATCACACCGGGTTCGGCCAGCGGATTGGCAAAGACGCCTTGAAGCAGGGCGCCGGAACACCCGAGAGCTGCACCGACGCAGATGGCCAGAACGACGCGGGGGAACCGTACTTCCCAGAGCGTCACTTCACCGCTGGGGTGGGCGGGCATCGGGCCGATGTCCAGGCCGATGCGATGCATGATGCTGCCGAGGACCTCGAACGGCGAGGTCGGCACCTGACCGATACACGCGGAGAGCACGGCGACGATCACCAATGCGGCGCTGAGTCCGATCAACACCCCGCTCACCCGTGAGCGCGATGTCGGTCGAGGTGCCGATTTCTCGACTGCTTTATCTGTTTCTGTACTCACGAATCAGCGGGTCCGTAGATTGCTTCGGCGAGCGATTGCATCACTCGCCCAGTGTTGGGGCCGAAGCTGAGCAGCACGCCGTCTTCCATGTCGACGACTCGCTGGTTCTTTCCGGCCGGGGTCTGCGCGATGCCCGGGATCTTCTCGAGACCGTCGATCCCGCCGATGGACGCGAGACCGTCGGTCATCATCAACAACGCGTCGGGCGCTGCCGCAATGAGTGCTTCGCTGGTGATGGGAGCAAATTTCTGAGTGATGCCCGATGCTGTCCCGGCGTCGACGGCGCCGAGTGCCTCGATGAGCGAATCGGCTCCGGATCCGTCACCGCCGATCATGGTGATCGCCGACCCTCGGAGGTAGAGGAACGCGATCTTCAGGGGATCTCTGTCATCGGGGACCAGGTCCCGCGCAGCGGCGATTTCACCTTCGGTCCGGTTGACCAAGGCCTTGCCCTGGTCGGCTACACCGAGGGCGTCGGCGACTGCCTGGATTTGTGCCGGGACACCTTCGAGAGTGCGGGTGGGATCGAAGAAGACAACCGGAATCCCGGCCGCCCGCAGTTGTTCCTGCACACTCTGTGGGCCGATGCTGGTATCGGTGAGAACGACAGTCGGGTTGAGATCGAGGATCGCTTCGGCGCTGAGCGACGAACCGCCCACCGTCACAACCGGTACGTCTTCGACAGCCGGGAATTTGGCGGACGTGTCACGCCCGACCAGGTTGTCCCCGAGTCCGAGTGCGACGGTGGTTGCGGCAAAGGTTCCGTACCTGTCGGCAGCGATGATTCGACTGTTGTCGGTGATCGTGACGGGGACGCCGTCGAAGCCGGTGACAGTGGTGGGCAACGCGGCAACGGGATTTTCACTTACCGGCGTGGGGCTGGAATCCTCGAGTACCGCAGTGCGGGCCTGCGTTGAGCCGCCCCCGTCGTCGGCCGCCGACCCACATGCGACCAATCCGAAACCGGCAACCGCAACCAGTGCTGCAGCGGCCCACCGCTTGCTCATTTGACGAGGTAGCTCTCGATGTTGCCCTCGAGGTCGGCAAACAGGTCACCGTTGAGGCGGTAGGCCAGGTTGACCTCGTCGATGAACTTCTGCTGGTCTTCGGGAGAAATCGAGAGTGCGTCGAGATTTGCGCGGTACGCGTCCTTGAACGGCTTGGGCTTGGGGATGCCGTCGAAGATGTAGAAACGTAGGCCGTCGGTCTCGAAACCGTACGCACGCTCGAGCATGCGGCGGATGATCTGGCCGCCGGACAGATCGCCCATGTACCGGAGGTAGTGGTGCGCGACGAAGTCGGCCGGCGAGTCGAAGGCAACTTCCTGCAAACGCGCTACGTAACGCTGCGTTGCGGGCAGGGCCTCGAGGCTCTCACGCCAGTTCGGTCCGCTGAGGAACTCGAGATCGGCTTCGAGCGCTGCGACACGGAGGAGATCGTCGGAGAGGAACGGGTTGACCAGAGCGTTGTCCGCATGTGCACGGCCGGCTTCTTCGAGGCTTGTGTAGACCAGGTACGTCTGTCCCAGTAGTGCCGCGTATCCGGCGGTGGTCAGTTCGCCGCCGAGCAGAGCGCCGACAAACCGTGACTGCTCGGTTTCGCGGTGCGCTGCATCGGTCTCCGCCTTGATGCGCTCGGAGAACGCCGACGCGTCGGCGGGACTGTGGTCTACGTCAAGCGTGGTCATAGGTTCTCCTCTAGCTAAGGAACGTGTTATCTACTAGGTTAGCCTGCCCTCGCTAAATGGGTAATTCGGGTATTTCGTCAAGTGAGACCGCAAGTTACGCGCTCACGTCGTCGAGTGCCGCAGCGATCGCCGCAGGCAACTCCAACTCCTCGGCTACCAGCACACCAGTCAGCTGCGCGAGATCCCGAGTGCCGACGACGGCGCTGGCAACTCCCGGGCGATCGCGAGCCCAGGCGAGAGCAACAGCCAACGGTGAGGTACCCAGACCGTCTGCAGCTGTAACGACTGCGTCGACAACCCGCACCGACGAATCCGTGAGGTAGCTCTGCACGTGGTGGGAATGAGCATCGTCGGCGCCGCGGGAATCGACGGGAATCCCGCCCCGGTATTTACCGGTGAGGACGCCGCCGGCGAGGGGGACAGCAGCAAAGACTCCGACGCCGTGGTGTGATGCGGCCGCAAACAATTCCTCTTCGACGCCTCGCGCCAAGAGCGAGTATTCCGCCTGAGTGGCGGTGAGAGATGTTGTGCCACAAGCGCCGACGGCGGTAGCCAACTGCCACCCGAGGTAGCCGCGCACGCCGACGTAGCGCACTTTGCCGCTCGAGACCGCGTAGTCGAGAGTTGCAGCGACCTCGTCGACCGGGGTCAGCGGATCCCAGGTCGCGACTTGCCACATGTCGAGGTAGTCGGTGCCGAGTTCGCGCAGCGTTGCGTCCAATTGGCGGAGCAGGCCTCGCCGCGAGCAGTCGACGCGATCCGTACCGATCGGGTTGGGATTGATCCCGGCGCTCGAGCTGACGATCAGTTCGTCGCGGGGGACGACGTCGTCGAGAAGTTCGGAGAGGAGTCGTTGCGCCGCGCCGTCACCGTACGCGGGGGAGCTGTCCACCAGGGTTCCGCCGGCTTCCGCAAAAGCCAGAAGTTGTGCGGCGGCCTCGTCCCCGTCGGTGTCGCGTCCCCAGGTGAGCGTGCCGAGTCCAAGTCGCGACACCCGAAGTCCGCTCGTTCCGACTGATCTGTGTTTCATCAATGCCGTCCATCTCACGCCCGACCCGAGAGCGTGCGTCGCACCCGGGAGTTCTCACCACGTGCAGACTAGTGGTCACCCGACCGAACTCGGGGGATTCGGGCATCAGCGTGCCGGACTCGGCAGGTCTGGAGGCGCACCGGTAGCGTGACGCCAGTGAAAAGTGAACTCGCCCCACGAAACTGTTGTGTAGTAATCCCATTCGAATCAGTGCAGTTCCAGACAGTCGGGGCGGTTCTCTGATGGGTGAGGCGATGACATGGCTACAGGCCATGGTCCTGGGACTCGTGCAGGGATTGACCGAATTTCTTCCCGTCTCGTCGTCGGGGCATCTGCGGATCGTCTCCGAGATCTTCTTCGGAAGTGACGCCGGTGCGTCATTCACCGCGGTCACTCAGCTCGGCACCGAACTTGCGGTTCTGATCTATTTTGCGCGCGACATCGTGAGGATCGTCACCGCGTGGTTCCGAGGGTTGTTCCACGCCGAGCATCGCGGCGACCTCGACTACCGGATGGGCTGGTACGTCATCATCGGCACCATCCCCGTCGGTATTCTCGGGTTCCTGTTCAAGGACCAAATCCGTACCGGCGCACGAAATTTGTGGTTGATCGCCACGATGCTGATCGTGTTTGCGCTCGTGATCGCAGCCGCCGAGTACTACGGACGTAAGTCCCGACCCATCGAATCCCTCACAGCGCGTGACGGCATCATCATGGGTTCGGCGCAGGCGCTTGCCCTCATCCCCGGTGTGTCGCGTTCGGGTGGAACCATCAGTGCCGGTCTGTTTCTCGGACTGACGCGTGAGGCCGCCGCACGGTATTCGTTCCTGCTGGCAATCCCGGCAGTGCTCGCGTCGGGACTTTTCAGCCTTCCCGATGCCTTCGAACCTGCGGGTGAGGGATTGAACGCCAGTGGCCCACAGTTGCTCGTCGCGACGGTGATCGCGTTTGCGGTCGGCTATGCGGCCATCGCGTGGTTGCTCAAGTTTGTGGTCAATCATTCGATGTACTGGTTTGTCGGCTACAGAATCGCTCTCGGCGTAGTCGTCCTTGCGTTGCTGGCCACAGGGGTTGTATCCGCGACATAACGCCGGTTTCGACGTCGACCGCCCGCCGCGCTCTGCCCCGCCCCATTAGGGTTATGGCATGACAGTTGTCCTTCTGCGGCACGGGCGGTCGACGTCCAACACGGCCCACACACTTGCCGGTCGCACGCCGGGCATCGAACTCGACGATCACGGCCGGAAACAGGCTGCGGCCGTCGTCGACAGGTTGGTGGGTCTCGACATCGCCGAGATCGTGCGGTCCCCGCTGCTGCGATGTGAACAGACCGTGGGTCCCATCGCCGAGGACCGTGGATTGACTCCCGTCGTCGAGGAACGCCTCGTCGAGGTGGACTACGGCCAATGGACAGGTCGGCCCCTCAAGGACTTGCTCGAGGAACCGTTGTGGAAGGTAGTGCAGCGCCACGCTTCAGGAGCAGTCTTCCCCGATGGTGAAGGTCTGGCTCAAGTGCAGGCGCGGGCGGTTGCCGCGATTCGTGAACACGACAGAAGGCTCGCCGAGGAGCACGGAAAGGACGTCGTCTGGATTGCCTGCACACACGGCGACGTCATCAAGTCCGTACTGGCAGACGCGTACGCGATGCATCTCGACTCGTTCCAGCGCATCGTTGCCGAACCGGCGTCGATGAGTGTGATCCGATACTCCACCACCTCGCCCTTCGTGCTGCGAGTCAACGACACCGGAGACGCGCTGGCAGCGATCGGTCAGGCCAAGGCGTCAACCAACGGCTCCGCTCCCGAACAGGAATCCGTGCCTGGCGGCGAGGTCGGAGTGTGATCGTGACGGATAATGGGTACCCAGGGAAGTTCCGCTCGAATTCGAGGAGGTGCAATGTCGCGCGCGATTCACGTATTTCGCACCCCTGACCGATTTGTCGCAGGGACCGTGGGAGAACCCGGTGACAGGTCTTTTTATCTCCAAGCCGTGCACGAGGCCCGAGTCGTGAGCGTGCTGCTCGAAAAGCAGCAGGTTCAGGTACTTGCCGATCGGATGGGTCTACTTCTCGAAGAGGTGCACCGCCGTTTTGGCACCGACGTTCCGCCCGAGGCCGGTGACATAACCGATCTGAGTCCGCTGGTTACTCCGCTCGACGCCGAATTCCGGGTCGGGACGATGGGTTTGGGCTGGGACGCAGATGCCGGCGCCGTTGTGGTGGAACTTCTCGCAGTCAGCGAGACCGAGTTCGACGAGTCGGTAGTGCTCGACGATTCGGACGACGGACCCGACGCGGTCCGCGTGTTCTTGACGCCGGAGCAGGCGCGCGAATTTTCATTGCGATCCGAGCGAGTGATTGCCGCCGGCCGTGCGCCATGTCCGCTGTGCGGCGAACCTCTCGCTCCGGACGGACATATCTGCGTCCGGACCAACGGATATCGCCGCGGTGATTCCTTCGGATTCGCGATCGACGACGCCGATACCGACGAGGACTGAGCGGTGTCGAGGTCGCCCGGTACTGACGTCCAGCTCGAAGGCGAGCTGACGGTGATCGGTCAGATCACCACTGCCAGCAACGCAACTTTGGTGTGCGACGCCGTTCTCGGCGACGAGTCGATGCGGGTCGTCTACAAGCCAGTGCGTGGCGAGCGTCCGTTGTGGGACTTCCCGGACGGCACCCTGGCGGGGCGCGAAGTGGCGTCGTATCGGGTGTCGGAGGCGCTGGGGTGGGGTGTCATCCCACGAACCGTGTTGCGCGACGGACCTTTTGGTCCAGGAATGGTGCAGAAGTGGATCGACACTGTCGACCGCCACGCTGACATGCTCGGTATGCCGGACATTGTCGATCTCTGCAGCCCGGACAATGTCCCGTCAGGATGGTTCGAGGTTCTTCAGGCGTTCGATTCTGCGGGGGAACCGGTTGCGCTCATTCACGCCGATGATCCGCGGCTTCAGCGAATGGCAGTGCTCGATGTCCTCATCAACAACGCGGATCGCAAAGGTGGTCATGCACTCGAAGGGATCGACGGCTCCGTGTACGGCGTCGATCACGGCATCTGCATGCACACGGACAACAAACTACGCACTGTCCTGTGGGGATGGGCCGGCCGACAAGTTCCCGGGCCGTTGATCGCGGATGTCGCGGAATTCGCGGCAACTGTCGACGGCAGTTTCGGTGACGAGCTGTCGGAACTGGTTACGGACGAGGAAATTGCGGCGCTAGCTCAGCGGGCGCGCGAGTTGACGTTGTCGGCAGTGATGCCTGTGCCGAACGGGCATCGAACGATCCCGTGGCCGGCGTTCTAGTTTTCGTTGTGCTTGGGATTGAGTTCCGGGGATCGAACCAGCCGAAGTAGCTGTTCGCGCAATTCCGACACATCTCCGCCGCCGAAGGCCAGGGCGGCTTCGTCCTTTTCGAGTTCGAGTAGGCGTTCGTAGGTCGACTGGCCGGACGCTGTGATGGCTATGACGCGTCGTCGTTCGTCGCGTGGATCGGTGTCTCGGGTGACGTATCCCGCACGCTCGAGGCGATCAACGGTCCGACTCATCGTCTGATCGGTCACCCGAGCCGTTTTGGCGATGTCTCGCTGAGACGCGGGGGATGTGGCGATGGAGTGCAGGACGATCAGCCCGGCGTGCGTCATGTCCTGGCTGCGCAGAACCTGCTCCCACGAGTGTTCGACGAGGCGCGCCGCAGTGGACAACAAGCGGCCTGTCGGCCAGTTTTCGAGCCCGTCCTCGGCCACTCTCCTGCCTTCCATTTGCAATTGTTCAGCTTACTGAACAAAATAGGGGACCACTACGCACCAGCCAAGCCGAACTCTGGAGAAACCGTGAGCACACCACCCACGAGTACGCGTCGTCGCCTCAGATGGATTGTGCCAGCTCTGCTGGTAATCGGCTGGTTGGCGATCGGCGGTTTCGGTGGGCCGTTTGCCGGAAAACTGAGCACAGTGCAGCAGAACGACAATACGTCGTTCCTGCCCGCATCGGCGGAAGCGACCGAGGTCGGCAAGCTCCAGGAAGGTTTCACCGACACTCGATTTGTTCCGGCGATTGTCGTCGCAGAACGATCGGGTGGGTTGCAGGGTGGCGACAGTGCCTTCCTGACGGACACGGTCGCAGAGTTTGTCGGAACCGAAGGATTCGGTGACGCGAGCTCGCCCGCGATTCCGTCGGCAGACGGTCAGGCGTTGCAGCTGTTCCTCCCGATCGACAGCACAGTCGAGGTCAAGACTTCGGTGAAGGAACTGCGTGCCGCGCTCGAATCCGCTCCTGAGGGACTGACCGTACTCGTGACCGGTCCGGCCGGTCAGGTCGCCGATTTGTCCGCAGCTTTTGCCGGCATCGACGGTCTCTTGTTGCTGGTCGCCGGATCAGTGGTGATTCTGATCTTGATCGTGGTGTATCGCAGTCCGATCCTGCCGTTCGTCGTCATTTTCTCGGCGGTCTTTGCGCTCGGCTTGTCGAGTCTGTTGGTGTACGCGCTGGCCGACGCCGACATCATCGCGTTGAACGGTCAGAGCCAGGGCATTTTGTTCATCCTGGTGTTCGGCGCCGCGACAGACTATGCGCTGCTTCTGGTCTCACGCTACCGGGAGGAACTGCGCATCGAGCAGGACAAATACGCGGCGATGCGGGTGGCGTGGCGTGCCACGCTGGAACCCGTCGCGGCGTCCGCGGGCACCGTGATCGCGGGCGTTCTGTGCCTGCTGCTGTCGGATCTGAACTCGAACCGCGGACTGGGACCGGTCGCTGCCATCGGCATCGCCGCGTCGTTCCTCGCATCGATGACTTTCCTGCCGGCCATTCTCGTTTTGTTCGGCCGTCGCGCGTACTGGCCGACCACCCCGAAGTTCGACGCCGACGTCGCCCACCACGACGAGGCGAACGACCACCGTTTCTGGGCCGGACTTGCCGCTCGCATCGGCCGGCATCCGCGCCGCTTCTGGGTGGCGTCGACGCTGGTTCTGGTGATCTTCGCGCTGATGATGCCGCAGTTCAAGGCCAGCGGAGTGGCGTCGTCTGACGTCTTTCTGCTCGAGGTGGACTCGGTTGCGGGCCAGGAGATTCTCGGTGACCACTTCGACGCCGGATCGGGTTCCCCGGCAATTGTGATCGCTGATGCGGACCAGATGGATGCTGTTGTCGCGGCAAGTCGAGTCGAGGGTGTCAGCGACGTCACTGTTGTTCAGAACGGGGGAGCGCCGCTCGTCGTCGACGGCCGGGTCTCGCTCGAGGCGACGCTGACCGATGCCGCTGATTCGATCGAGGCCGAAAACACGATTGTGCGACTACGTGATTCAGTGCACTCCGTCGAGGGGGCCAACGCCTTGGTCGGTGGTGTGACCGCAACGGATCTCGACACCAAGACCACGTCGACACGCGACCGCACGCTGATCATCCCGGTGGTAGTGCTCGTGGTCTTCGCGATCCTCGCGCTGTTGCTGAGATCACTTCTTGCGCCGCTGCTGCTGATGGGTACTGTCGTGCTCTCTTTTGCTGCGACACTGGGTATTTCGTCGCTCGTATTCGAGCATGTCTTCGGGTTCCCCGGTGCAGATCCGGTGGTGCCGTTGTTCGCGTTCGTGTTCCTCGTCGCACTCGGGATCGACTACAACATCTTCCTGATGACCAGGGTTCGGGAAGAGGCGCAGAAGATCGGCACGCGGGCAGGCGCGCTTCGGGGACTGACCGTCACCGGCGGCGTCATCACGTCGGCCGGAGTTGTTCTGGCAGCAACCTTCTCGGCGTTGGCTGTGATTCCGCTGTTGTTCCTCGCGCAGATCGCCTTCATCGTTGCGTTCGGTGTACTGCTCGACGCGTTGATTGTCCGATCACTGCTGGTCCCGGCGTTGACGTACGACATCGGCCAGAAGATTTGGTGGCCGAGCAAGCTGGCGTCGACCCCGGAACCGACACCAGATCAGCCAGCACCTTCCGAGCCCTCGACCAGTCTCCACTAGGCTCGCCGGTATGCAGTCTTGGTCCGATACCGCACTCCCGTCCGTACCCGGTCAGGGGCCGCCGTTGCGGCTGTACGACACAGCCGACCGTCAGGTTCGTCCAGTCACCCCCGGGAAGACCGCCACGATGTACGTCTGTGGCATCACACCGTACGACGCCACCCACCTCGGGCACGCCGCGACGTACCTCACCTTCGACCTCGTGAACCGCATCTGGCGCGACGCCGGACACGACGTTCACTACGTCCAAAACGTGACCGACGTGGACGACCCGCTCTTCGAACGCGCCAACCGCGACGGTGAAGACTGGGTTGTTCTCGGAATGCGCGAGACAGCGCTCTTCCGCGAAGACATGGAAGCACTGCGCGTGATTCCTCCCAAGGACTACATCGGTGCCGTCGAATCGATCAACGAAGTTGTCGAACTTGTCGAGAAGTTCGTCGCATCCGGCGCGGCATACATCGTCGACGACGCCGAGTTCCCCGACGTCTACTTCCGGGCCGACGCCACCGAGCAGTTCGGGTACGAGTCCGGTTACGACCGCGAGACCATGGAGAAGTTCTTCGCCGAGCGCGGCGGCGATCCGGATCGCGCCGGCAAGCGCAATCCGCTCGACGCACTGGTGTGGCGGGCCGTGCGGCCGGGTGAGCCGTCCTGGCCGTCACCGTTCGGTCCGGGGCGTCCCGGCTGGCACATCGAGTGCGCGGCCATCGCACTCAACCGCATCGGATCCGGCTTCGACGTCCAGGGCGGCGGCAGCGACCTCATCTTCCCGCACCACGAGTTCTCGGCAGCGCACGCCGAATGTGCCACGGGTGACCGTCGTTTCGCACGTCACTACGTTCACACCGGCATGATCGGTCTGGACGGCGAGAAAATGTCGAAGAGTCGCGGCAACCTTGTGTTCGTCTCGAAGCTTCGTGGCGAAGGCGTTGACCCGGCAGCGATCCGTCTCGGACTGCTCTCCGGTCATTACCGCCAGGACCGGGCCTGGACCGAACAGGTCCTCGAAGATGCCCAGGCTCGGCTGAAGGTCTGGCGCGAGGCAGCGGCCCTGAGTTCGGCTGCGTCCGTAACCGACACGGTCGCACGGTTGCGTCAGCATCTCGCCGACGACCTCGACACCCCGAAGGCTTTGGACGCTCTCGACGGTTGGGCGCGTCGCGCACTCGAAGGTGGCGGATCCGACGCACAGGCACCGGGCGAGTTCGCCGATGCCGTAGACGCTCTGTTGGGGATTTCGCTGCGCTGAAGTATGTGCTGTGCGCCTTTGCCAACCGCGGGCGGTTAACCAAAGGCGCACAGCAAACTCTCACGGGCAGGCCGGCGTGACCATGTCGTAGATCTCGTCTACTTGGGCTTGGGTTGGGACAACGCCGTTGTGTTCGGCCTGATCGCGGATTTCGTCGCTGACCTGTTGCTCCGAGGCGCCCTCGGCGATGTCGTCGCACGTGTCGAGGACGATCTCTTTGATGTCCGCATCGTCTCGATCCTGTGAAAGATCCGGGTAGCGGGTGCGAAATGCAACAACAAATGCAGTCAGTTTTCCCTGATCAACAGTGCTCATATCGCCCGTAGCGGTACCGGCGGGCATTCGCATGGTTTCTTGACTGGTGGCGTGACCGTTGCCCTGGTTCTGTTCACCGTCGTCGTTTCCGCAGGCGCACATCATCGAGACTGCGCCCGCGATCATGATTGTTGCGGTGGTTTTCTTCATATCGTCTCCGCTCGCAAGGTTCGGCCCATGGATGAAATTCGCGGGTTGTGCGGTGGTACCCAACCCGGGTGATTCCCATTCCGATAGACCGACCTGCGGCATACTGTGTGCCTTTGTCAACCACGGGCGGTTAACAAAGGCACACAGCACTAGGCGTAATCGAGCGCACCCTCGGCTGGGGTGGGTACCCGCCGGCGCAGAGGCGACCCGAGCGCCCGCGCCAAGTCCGTTCCGTCGTGCTCGGCGAGCAGTTCACCGTTCGACCACACCAGCAGCGCAGCGCTGACGGCTTGTTCTGCTGTCGAGTGAGCCAGGTCGTAGTGCGCGCACCCCGGGACGTCGGCGTACGTGATCCAGAGGTCGTACCCGGTCATGAAGAGGTCGAGGTCGAACTGGACGCTCAATCCCAACAACTCGCTTCGACCGTTGTCGTCGACGCCGGCAAATGCCTCGTCGAGTGCGAGTAGCCGCGGCGCGTGTGGATCGGCCGAATCGAGCATGACGTGCGCTGCCGCGAAGAGAGGCAGATGCAGTGACACCGACTGCTCGCCGCCGGAGAGGGCGCTGTGCCGGGCGACGGTGAGTCGGTCTTCTTTGCCTTCGCCGCTGATGAGGGTGAAGGAGAAGAACCGCCACTGCCGGTAGTCGAGCGCCGACGACAGGATCTCCGGGTACGACCGCTCGGGATGCGCTGCTCTGGCAGTGCGAATCTGCGTCGCGAAATGTGCGCGCAGTGTCGCCAACTCGTCCACACCCAGCGCCGACGCGTCTCGATCGAGCAGTTTGGAGATGGCGCGGGAGCTGTCGTCGAGGTTGTCGGCCAGAACCCAGTGGACGCCGATGGTGTTGCCGGACGACATGTGCCGCTCGCGCATCTCGGTGCCCATTTGCGCGATGAGTTCGCGGGCGTCGACGGTACGCTCGTGGATCTGTTGGGCCAGTCCGGTGAGCAGGGCATCTTCGAGAATGCGCCGCTCGGATTCGGTGAGCAACTGTTCCTGATCGCCGCGAGCTTCGTGGATCCGGGTTGCGAACTCGCCGATCGAGGAGTGCCCCTGCTCGTCCTGTACGCGGACGACGGTGAGCCCGTCCGGTGCGTCCCACTGCAGGCGGTAGTCCTGGCCGGCGGCGGCGAGTTGGGCGTCGAATTCCTGCAGCGCGGATGTCAGGGCCGTGCGGGTCGCCTTGCGGGCGCCGTCGGTGACGCGCACCGTCGAGGTGGCCGCGTCGAGTGCCCGGTACAGCTTGTCCACGTCTTCGGGGAGTACCGGCGGGTGCGGGGCGTCGTCGGTCCGGTCCTCGTTCTGGATTCTGTAGACGAGTTGATCGGGGCTCATCCACGCCGCGGAACTGGCGGGCCAGCTCAGTGGTTCGGTGATGCCGAGCAGCTCGAGCAGATCGGGTCGTGCGTACGGCGCGAGTTGCTCTGCGTCGCTGCGCGTTTCGGTGAGAGTGTGACGCAAGGTTTCGACGGCGGTGTTGTATGCGCCCTCCGCGGTACCGATGTGGAGCACGGCCGCGTCGTAGGCCTTACGGGCGGCGCGCTGATCGACTTTGCATTCCTCGATCTTGGCGCGCGCCTTGGCGAGGTCGAGATCGATCTGCTCGGCACTCGCGCCGAGGGTGTCGCGCAGGGTTTCCAGGCGTTGGACCTGCTGGAGCAGGCTCTCCTCCGCGATGGCCGCTTCTTCGGCAAATTCCTCGGCGTTGGTGCGCGACTCGTCGAGGCGGTCGATCGATTCGCGTTCGAGTTCCACCTCTTTGGCGTGTTCGCGTCGGCATCGCAGGGCCACGTCGCCTTGCTTCTCGAAGTGACGGATCGCCGCCGCCAACGAGTCGAGTTCCCGGCCGACGTGCGGGGTGCGATGCGTCGACGCAGTTGCACGCAGTTGCTTTTCCTTGGCCGCGAGATCCGCTATCGCCGCGTCGAGTTCGCGCTGCGCGCTGTCTGTTGCCTCGGATCGTGTGCGCAGTGCGCCCGCTGATTCGGCGACAGCTTTGAGCGCGCGCAGAATCGAGCCGGTCTTGGGGAGTTCCTTTGCGGCCGCGGCAAGTTGAGCCAACTGCTCGTTTGTCTGTGCCACGAGCGCTGTGCCCGTGTCGATTGCCGTGGCCAGTTCGTCGAGGGCTACGTCGATTTCGGCGATCCGGGCAGCGCGACGACGCGCACGGGCCGTTGTACCGATGTACTCGGCGTCGGTCTTGACGTGCCGTCCGTGGACCACGCCCTGCCAGAATCGGCCGTCGACGCCGATTGCAACTGCGGCGGTGGTGGTGTCCGCGTTCTCGACCAGGCTGATCGAGGCGAGAATTCCCTGGACCTGTGCGTCGGGGACGTCGGAGTTCCCTTCGACCTCCAGGACATCGGCGAGGGTGCGTCCCTTCGGTCGCTGCTTTTCCGGGAGCGACGTGAGGAATTGCTCACTGACAAACTCGGGAAGCGCATCGCCGGGGACTACCCAGCCGTCCAACATGTTTGCCGCTTGCAGCGCGGATTCGATCCCCGTCGCAACGTCGGGTTCGACAGACTCCGCGAATCGCACCAGGCTCCAGAAGGGAGCACCCGGCAGGTCCTTGCGGCTGTCGGTGCGGGCATGGAATGCGGGCGGAGCGTCGTCGTGCTCGGCCGAGACGGCTGTGCGTTCTGCTTTCAGTGCAGTGACGGAGGCGCGGGCGGCTGAGATATCGGCTTCCGCACTGCGCCGACGCTCTCGCAAGGATTCGATTCCGGCCTCGGTGTGTTCGGCGAGCACGGCCGCCAATGTCGGAGCGTCTTCGTCACCGACTGCCGACAGTGCACCGTCCAGCGCCTCGAACAGCGAGGTATCGGCGCCGGCAGCGGCGTAGCGCTCCGAATGCCCGGTCCACCACGAGCGAAGGCCGGTCGCACATTCACTGCGAGCCAGTTCGACGGCGGCTTCGCCCTCGAGTACCGCCGCTTTGGCGGATTCCAGCAGTTCCTGGCCGCGACGCGACGAGTTCTCCGCGCGGGTCCGCTCGGTGGTGGCCTTCTCGACGGTTGCGAGGGCGGCGCGTACAACACGGACGTCACCGTCGCGCTCTTCGGCGTGGCCGCGTACGGCCGCGGTGATCTGATCGCTGCGGGAACCGTCGGGCAGCGATGTCCAGACGATACCGGCGTCTTCGGCCGCGACGCGCAGTTCGTCCTCGGCGCGCGAGAGTGCCTCGGCGCCGCGGCGTACGGACGCGGTGGCCTTCTCGGCTTCGTCGCCGCGCTGCGCCAATGTTGCCTGCGCCTTGCGTGACTTGTCGGCCTGCTGCTCGGTGGACAGTTTCAGAGTTGCCACGGCCTGTGCGAGATCGTCGAGCTGCTGCTTGCCTTCGTACGCGCTGGAGCGTTGCAGCGCTTCGACATTGGCGCGGGCGTGATCAAGTGCCTGTTCGGCGGCGTTGAATCGTTCTTCGGCGGCGGCGCGGGCTTCTCGGCTCCGCAACTGGGCAACAGCTGATTCGTCCATGGCGGCAACACCTTTGGTGACCGCAGCCAGGCGAGCGCCGACCTGTTCGATCTCACCACGCGACTGTTGACGCAGATACTTGGTGTAGACGCCGATGAAAGTCTGTGCGGCGCCGTCGGCAGCGGCCAGCCCTTCGAGCGCGCGGCCCACTTCTTCCATGTCGCTGAACGAGCGGGCAGCTTCGAGCACCAATTGATCGTCGAGGGGGCGCAGTCCGTCGGTGAGTGCCTGCGAAAGACCCTTGGGGTCGAGGTTCTTCGCCAGCTGCGGACGGCGCAGCGTCAGGATCAGGTTGATCAGCTGGTCGTAACGCTGCACGCCGAGGCCGAACATGCGCGCGTCGATGGCCGTGCGGTAGTCGAGGGGACGGTCTGTGATCGCGTCACTGCCCAGTTGCTCGGCCAACTGCTTTTTTGTCAGCGGGCGATCGTCGGCGCCGATCAGCGAGAAGTCGACACCCACTCGGCCGTCGGCGACGAAGTACCAGCGTGTGACCTTGTCGTTGGTGCGGCTCGCACGCATGCCGATGCCGACGGTGACGGCTTCGGGGTCGTCGAGTGAGCCCCGGCAGAACTCCATCCACACGTACGAGTGTGCGGTGTCCTGCCCGCGGTAGAGCAGGTTCGATTTCATGGTGCGTTCTTCGCCGGCAAACGGATTGAGGCGACGCGGTTCGATGCGGCCGTCGAAGACGAACGGGAACAGCACCTCGAGGGCCTTGGTCTTGCCGGAGCCGTTGGGTCCGCGCAGGACCAGGCGGCCGTCGGCGAAGGAGAATTCCTGGTCGCGGTAATCCCAGAGGTTGATGATGCCGGCCCGGGTAGGTCGGAAACGGGCGCTGTTCATGCGTTTTCTACCTCTGGTTCTTCTGTGCTGCCGGAAAATTCGGAACTGGGCTCGGGTGCGGAGTTGTCGACTGCAAAATCGATGAGGGGGTCGCGTTCACGGACATTGACCACAACGTCGCGGTAGCGCGCGAGTACAGGCAGAACGAGCACTCCGCCGGGTACCGCGTGGGTCAGGCGCAGTCGCTGCAGCAGGCCGAGTGACTGTTTACGCAGTCCGTTGTGATCCGCCTGCCACTGCGCCGCAAACGTTCGGCCGAACTGATCCACCAGTTCGGTGATCTTGTCCGCCAGCCACGCGTCGTCGATCAGGGGATACGTCGCCGGTTCTTCGGGATCGGCAGGCTCCGAGCCAGGTTCGACCGGTTCGGCATCCTCGTCGGCAAGATCCTCGAAGATTCCGGCCTCGGGGATTGCCGCATCGAGTTGCTCGATGAGGTGGTCGTCAGACTCGAGGGGGAGCGGGAGTTTCGGCAGTTCCGGGGCATCCACGTCGAGAATCCGATCGGCGATCTCCCCGGCCAGCAGCAGTGCGACCTGGGCAATCGTGCCGGTACTGGGAAAACGCACGTCCGACAGGCGCCCGGTGGGGTCGATCATCGCGATTCCCTCGGCCCGGCGCTCGGCAACGAGTCCGGTCAGCATTTCGACGTCGGACGCGGTTTTGGGCTGGGCCAACGCAATCAGTTCATGCTGATCGAGTTCACCGGCCAACACCACCGGGCGTTCGACGAGAGCCCGACGCACTCGCCGCCCGATTGCCTTGGCGTCCACGGGAACTCCGTCTTCCTCGGCCGCCTGGGATGTTTCCGCAGCGAGGAGTCCGCGAATGGAATGTAGGTGCTGCAGAGCGCGCGGCGGGCGGAACAGTGCCACGACGACGGACCGGTCGATGTCGTAGAGCGCCTCTCCCGCTTCGGGATTGGATGCCCAGCCGTTTGCGTCGCCGTCGGCGAGTGCGATGGCGCCGCGCACGCCGAGCCAGCCGACGGCGTCGACAAACGCGTCGCGATCGGCGCCGCGAGCGGTGGACAGTTCGACACCGTCCACCTGTGCGGCGTCGGCGGCCACGTGATCTGCCAACTCCGACAACGTGATCTGGTTGCCAACGCGGCCCAGGGCGGCGAGGCACAGTGCCAGGTACGAGTAGCGGGTGCGGTCGAACGTGCGCTCGGTTGCCGTCTGGGCGGGTGCCGACGGATTGAGACGATCGGAGACGGTGAACAACCGGGCCGTTGTCTCGGTGACCTCGAGGCGGTAGCCGAAGAGGTCGAGGAGGTCATCTCGCAGTTCGGTGGCCCACCGGCGCAGCAGTGGCAACGCCGCACGATCCGGATACGACGTGGTGACCAGGTGATTCGACAGGATGACCCGGGCTGCGCGTTGATACGAATCGAGCGCAAGGGGAGTGATCTCGCGAGCTCTCATCGAACGCTGACCTCGATGCCGTCGAGGTGCATCCGGCCACGCGCGGTGGTGATGGTGGTGGAACCATCCGACGGGCTCAGCGTCAATTTCACCCCGTTCTCGCTGCCGGTGGAACTCTTGACGCGGCCGACTACCGGCACGCGGGCCGTGAGTGCGGCATTGAGCAAACTCAGCAAAACTTCGGTCTCCTGCTCGTTGAGCTCACGTTGGTACACACCGTTGGTGGCCAGGGATTGTGCTGCGGCACTGCGGGTTCGCTGCGCTGCGAGCTGTTCTTCGCGTAGTCGCCGGATGCTGCCGTCGTTGCGGGCGACCTTGCTGGGCAGGCCGGGCGACGGCGGGCGCCCTGTTTCCGCCAGAGTGCGGGCGATCTCGACGGGCGGTGCCTCCCACCAGGATCGGTGATGCGAGATGATGTCGGCGTCCGGGTGGACCATCGACAGGTGGCGCGGGCGGCCGAGGTCGAACACGGCCTGGAACAGTGCATGAGCCGCGTCTTCGGACGGTGTGGCGGCAAACCACCCGGCGAGATGGCGCAACTGACTTTCGCGGCTGACCCCGCCTCGACGGGTTTCCGTGACGCGGCGCAACAGGGCGAGCACTGCGGCAATCGCGCTCATGGTGCCTTCGCGCAGTCGCTCGGACTCACTGATTCCGGTCTCGGCGGAGACGAACCACGCGGTCAAGCCGCGCCAGCGGGCCATCCAGTCGTCTTCGCGTTCGCCGATCGGCACGAACACTCGCTCGTCGCTGGCGGCGGCGAGCCGGATCATCCGGTCGACACCCGTCGATTCGACGTGCTCGATGGCTTCCTTGAGTTTCGGGGCGTACCGCGCGAGGTCGGAGCTGAATTCGCGCATGTGCGTCAGCAGGGCGTCCTTGTGGTTCAGGAATGCCTGCGGCGTGACTTCCGTCGTCCGAACCAGATCGCCGAGCGTGAGATAGAAGTGCGCGGCACGATCGGCCATGTCGGACAGTGTCGAGTCGAGGCGTTTGAGTTTGCGGAAGATGAGGTCGCCGTCTGCCGTTCGATTCGCTTCGGCCAGTTCCGACATGTCGGCCAGAAGGTCCGCCAACGCCAGTCGTGAGAGGGACGAATTGTCGAGCCTGGCGGCAAGAACGTCCTCGACGGACCGGTACACCTGATACCCGGCCTGGCCGAACTGGTACACAAAATGGCGGTTCCGATACTCGGCCAACGACGCGGCGCGTGTGCCGTCGTAGCTGCGTTCGAGAATTTCCCACACGTGCAACTGATCCAGCAGGGGCGCAATCTCGGTCGACGACAGCTGAGCGGCGGGATCCGAGCCACCGATCTTCTCGAGGATCTGAGCGACCGTCCCCGCATGGAGCAGGACTGTGTAATTGGCGCGGGCGTGGTCGAATGCGCGAAGCACCCACAGGTACTCGGCGCGCTTCTCGGCGACCGTGAACGAAAACAATTTCAGTCGATGGGTATCCGCGTACGCCGTCGCTACGCCCGCGATATGCGTTTCATTCACCATGACAGCGTAGGCGAGAGTGCAGTCCGAATTTCCCTACGGTCGATCCTTGGCTGGGGAGGCGGCGCGTCGCCACTGCGATTCGTTCTCGATCATCCAGCCCATGAGGTGATCGGCCGCTGCTTCGTCGGCATCCGGACCGACCAGAAGATCGGCGTAGGCCTGACTCGGCGACACGATCCGGATGCCGTCGCGGGTGAGAATTCGGTCGAACACCGACGGTGACAGGGGAGCGGTGACCCACACATCGGCGCCGGTCTCGACGCGCCGCAGGCCCAACGCGTCGGCAAACTGGTCGACGTTGTCGGCGTGGAAATGAGCCCGCACAGTGGGTGCGTACTGGGCGAACGGTGCGGCAGCGACGGATGCCGTACCCGCATAGATGTGTCCGCTGAGTTGGCGGAGCTGATCGAAGAGCGCCTCGAGTCCGTCCGGAGCGTGAAAGCCGTGCGGGGTGGGAGCTTTGGCGACGGATTCCTGTGCCCACTCCCGGAGCATTTTCTGCCAGTTGACGTCCGCGATCCCGCCGCGGGGGAGTCGGGTCACCAATTCCCGATCGGCGAGAGTTTGCACCACTCGGTATGTTGCGCCGGTTGACGCGCCGGCCAAACGGACCAGAGCGGTGATCGCCAGGGGCGGAGCAAAATCTGCGAGCGCCCGCACGACCCGCGCCGACGGATCGCCGGCGAGCTGGCCTGACGGCCGGCCGGGACCGCGCCACGGATCGGCGTCGGCACCCCTGCCTCGCACCCAGACGGCAGGGCGATCGGCGGTGAGTGAGACGTTGCCCGTCGCATCGGCGTAGGAGAGTGCATGGGCGTCGAGCTGGCGACGCACCGGTTCGGACAGATATTTGGCGCAGACGAACCCGGTTTGCCCGGTGGGGAAGCGGTCGGCGATGCCGGGAACGTCACTGCTGAGAACACCATGCGCGGCGTAGACGCCGAACTTCGCTACCGACCCGTCAGGGGAGCGCAGGTCGAGGCGAAGGGGTGCCTCGGACAAGTCGGGGGAGCGCTGCGTCGACAGTGACCAGGTGGCGGGCAGATTTTCTTCGATGATCGCCACCGATCGCCGAAAAATGTCGATGGGGCGCTCGGGTTCCGACTCGGATTCGCTCATTGTTCCATTGTATCAATATCAGTCGTTGACGGAAACACCAAATTTTCCGAATATTAGGCCCTGGTTTAGTCCGTAACAACGAACCCAATTCACAACGTCAGCGCACCCCAGTAAGCAAAAAGATCCGAAAATTCCTCGACACAGGGGGTTACGCCGACGCGGTATTCGACGGTTTCTGCCGAGGCATGATCAGCGGCGCCACTACAGCCAGGAGAGCGGCTGGTATCAGGAAACTTGCAATGGACGACGCGTCGTAAATCGGTGTGAGAGCCAGGGGAGCGAGCGCCGCGCCGCCGAAGCGCATTGCCTGGACGACGGATACCGCGCCGCCGCGATTCGGACCCTGCGAGCCGAGCACCGCTGCATTGACACCGACAAGTACAAATTGGCTGGACACACCCGCAACGAACCACGCGATCGCGATGGCTGGAATGGCGGACGCGAGTCCTACGACTGCAACAAGGATTGCGCCGCTGATTGCGCCGATGGTCACGGCCTTCCGCGCGCCGATACGGTCGATCAGGATTCCCGCTCGGCGGGCGGCGATGATGCCGGCCAACCCGAACAGCGTCAGCATCAGACCGCGGGCTGTGGGCGAGAGACCGAACTCGTCCTCGAATCGGAAGGCCAGGAGGAAGCTCAGGCCGCCGAGTGCGCCCCAGCCGAGGAGGGCGACAACGCCGATCCGAAGCACTTCCGGGCGCAGTGCGTCGCGGAGTCGGGCGGGCGCGGCAGGCGGAGGCGCTGTGGTTTTGGGTAAGCCGACGCCGCCCAAAACTCCGGCCACAACGGCGATGACGAGAAACGCCAGGCGCCAATCGAATTCGGCTGCGAGGCCGCCGATCAGGGGAGCGGACGACTGACCTGCGGCCTGAAACGCACCGAAGGCGCCCAGTGCGCGGCCGAGGCGGGCCTGCGGCGTCGCTGCCGCCAACGATGCAAGCAAGAGGGGAGTTGTGAACGCATTGGCGCTTCCTTGCAGGACCCGGGCAGCCAGGAAGATTTCCAGCGTCGGAGCCAGGAAGCATGCCAACGACGCAACCA
Source organism: Rhodococcus sp. 24CO (assembly GCF_050586165.1). NCBI lineage: Bacteria > Bacillati > Actinomycetota > Actinomycetes > Mycobacteriales > Nocardiaceae > Rhodococcus > Rhodococcus sp. 24CO. Next base: position 832,107 of record NZ_JAZFNF010000001.1, on the reverse strand, counting down.
CGTACACGCCATACGCGATGCGGACGGTCCGTACCTTGCCCCACCGCGAGCCGAGAGTTCCCGACACCAGCATCAACGCCGCAAACGGCAGGAGGTAGGCAGTGAGCGACGACGCGGCCGCAGACGCCCCGACCCCCAGATCGTCGCCGATTTCGGGGAGAACGGACGCCACCACGCCGCCGCCGAACGGGCCGAGAAACCCGCCGGCGTACAGCGCGATCAACTGGAGGCGAAGGCGAAACGGTCTGGGGTTGTGCGTGTTTTCGTCAGGAGAAGTGTTGCTCACAGCCCGAAGCTACCGGGGCCTCGTCGCCGTAGGTAACGCTCGAATTCGGCAGCGATCGCGTCGCCGTCGATCTTGGCGATTGCTTCTGTGATGTCCGTCTCAGCGTCGCCGCGCTCTTCCAAAGTGCGTACGTATTCGCCGATTTCCTCGTCGTCGGCAGTCATTTCGTTGACCGCTTCCTCCCAGTCCTCGGATTGAGCGGGGAGCTCGCCCAGGGGAACCTCGATGTCGAGGACGTCTTCGACGCGCTGCAGCAGTGCCACCGTGGCCTTGGGGTTGGGAGGTTGAGACACGTAGTGCGGCACTGCCGCCCAGAACGAGATGGCTGGAACGCCGGCGCGGACGCACTCGTCCTGGAGAACTCCGGTGATACCGGTGGGGCCTTCGTAGCGAGTCTGCTCGAGGTTGAATCGAGTTGCGGATTCACTGCTGTATGCGGTTCCGGTCACCGGTACCGGGCGAGTGTGTGGTGTGTCCGCGAGAAGTGCGCCGAGGATGACGACCGTTTTGACGTTCAGTTGGTCGATCAGCTCGAGAAGATCCTCGCAGAAGCTTCGCCACCGCATGTTCGGCTCGATACCGTGAAGCAGAACGATGTCGCTCTCGCTGCCGGGGGGTGAGCAGACGGACAAACGTGTGGCAGGCCACACGATTTCTCGGGTGACGCCGTCGACCTGTCGGACGGTCGGGCGGTTGACCTGGTAGTCGTAATAGTCCTCTGAATCGAGTTCCGCGAGCGGTTGGGCATCCCAGATCAGTTCTAGGTGCTCGATGGCGCCGCTGGCCGCGTCACCTGCGTCGTTCCAGCCTTCGAAGGCTGCCACGAGAATGGGATCGCGGAGCACGGGGATATCGCCCTGCGGGCGATCGGGGCTCTCGAAGGCCGCGGAATCATCAAAATCAACCGGGCCGTCGGGAGTGACGGGGAACTCACTTGGACTCACGCACCCAGCCTACGGCCAGAGCATCGGGGGGCGCCTACTACTCTGGACGGCATGTCTGCCCCATTTAACTCTGCCCTGCTTGATGCGTTGAATCAGCGCGTTGTCATCGGCGACGGAGCGATGGGCACCATGTTGCAGGCCGCGGACCTCACACTAGATGATTTCCTCGGACTCGAGGGGTGCAATGAGATCCTCAACGACACCCGCCCCGACGTGCTCAAAGACATCCATCGCGCGTACTTTGCCGCCGGTGCCGATGCTGTCGAGACCAACACTTTCGGGTGCAACCTGCCCAACCTCGCCGACTACGACATCTCGCATCGAATCCGTGAGCTTTCCGAGAAGGGCACTGCCCTCGCTCGTGAGGTTGCTGACGAGATGGGTCCAGGCCGCGACGGTATGGCCCGTTTTGTCCTCGGCTCGATGGGTCCGGGAACCAAGCTGCCCAGCCTCGGCCACGCCCCGTTTGCCGTCCTGCGCGACGCGTACACCGAATCTGCCCTCGGCATGATCGAGGGCGGCGCCGACGCCATCCTCGTCGAGACCTGCCAGGACCTCCTTCAAGTCAAGGCTGCGATTCTCGGCAGCCAGCGGGCGATGGAGCAGTTGGGCCTGCGGATTCCGATCATCACGCACGTGACGGTCGAGACCACCGGAACGATGCTTCTCGGCAGCGAGATCGGCGCCGCGTTGACGGCACTGGAGCCGCTCGGCATCGACATGATCGGTCTCAACTGCGCAACCGGTCCGGCGGAGATGAGCGAGCACCTTCGCCATCTGTCCAAGTACTCGACGCTGCCGGTCTCGGTCATGCCGAACGCCGGTTTGCCGCAGCTCGGCCCCAATGGTGCCGAGTACCCGCTGACCGCAGACGAATTGGCCGAAGCCCTCAGCGGATTCGTCTCCGAATTCGGTCTCGGCATGGTTGGTGGCTGCTGCGGAACCACCCCTGACCACATCAGGGCAGTCGCCGACGCGGTTCGCCTCGTGGAGAAGGCGAAGCGCGCCCCGATTCACGAGGCCAGCACGTCATCGTTGTACTCGGCTGTCCCGTTCGAACAGGACGCCAGCATCCTGATGATCGGTGAGCGCACGAACTCCAACGGCTCCAAGGCTTTCCGCGACGCGATGCTGTCCGAGGATTACCAGAAGTGCCTGGACATCGCGAAGGATCAGACTCGCGACGGCGCACACATGCTCGACCTCAACGTCGACTACGTGGGCCGCGACGGCGCAGCCGACATGTCCGCGCTCGCCAGCCGATTGGCAACGGCGTCGACGCTGCCGATCATGCTCGACTCCACCGAACCTGCGGTTCTGCAGGCCGGACTCGAACACCTCGGTGGTCGCTGCGCGGTCAACTCGGTCAACTACGAGGACGGCGCCGGACCCGAGTCGCGTTTCCACAAGATCATGACGCTGGTCAAGGAGCACGGCGCAGCCGTTGTCGCGTTGACCATCGACGAAGAGGGCCAGGCGCGTACGGCCGAGACGAAGGTCGCGATCGCCAAGCGCCTGATCGAGGACATCACAGGAAACTGGGGCCTCGCCGAGTCCGACATCATCGTCGATGCACTCACCTTCCCGATCTCCACCGGTCAGGAAGAAGTGCGGCGCGACGGCATCGAGACCATCGAAGCGATCCGTCAGCTCAAGGCCGCGTACCCGGAACTGCACTTCACGCTGGGTATTTCCAACATTTCCTTCGGCTTGAACCCGGCGGCCCGTCAGGTGCTCAACTCGGTGTTCCTGCACGAGTGCACCGAGGCCGGTCTCGACACCGCGATCGTGCACGCCTCCAAGATCCTGCCGATGGCACGGATCCCCGAAGAGCAGCGTGTCACCGCACTCGACCTGGTCTACGACCGTCGCAGCGAAGGGTACGACCCCCTGCAGAAGTTGATGGAACTGTTCGAGGGTGTCTCGGCGGCGTCGGCCCGTGAGTCACGCGCTCAGGAACTTGCCGGTCTGCCACTGTTCGATCGCCTCGAGCGTCGCATCGTCGACGGCGAGCGCAATGGCCTCGACGACGATCTCACCGAGGCGATGACGGTCAAGTCCCCGATCGAAATCATCAACGAGACACTGCTTTCGGGCATGAAGACCGTCGGTGAACTGTTCGGTTCCGGGCAGATGCAGTTGCCGTTCGTTCTCCAGTCCGCCGAGGTCATGAAGGCGGCAGTCGCGTACCTCGAGCCGCACATGGAGGCCACGGACGACGACGGCAAAGGCCGGCTTGTCATCGCGACGGTCAAGGGCGATGTCCACGACATCGGCAAGAACCTCGTTGACATCATCTTGAGCAACAACGGCTATGACGTCGTCAACCTCGGCATCAAGCAGCCCATTGCGACCATTCTCGATGCCGCGATCGAGCACAAGGCCGACGTCATCGGTATGTCCGGTCTGCTCGTGAAGTCGACCGTCGTCATGAAGGACAACCTCAAGGAACTGAACTCACGCGGTGTGGCGGAACAGTTCCCGGTCCTGTTGGGCGGTGCCGCACTGACACGTTCGTACGTCGAGAACGATCTGCAAGAGGTGTACGAGGGTGCGGTCAGCTACGCCCGCGACGCGTTCGAGGGTCTGAACCTGATGGATCAGATCATGACCACCAAGCGCGGCGGCGGGCCGGCACCGGACAGTCCTGAGGCGATCGCCGCCCGCGAGAAGGTTGCCGAGCGGAAGGCTCGCCACGAGCGTTCCAAGCGGATCGCCGAAAAGCGCAAGGCCGAAGCAGCTCCCGTCGTCCTGCCGGAACGCTCCGATGTTGCAGCCGACATCCCGGTCCCGACGCCGCCGTTCTGGGGCAGCCGCATCGTCAAGGGCGTGGCACTCTCCGAGTACTCCGGTCTGCTCGACGAACGCGCACTGTTCCTGGGGCAGTGGGGACTTCGTGGTCAGCGTAAGGGCGATGGTCCGACGTACGAGGAGCTGGTCGAAACCGAAGGCAAGCCGCGACTGCGGTACTGGCTGGACCGGTTGACGGCCGAGGGCATTCTTGCGCACGCCGCCGTGGTCTACGGCTACTTCCCGGCCGTGTCCGAGGGTGACGACGTCATCGTGCTCACCGAGCCGAAACCGGATGCGCCGGAACGATTCCGGTTCACGTACCCACGCCAGCACCGGGACCGTTTCCTGTGCGTCGCGGACTTCGTGCGCTCGCGCAAGGAAGCCGAGGCGACCGGCCAGGTGGACGTTCTCCCGTTCCAGTTGGTTACCATGGGGCAGCCGATCGCGGACTTCGCCAACGAGTTGTTCGCGTCGAATTCGTATCGTGACTACCTCGAGGTTCACGGCATCGGTGTACAGCTCACCGAATCGCTGGCCGAGTACTGGCATCGCCGGGTCCGTGAGGAACTGATTCTGCCGGGCGGCCACACGGTTGCCGAGCAGGATCCCACCGATGTGTCCGGCTACTTCGACCTCGAATACCGCGGGGCGCGTTACTCCTTCGGGTACGGCGCCTGCCCGGATCTCGAGGACCGCGCAAAGTTGGTCGCGCTGCTCGAGCCGGAACGGATCGGCGTCCATCTCTCTGAGGAACTGCAGTTGCATCCGGAACAATCCACTGACGCATTTGTCCTGCACCACCCGGAAGCCAAGTATTTCAATGTCTGAGTTGTTGACCGAGGTATCCGAGACGACGCTTGGTGGTGTCCTGTGGGACATGGACGGCACCTTGCTCGATTCGGAGAAATTGTGGGACGTTGCGCTGCGCGAGCTGTCGCTGCGGCTGGGCGGGCCGATGACAGAGGCGACGCGAGTTGCCGTCATCGGCGCGTCGAGCCCGTTTGCCCTGGCGACGGTGTTCGATTCACTGGGTCTCGAGCAGCACCCGGAAGCAGTCGCCGAGGCGAAGGACTGGATGTACACCCGCGTCGGAGACCTTTTCGAAGACGGCGTGACGTGGCGTCCCGGGGCGCAGGAGGCACTGGCGACGGTTCGCGACGGGGGACTTCTTTCGGCTCTGGTCACCAATACCGAGCGAGTTCTGGTCGATCGTGCTCTCGGGATGCTCGGACGAGAATTCTTCGACCACAGTGTCTGCGGTGACGAGGTAGCTCGCGGCAAGCCTGCCGCGGATCCGTATGTGCGGGGCGCTGCGCTTCTCGGTTTGGAACCGTCGCAGTGTTTGGCGATCGAGGATTCACCGACGGGCACGGCGTCGGCCACCGCCGCGGGCTGCAGCGTGCTGGTTGTTCCCTGTGAAGTCGATGTTCCGGCAGGACCGGGGCGTATCTTCCGGGAGTCGTTGACGGACTTGTCGATTCACGATCTTCACGACGTTCATGCGCGTGCGGCACGTTAGGCTGGTATAGGGAAAAGTGTCCATTCCGAAGATCGTTCTGTTCTACCAGTTCACGCCGTTGGCCGATCCTGAAGCGATTCGGTTGTGGCAGCACAGCCTTGCCGAGTCGAACAATCTGACCGGCCGAATCCTGATCTCGCAGCACGGAATCAACGCGACGGTGGGCGGCGATATCGAGGACGTCAAGCGATACGTGCGTGGCACCCGCGGGTACGAACCGTTCCGCACGGCCGACATCAAGTGGTCGGACGGGCTCGGCAACGATTTCCCGCGCCTGTCCGTCAAGGTGCGCAGCGAGATCGTGACTTTCGGTGCGCCCGACGAACTCGAGGTCGATGCCAAAGGTGTGGTGGGCGGCGGCGTTCACCTGGCGCCGAAGGAACTGCACGAACTGGTCGACAACCGCGGCGACGACGTTGTCTTCTTCGACGGCCGGAACGCCTTCGAAGCCGAAATCGGACGCTTCCGCGACGCCGTTGTTCCGGACGTGACAACAACACGGGACTTTGTCAGCGAACTCGACAGCGGCAAGTACGACCACCTCAAGGACAAGGCAGTGGTCACCTATTGCACCGGGGGAGTGCGCTGCGAAGTCTTGTCGTCGTTGATGCGCTCACGCGGTTTCGGTGAGGTGTACCAACTCGACGGCGGAATCGTGCGCTACGGCGAGACGTTCGGCGACAAGGGCCTGTGGGACGGATCGTTGTACGTCTTCGACAAGCGGATGAACATCGAATTCTCGCCCGAGGCAAAGGTGCTCGGTGTCTGTGTCGACTGTGGAACGCCGACCCCGCGTTTCCGTAACAGGATCGACGGAGACGGCAGGACCCTCGAATTGCTGTGCGAGAGTTGCTCACCCGATCTCGAACAGGTCTGACGACGTGCCAAAGGCTCCGCTGCCGATCCGAAACGGGCTCGGGCCGGATCGGTTGCGGATGCCCCGGGAATCCGACGCAGGTACGGTCCTCGAGTTTCTGGTCGGTGAGTTTCCCGGCGAGCATGACCTGTGGAACGCCCTCGTCGGTGCCGGCGACGTGGTCGACGAGCACGGGCGGATCATTTCGAGCGAGACTCCGTATCAGCCCACTCGGTTCGTCTACTTCTACCGTGAACCACCACCCGAAATCCCGGTACCGCACGAGATCGAGATCCTGTACCGCGACGAGCAGATCCTGGTGATCGACAAACCGCACTTCCTCGCGACCATTCCGCGCGGCGCGCACATCCTCGAAAGCGCGGTCGTCCGTCTACGCCGTGACCTTGATCTCCCTGATTTGGCACCTGTGCATCGACTGGACCGTATGACCGCCGGTGTCATCGTGTTCACCGTGTCTCCGGAACTACGACGGCCTTATCAGGAACTCTTCGCGGAGCAGAAGATCGTCAAGGAGTACGAAGCCATCGCGGGATTCGATCCCGAATTGACGTTTCCACGCATCGTCCGTAGCAGGATCAACAAGGTGCACGGCGAGATGACCGCCACCGAGGTCGAGGGCGAACCGAACAGTGAAACCCAAATCGAGTTGGTCGAACGGATCACCGATTCTGCTGGTAGCGCGCTCGGTCGATACCGGCTGTTCCCGAAAACCGGGCGCACCCACCAACTGCGGTTGCATCTGAATTCGATGGGGATTCCCATCGTCGGTGACAACTACTACCCGCACTACCGTCCGTCGGCACCAGGTGACTTCTCCACGCCGCTGCGACTGCTCGCCCGGGCACTGGAATACCCGGACCCCATCACAGGCAGTACTCGCCGGTTCGTCAGCGCACGCGCCCTCGATCAGGGCTTGTGAGGGGCCAGCCTGTAGGCCTGTGAAAATCCGTTCCGCACTCGTGAAAGAATAGCTACCCGTGAAGACCTTCGAATCCTTGTTCGCCGAGTTGACCGAGCGTGCTGCCACCCGTCCCGAGGGGTCCGGCACCGTCGCCGCCCTCGATGCCGGTGTTCACGCACAGGGCAAAAAGGTCATCGAGGAAGCCGGTGAAGTGTGGATCGCTGCGGAGTACCAGAGCGATGAGCAGCTAGCCGAAGAAATTTCTCAGCTTCTGTACTGGACTCAGGTGTTGATGGTCGGCCGCGGGCTGACCCTCGAAGACGTGTACCGACATCTGTGAAGAGGATCTGACCCGACAATTCCGGTTCCCTTTTCCCACGTCTGACCACACCTTCCGAAAGGACGTTCACTGATGTTGCGCGTCGCAGTTCCCAACAAGGGTTCGCTGTCCGAGTCCGCCGCCGAAATCCTCAGCGAAGCGGGCTACCGCCGTCGCACCGATTCCCGCGACCTGACGGTTCTGGACCCCTCCAACCAGGTCGAGTTCTTCTTCCTGCGCCCCAAGGACATTGCCATCTACGTCGGATCGGGTGAACTCGATCTGGGCATCACCGGTCGTGACCTCGCCGGAGATTCCGGTGCACCGGTTTCGGAGCGTTTGGCGCTCGGTTTCGGTCGCTCGTCCTTCCGTTACGCCGCACCTGCCGGCAAGGACTGGACCGTCGAAGATCTTGCCGGCCTGCGTATTGCGACGTCGTACCCGAACCTGGTTCGCAGTGACCTCGCCGCTCGCGGCATCGACGCTTCCGTCATCCGCCTCGACGGCGCGGTGGAGATCTCGATCCAGCTCGGCGTCGCCGACGCCATCGCCGACGTCGTCGGTTCCGGCCGCACGCTTCGTCAGCACAACCTTGTTGCCTTCGGCGATTCCCTGTGCGATTCGGAAGGTGTCCTGATCGAGCGCACCGGCGCCCCGCAGGACGACGCGGCGCGTAACCAGTTGATCGAGCGTGTTCGCGGAATCGTGTTCGCTCAGCAGAACCTGATGATCGACTACGACTGCCCGCGCAGCATCCTCGACGAAGCAATCAAGATGACGCCGGGCATGGAATCTCCGACGCTGTCGCCGCTCGCCGATCCTGAATGGGTTGCTGTGCGCGCCATGGTTCCCATCAAGGGACACAACCAGGTGATGGATGCTCTGGCTGAACTTGGCGCCCGGGCCATTCTCGCGTCCAACATTCGTTCGGTACGCGCCTTCTGATCAGTTAGTTCTCGCGGATTCGCGCCCGTTCCGGAACATCAGGAACGGGCGCGAATCTGTATGCCCGGGCGCAGACCGCCCTGTCCACCCTCGTCCGCGGATCACGCGGTAGGTGGGCGCGTCATGCGAAGCCGTCATCGGACTCCGGAGTGCGTGTCGGATCACTCGATGTAGCAAACTGAGAGCATCCATCTTGTGAATGAGAATATCATTCCAATATTCGCTGAAGCTGATTGCCGAAGAACGTGCACGAGCTTTACATATTGCGCCGCGTTGCATATCAGACTTGACCCGCGTTCCTAGGCCTCCGCCACGAAGACGGCTGTAGTGCATCTCAAATCTGGAAGCGGGCAGATCTAAGCATGCACAGTTCGAGCCTCGAAGCGTTGCCGGGATAGGTCGGTGATTGTCCAGTGACCGGTCGATCCATTTCCCGGTGCACCCGTTAGCGAGATGCGACCAACCAACCCCTTGGCTCGGAGCCGAATCACTATGGGGCTGAACGTAAACCAAGATCTTGACAGAGCGGTTGAAAATCAGAGATCGAATGCCCGATAGATTCGCTGGGTATGTTGACGCGGTCTTCATCATGGTCGCCACCGATTCACTTCCCACATGTGAATTAATCGCATCATAACGTCGTAATCGGTTATAAAAGATCGTCGTTACTCTTCGTTTCAATTGAGCAGAACTGGATGCGAGTAAAGGCCCTCACGCGATTCTATGTTGTTATCAAAAGACTGGAATTTCATAGTCGAGACGAAATGTGCCGATCACGCCAAAGCGTTCGAGAATAGAGGCCTACGAGCAACCGGCGAATCTGCCGCAATTCCTCCGGCCCGGCCCCGAAGGTGTTAAGGATTTGTCAGCGGGAATGGAATGTCGCTACGAAGCTGCCTCTACTGGTGGTGGTAGTGCTGCTACCTGAAATCTCTGTGAGAGAGTGCATCAATTGAAAGTGTCAACAACAATCCTAAGGATCTGGCATGTCGGATGAAATGCAGCACTTCTCGATGGGAATCTGGCTGCTCGCACTCGCCTTCGTTGTTTCCGTCGTCGGATCGATTGTCGGCTTGGCGTGCACCCGTCATTCCATGAATGCCACGACCCGCAGATCTCGGATGCGCTGGTTGTTCATGTCGGCGCTGTCGATCGGCGGCGTCGCCATCTGGTTGATGCACTTCATTGCAATGCTCGGGTTCTCGGTACCGGGAAGCCTCATTCGATACAGCCTGATGTGGACGGTGGTCTCGGCACTGATTTCGGTGACCGCCGTTTTCATCGGATTGGTGATGATCGGCACCGAGTTCCGGCTGTTTCGACTGCTCGCCGGTGGCCTGGTCATGGGCGTCGCGGTCAACGTCATGCACTACACGGGTATGCGCGCCTTACGCTTTCAGGGTGAGATCCGCTACGACGCGTACTTGGTCGCACTCTCGCTCGTGATCGCCGTCGTTGCCGGCACGGTTGCGTTGTGGTTCACGACGATTGTGGAATCCACGGTGCTGCGCCTCTTCGCCGGTGTGATCATGGGAGTTGCAGTGGTCAGCATGCACTACACGGGAATGGCCGCGGTAGACGTCGTTCACGATCCGTCGGCAACTACTCCCGAGGGGCTCGAGGTGTTCTCGTTCCTGTTCCCCGTCTTCGTGCTCGGCCTCCTGACACTGGCCGTTCCGATCGTGGCGGTCTTGACCGCTCCAAATCAGATGGCGGCACAGATGGATTCCGTTGCCGATGATCTGGCTTTGGAAGCTCGGGAATTCGCAGTGAGAGACTGAACCGCAAGATTGAGTCCAGGAGCTCGCCGAACAGCTTTTCGGATATGGATTTCCGGCCTCGTCAATTGTTGTCGAATTGCCCGTGGGGGTAGATCTCTTTCGGCCACTGATACCTGCTACGGTGGCGACGCAAATAGCCATATTATCGATACAGCAGACCAAAAATTTCAACGAAAGCGCCTATCGGCGCAATGCGATAGAGATCATTCTGTTACCGTTCAATCGCTTTCCTTCGATTGTGCGCAGTCGACGGAGCTCAGGCGATTCCCTGATCGGGGGGTTGACAGACTTTAACAGCAGACGCGAAGAGGCATTGGTCCGCATGAAACACGATGCACACACCACCTCGTGGTGGTCGATCGGCGAATGGCGCCTCGGTTGGAAGGTTGTCGCCGTCTTTGCAGTTCCGATGCTCGTTGCCATCCTGCTCGGCACACTTCGGATCCAGGCCGAACTCTCCACTGCTGCAAAACTCAGTTCGTCGTCGGAACGCGTGCTTGCCGCGCCCGCGGCTCTTCGGCTGGAAGAGGCTCTCGACGACCTTGCTGTCGCTTCCTCGTCCGGCGGCGAACTCGCCACCGCATCTGCAGCAACGACAGCGGCCATGGACGAGTTCGCCGCGGCCGGTCGAATGTTCCAAACCAACGGGGCGATCAGTAACCAAGTTGCCCGCGCTCTGCAGACCAGCCAGTCGATTATCGACGAAGTGTCAGCCGGCGCAGTAGCACCCGCTCGGCTGGTCACCCGCGTCAACGAGGCATCCATCGATATCTGGACCATGTTCGCCGACATCATGCGGGATTCCCCGCAGCCGGTCATGCGCCAGAGCGGAGGCGAGTTCTCAGCTCTGTGGTCAGCGCGTCGAGCATTTGCCGATCAGCGCATTCTGTTCGGTTCCGGACGCCTCGATCAACAAGCGCGAACCGCCTTGGTTGGCATTGCGGGCGCAGAAATCGCAGCTCTGCGTGGTGTAGTGCTCCCGCGCGATGAATCGGAAAGCTCCCGGAACACCGTCGCCGCTGTGACCGCACTTCGCGCGTCCGCGCAGGGGCGAGTCGACGAGATCGGTGCTACCGCATCGACATCCCCGCTGAGCAGCCAGATCGACGCCGGGCTCCAGACAAGTCGTGATCACTACGACGCCCTCGCCGCCGCAGCATCGAGCAAGTTCGCCGCCACAGTGGGCGCCGAAGCCAACGCCGCCCGTTCCGCTGCACTGAGAGACACCGCGCTGGTTCTCGGCGCGCTCCTCGCCGCACTCGTCCTCGCGCTGATCATCAGCCGCTCGCTGGTCGAACCCATCCGACGCTTACGATTCGCCGCTCTCCACGCAGCACGACGGGGACTGCCAGACGCGATCGAAAGAATCCGCGCCGGCGAGAAGGTCAGCGACCTCGAAATCCCTCGCGTGCCTGTTGACACCCACGAGGAAATCGGCCAACTTGCCCGCGCTGTCGACGACATGCACGGGCAAGCGATCGCTTTGGCCGGCGAGCAGGCAACGCTGCGTCGTCAGGTCAATGACATGTTCGAAACGCTCTCCCGTCGAAACAAGTCCCTCGTCGAACAGCAACTCGGCCTCATCGAACAACTCGAAAAGGACGAAGACGACCCCAATCGTCTCGAAAATCTCTTCCGCCTCGACCACATCGCCGCCCGGATGCGACGCAACGGCGACAATCTCCTCATCCTCTCGGGCACCGAAGGACGACGCGTTCGAACCGCGCCGATCGCTCTTGCCGACGCCCTGCGCGCTTCGGTTTCGGGAGTCGAGGACTATCTGCGCGTCGAACTCGGGCAGATTCTGTCGGCTGTCGTCAGTGGCCAGGCCAGTGCAGATGTCGTGCACCTCATCACCGAACTCCTCGACAATGCCCTGCGCTACTCGCCGCCCGAAACAACGGTCACGATTGATGCGGCACGCACCAACGATGGTTCCGTGCTCGTGGAGATCGCCGATCTCGGTATCGGAATGTCCTCAGCCGAGCTGCTCGACGCGAACAGGCGCCTCTCGTCGGGAGGCGAGATGAGTCCCGACACCGCCCGGCACATGGGACTTTTTGTCATCAGTCGCATCAGCCGCCGATACAACATTTCGGTACGTCTGCGCCCGTCCGGCAGCACATCCGAACACCGTGGCATCACGGCCATGGTTCACCTACCGGTGGCACTGCTCGACGCGCCACGCGACCACGCGGTTCGAACGCCGACGGCGCCGCGTGTTGCTCCGGTCCGCGCAGCTACTCCGGTGCCTGTCGATCGCCCCGAAACTCCGGCGGCCGCGGCGCCCACAGTATCGGCGAATGGGCTGCCACAGCGCCAACCTCGAAACACCATTGCGGTCACCTTGCCGCCGCCCGTCTCAGGTGCTCCCGCTGCGGTCGTTTCGCAGGCGCACACCGGTGTGCTTTCTACGGCGAACCCACTTCCGCGCCGTACCCCAGGGAACAGCGGGATACCCGGCGTGGGTAGAACACTCGCAACTGAACCGGAAACTGCAGCACCGGTTGACACGGAAACTGCTGCCGCTCAACCGGATACCAGCGAGTCCGCCGCCAAAAAACCTGCGCCACGACACCTGTTCGCCGCCACTAATCCGACCAACACGGCGGCGTTCTTCTCCTCGCGGCCGCGCGAATCGACACCGCCGCGCGTGGACGTCTTCAGTGTGGCTTCTTCCGAGGCGATCTCTGATGTTCCAGAGGCTGCATCCCCGATCTTTGCCCGGATGGTGTCCGAGTGGCTGGTCGACCCAACAGACGAAGTTTCCAGTGCCACAAGCGGAATGATCTGGACCACCGAAGCGGACGAGGGTTGGGTTGCCGCGCGCGCGTCGACGGACATGCCCGTCACCAGGATCGCCGATTCGGGTCTACCGATCCGGGATCGCGGTGCCCGGTTGGTTCCCGGAACTGTCGGGGCCACACATGCCCCATTCCGTTCCGGAACCCACCGCCGCAGCGCCGACCCGGAAAACATCAGACGAGGGTGGAGTGACTACCAATCCGGCGTCAGCCGGGGACGACTGCACGCCAACAGTGAGAACCCCGCATCCCTGCACTCGGACACACATGTGAAGAAAGACGAAGGAGAACAGTGAATCCTGTCGGAGCCCCAGAAACTCCTCGCGCACTCGACTGGTTGGTGTCGGGCTTTGCGCGCGACGTTCCGGGAGTAAGTCATGCCATTATCGTCTCGGCCGACGGATTGTTGAGCGCGTCAAGCTCGCACCTGCCTCTCGATCGTGCGGACCAGTTGGCCGCCGTGACGTCAGGACTCGCCAGCCTCTCCGCCGGTGCGTCGCGGTTGTTCGACGGCGGTGCCGTCCTGCAATCGGTGGTCGAGATGGAGAACGGCTACCTCCTCCTCATGGGCGTCGGCAGCGGCGCCTACCTGGCTGCACTCGCCGTTGCTGGATGCGACATCGGTCAGATCGGTTACGAAATGGCAACTCTGGTCGATCGTGTCGGAACAACCATGGACATCGCGCCCAGATCAGGTCGGGATATGTGATCTCGATGCCACAACATCACTCCGAGCACGTTGATCCTGAACCGAGTCTCGTTCGCCCGTACGCACTTACCGAAGGCAGGACGAAGCCGTCCATCGATCTTCCGCTCGAAGCGATCGTCGCAACGGTGGAGGATGTCATCGCGAAAAACCTTGCACCTGAGGACATTCGCGGGTCCATCGTCGCGCTCTGTGGGCAGCGAATCTCCATCGCGGAAATCGGGGCATACCTTGGTGTGCCGATCGGGGTGGCTCGGGTCCTCGTGGCAGATCTTGTTGTCGCCGGGGCATTGGAAGTACAAGCCACTCTGCGAAGCGATGCGACTGCTGTCGAACGCCTCGACCTGATCGAAAGGACCCTCCGTGGACTTCGGGCACTCTGACGCGCCATCTCGCGTCACCTCGACGAAAATCGTGATCGCCGGGGGATTCGGCGTCGGAAAGACCACCCTTGTCGGGACGGTCTCCGAGATCGTCCCCTTGCGCACCGAAGCAATGGTGACCGACGCCAGTGACGGCATCGACCACCTCGGCGCGACACCGAACAAGAGCACCACAACAGTCGCAATGGATTTCGGCCGCATCACGCTGGCCGACGACCTGGTTCTCTATCTGTTCGGGACACCGGGTCAACGACGGTTCTGGTTCATGTGGGACGACCTCATCACCGGCGCCATCGGAGCGGTCATCCTCATCGACACGCGCCGCCTCGAAGACAGCTTTGCCGCTGTCGACTTCTTCGAAGCCCGCGGGTTACCGTTCATCGTGGCAGTCAACCGTTTCGACGGTGCCCCGATTCACTCGGCACACGATCTCCGCCAGGCGCTGGCATTGTCCGACCAAATTCCCATGATCGAGATCGATGCACGCGACCGTGCGTCGGCGGTACAGGCATTGATCACTGTCACCGAATATTCGCTCGAACGCCTCGCTGCCGCTGCGCCCGCTTAACCCTGAGTGATCGCTATTGTAGGAAGTGTCCGAGGTTACTGACCAGTTGGTTACCGCATCGCAATGTTTACATGTATGATCAAAATGTAAGTGTCGATGTTGCAGTTGGCGTTTTGCCGGCGTCGTCGGTCCCCTGTTTTGTGTGGCCGTCGAAGTCGACCGGCGTAAATAGTCAACCGCGCTGCGGTCCCGGTTTCGGTTGGGACGATCAGTCTCGGGCACGAATCTGCAAGGTCTGGGCGATGCGTCCGACTGCACCCTGCTCGTCGTAGAGCACTCCAGCGCACATTCCGATGCCATCGGGTCCGGTGGTGGTTTCCGCGGAAACCCCGACCCATTCGCCTTCCGGGACGCGGAAGATGTGCACGGTCAGGTCGGTGTTCAGGAACGTCCAGTGCGCGGGGTCGAGTTTGGCTCCGACGCCGTTGGAGATGTCGGCAATCGCAAACAACCTCTCCAGGGCTGTCATCTCCTCGCCCTCAACCAATGCGGGCTTGGGCCGCGCCCACACCTTTCCGGTTCCCTCGCAACCGATTTCGGCAATCCAGGACCAATCGAGCGTCTCGAGATAGCCGATGTTCCACATACCGCCCAGTACACCCGGCGTGCCGGTTTCGCGGGGTTCCAGCGGTGGATCAACCACATGGAGAACGTCGGTGGTGTCTGCGGTTTCCATGCGCCACGCCGTACCGCGCGCCACAGCCCGTGACGATCCGTCGGGCGCGGTTGCCCACAATTCGGCGACGATCAATTCGATTCTGCGACCGGGGCGTTCGATCCACGAGCGAACCTCGATGTCGGCGATCGGGATCGGCCCGAGAATCTCCACGACCACCCGGGTCAGACGTGTTCCCTCGCGCGCGCCGTGGCGTTCGAGGGCGCGCACCAACAATGCCGACGGGGGAGCGCCGTGTTGGAGCGTCGGACCCCAGATACTGACCGTTGCCTGCGTAGTCGCGAAACGTTCGTGGCCTTCCTCGGTAGAGCCCAAGAACTGGTAGTACGAAGTGTCTGCCATTACGTATTCTCCTTTGCCGCAACAACTTCTGTGCCTCGCAGGTCCGGCCACCCGGGATACGGCGGAGGTGTGCCGCCGAACGAGGGGCACAGGGCCTTGTGATCGCACCAGTCGCACAGTTTGCCAGGCTTGGGTCGGAAGTCTCCCGTTGCACCTGCCGCCAGGATTGCCTTCCAGATAGCGGACAATGTCCGCTCGAAACGCACCAGTTCGTCGTGATCCGGGGTGTACGTGAGGATCGATCCCGACGCCAGGTAGATCAGCTTGAGTTGAGCGGGCACGATCTTGCGAGTGCGCAGGAGAACCAGCGCGTAGAACTTCATCTGGAACAGTGCTTTGGACTCGGTGAATTCCCGCGGGGCCTTTCCGGTCTTGTAATCGACGACGCGTACTTCGCCGGTGGGGGCGACGTCGATGCGATCGACAAATCCGCGAAGACGTACACCGTTGTCGAGTTCGGTCTCCACGTACACCTCGCACGCCTGCGCGTCGAACCGCGTCGGATCCTCGAGCGTGTAATACGTCTGAACCAGCTTGCTCACTTCGGAAAGAAAACCGTCGAGGTCCTCGTCGGGAATCAACTCGGCCGCGTCGGGGGAGTCAGCACTCACCCGGTCCCAAGCGGGGCGAACCAGCTCCGCAGCCCGATCCGGAACCCGTTGATCGGTGGGTAGCGCAAACAACGCTTCCAAGGCAGCATGGACAACAGTGCCTCTGACCTGTGCTCTTGTTGGTTTTTCCGGGATTCGATCGACCGCTCGGAACCGGTAGAGCAGCGGACACTGTTTGTAGTCACCCGCACGAGAAGGCGACAGTGCCGGCCGACTACGCGGGCGATCGTGTGACGTTCCACCCGCTAAGGAGGGGGTTGGCAGTTCTACAGAGCTCACACCTGGCAGGCTAGACGCTTGGCCCGACAACTCCGTCGGGGCCGGTGGCGAGGACGCCGGAGCAAAACGAACAGGGATTACTCACGCATGGTGAACGATACGCAACCCGAAGAAATCACGACCGAGTTGGATGAGGTTGCGCAGTCTGCTGTCACCGAACCGGAACTCGACGCTGTAGTAGCCGTAGCAGACGACGAGGCAGCAGCCGAAGTAGTTGCAGAGGCCGAGGAAACAGCACCAGGTAAGCGCCCCTCCGGTCCGTTCCGTGTCGGCGACCGCGTCCAGCTGACCGACGGCAAGGGACGGCACTACACGATCGTGCTCGAGGCCAACCGCGAGTACCACACCCACAAGGGTGGGATCGTGCACAACGATCTCATCGGTGCGGACGAGGGTAGCGTCGTCAAGTCGGTCAACGGCACGCCGTACCTTGCTTTGCGTCCACTGCTCGTCGACTATGTGCTGTCGATGCCACGCGGCGCGCAGGTCATCTATCCGAAGGACGCGGCGCAGATCGTCCACGAAGGCGACGTGTTTCCGGGTGCCCGGGTACTCGAAGCAGGCGCCGGTTCCGGCGCGTTGACGTGTTCACTGCTTCGCGCGGTCGGGCCCGAGGGCAAGGTCATCTCGTACGAGGTACGCGACGATCATGCCGAACACGCGGTTCGCAACGTCGAGACGTTCTTCGGTGAGCGTCCGCCGAACTGGGAACTGACGATCGCGGATCTTGCGGAGTTCGATCCGGAAGCTCACGGCGGCAAGGTCGACCGCGTGGTTCTCGACATGCTCGCGCCGTGGGATGTTCTGCCCGCCGTGTCGAAGGCCCTGGTTCCCGGCGGCGTTCTGATTGTGTACGTCGCGACCGTGACGCAGCTGTCCAAGGTGGTCGAGGCGATGCGTGAGCAGGAATGCTGGACCGAACCGCGCTCGTGGGAATCCATCGTCCGCGGCTGGCACGTCGTCGGATTGGCCGTTCGTCCCGAGCACCGCATGCAGGGGCACACCGCGTTCCTGATCAGTGCGCGTCGTCTAGCCGAGGGCACCGTGACCCCGAAGCCTCAGCGCCGCGCCGGCAAGGGCTCGAACACTGCCGCCAAGTAACCACTGACTCCAAATAAAACGAGCGGCGACCCGAAGAATCGGATCGCCGCTCGTTTTATTTTGCGGAGAAATTATCCTGCGCAGGAAGCGCGGCCCATTTCCAGGAGCACGCATGCGGAGGTGTCGGACAGCTTCCAGGTGCCGTCTTCGAGCTCCCACGTCCACGGAGCGGCAGGCATCGCGCCGTGCGGGCTCACCACTGCAACATCGGCGGTGGCCGTCTCGCCGTCGACCTTTACGTTCTCGACGGTGAAGGAGATCTGGTACGCGGGGTTACCGCCCAGAGCGGCACCCATGGTCTCGATGTTGGCCTGACGGTTGGTTCCGTCGACCACGAGGACGGTCTTCTCGGCGATCGGCTTGGCCGGATCGATAAGCGCTACCAGCTGTGCATTCAGCTCGTCTGCTGTCGGAGCTGCTGCGGCCGCGGCTGCGGACGTCGTTGCACTTGATGCGGCAGAAGCGCTCGACGTTGCGGCAACAGAGGTGGACGTGGCCGACGAGTCCGAGCTGTCGTCGGAGCTGCATGCCCCGAGAGCGAGAACGGCGGCGACGGCACAGGCGCTGACGAGTGTCTTGCGGATGATCACAGCGTGACCTTTCGTTGGGGGAGACAGGCGCTGTCTCGGCATTGTAGGCAAGGCTAACATGGCTTACTTTTGGTTCAGGAGCAGTCTCGGTGTCGCAGTCACGGCTGTGAAATCGAACTCGCGCACCGTGTCTGGCGACACTTGGGCCGCGATGCCGGTAGCGTTGATCTATCGCACTGGGAGGAGACGCATATGAGCTCGACAGAGAACCCGGATTCGGTTGCGGCAGCAGAAGAGCTTCACGCGTTACGTGTGGAATTGCAGGTTCTGCGGCGTCAACTCGCGCAGTCGCCGGAGCAGGTGCGGGAGTTGGAGTCGAAAGTTGACTCGCTCGCCATCCGAAACGGCAAGTTGATGGACACTCTCAAAGAGGCCCGTCAGCAACTGATCGCTTTACGCGAAGAGGTCGACAGACTCGGTCAGCCGCCGAGTGGCTACGGCGTGCTGCTTGCAGTTCACGAAGACAAGACCGTCGACGTTTTCACATCCGGCCGCAAAATGCGTCTGACGTGTTCACCGAATATCGAAACCGAAACGCTCACTCAGGGTCAGACCGTCCGGCTCAACGAGGCCCTCACCATCGTGGAGGCCGGAGGTTACGAGCAGGTCGGCGAAATCAGTACCCTGCGTGAGGTACTCGACGATGGCTTGCGGGCGCTGGTAGTCGGGCACGCCGACGAAGAGCGAATCGTGTGGCTCGCTGCGCCCCTGGCAGCGGTATTCGCGGATCCTCAAGCCGACATCATCGCCTACGACGCAGATTCCCCGACCAGGAAGCTGCGCCCGGGCGACTCCTTGCTGGTCGACGCCAAAGCCGGTTACGCGTTCGAGCGTATTCCCAAGGCCGAGGTCGAAGATCTGGTCCTCGAAGAGGTGCCGGACGTGCATTACGACGACATCGGTGGCCTCGGTCGGCAGATCGAACAGATCCGGGACGCCGTCGAACTGCCCTTCCTTCACAAGGACCTGTTCCACGAGTACTCACTGCGTCCACCGAAGGGTGTTCTGCTCTACGGTCCGCCCGGTTGCGGTAAAACCCTGATCGCGAAGGCAGTGGCCAATTCGTTGGCAAAGAAGATTGCCGAAGCCCGCGGACAGGACAGCAAGGACGCAAAGTCCTACTTCCTCAACATCAAGGGCCCTGAACTTCTCAACAAGTTCGTCGGCGAAACCGAGCGCCACATTCGGATGATTTTCCAGCGAGCCCGCGAGAAGGCGTCCGAAGGCACCCCGGTCATCGTGTTCTTCGACGAGATGGATTCGATTTTCCGCACCCGTGGTTCCGGAGTCTCCTCGGATGTGGAAACGACAGTGGTTCCACAGTTGCTCAGTGAGATCGACGGCGTCGAAGGTCTCGAGAATGTCATCGTGATCGGTGCGTCCAACCGCGAGGACATGATCGACCCTGCCATTCTGCGGCCGGGGCGTCTGGACGTGAAGATCAAGATCGAGCGTCCCGACGCCGAATCCGCACAGGACATCTTCTCGAAGTACCTGGTGGACGGTTTGCCGATCAATGCCGACGACCTCGCCGAGTTCGGTGGCGATCGTGCAGCATGCCTCAAGGCGATGATCGTTCGTGTTGTGGATCGCATGTACGCGGAAAGCGAGGAGAACCGTTTCCTCGAAGTCACCTACGCAAACGGTGACAAGGAAGTCCTGTTCTTCAAGGACTTCAACTCCGGTGCCATGATCCAGAACATCGTCGACCGGGCGAAGAAGTACGCCATCAAATCGGTACTCGACACCGGTGCACCGGGATTGCGGGTTCAGCATCTCTTCGATTCCATCGTCGACGAGTTCGCCGAGAACGAGGACCTGCCGAACACCACCAATCCTGATGACTGGGCCCGCATTTCGGGTAAGAAGGGTGAACGGATCGTCTACATTCGCACCCTGGTCACTGGCAAGAACGCCAGCGCCAGCCGCGCTATCGACACCGAGTCCAACACAGGTCAGTACCTGTAGGACGCCGCAGCTACGGGCCGGCACTCACAAGAGTGCCGGCCCGTTTCTGTTAATCGAGTGCCTGACAACTCGGTCCTCGCTGCACACAACTGCGTCGAAAATGGCCAGATGTGACATCTCAGAGCTGGTTGTGTGCAGATACGCACGCCCAACCCGAACCTATCCCGGTCATTCGCTGCCGAGTTGGCTCCATCGGTAGTCGGCCAACAACACTCGGGTATCGGGGACGAAGGGCCACGACGGGTCCTGCAGATGCGCGTCGAGTTCAGCTGGAGTCCACCACCATCCGTCGGCAATTTCGCTCGGCTGATGCATGACGGGACCGTCGTAGCGGAGTTCGAAGGCAAACAAATGGCATCGCAATGCGTGACCGCCCCATTCGCCGTCCCAGGAGATTCTGGCGATTTCCGTCAGCGCCAACGGAGAGTCCTCGGTACCGAAGATTCCGAGTTCTTCACCGACTTCACGAACAGCCGTTTCGAGTGGCGATTCACCAGGGTCGACGACGCCGCCGGCGATGCAGTCGTGATGGCCACCGAAGACCGCTTTGCTTGTAGTTCGGCGATGAACGTACACGCGCTCGCCGTCCGTGGAGCGCACGAGAACTCCTGAACTGGCGTGCCAGAGACCGTCTCGATAGACGAGGGCGCGAGGCGCCTGGCCGATCGGTTTACCGAACTGGTCGTAGACCGCAACAACCTCATCTGATCGTTTTGTGTCGGTGTCAGGTGGATGCTGCATTCCTCCTACTGTGCCACCACTGCAGGTACTGACGCTCGATCGCATAGTCTCGAACGTATGCAGCGGATTATCGGTGTCGAGGTCGAGTACGGAATATCTTCACCCAGTGAGCCTTCGGCGAATCCGATACTCACGTCTACCCAGGCGGTACTGGCGTACGCCGCCGCCGCCGGTGTGCCCCGAGCGAGGCGTACACGCTGGGACTATGAGGTGGAATCGCCCCTGCGTGATGCCCGTGGATTCGACCTCGGTCGACTCAGCGGGCCGGCTCCGGTGATCGATGCCGACGAAATCGGTGCGGCAAACATGATTCTCACCAACGGCGCGCGCTTGTACGTCGATCACGCACATCCCGAGTATTCGGCACCTGAAGTAGCCGATCCACTCGACGCGGTGATCTGGGACAAGGCCGGTGAACGGGTCATGGAAGCCGCTGCTCGCCACGCCTCTAGTGTGCCCGGCGCGCCGCGCCTGCAGTTGTACAAGAACAACGTCGACGGCAAGGGAGCGTCGTACGGCACGCACGAGAACTACCTGTGCTCCCGGGCGACCCCGTTCACAGACATCGTCGCCGGTCTGACGCCCTTTTTTGCGTCTCGCCAGGTCATTTGCGGTTCCGGTCGTGTCGGCATCGGCCAGTCCGGGGACGAAGCCGGCTTCCAGTTGTCGCAGCGAGCCGATTACATCGAGGTCGAGGTCGGGCTGGAGACGACGCTCAAACGCGGAATCATCAACACTCGCGACGAACCGCACGCGGACGCGGACAAGTACCGGCGCCTTCACGTCATCATCGGTGATGCGAACCTTGCGGAGATGTCCACGTACCTCAAGGTGGGGACCACGGCGCTGATTCTCGATCTGATCGAAGCGGGCGTCGATCTGACGGATCTGCAGTTGGCGCGCCCCGTCACCGCGGTTCACCACATCAGCCACGATCCGACCCTACGTAAGACCGTCGCCTTGTCCGACGGTCGCGAGTTGACCGGGCTTGCGCTGCAACGTATTTACCTCGAGCGCGTCGCGAAGTTCCTCGACCGGGAAACCGATCGGGATGCGCGCGCCGACGACATCGTGTCCAAGTGGGCCATGGTTCTCGATCTTCTCGAACGCGATCCGATGGATTGTGCGCACATCCTGGATTGGCCGGCAAAGCTGCGCCTGCTCGAAGGTTTCCGCAACCGCGAAGGTCTCGCGTGGTCTGCCCCGCGCCTGCATTTGGTGGATCTGCAGTATTCCGATGTCCGTTTGGACAAGGGTTTGTACAACCGGTTGGTTGCCCGCGGATCGATGGAACGCCTGGTCACCGAGCAGCAGGTGCTCGACGCGGTGTCCAATCCGCCGACCGATACGCGTGCGTATTTCCGTGGTGAATGCCTACGCCGATTCGGTGGCGATATTGCTGCTGCCAGCTGGGATTCGGTGATCTTCGACCTCGGTGGTGAGTCGTTGATCCGGATTCCGACCCTGGAACCACTGCGCGGCAGCAAGGCTCATGTGGGTGCTCTGCTCGACTCCGTCGACAGCGCCGCAGAGTTGGTGGATCAGCTCACACATTGATTTTGGTGCCTAATCGCGGCCGAGTCTCCCGGCGCGTGACGGTGTCGCTCGGTAGGGTAAAGGTCCGAGCGGATCAGTAACCGAGACTGCTGGGCAGAACAGGATGCTCGTGAGAGCTCCCTTCACACAAGGAGGTCGACGGCGATGGCTCAAGAACAGACGCAGCGTGCCGGTGGCGGCGAAGACGACGACACCACGGGCGGCGACGGTAGTGCCGGCCAGGAACGTCGCGAGAAGCTCGCTGCGGAAACCGACGACCTACTCGACGAAATTGACGACGTGTTGGAAGAGAACGCCGAGGACTTCGTCCGCGCTTACGTGCAGAAGGGCGGCCAGTGACGGTGGATCGCGCGCCCCGGATAACCGACGGGGACACACGGTTGAGCTTCGGCTCAAATCTGTCGTCATTCTCGGAATATCTTCGAGTGCATGCACCGGAGCATCTTCCGCAGAACCGCTTCGCTGACACGGGAGGTGCAATCATGGGCGGGGGTGATGTTGCTCCGCACGGGACCACCATCGTCGCGATCAGTTACGCCGGTGGCGTGTTGCTCGCCGGCGATCGCCGGGCGACCATGGGCAATCTCATCGCCAGCCGTGACGTGCAGAAGGTGTACATCACGGACGACTACTCGGCTGCGGGTATCGCCGGGACCGCCGGCATCGCGATCGAACTGGTGCGCCTGTTCGCAGTCGAACTCGAGCATTACGAGAAGATCGAAGGCGTGTCACTGACGTTCGACGGCAAGGCAAATCGTCTGTCGTCGATGGTGCGTGGCAATCTCGGCGCAGCAATGCAGGGACTGGCAGTGGTACCGCTGCTGGTCGGCTACGACGTGGACGCCGTCGACCCTACGGCGGCGGGTCGCATCGTCTCTTACGACGTCGTAGGCGGGCGGTACGAGGAACGTGCCGGCTATCACGCTGTCGGATCGGGATCACTGTTCGCGAAGTCGGCGCTCAAGAAGTTGTATTCACCGGGCATCGACGAGGCCACTGCGCTTCGCTTGGCAGTGGAAGCTCTGTACGACGCTGCCGATGACGATTCGGCGACGGGTGGACCAGACGTCACCCGGGGCATTTATCCGACCGCAGTCACGATCACCGCGGCGGGAGCCGTGGAACTGTCCACGGAGCGGGCGGCCGAAATCGCCAGGGACATTGTTGCGGCGCGTACGGCGCTCGGCAATCCGGAAGGGGGTTCTGCGCTATGACGATGCCGTATTACGCATCAGCCGAACAGATCATGCGCGATCGTTCGGAATTGGCGCGCAAAGGAATTGCCCGTGGACGAAGCGTCGTCGTACTGACGTATCGCGACGGTGTGGTGTTTGTCGCGGAGAATCCGTCGAGGGCTTTGCACAAGGTCAGTGAGTTGTACGACCGTCTCGGTTTTGCGGCTGTCGGCAAGTACAACGAATTCGAGAATCTCCGTCGCGCCGGCATTGTGCACGCGGACATGCGCGGGTACTCCTACGACCGTCGTGACGTCACCGGTCGTTCGCTCGCCAATGCGTACGCCCAGACCTTGGGCACTATTTTTACCGAGCAACCAAAGCCGTACGAGGTCGAAATCTGTGTTGCAGAAATCGGCCGCTTCGGGAGCAGTACGCCGGCTCAGCTGTATCGGATCACGTACGACGGTTCGATTGCGGACGAGCAGGAATTTGTGGTCATGGGCGGCACAACAGAGCCCATCGTGACCGCGATGCGTGAGTCGTATCAGCGTGACCTCGATCTGGAGTCCGCTGTGCGTATCGCAGTTGGAGCATTGCAAAAGGGTGGGCCGGCACCTGTCGGGACCACTGAGGCCGAGCCTCGGGTGCTGACCGTCGAGGCACTGGAAGTTGCAGTTCTCGACAACAACCGTCCGCGTCGTGCGTTCAAGCGGATCTCGGGAGCAGCCCTCGAAGCCATGCTGCCGACGGCGGCAGAGCCACAGGGCAAGGCTGACAAGCCCGAGGATGCGCCGCCGTCAAACGGCGACGCATCCCAGTAGCAGAGTTCGTCAGTCCTTCGTCATTCTGTAGACGGCAACCGCGGCCGGTTCGGTAGTGAATTCGAACCGGCGCGCGTCTGCCACGACTTCACCGTCGGTGGCAATCGCTACCGACTCAGCCTTCACCTGAACCGACAGCTTCGGTGCCAGGGCGTGGACGTAGACCGGTGAGCTGCCCAATGTTCCTGTGGCAGCGGCAAACAGCAACCGGGTGCGGGAGAATTTTCGGTCGGCTCGCAAGTACCGGATGTCGAGGAGTCCACGGTTGAGTTCGGGCCGCGACATCGGGACCTGGTCGCCGGGGGAGTACCGGCCGTTTCCGACGAAAAGCATCCAGATGCTTGCTTTGGTGCCGTCGATGGTGACACTCATCGGCTCTGCGGCGGCTAGCACGCGGATCATCGCGGCGGCAGCCGCCGGCCACTTACCGAATCGCGGTTCCCACTTTTCGCGCAGCCGCACCGCATCCGGATAACCGCCCAGACTGGCTGTGTTGAGAAACCGAGCGGTAACTCCGGTATCGGTTGTCACCACGGCATGATCGACAAATGCTGCCTGCCCGGACTCGACCGCTGTCACCGTTTCCTCGACGTCCGCGACACCGACGTCGCGGGCAAAGTGATTGAGGGTGCCACCTGGGAACACTGCGAGCGGAAGATCGTGTCGTGTTGCCGCGTCCGCGACCGTGACGACGGTGCCGTCGCCGCCGCACACGCCAATCGCTCGTGGTTTCGACTCACGAATCTTTGCCTCGATCTGCTTGTCGAAATCTATGTCCGGGTTGAATTCGACGATGACCGCTGCGGGCAGGGCTTCCCGGATCGCATCCACGATGCCGTCGTCTTCGCTGCCGGATCCGGGGTTGGTGAAGACAACCATTCCGTCGCCGCTGGGCAAGGCAGGTACCACGCACTCGGGACCAAGATCGGCGGGTTCCTCGTCGCGTAATGCCCACCACCTGCGAGTTCCTGCCGCTACCGCACCTCCGACGGCAATTCCAGCGAACACGTCGGAAGGCCAGTGCACCCCGTTGTGTACGCGTGAATAGGCGACGGCTGCCGCGAGCGGAGCGAGTACCACGCCGGTTGCCGGAGATTCCATTGCCACTGCCGTGGTGAATGCGGCTGCGGAGGCGCTATGACCGGACGGGAACGACGACGACGTGGGGAGTTCGACTCCGCGCTTCGGGTTGAGCCACACACGAGCGGGTGGGCGTCGACGAGGAAACAGCGGTTTCAACACGCCGTTAGCCAGTGCGCTCGATCCGGCCAAGGCGAGCATGCCGCGGGCAGCCGCGCGGCGCGGTTGTCCGCCGATCAGCGCGAGGACACCGGCGATGCACATCCACAAGAATCCGTGGTCGGCGGCTCGCGAGAGGCGCCGCATCATGGAATCGAGGGTGGAAGGCTTCAGTGCGCCAGTGCTTTCCATCCATTTGACGTCGGTTCGGACAACTTTTCGGTGCAGGTAGCTCACCCCGCCACACTATGCCGACCCGAGATGTTGTCGAGTCGTGACGCCACCAGAGTTCTTCAACACGGGTGAAGCGGGCATTCTGGTTGTACTGTCGAAGTGTGCAGAGACGAATCATGGGTATCGAGACGGAATTCGGCGTTACCTGCACCTTTCACGGGCACAGGCGACTGAGCCCCGACGAGGTTGCTCGTTACCTCTTCCGTCGTGTCGTGTCGTGGGGTCGTAGTTCCAACGTTTTCCTCCGTAACGGAGCGCGCCTGTACTTGGATGTGGGTTCTCATCCGGAGTACGCAACGGCCGAGTGCGACAGCCTCATTCAACTGGTCAACCATGACCGGGCCGGCGAGCGAGTTCTCGAGGAATTGCTCATCGATGCAGAAGAGCGGCTGGCCGAAGAGGGAATTGGCGGCGACATCTACCTCTTCAAGAACAACACCGACTCCGCCGGAAACTCGTACGGTTGCCACGAGAACTTCCTGGTCGCGCGAGCTGGCGAGTTCTCCCGCATCTCCGACGTGCTGTTGCCGTTCCTCGTGACGCGCCAATTGATCTGCGGTGCCGGAAAGGTCCTGCAGACGCCGAAGGCAGCCACGTTCTGTCTTTCCCAGCGTGCCGAGCACATCTGGGAAGGCGTCTCGTCGGCCACCACACGTTCGCGTCCGATCATCAACACCCGCGACGAACCTCACGCCGACGCCGAGAAGTACCGTCGCCTGCACGTTATCGTGGGCGACTCCAACATGGCCGAGACCAGCACAATGCTGAAAGTCGGCTCGGCCGCCTTGGTGCTCGAGATGATCGAGGCGGGAGTCTCGTTCCGCGACTTCGCCCTCGACAATCCGATTCGCGCCATCCGAGAGGTCAGCCACGACGTCACCGGAAAGCGGCCGGTCCGGTTGGCCGGCGGACGTCAGGCCAGCGCTCTCGACATCCAGCGCGAGTATCATTCGAAGGCTGTGGAGCACCTGCGCAATCGTGAACCGGATCCGCAGGTAGAGCAAGTTGTGGATCTGTGGGGTCGCATGCTCGACGCCGTCGAAGCCCAGGATTTTGCGAAGGTCGACACCGAGATCGACTGGGTGATCAAGCGTAAGTTGTTCCAGCGCTACCAGGATCGTCACGGATTCGATCTGTCGGACCCGAAGATCGCGCAGCTCGATCTTGCCTATCACGACATCAAGCGTGGGCGCGGTGTCTTCGACGTGTTGCAGCGCAAGGGCTTGGTCAAGCGCGTCACGGAGGACGAAACCATCGACGACGCCGTCGACAACCCACCGCAGACGACACGCGCGAAACTTCGCGGCGATTTCATCACTGCAGCGCAGGCCGCGGGACGTGACTTCACCGTCGACTGGGTGCATCTCAAGCTCAACGATCAAGCTCAGCGAACAGTCCTGTGCAAGGACCCGTTCCGTTCGGTCGACGAGAGAGTTGAGCGACTCATCGCGTCGATGTAGCGCGCTGACGTGTCGGCAACCGCGGAGCCACTAGGATTTCGGCGTGGCGACATCGAAAATCGAGCGGTTGATGAACTTGGTGATTGCATTGCTCTCCACCAGGCAGTTCCTCACAGCGGAGAAAATCCGTGATTCAGTAGCCGGTTACAGCGATTCCGCCAACTACGAGGCGTTCTCCCGGATGTTCGAGCGGGATAAGAACGAGCTTCGTGACCTCGGAGTTCCGTTGGAGACGGGGCCGGCTGGGCGGTTTTCGACGGTCGAGGGATATCGGATCAATCGCAATGCGTACGAGCTTCCTGATGTCGATTTGACCAGTGAAGAGTCGGCGGCCGTCGCCATTGCCGTGCAGCTGTGGGAATCACCGGAGCTGATTTCTGCCGCTCAGAGTGCCTTGCTCAAACTGCGTGCTGCCGGCGTGCAGGTCGACGGGGATGTTTCCGCCGCACCGATAACCGCGATTCCGGCTCGCTCACGCGGTTCCGAACCGGCTCTCGGCAAACTGCTCGCGGCGGTCGACGCCGGGCGGGCAGTGCACTTTCAGCACCGAGCTGCGCTCAACGAACCGTTCATCGAGCGGACGGTGGAACCGTGGGGCGTCGTCACGCACAACGGCAAGTGGTATCTGGTCGGTCATGATGTCGATCGGGACGCTGTCCGCACGTTCCGCCTGTCCCGCATCGGTGACGATGTTCGAGAATTCGGCCCAGCCGGCGCGGTGCACAAACCGGAGGGACTTGATCTCCGCGAAGTTGTGGACCGAGTAACCGGATCCGGTGTTGTCACCGGTACCGCGACGGTCTGGGTGGCGGCGAACCGCGCACACGAGTTGCGCAGGTTGGCGTCGTCGATGACGGATCGGACGCTCACCGAACGCGAGGGAAGTGTCTTGTCGATCCCGGTTCGATCGTGGGAGTGGACTGCCAGGTTGATCGCCGGGCACGGAGCGGATGCGTTGGTGCTTGATCCTCCGGATTTGCGGGCCGACGTGATCACGAAACTTCAGGGTGCGGCGGCACGCTCGGAGACTGCCGAGCAGAAGGAAACTCACTGATGAACAATCGTCTGTCGTCGAGGCTTGCCCGGTTGCTGAATCTTGTTCCGTTTTTCATCGCGAACCCCGGAATGAGCGCCGCCGAGGCCGCCGGCGAACTCGGTGTCAGCACAACGCAGTTGATGAACGATCTCAATCAATTGTGGGTGTGTGGGCTACCCGGGTACGGCCCGGGTGATCTGATCGACCTGTCATTTTCCGAGGAGAGCATCGACGTCACGTTCTCGGCCGGGATCGACCGGCCTCTTCGATTGACGTCGACCGAAGCGACCGCGTTGCTCATCGCGTTGCGCTCGCTGGTGGAGATGCCGGGCATGGTCGATCCGTCCGCGGCACAACGAGCAATCGCCAAGATCGAAGCGGCGGCAGGCTCTGCGGCAGCACGCGCCACGGGCAACGGGCATGAGGCCGAACCGGAAGTCGACGTCGCCGAAGACCCGGTAACAGCGACGGTCCGGTCGGCGCTGGCTGATCGGCGCGCACTGCAGCTGACCTACTACTCGGCTTCGCGGGACGCGGTGTCCGAGCGGGTGGTGGACCCGGTGCGAATCGTGTTGGTCGACAATTTCAGCTACCTCCAGGGCTGGTGCCGCCAGGCCGAGGGTGTGCGGCTGTTCCGATTCGATCGAATCGATGCGGCAATCGAACTCGACGAACCGTCCACTCCGCCGCAGCACGCGCTCGACGAGGATTCCAGTCTGGAACTGTTCAGTGGTGACGGATCTTTGCCCGAAGCCCGATTGTTCGTAGCTCAGAACTGTGTCTGGATGCTCGATTACTACCCGATGGACGTCCAGAAGGTGAACAACGACGGTTCCGTCGAGGCAACAATGAGTTTCGGCACACTCGAGTGGATGGCGCGGTTGGTTCTCGGGTTCGGTGAGGGTGTTCGGGTGCTTGCACCGCCGGAACTGGTTGCCGAAGTGCACAATCGGGCGGTGACGGCGTTGGACGCCTACGACACGATCGGATCGTGAGCAGGCTTCACAGCAACCGTGCATGAAACAAACAGGTAAACGATAGCTGAAGTAAGGACTTTGAAGCCTCCTAACGCCGGTTGTGTCCGGTAGCATCGAGGAATCTGATCATGGGAGGTCATTATGGGTGCAATGCAGCCGATGCATTGGCTGATTGTTGCTGTTGTCGTTGTCATTCTGTTCGGGTCGAAGAAACTGCCCGACGCAGCTCGAGGACTCGGCCGTTCACTGCGCATCTTCAAGAGTGAAGTCAAGGAAATGCAGAATGACGACGCGGCTCCCGCTGCGCCCGTCGTTGCTCAGGCCCCGGTTCAGCTGCCGACCGCACAGGTGACCGCTACCGGCGCTGCTGCTGCTCCGATCGCGCAGCCGAACGAAGTAAAGCCGCTCTAGCTACATGCCGCTGTCCAACCGGGGTGAGAATCTGTATTCACCCCGGTTGTGTGCTGACCAAAACCAGTTTGCCAAGAGCAGGATGTACCAGTGCGAATTCCGTTAGACCCGCGTAACCGCCAGCGGAAGGTCAACCCCGACGGCACCATGTCGTTGATAGACCACCTGTACGAATTACGAACTCGACTGCTGTTCGCGTTCCTCGGTGTCATCATCACCACCGCCTTCGGTTTCTTCTGGTACTCCACGTCGATTTTCGGGATAGAGAGCCTCGGCGACCTCCTGCGCGGACCGTACTGTGAGCTTCCGGTCGAAAGCCGCGCAAACCTGAGCGTCGACGATGCGTGTCGTTTGCTGGCAACCGGTCCGTTCGAGCAGTTCATGCTGCGCTTCAAGGTGGCCCTCACTGCCGGAATCGTCCTTGCCAGCCCGATCTGGTTGTACCAATTGTGGGCATTCATCACTCCAGGCCTGTATTCGAAGGAACGCCGCTACGCCGTGGCGTTTGTCACCGCCGGTGCCGGCCTCTTCATCCTCGGTGCCGTTCTTGCCTACCTGGTCGTGTCGAAGGCTTTGCACTTCCTTCTCACCATCGGTGACAACGTTCAGATCACGGCGCTGAGCGGTTCCGAGTACTTCGGATTCATCATCAACCTGCTGCTGATTTTCGGCGTCAGTTTCGAGATTCCGCTACTGGTCGTCGTACTGAACTTTGCGGGAATCCTCACCTACGAGCGGCTCAAGGCGTGGCGTCGCGGCTTGATCTTCGGCTTGTTCGTGTTCGCGGCCATCGCGACTCCGGGTTCGGACCCGTTCTCGATGCTCGCACTTGCCCTCTCGCTGACTCTGCTGTTCGAGTTCGCGGTACAGATCGCCCGCATCAACGACAAGCGCAAGGCCAGGAAGTCCGGCGAAGACTGGGGCGCGCTGTCTGACGAGGAAGCGTCGTCGATCTCGGCACCGACCGATCTGAGCGAAGCTTTGGACGAACCCGCGAAGCCGAAGGCGGAGTCACGCGGAATGTTCGGTCGGAAGTCGAAGGCGAAGGCAACTGCCGCCACTGAAACCGGGTCCGGTTCTGGCGACAACACGTCGGGACAGGACTTTACCGACACTCTGTGAGGCGTGTCCCCGGTACCTTGTGAGGCGTGTCCCCGATACCTTGTGAGGCGTGTCTCCGAGGTGCTGGGGTTGCCGTGTCGGCTGCGTGTGACACGCTGACGAGGTGGTTATGAGTAGCAGTGAGACGAGTTCTGATGTTGAGCTCACCAAATTTGTTTCGGGGCTGAAGTTCGACCTCGATCCGTTCCAGATCAAAGCCTGCCGCGCCCTCGAGGAGGGTCACGGTGTGCTGGTGTGCGCGCCGACAGGTGCCGGCAAGACAGTGGTCGGCGAATTTGCCGTCCACCTGGCATTGGCTGCTGGGCGGAAGTGCTTCTACACCACTCCGATAAAAGCGCTGAGCAATCAGAAGTACGCCGAACTGAGCGAGCGGTACGGGCCGGCTGACGTCGGTTTGCTTACCGGAGACACCAGCATCAACTCCGACGCTCCTGTTGTTGTCATGACCACCGAAGTGCTTCGCAACATGCTGTACGCCAATTCGGAGGCGCTACGCGGTCTGTCGCACGTCGTGATGGACGAGGTCCACTATTTGGCCGACCGGTTCCGCGGCGCTGTGTGGGAAGAAGTCATTCTGCATCTGTCCGAGGACGTGCGGTTGGTGAGTTTGTCCGCCACCGTGAGCAATGCCGAGGAATTCGGCGCCTGGATGGAAACTGTCCGCGGTGACACCACCGTTGTGGTCGACGAGACGCGGCCGATTCCGTTGTGGCAGCACATCATGGTGGGGCGCCGGATCTTCGACCTCTTCGACAGCCGTAGTCACCCTTCGGCCGGACCGTCGAAATTTGTTGTCAACCAGGATCTGGTTCGCCATGTCAAGCAACGTCAGGCACTCGACCGGGTGGAAAGCTGGCAGCCCCGCGGACGCGGTCGTAGTCGTTACCAGAGTGCCAACGATTTCCGGCCACTTCCCAGGCCGGATGTGATCGCACAACTGGACAAGGAAGGTTTGCTACCGGCAATCACCTTCATCTTCTCGCGCGCCGGGTGCGATGCCGCGCTGACTCAGTGCGTACGCTCCCGGCTTGATCTGACGACTCCCGAACAGGTGCGCGAGATCGACACGATCATCGACAAGCACATCGGCGGCCTCCCCAAGGAGGACTTGGAGGTGCTCGGTTACTGGGAGTGGCGTAAGGCGTTGCAGCGCGGTCTGGCAGCCCATCACGCCGGGATGCTGCCCGCTTTCCGGCAGACGGTCGAGGAGTTGTTCGTCAAGGGACTCGTCCGCGCAGTATTCGCCACTGAAACACTGGCACTGGGCATCAATATGCCGGCCCGCACCGTGGTTCTCGAACGGCTGGTCAAGTACAACGGCGAAACTCACGCCGAGCTGACGCCGGGTGAGTACACACAGCTCACCGGTAGAGCAGGCCGACGCGGCATCGATATCGAGGGGCATGCAGTAGTTCTGTGGCAGCCAGGTGTCGAACCGACCGACGTCGCCGGCTTGGCGTCCACCCGAACGTTCCCGCTGCGCAGCTCTTTTCGGCCGTCGTACAACATGTCGATCAATCTGGTGGATCGCATGGGCGTCAAGGAATCCCGCACGCTGCTCGAGCGTTCGTTCGCCCAATTCCAGGCGGACCGCTCCGTGGTGAGCGTGGTGCGGACCGTCGAACGCAATGAGACTGCACTGAAAGCGTTGCAGGACAAGCTTGGTGGTCCAGACGGGGAGTATTACGAGTACGCGTCGTTACGTGATCGACTGAGCGATCGGGAACGCAAACTCGAACGCGAAGGTCGTGAGGATCGCCGCGATCAGGCGGTCGAATCGCTGCGGACACTGCGCCGTGGTGACGTCATCGCGATTCCGATCGGACGACATTCAGGTACCGCTGTTGTGCTTGTGCCGGACAACGATCCGAAGGATCCGCGGCCGTTGGTTCTCGCCGAAGATCAGTGGGCCGGAAAGCTGTCCGCCGCGGATTTCCCCGAAGCTGCCGAAACGCTCGGTGTGATGCGGTTGCCGAAATTCGTCGATCACCACACCGGACGGTCGCGGCGTGATCTGGCGTCGGCGTTGCGCAGCACCGGATTCACCGCGCCGCGGCGGAAGAAGCGGCACAAGGGCGGCGCGTCCGAGGACGCCGAGGTGGCGTCGTTGCGTCGCGCGATTCGGTCGCACCCGTGCCACAGTTGGCCCGATCGTGACCATCTCGGTCGTATCGGGGAGAAGTACAACCGACTGGCCCGAGAAACACAGGCACTGCGGCAAAAAGCGGCAGCCACGACCAATTCCTTGGCGCGCACGTTCGACCGCATCGTGTCGCTGCTCAAGGAGCGCGGGTACATGAGCGCCGAGTCCGTGCCCCAAGTGACGGAAGCCGGGCAACGCCTGAGCCGGATCTACAGCGAGAGTGACTTGCTGGTGGCCGAGTGCCTCCGCACCGGAGCCTGGCAGGGGCTGACGCCGCCGGAGCTTGCGGCGGTCGTGTCGTCAGTCGTGTACGAGTCCCGGAGGGACGGCGACACGGCGAGTCGAGTGCCGACGCAGGCAATTCGTCATGCGCTCACGGACACCCAACGACTGTGGAGTGAACTGCGTACGGACGAAATTCGCCACAAATTGCCGCCGACGCGTGAGCCTGATCTGGGTTTTGTCACAGCCGTCTATCACTGGGCAAGCGACAATTCGCTGGTCGAAGCGTTGTTGGCTGCCGGTGTGCAGGGGCGCGCGTTGTCGGCCGGTGATTTTGTTCGCTGGTGCCGTCAGGTGATCGATCTTCTCGATCAGGTGCGGCTGACGTCTACGGATCCTGTCGTCGCGAAGGTCGCGGCGAAGGCGGTGGGGTCGATTCGTCGCGGAGTGGTTGCTCTCGACGCAGCTTGAGCGCGGACTGTGTGGTTGGATTTCCAGGAGTTGCGTGTGCACGCGATAACTGAAGACTGGTATTTCGAGTGGAGGCGAAGATGAGCGGGCCTTACGGACCGAATGATCCGAATGGGCAGTGGGGCCAAGGTGAACAACCACCGCAGCAGCCGTGGGGACAGCCTGGATACGGGCAGCCGGGTCAGCCGGGTCAACCCCAGGGTCAGCCCGGTTACGGTCAGCCACAGGGCCAGCCCGCGTACGGGCAACCCGGTTACGGCCAGCCTGGTCAGCCACAGGGCCAGCCTGGTCAGCCACAGGGCCAGCCTGGTCAGCCACAGGGCCGGCCTGCGTACGGGCAACCCGGTTACGGCCAGCCAGGTCAGCCACAGGGCCAGCCCGGCCAACCCGGATACGGTCAGCAGCAGCCGTGGGGTCAGCCTCAGCAGCCCGGTCAGCCGGGTCAGCAGCAGTGGGGTCAGCAGCCAGGGGGCGACCAGACTCAGGTCTGGGGACAGCCGAGCGCCCAGCAACCGCAGCAGGCGTGGGGCGCGCAGCCCGGTGTTCAGCCCGGCGCGCCGGTTCAGTGGAATCAGGGACCGCCGCAGGGCGCAAAGTCCAAGAAGCCGCTGATCTTCGGCGCGATCGGTGTACTGGTCGTTCTGGCAGCCGTGGTCGTCGGACTCTTCGTATTCACGTCGAAAGACACGCTGGACGCAAATGCTGCGGCCAAGGGTGTCGAGAAAATCGTCACCGAGTCGTACGGCGCCAAGAACGTCAGCGACGTTTCCTGCCCGTCGGGTCAGGAAATCAAGTCCGGTGCAAAGTTCACGTGCACCCTCTCCGTCTCGGGTGAGAAGAAGTCGGTGACGTTGACGTTTGTCGACGACACCGGAACCTACGAAGTCTCGCGCCCCAGCTGAGTCGTCAGATGTCAGCCGGTCGGCTTGCCGCAGCTTTCAGTGCCGCGGCAAGTCGGCCCGCCGACCGTTCAATTCTCAGAGTGCCGGCCAGTTCGTCGAAGCGGGCTTGATCGATCGGTGCGTCGGGAAGTGCATCGGACTTCGAGAACTGCACATCCGCGTCACGTACGACGCGTACAACGGGTAGCGCAGCGTCGAGGTACGCCTTCGCCTCGGGCGACGTCAGTTTCGCTCGCAGACCTTTGGCCATATCGGATTCGGGATCTTCGGCCGCCGTGCGGATTCCGGCGAGCGATCCATACCTGAGCATGAGCGTCGACGCGGTCTTCTCGCCGACGCCTTTGATGCCAGGAAGCCCGTCGGATGAATCTCCGCGCAGCGCAGCCAGTTCCGCGTAGGCGTCGCCGGCGCGGTCGGCGGGCACACCGTACTTCTCGGCTACCTCGGCCGGCCCGAACAGTTCGGCTTTAGCCAAGCCGCGGCCGACGTACAGGACGCGAACGGGAACGTAATCGTCGGTGACAACCTGCAACAGGTCGCGATCTCCGCTGACGACGACGGTGAGATCGTCGCGCTCGGTGGCGGCCAGCGTGCCCAGGACGTCGTCGGCTTCGAGACCGACCGCGCCGGCGGTGGCGATTCCCGCTGCCGCAAGAACATCCATGATCATGTCGACCTGCGGGGTGAGGGTATCCGGCACTTCCTCGGACGAGCCGTCGGATCCCTCGGCAACGCGGTGAGCTTTGTAGGTGGGGATGGCGTCGACGCGGAACTGCGGTCGCCAATCCAGATCCAGGCAGACGGCTAGGCGACTCGGTTGGTGCTTGGTGATCAGCGACGCGACCATGTCGGTGAATCCGCGGACTGCGTTGACGGGTCTGCCGTCATCGCCGACAAAGGACTCGGGCAGTGCGTGGAACGCACGAAACCACAGGCTGGCACCGTCAAGGAGAAGCAAAGGCCCACTCATGGTCACCATCCTGCCAGTCGGCACTAATCTGGAAGCCATGACCTCTCCCGCCGAATATGGTTCACGATTCCCCTCTGCCGTCTACGGATCCCGTATCGCCCGCGCCGCGGAGTTGGCGAGCGCGGCCGGTCTGGACGGTCTCGTGGTCACGCCTGGGCCGGATTTGCGCTATCTGACGGGCTCGCGTGCGGATTCCTTCGAACGGTTGACGGCCCTGGTGATCGCTGCCGACGGAGCCAGGGCATCGGTCGTGCTTCCTCGGCTGGAACTGGCGTCTTTGAAGGAATCCGCGGTCGGCGATCTTGGTCTCGAGGTGCTGGACTGGGTGGACGGTGTTGATCCGTATGCCATTGTCGCCGGGCAATTGCCGACGGGCGCCAAGGTCGCGGTCACGGATGCAATGCCGGCGTTGCATCTGATTCCGTTGGCCGACGCTGTGGGTTCGTTGCCGATTCTGGCTACCGGCGTGCTGCGTGAGCTGCGCATGGTCAAGGACGCCGCGGAGGTCGACGCGCTCCGCCGCGCCGGGCAGGCCATCGACCGTGTGCATGCACGGATGGCCGAGTTCCTGGTTGTGGGACGGACGGAAGCCGAAGTCGGCGAGGCGATTTCAGCAGCGATTCTCGAGGAAGGTCATACCGAGGCGGCATTTGTCATCGTGGGGTCGGGTCCGCATGGCGCCGATCCGCATCACGAGGTGTCCGATCGCGTGATCGAGAGCGGCGATGTTGTCGTGATCGACATCGGCGGGCCGGTGGAGCCCGGATACAACTCCGATTCGACTCGCACGTACAGCATGGGGAAGCCGTCAATCGAGGTTGCTGCCCAGTTTGCCGTGCTCGAAGCGGCGCAGCAGGCGGCTGTGGACTCAGTTCGCCCCGGTGTGTCGGCGGAATCCGTGGATGCCGCTGCGCGCGACGTGCTCGCCGCACAGGGGCTGGCCGAGGTGTTCGTTCACCGCACAGGCCACGGCATCGGATTGTCGGTTCACGAAGAGCCGTACATCGTGGAGGGCAACAGTATCGAACTGGCCGAGGGTATGGCGTTCAGTATCGAACCGGGAATTTACTTCCGGGGCAACTGGGGTGCCCGGATCGAGGACATCGTCGTTGTCACCGCGGACGGTTGCGAGTCGTTCAACAACCGTCCGCACGGTTTGACGATCCTCTAGCCGGTCAGTTCTTCGGCCGCAGGTTTGAATGCGGCCGTTCCCAAAATGCGGGTGACGTCGATTTCGATGACCACTCGCGCCGGATTGATCCGTGGCTGGCGGTACCGCTCGGCGTAGCGCTGGACGGCGTCGGCCACGGATTCGGGGTCGTCGAGCACGCGCGCCGGACCTTCGAGGGTGAGCCAGCGTCCACCGTCGACGGAGCTGACGGCGGCGTAGCCACCCCGGGCGGCGTTGACAGCCTTTTGTGATCCGCCGCTGGTGATGACGCGTGCCTTACCTGCGTGCTGATCCCACGTGAATCCCACGGCCACGACGTGCGGTGTGCCGTTCGGGCGCAGAGTTGTCAGGGTGGCGAGATGGTATTCGCGCACGAACGCCAGACCGTCGTCGGAGAGCGCGGCGGGTGCAGAGGGGGTGATGGTCATGCCACGACGGTAATCGAGGACACTGGTGCAGTGACTGCGGGTGCGAACACTGAAGATGCCGAGACGGTTCTCCTGCTGGGAGGGCGAAGCGAAATCGGTCTGGAGATTGCCGTCCGGTTGGCCCCCGGCCGAAAAATCGTGCTGGCGGCGCGGCGCAGCAGCGACCTCGAACGGCAACGCACGACGCTGACCGATGCGGGTGCCCTTGCCGTGTCGGCTGTCGAATTCGATGCCGACGCAACCGACACTCATGCAGACTTCCTCGAACAGGTTGCCCACGCGCACGGCCGGATCGACGTCGCGGTGCTGGCGTTCGGAATCCTGGGTGATCAGGCGCGCGCGGAAACCGATGCAGCTCATGCCGTTGCAATCGTTCATACGGATTACGTGGCGCAGGTCAGCATCCTGACGCTCCTCGCGGAAGTGATGAAACGTCAAGGGCACGGCAAGCTCGTTGTCTTCTCGTCCGTGGCCGGTGTCCGGGTGCGCCGCGCAAATTACGTCTACGGTTCTGCAAAGGCCGGCTTGGACGGCTTTGCCAGCGGCCTCGGAGATGCGTTGCACGGCAGTGGAGTTCAACTGCTACTCGTCCGGCCTGGATTTGTGATCGGCACGATGACCGAGGGCATGAAGCCGGCGCCGATGTCGAGCACACCGTCGCAGGTCGCCGACGCGGTGGTTCGGGGATTGCAGTCCGGCGCAACACGGGTGTGGGTTCCGCGAATCCTCCAACCGGTTTTCTTCATGATGCGACTTCTCCCACAATCGATCTGGCGGCGGATGCCGCGATGACCGCCCGCGAACCCGTTGTTGTCGTCGGTCTTGGCGCTGACGGCTGGGAGGGCTTGTCGGACTCGGCGAAGCGCGCTGTGCTCGGCACTGAAGTGCTGATGGGTTCCTCGCGTCAACTGGACCTGATCCCACATGCAGACGGCTATTCGGCCGATCGGATAACGTGGCCCACGCCGATGCTCCCAGCGCTCCCTGGCCTGTTCGAGGCTCACGCGGGCCGTCGTATCTGCGTGCTGGCCAGCGGCGATCCGATGTTCCACGGGATCGGTGCCACACTCGTGCGCGTGCTGGGTGCTGACAACCTTCGAGTGATCTCGCACCCGTCGTCGATTGCTCTGGCGAGTGCTCGTATGGGGTGGGCGTCGGCTGATGCGGAGTTGGTGAGCCTGGTCAACCGCGACGCCACCACCATCTTGCCGTCCGTCACCGCCGGTGCGCGATTGCTGGTTCTGAGCAACGGCAGGGCCACGCCCGGCGAGGTGGCAGAAATACTGACCTCGGCCGGTTTCGGTCGCTCGACGATCACTGTCCTCGGACAATTGGGTGGAGCACAGGAATCACGAACCGTTGCCCAGGCGGACGAGTGGGATGTGGACGCCGCAGATGTCGATCCGTTGAATGTTCTTGCCGTGCAATGTGTTGTGTCGGGCGCACCTCACCGCCTGACGCGCGTTCCCGGATTGCCCGACGCGGCATACAGCGGTGACGGTCAGATGACTAAGCAGGAGATCCGCGCGCTGACGCTCTGCGCGTTGGCCCCGGCTCCCGGCGAATACTTGTGGGATGTCGGCGGCGGGTCGGGCACTATCGCGATCGAATGGATGCGCACCCACCCACGTTGTACCGCAACGTCATTCGAGCAGGTGGCGTCGAGGATTTCCCAAATCGAGGGTAATGCGAGGGCCTTGGGTGTGCCGAGCCTCGATGTCCTCGGGCGCGCGCCGGAATCGTTTGCCGAGGTGACCCGCATACCCGATGCCATCTTCATCGGCGGCGGTGTGACACAACCGGGAATGCTCGACGCCTGCTGGGACCGCCTCGAGGCCGGCGGCAGGCTTGTAGCCAACGCCGTCACCGCGGAATCGGAAGCGTTGCTGTTGGAGTGGTTCACCCGTTTCGGCGGAACGCTGCGGCGGTTACAGATTCAGCGGGCCGAGCCTTTGGGAACATTCAACGTGTGGCGACCTCAACTGCCCGTAGTGCAGTGGTCGGTCACGAAAACAGAGGCAGCTGCCGGTGCAGTTGCCGATCACGCGGAGGAAAACGCTCAATGACCATCCATTTCATCGGTGCGGGTCCCGGTGCTGCAGACTTGATCACCGTGCGAGCGCAGCGCATCATCGCGGCGAGTCCGGTGTGCCTGTACGCGGGCAGCCTCGTCCCCGCGGAACTGCTCGAACACTGCCCGGCCGGCGCTCAAGTGGTCGATACCGCGCGATTGAGCCTCGACGAGATCACCGCGCTACTCGTCGCAGCGGATTCGGCAGGCCACGACGTAGCGCGGTTGCACTCCGGTGACCCGTCGATCTTCAGTGCCGTAGCGGAGCAGGCGCGCCGACTGGACGCTGCCGGAGTCCGATACGACATGGTGCCAGGTGTTCCGGCGTTTACTGCGGCAGCAGCCGCGTTGGGCCGTGAATTGACGGTTCCAGGTGTATCGCAGACCATCGTGCTGACCCGAGTGTCGACGCTGTCGACGGCGATGCCCGACGGTGAGGATCTTCGGTCTCTCGGACGCAGTGGTTCGACCATGGTGATTCACCTCGGCGCGCACCGCATCGAGCAGATCGCCGACGAGCTCGCCGAGAATTACGGGATCGACTGCCCGGTCGCAGTGGTGGCATTTGCGTCGCGCCCCGACGAGATCGTGGTGCGTGGAACGCTGAGTTCGATAGTGCGTCAGGTGCACGAGGCCGGTATCACCAAGACTGCCGTGGTCATCGTCGGGCGTGTGCTCACGGCCGAGGGGTTCCCGGACAGCTACCTGTACTCGGCCGCACGCGAGCGGGTCACCCACTGACCGTGCGGAGCGCCCGCACCCGCGTCCTTGTGCTCGGAGGAACCGGCGAGGGGCGCGAGATTGCCGTCCGCCTCGCGGATTCAGTGGACCTCGAGGTGGTCACCTCACTCGCCGGCCGGGTGCGCGACCCGCGCTGGCCTGAGGGAGAGGTTCGCGTCGGCGGCTTCGGCGGCGCCGAAGGCCTCGCGGAGTGGGTATCGGAAAACGATATTCGTGCGCTGCTCGA
Source organism: Rhodococcus sp. 24CO (assembly GCF_050586165.1). Classification (NCBI taxonomy): domain Bacteria; kingdom Bacillati; phylum Actinomycetota; class Actinomycetes; order Mycobacteriales; family Nocardiaceae; genus Rhodococcus; species Rhodococcus sp. 24CO. The sequence continues at coordinate 791,593 of NZ_JAZFNF010000001.1, read as the reverse complement.
CGCAACGCACCCCTTCGCGTCCCGCATCACGGCTAATGCGCATCTTGCGGCTCGTACCTGCGAGATTCCGTTTGCTCTCTGCCGGCGGCCGTCGTGGGCGCAGCACCCACAGGACCGATGGTTTCCCGTTCGCGATCTCAGCCACGCCGCAGAATTGGTACCCACGCTGGGCACCCGGGCGTTCCTGACAATCGGTAGGCAAGGAGTGTCCGCGTTTGCCGAGGTCGGCGGCGTGAGTTTTCTCGTGCGGTCCATTGATCCGCCGACGGGCGCTATGCCAGCGTCCCACGAACTGATCCTGGCGCGCGGGCCGTTCGACGTCGAATCGGAGCGCGAACTCATGCGCCGCCGCGGAATCGACGTTGTCGTGACCAAGAGCAGCGGGGGAGACCAGACGTACGCCAAGATTATTGCCGCTCGGCAACTGGGCTTGCCGGTCGTCGTTGTGGAGCGCCCGCCGGCACCGGAGGGCGTGGACAGCTTCGATTCGCCGGCTGCCGCCGTAGCGTGGCTCGAATCGACAGTCGTGTGAGATTTCAGGGGCACGCGTTTCAGGTTCGTCTAAGGTTCGCAGAACATACTGGACCCATGTCAGGAACGGGTCCAACACGCCGAGGGCGCCTATGAGGGTGTCCGTCCCCGCACTCGGGCGTCGGAAGCGTTCGACAATTCGTGTCCGGACTCTCCACGCCCGGGTGAAAGTACTCACCGCAGGCTTGGTGGCGATTGCTGTGATCGCGTCTGCCGCTTCGGTGTATTTCGTTTTCAACGCCTACCTTCAAGGCAATGTCGATCGTCAGTTGGAGCGAACAGCCGACGCAATTGCCGACACCGTCAATTTCGGCGGTGTCACACCGGTTTTGGGACTGACCGCCGGAGCCGATACCGCCGTGATTCAGGCCGTCGGACTGGTGACGACCGACGGTGCGTTGGTGACGGCAACACCTGGGCTGCCGCCATTCAGTACCAGCGGTGAGGCAATCAAATCCCTGGCCCACAAAGCTTCCGGGTCCACCATCGCGACCATGGATTCGTATCGGGTGCTGGTAACGCCGTCGGTTGCGGGTCAGACTTTGATCGTCGCGCAGTCGCTGGGCCCGACAAATTCCGTCTTGAAAAGACTCGCGGTAGTGCTGGCTGCGCTCGGTGCCGCAGGTATCGCGTTGGCATATGCTGCAGGAGATGCTGTGGCGCGCACGGGATTACGGCCCATTGCGCGGTTGACAGCGGCAACACAACGCGTTGCCGCAACAGACGATCTCACACCGATACCGGTCACAGGTGACGACGAGTTGGCCTCGCTGACTGTCAGTTTCAACCGAATGCTGGGCACCCTGTCGGAATCACGGGCACGTCAGCGTAGATTGATCACTGATGCCGGACAGGATTTGCTGGCACCCCTGACGGCATTGCGAACGAATATCGAACTGTTGATGTCGATCGACAGCGCGTCCGGAACTGTGTCGGAAGCCGAAACAGCACTACTGCGAGACGAGATTACACATCAGATGATGGAATTGACCGCCCTGGTCGGCGAGCTTGTCGACCGTGCCCGGGTCGACGAAAGCGCCTCCGGACGAATCGAATCTCACCTATGATGCACCTCTCACCTGGAGTTATGTATTTGCGAAATATTTTCTGACAATTCACTGCTGGTTAGTTGGGGGAGTTTAGATCATTCTGGGTATAGCCCGATTGGGGTGCAAACCGAAAGAGGGTTTGCGGGGGACCCTCGAGTGAGAGAGGAGTTCTCGTGGTCAAGCAAGCACGCGCCGAGCTGACGCGGCAGCAGATCGTCGCCGGCGCGGCAGCACAATTCGAAAAGACCGGGTACGGCAGCACAAGCATGAGTGACATCGTGGAGGGCGCCGGCACCACGAAGGGCGCTCTGTACTTCCACTTTGCATCGAAAGACGAACTGGCACAGTTTGTCATCGCAGAACAGCACCGCATGTCCATCGAGTCGGTCGAGTCGATATCCGCAACGTCGGCGTCGCCGCTCGAAAAAGTGGTCATGCTCACCCATGAGATGGCACGCCAGATCGTCGAGGAGCCCATCGTCCGAGCCGGAATTCGATTGACCTTGGAACTGAGCACCTTCGAGGGACCGGTCGAGCCCTACGCAGACTGGATCAATGCGTGTACCGAACTCATGCAGCAAGCGAAGGACAGCGGTCAGATCAAGCCGTCGGTGGACGTCGCCGCGCTCGGTCGATTCATTCCGGCTGCATTCACCGGAGTTCAATTGGTGTCCAACGTGATCACCCGGCGCACCGATCTCACCGAACGAGTTGACGAGATGTGGCAATTGCTCCTACCGGGAATCGTGTCCGGGCCGGTCGTGGGTGACATCGACAGACTCGTGAGGGCGCGCTGGGAACCCGCTGCCGCGTAGCTGTGCCACACTGCTGACGTGGACCAGGAACCGTTGACCTACGCCGAAATCGGGGCAACAGGTGGCGTATTACCCACCGGCTATCATCACGTGCGCGAGAGGGCGGTAGTCGGTGCTGCCCGCGCCGATTTCGAGTCAGCGGTCAGCACGGTCATGACGTGGGGGATGCACCGCGGCGCTGGATTGACGGTGAAAGCTGCCGGTGACGCCGCGCGTACCGGTGAAGACGCAAGTTTCGGTTTCGGGCCGATATCGGTTCCGGTTCGCGTCGTTTATGTGGTCGACGAGCCGAACCGGGCCGGATTTGCGTACGGCACGCGCTGTGGTCATCCCGAGTGCGGTGAAGAGTCGTTCATCGTTCATTTCGACGAGTCCGGCAATCAGGTTCGCCTCGAGATCACGGCGTTCTCCAAGCCCGGCACCTGGTGGGTGAGGGTGGGTGCGCCGATCGGGCGTTTGGTGCAGGCGTGGGTGACCAGACGCTACATCCGTGCCGTGAAGGATTCTGCTCGCTGAGCGAGCAAAATCCTTCACGAACCGCTAGGGGTAGCGACGCGGCGTGAACACCTGTCGGCCGGATCCGGTATCGACGACCTTTGTCATGGACGACCCGACGATCAGCAACGTGCGCATGTCGATCTCCGACGGTTCGAGATCGCCGAGCGTGACGATGCGCACCGATTCCTCCGCGCCGGCCACATCACGGCCGATGATCACCGGGGTTTCGGGGGAGCGGTGCTCGAGTACCAAATCCTTCATGGCCTGGACCTGCCAGGTTCGCGATTTCGACGCCGGGTTGTAGACGGCAAAAGCCATATCTGCCGCGGCGACCGCGGAGATGCGACGGGCAACCACTTCCCAAGGCTTGAGCCGATCCGACAGGGACAGCACGGCGTAATCGTGACCCAGCGGGGCTCCGACGCGGCTGGCCACGGCATTTGCCGCTGTCATACCGGGCAGGATGCGAACGGGAACGCCGCGCCACTGATCTTCGGCCGCGACCTCGAGAACCGCTGCAGCCATGGCAAATACACCAGGATCGCCGGACGAGACGACGGCCACGCGGGCGCCGTTCTTCGCCAGATCGAGGGCCATCGCTGCCCGCTCCGCTTCGACGCGATTGTCGCTGGAATGGCGACGCTGCCCGGGGCGGGTGGGCACACGGTCGACGTACGGGCCGTACCCCACAAGATCGGTGGCCAGTGAAAGTTCATGCGCCACTTCAGGTGTGGTCCACGAGGTGTCGCCGGGTCCGAGGCCGACGACAACAACTTCACCCGCACTGTCTTCGCGCGGCGCGGCATTGTTCGACGGGCTGGGAACTATGGCGATGGAGAAGTACGGAACGCCGTCTGGATCGACGTCGGCGGCAGCGTCGACGCGCTGGCGAGGTGTACTGGCCCGCTCGACGTAGTGCGCTTCGCCGAGTCGGCCGGCGTCCTCGAGTGAACGCAGAACCGGCGGGAAAGTGCGACCCAACTTGAGGATCGCTGCGGCGTCTGTTTCCTTCAAGCGTCGCGTGAGCTCGGCTTGCGGCAATGTTCCGGGCAGGATGGTGAGGATCTCGTCACCCTCTACCAGGGGTTTTCCGAGTGCGGCCGACGCGGCACTGACGGAGGTGACACCGGGGATGACCTCGGCCTCGAAACGATCCGCCAGGCGTTTGTGCATGTGCATGTACGAGCTGTAGAACAGTGGGTCGCCCGCAGCGAGTAGCGCAACAGTGCGTCCGGCTGCCAAGTGGACGGCCAACCTTTCGGCTGCGACTTCGTAGAATTCGTCCATCGCACCCTGGTAACCACCCGGATGGTCGATGGTTTCGGTCGTGACGGGGTACACGAGGTGTTCCTCGATCTGGCCGTCGCGCATGTACGGAGCAGCAACCCCGCGGGAAATGCTCTTTCCGTGCCGCGCGGAATGGAACGCGATGACGTCCGCCTCACCGATCACGCGGGCGGCTTTGACGGTCACCAACTCCGGATCGCCGGGTCCGATGCCGACTCCCCACAACTTGCCTTCGCTCATTCTTGTTCGCTCGCAATCGCATTGACGACAGCCGCGGTGACGGCGCTGCCGCCGCGTCGGCCTCTCAGTATCAAATGTTCTATGCCGCTGGGATGTTCGATCAGCGCTTCTTTGGATTCGGCGGATCCGATGAATCCCACGGGTCCGCCGACGATAGCAGCAGGCCGCGGTCCGCCCGCCTCGATCAGGTTGAGGAGATGGAACAGAGCGGTCGGTGCATTGCCGATCGCGACCACGGCGCCTTCGAGTTTCTGCCCCCACAGTTCGATAGCGGCCGCCGAGCGCGTGTTGTCGATTGTGTTCGCCAGCAACGGAACCTGCGGGTCGCGCAGTGTGCAGATCACTTCGTTGTCGGCAGGCAGGCGCTTGCGGGTAATTCCGGCGGCGACCATGTTCGCGTCACAGAAGATCGGCGCACCCGCACGCAGGGCAGCTCGGGCGACGGTGACGACGTTCGGTGTGAACGCGATGTCGTCGACCAGGTCGACCTGACCGCTGGCATGGATCATCCGCACAACAGCTTGCGAGACATCCGCCGGGAAACGGCTCAGGTCGGCTTCGGCCCGAATTGTGGCAAAGGACTGGCGATAAATTTCTGCGCCGTCACGGATGTACTCGATCATGGGGCACAGGATAGAGGTATCACTGATCGGTCTGATTCACCCGGTAACCGTCAGTCGTCGCAATCACGTCGGCTACTTTCGCGCGGGGGCGCCCGCAGGAACGGTCACAGCCCGCCCAGTGCTGCCGGCCTTCGATCGGTAGTGAATCCTGCTCGACGGCTTCGATGGCGTCCGCTCGGACATCGGCGAGCGACTTCTCGCATCCGGGGCTTCCGGTGCAGGCTGTGACGTCGAGCCACGGCGAATTCTCGTCGAAGATCAAGCCCATCGGCGCGAGAACTCGCACCACCTGCTCGGCTGCACCTTCGTCCAGATCGAAGATCATGATCGAGCGCCACGGCGTCACGACCACGGGTTTTTCGATGGCGGCGAGGAATTCGGCGAGCCGTGCGTCGAGGAGTCCGAAGCGGAGCCCGCCGCCCAATGCGACGGTTCCGTCGCGTTGTTCGAGCCACCCGATGGCCGGCCCGGCGTCTGGGGCAAGGTCGACGGCACCAGCAAATTCGGCCGAAAGTCCCAGGCGGTCGATGGTTCGAGCGATTCCGTCGGGCACTTCGGCCAGTCGCCAGTGCTTGTCACGAAGATTCAGGAACGCGTGCGCGGTGTCGAGGAGCAACGGCACAGCGTCGTCGACATGGACGAGGTGGTTGGTGCGATGCCCCGCGAGCACGAGGGAGTGCTCGGATTCGCTGTGGGCGTGCAGTCCGAAATCGCCGTGCAGACCACTGATGTCGCCGCGGCCGTCGTCGAGTGTGAAGAGTGTTCGTCCTGGTAACTGCGCCAACGCCGGGTCCGACTGCACCGCCGCGTCAAGATGGCGAACCAGCTCACGCACATCGGCGACACCCCCGATTCGGCCGGAGAGCGGCGACGCCAGAATGTTGCGAACCCGCTCGTGCGTCGCTGAGGGAAGCAAACCGGCGGACGCGATCCGTTCGGCAAATACGTGGGGGTCTTTGACAGCGCGGAGTTGAATATTTCCGCGTGAGGTGAGTTCCATCTGCCCGTTGCCCACGTCGCGGGCGGCCTCGGCAAGCGTCTGCAACTGGTGTGGAGCCAGCGCGCCGCCGGGTAGGCGCACGCGCGCCAACGGGCCGGCTGCGGCCTGGTGAACTTGCAGTGCTCCAGGGCACGCATCTGGCTGCGAACGGTCTGTGGACATGGGTCAAGGGTACGACCGTGCAGAGCGCGGACCCGCGACCGGTAGCATCACGGGCAACCAGTGACAGCAGGTGAGGAAACCGGTGAGATTCCGGTGCGGTCGCGCCACTGTGAGTGTGTGCAAGCGGAACTGTTTCCGTTTGTACACACGAGTCAGACCCTCAACTGCTGTCCATGAAAGATCTTTTTCACGGGGCGCGAAACCCCAGGAAGGTTTCACCTGTGATTCTTCTGCTCTCGACGTCCGACACCGATCTGCTGAGCGCTCGCGCAAGCCAGGACAACGGCGACGGCGTTTCGTATCGGTGGGCAAACCCGTCCAGGCTGCTGGTTTCCGAGGATCTACCTGGCTTGCTCGACGGCGCCGATCTTGTGATCGTGCGCATCCTCGGCAGCCGTCGGAGCTGGGAAGACGGCCTGAACATGGTCCTGGCCAGCGGCCTGCCCGTCGTGGTGCTCGGCGGCGAACACGCACCTGATGCCGACCTCATGGAGTGCTCGACTGTCTCCCCGGGCGTTGCGGCTGAAGCGCACAACTACCTGGCGGAAGGCGGCGCAGACAACCTCGCTCAGCTGCACCACTTCCTGTCCGACACGGTGCTGCTCACCGGTCACGGCTTCGAGGCCCCGGCGCGGCTGCCGTCGTGGGGAATTGCTGATTTTGCCCCAGACATCACCGCCAACAGTGGTCCCGTCATCGCGGTTCTCTATTACCGCGCCCAGCACCTCGCCGGGAATACCCGCTACGTCCAGGCGCTCTGCGATGCGATTGCCGATGCCGGCGGCACTGCGCTCCCGATCTACTGCGCCTCGTTGCGCAGCGCCGAAGCTGAATTGCTGACCACACTCCGCCGCGCCGACGCCATGGTCGTGACGGTTCTCGCAGCCGGCGGAACGAAGCCGGCCACCGCGTCCGCGGGCGGCGACGACGAAGCCTGGGACGTGGCAGCACTCGCCGCACTGGACGTACCGATCTTGCAGGGGCTGTGCCTGACCAGCAGTCGCGCTACCTGGGATGCCAACGACGACGGACTGTCGCCGCTCGATGTCGCAACCCAGGTTGCGGTCCCCGAATTCGACGGACGCATCATCACGGTGCCGTTCTCGTTCAAGGAAATCGATTCCGACGGTCTCTCCACGTACATGCCTGATCCGGAGCGTGCAGCCCGCGTGGCCGGAATCGCGGTGCGCCACGGCAAGTTGCGTCATATTCCGACGCCGGAGCGTCGTGTTGCATTGATGCTGTCGGCATACCCAACGAAGCACGCTCGCATCGGCAATGCCGTTGGACTCGACACACCAGCCAGCGCGATCGACCTGCTGACCGAAATGCGCAGCACCGGTTACGACCTCGGACCCGTCGACGGTCCCGACTCTGTTCCCGGCTTGGCCGCCAAGGATGGCGACGCTCTGATTCATGCGTTGATCGCGGCCGGCGGGCAGGATCCCGATTGGCTCACGGCCGAGCAGCTCGAGGGCAACCCGATCCGCATTTCGGCAGCGCAGTACCGCGAGTGGTTCGCCACCCTGCCTGAAGATCTGCGTAGCGGCGTCGAAGAGCACTGGGGTGAAGCGCCCGGCGAGCTGTACGTCGACCGGTCGCAGGACCCGGACGGCGAAATCGTCATCGCCGCACTGCGATTCAACAACATCGTGCTCATGGTTCAGCCGCCTCGGGGCTTTGGTGAGAAGCCCGTCGCGATCTACCACGATCCCGATCTGCCGCCGAGTCACCACTACCTTGCCGCGTACCGTTGGATCGCTGCGACCCCGGACAACGGCGGATTTGGTGCCGACGCGGTTGTTCACCTGGGCAAGCACGGCAACCTCGAATGGCTGCCGGGCAAGACGCTCGGCATGTCCAGCAGCTGCGGTACCGACGCCGCGCTCGGTGACCTGCCCCTGATCTACCCGTTCCTCGTGAACGACCCGGGGGAGGGAACCCAGGCAAAGCGCCGGGCGCACGCGACGCTGGTCGATCACCTGATCCCGCCGATGGCCCGCGCCGAAAGCTACGGCGACATTTCCCGGCTCGAACAACTACTCGACGAGCACTCCAACATCTCCGCGCTCGATCCGTCCAAGCTGCCGGCCATCCGCCAGCAGATCTGGACCCTGATGCGTGCAGCCAAGATGGACCACGACCTCGGACTTGCCGAACGTCCGGAAGAAGACGTGTTCGACGACATGCTCCTGCACGTCGACGGCTGGCTGTGCGAGATCAAGGACGTCCAGATCCGCGACGGTTTGCACATCCTCGGCCGCGCACCCGAGGGTGACGCCGAAATCGAACTGGTACTCGCGATGCTGCGGGCGCGACAGATGTGGGGCGGCGAGCAGAGCGTTCCCGGTCTTCGTGAGGCACTCGGCCTGAGCGAGGACGGCGACGAATCACGTAACCGCGTCGACGACATCGAAGAAAAGGCGCACGCGCTCATCCGCGCCATGTCCGACGCCGAGTGGAATCCCGCTGCGGCGCAGGGACTCAGCGACGATCCGACCGTCATCAAGATTCTGCAGTTCGCAGCCACCGAGGTAGTACCGCGTCTGCGTCAAACCTCCGGCGAGATCAAGCAGGTGCTGCACGCACTCGACGGCGGCTTCATCGCGGCCGGCCCGAGTGGATCGCCGCTGCGCGGATTGATCAACGTGCTCCCCACTGGCCGCAATTTCTACTCGGTCGATCCCAAGGCGGTTCCGTCGCGTCTGGCGTGGGAGACCGGCCAGGCCATGGCGGAGTCTCTTGCCGCCCGCTACCTCGCCGATCACGGGGAGTACCCACGTTCGGTGGGTCTGTCCGTGTGGGGTACCGCCGCCATGCGTACATCCGGCGACGACATCGCCGAAGTGTTTGCGCTCCTCGGTGTTCGCCCCGTCTGGGACGAAGCCAGTCGACGCGTCGTCAACCTCGAGGTCATCGATCTCGAAGAACTGGGACGCCCGCGCATCGATGTCACAGTCCGCATTTCCGGCTTCTTCCGCGACGCGTTCCCGCACGTCCTGGCGCTGCTCGACGACGCCGTGCAGTTGGTCGCGGCGTTGGACGAGACCGACGAGCAGAACTACATTCGCGCCCACGCACAGGCAGATCTTGCCGAGCACGGAGACGCCCGGCGTGCAACCACGCGTATTTTCGGCTCCAAGCCCGGAACCTACGGGGCTGGTCTGCTGCAACTCATCGACTCCAAGACCTGGCGCGGCGACGACGACCTCGCCGATGTGTACACCACGTGGGGCGGCTTTGCGTACGGCCGCGGCCTCGACGGAATCCCCGCCGCCGACGACATGCGCAGCGCGTACCGTCGAATCAACGTGGCGGCCAAGAACACTGACACACGTGAACACGACATCGCGGATTCCGACGACTACTTCCAGTACCACGGCGGCATGGTCGCAACCGTGCGCGCGCTGACCGGGAAGTCTCCCGAGGCATACATCGGCGACAGCACCCGGCCGGAATCGGTTCGCACACGGACACTTTCGGAAGAGACCGCACGTGTCTTCCGGGCGCGCGTGGTCAATCCCCGCTGGCTCGACGCGATGCGCCGTCATGGGTACAAGGGTGCATTCGAGATGGCGGCCACGGTCGATTACCTCTTCGGGTACGACGCCACCACCAACGTGGTCGCGGACTGGATGTATGAGAAGCTGGCCGAAACCTACGTCCTGGACGAGCAGAATCAGAAGTTCATGACGCAGTCCAATCCGTGGGCATTGCACGGTATCGCCGAACGACTTCTCGAAGCTGCTGAGCGCAAGATGTGGGAGCACCCGGAGCCGAAGACGCTCGACGGGTTGCGTCAGGTGTATCTCGAAACCGAAGGCGAGCTCGAAGGGGAGTAGTTACCCACGTTTGTCGGTCCTCCGACCCATAATGGCGGAATGTCAGTTTGCACACGTTTCCGACGGGACGGCGTCCGCTGCACCAACCAGACCGAGTACGTCGACGGTTGGTGCCGGGCGGACGGGTGCGACGGGTTCCTGCGGGCCGAGCAGTCGGGCGCCCCGGAATCGGTCGGTGTTCCGCACGGCACGGCCAAACACATCCGGATGTCGCGCGATCTGCCGGTCGGCGACATCGCGGTCGAGGATGTCCACGACGTGCGGGTTACGGTTCGCGCCACGGACAGCTTTCGCTACCACCACGGCGGAGACGAGCGGGCAGCGGAGTTCCAACTGCGCAACATGCTCGAGGATTTCCTGCTGAAGTCTGCCCGTAGGCCGTCGAGTGGCGGTTACCTGCGGCTCTCGCGTAACGGTTTCGACGTCGTGCTCTCGCCCGATCGAGGCACGATTACGGGGTATTCGACGATCCATCGCGAGCGGACGTGGGAACAGGTCAAGAGCGGGGTCAAGTCTCGTTTCTCGGGTCGTAATCATGGCGGTTCGGGAGTGCCACGCCCGGAAATGGGTCCACCGGTGTTGGCGGAGGACTTTGCCGACACCTTCGAACCGTCTTCGGTGCATCTGACGGTGCGGGTCCGTCAGGCCTACGCCCGAATCCATGCGCTGACTGCCGACGTCGACACCACACTTCGGCGGGCACTCGCACAATGGGATCCGCGGACTCTCGTCCAACTCGGTGAGGGGCTGTTCGAAATCCAGGCCGACAACAATTTCTGGCTGGTCTCACCCGATTGCCGTGTGCTGATCGGGGTCAGGGACCATCCCTTCAGCACTTAGATTTTCTCAGCGCTTCGAGTTGATGATCTGCGCGATGTTGCGTTCGGCCAACGCCGTGATTGTCAACGACGGATTGACCGTGCCGGTACTACCCGGGATCGCCGCTCCATCCATAACGTACAGACCGTCGTACCCCTTGACCCGGCCGTAACCGTCGGTGGCTTTGCCCAAGACTGCGCCGCCGAGAGGATGCGCGGTGAACGAGCAGTTGACGTCCTGCGCAAACGGCAATGCCGACGGCAGCGTCGAACCTGCAAAGGCCATTGTGTTCTGCACAGCACGCAAGGCCTCGATCGTGGCCGCACTGCCGTTTTTCGGCCAGTTGAGAACTACACGGTTTGTGTGGGCGTCGAAGCTGAAATCGGCGCGTTGCGGATCGAGGGTCATCCCCAGGCTGGCAAGCATGCCGATGTTCACCGGAACTCCTGCTGCATGCCAGTTTTCGAGGGACAGAGGCAGTCCCGTTTCATCAACGATGCGCGACGCGGAAGGTGCTGCCTGCGCTGAGCCGTCGCTGAACCCGAAGGATCGCACCATCGCGCCGTCGCCGTTGGTGCCCCACCCTTTACCGATGTGCTCGTTGAGGTTCGGCAGCGCGCCTGTCGCCTGAGCGCGGACAAGCAGTTCGGACGTTCCGATCGACCCAGCGCCGAGGAAGAGACGATCACACGTGATGGTGCGCCTGTTCAACACTGCGCCGGTGGGATCGCTTGTTTCGACATCGACGACGTATCGTCCGTCCTTCTCGCGGCCGATGCTCAACACTTGATGCCCGAAGCACACCGTGGTCTTGCCCGTGGCTTCAGCGGCGGGAATGTAATTCTGGGTGAGATCGAATTTTGCGCCGTTGGAATTGCCCATGTTGGTGTCGCCGACGGTTGCGGACGGGCGTGAGCCGCCCTTCAGTTCGGAACGAACGACGTCCCAGTTCCAGATGCCGTCGATGCGATGCGGGTCGAAGCCGGCTCGGCGGGCATCCTGATCCCACCGACGCGAATGCCCGAAGTTCGCCGTTTGGTAGAGATCTTCGGGCAGTGGGCTCAGGCGCAACATCTGGCGGACCTTGGGGTACCAGGTAGCAGACATCTCGTCGTAGTTCAGTGAGTTGCCGAACACTGCGTCGAAGAATCTGCGCTCGGGTGCGATCATCACGCCGGTGAAGATGACGGAACCGCCGCCGACTGCGGCGCCGCGCCACACCGACATGTTTTCGTAGTCGGTGGCGTCGAGAACTCCACTGAAGTAATCGCACGCAACCGGAATCCCGGTGAGGTTGGTGAACGATGTGCGGCGAAACACGCCTCGGCCGTCGGCGAGCAGGTCCGAGGTGTGGATTTCGCGATACGGATCATGAGGCCATCGAAGTCCCCGTTCCAATACCGTGACCTGAGTTCCGCTCTGTGCGAGTCGAAGCGCGGTGGCACTGGCACCGAATCCGGAGCCGATAACGATGGCTTCCGAATGTTGCAGGGGGACCGGTGAGGGAGCAAACAGTTCGGGAACGAGGTTGCGGTAGTGGTCCACGCCCATCGGGAGAGTGTGCCGCGGCGTCGCCTGGCTTACAGCCGTATTTGTCAGTGATGCTGTCGCGGCAACCGCTGCGCCAACGCCGGCCGCCTTAAAGAAACTTCGACGTTGCATGATGAAAAGCTCAACTCCCGATACCTTGACAGACCTAGGTAACGACAGAATAGCTCGAGTGAGAATTTGAGAGTGAACCTTGTCCTGATATTAGCCACTAAAGTGGGACAACTCGGACAATAGGGTAGATCGCGGAATGGTGTCTGAAATGTCAGGTCGCGTGATTACCGCGATTCGCACCTATCCTCGACAGGTGACCCCAGACTTCAAGCGAGTGACAGAATCCAAGTACGTCCTGCTCACCACATTCCGCAAAGACGGCACACCCGTCGCAACGCCGCTGTGGGCTGCCCTCGACGGCGAGCGGTTGCTGATGTGGACGGTGACCGATTCCTACAAGGTGAAGCGGATCAGGCGGAACCCGTCAGTGACCGTCGCAGTGTGCGATGCTCGCGGAAATCCCAAAGGCGAACCGGTGGCCGCGAAGGCGGAAATCCTCGACGGCCCCGGAACCGATCACGCCCGTGATGCGATTGCTCGTCGCTACGGAATCATCGGTTGGCTCACGATGAAGGGCAGTCTCCTTCGTCGCGGCAAGACCGGAACCGTCGGAATTGCGATTTCCGAAACATAAATGGACGATAGTTTGTTGAATCGTGGTTTCGGGCAAGGTGATTGGACTAAATAACCAATCGAGATGACGGCAAAGGTGCAGCAGTCTAGCGAATGTGGTGATCCATTCCTAGTCATCGCACGGCATCGCTCGGGTCGATACGCTGGACATGTCGGTGTGCGCGACGCACCATCACAACAGGTGCTCTCCGCATCGACATGTCCAGATCTTCGATCTGACGGAGTTGCACATGACACTCACCAATCAATCACATTCCAAGAGTTCGTCCGCAGAATCTGACGTCACCCTCATCGTGGCTCAGCTTCGCAAAGTGTATGCCGGTGGCCGGACCCGAAAAGCAGACTGGCGCAAAGGCCAGATCGAGGGAATCGAAAAATTTCTCGACGAACGCGAGCCAGAGATAGCGGCGGCACTTGCGGCAGATCTTGGACGCAGCGAGATGGAGGCGTGGCTCGCTGACATTGCACTTGTCAAGGCAGAGGCGAGCTACGCGCGAAAACGTCTGCGCTGGTGGATGCGTCGGCGACCACAACCGCTCCCGCTGAACCAACTGCCGGCAATCGGCTGGGTGCAGCCCGAGCCGCTCGGTGTCGTGCTGGTGATCGGAGCCTGGAACTATCCCGTCTACGTCACACTCACCCCACTTGTCGCAGCACTTGCCGCGGGCAACGTAGTCATCGTCAAACCGTCAGAGGTGGCCCCTGCGACGTCCGCACTGCTGGCTCACTGGCTGCCGCGGTACGTCGATCCGGAGTCCGTTGTGGTTGTCGAAGGCGATGCACACGTGACGCAGGAAGTGCTGTCCCAAGGTCCTGACAAGGTGTTGTTCACGGGCGGTACCGAGATCGGGCGCAAGATCATGGCAGGAGCGGCGCCACATTTGACGCCGGTACTGCTCGAACTTGGCGGCAAGAGTCCAGTCATCGTCGCTGCCGACGCCGAGTTGGATGTCGTGGCGAGACGCGTTGCGTGGGCGAAGTTGTTCAACTCGGGACAGACATGCCTTGCGCCTGACTACGTGCTCGCGGAACGGTCGATCCACGAAGAGCTGGTGCGTCGCATCATTGACACTTTCACGCAGTTTCGGGCCGATCAGCAAGGTCGGGGACTGCAGATTGTCAACGAGCGTCAGTTCGACAGGCTCGCCGCAAGCCTTGCCGACACTTCTGGGCGGATCGTGCTCGGCGGTGGATCGGATCGTGATGCCCTCACGATAGAACCGACGGTGATCACCGACCCCGATCCTGACGACGCCGTGATGCGGGAAGAGATCTTCGGACCGATTCTTCCTGTGCTCGCTGTGGACTCGATCGACGAGGCGATCACGTTCGTCAACACGCGGCCCAAACCGCTTGCTGCGTATTACTTCACGAGTTCACGAACCGTGGCGACAAAGCTGGTGAACAGAATCAGTTCCGGTGGGGCAGTGGTGAATCATGTGACCGTGCACGCGATGGTGCCGCAATTGCCGTTCGGTGGCGTCGGGGATAGCGGGATGGGTGCCTACCACGGAAAGTGGGGCTTTGAAGCCTTCAGTCATCGTAAGTCTGTGCTGGTCAAGCCATTCAGGCCGGATCTGAAGTTCGTCTACCCCCCGTACACCGCGCGTTCCGTGAAGATGATGCGTCGCCTGTTCTGAATCCTCGACTTCGGCAATCGATTTCGATTCCGGTAGGAGAAGTGATGATCGACAATACCGGTGACTTGGTTTTTGTACACCCGTCTGGGGCCGAAGTGCGGACTGCGGTAGAGGCGTTCCAGCACACTGCGCGGATGCATCCGGACAGAGTCGCGTTGCGCACTCCCGGCGGATGTCAGGAGGTGACCTGGCGTGGATACGCGCAACGTGTCGAGGCCATCGCCGGTGGACTGGCGGAGCTAGGTGTTCGGCGCGGCGACACCGTCGGGCTCATGCTGACCAACCGGCCGGAATTTCACCTCGCCGACACTGCGATCACCCATCTAGGAGCGGTTCCGTTCTCGGTGTACAACACCAGTGCGCCAGATCAACTCGAATTTCTGTTTACCAGCGCCGGCAACAGGGCGATCGTCACCGAGCAGGCGTTCCTGTCGCCGATTGCAGCGTCTGGCGTGGAGTTCGAGCACATAGTCACCGTGGACGGCCCGGCGGATGGAGCACGCGAGCTGGCGGAGATTGAATCGAATTCGGCCGCTGACTTCGACTTCGAAGCGTCATGGCGAGCTGTTGGACCGGAGGATTTGGTCACCCTCATCTACACCTCAGGTACCACCGGCCTCCCTAAAGGCGTGGAAGTCACGCACCGAAACGCTATCGCTGTTGCCAGAGCTATGGACGGCTTCGACCTCGGATTCGAGGATCGGGCTATCTCGTACTTGCCGTCGGCGCACATCGCTGATCGGATTTCGACGCACGGCGCAAACCAGATTTTTGGTGTGCAGATCACGTCGGTCGGAGATCTGCGCCAATTGATGTCGGCGCTGTCCGACGTGCGGCCGACCATGTTTCTCGGTGTGCCGCGGGTCTGGATGAAGATCCAGGCTGGAATTGAGGCAAAGCTTGCAGCGGAAACAAACCCGATCAGGTCCAAATTGGCGACCTGGTCCTTCGACGTGGGTACGCGGGCAGCAAAAGCAGATCTGAACGGGGTGCGGGGGCGAGCGCTGCAACTGCAACACAAGCTTGCCGACACCTTGGTGTTTTCGAAGGTGCGGACCACTCTCGGGTTCGATCAGCTCAGGTTGGCATTCACAGGAGCAGCGGCCATTCCCGTCGAGACCCTCGAGTACTTCACAGGCCTGGGTATCCCGGTGCTCGAGACCTGGGGCATGTCGGAAACCACTGGACTCGGTGCGATGACCACCGCTGACAATCTGAAGATCGGGACAGTGGGTAAACCTGTCACGGGCGTAGAAATCAGACTCGCTGATGATGGTGAAGTACTGGTACGAGGACCGATCGTGATGCGGGGATACCGCAATCAGCCCGAAAAGACCGCTGAAACCATCGACTCCGATGGCTGGATGGCGACTGGCGATGTCGGGAAGTTCGATGACAACGGCAACCTGACCATCGTCGACCGCAAGAAAGAACTCATCATCAATTCTTCGGGAAAGAATTTGGCGCCCAATAATATCGAGAATGCTGTGAAGGCTTCCTCGTCGTTGATCGCTCAAGTTGTCGCGATCGGTAACAACCAGAGGTACGTCACTGCGCTGGTGACGTTGGATCCGGACGTCGCTGACCTGCGAGCACAGACCTTAGGGGTGCCCGGAGCGCAACTCGCGGATTTGGTCGCACACCCGAAGATCGTGGAAGAGGCGACGCGGGCAGTAAAGGCTGGAAACGCGAAATTGTCCAGAGTTGAACAGGTGAAACGCTTTTCGATTGTTTCATCGGCTTGGGTTCCGGGCGGTGATGAACTGACCCCGACGATGAAGTTGCGGCGCAAACCGATCGCGAGTAAGTACGCGGCTACGATCACCGCCCTCTACGCCGACGGCACGGATGACGGTGTCATCAACGTGGGTTGATTACATTTTGGCGGAGCGTGCCATGGCGAAGGAGTAGAGACCGTAGGTGATGATGCCAAGCCCTGCGGCTACCAGGAGCGCTACGCCGTAGGGCTGGGCGCCGAGGGTTTTCAGGGCACCGTCGAGGCCGGAAGATTTATCGGGGGCTGATTGGATCACCGCTACGATCACCAGCACCCCCATCGCCGCAATGGCCAATCCCTTGGCGATATACCCGACCGTGCCGAGACGTCGAACCAGGTCGCTGGTGGGGCCTTCGAGGTCGTCGAGGAAGTTCTGGCTGGCACCTTTGTACACGTGGTAACCGCCGATCGCGACAATAACCAGAGCGCCGGCAACGAGTGCGACCGAGCCTGCACCGGATTGCATCAGGCGCGCGGTGATCCCGGTGCTTTGGCTGCTACTGGATTTGCCGATTCCGCGTGCAAAACCCCAAGCAGTGAACGCAAATGCAAAATAAACCCCGGCCAGGGAGAACGCCTTGATTCGATCGAATATCCGCGACAATTTCTTGTTGGCATCGGGCCTGGACGAACTGCCGAGTAACGCTTCAGCCACCCGCCACAGGCCCATGGCTGCAAATACGACGACGCCGATCCAGAGCGCCAAGCCGCCACCTGGCTTGTTTGCCAGTTCCGTCATCGCCCCGGACTGGTCTGCGGTTCCGCCGCCCCCGAGGGCGAGGCGGATGGCGATGTAGCCGATGATCAGGTGAACGATGCCGCTCCCGACGAAGCCTGCTCGGGCAATACGCTCGAAGATGCTGTTCTGGGCGACTTGGCCGGCGGTAGAGGACGAGTTGTTGTATCCCGTCGATGCGGAATGCGGATCGTCCGGGTTGGTATGAGGCATGTTGGATCTCCAGTTACTGGGCGGAAACGGTCACGGACGATCCTGGCAATACTATGTGACTGCTGCCGTCGATCGAAAGTTCGATCGGTGCAGCGTCTTTCGTCTCCGACGATACGGTCACTGAAGAATGTGTGCACTGGACCTGCAATCGATGGCCACGGTAGTAGATCGTGAAGACTAGTTCGCTCAGTTCGAGTGGCAATTGCGGATGCAGCCATAAAATGTCTTCGCGAAAGTCGAGGCCGGTGTAACAGCGTTCGAGAATATCGATCGCACCTGCCATCGCAGCGAGGTGAATGCCCTCTCGTGTGCGGCCACGCTGGGTGTCCGAGAGGTCCGACGCGAGCGCGCTACGAAGCATGTTCCATGATTGCGAACGATTACCTCGTACCAGCACCCAAGTGTGTGCGATTCGGCTGAGAGTCGATCCGTGCGTAGTGCGGGACAGGTAATAGTCGATCATCGACGGAATCGAGGACGGGTCGAATTTGTATCCCAACCGTGCGATCAGATCTGTCAGTTCCTCCGCGGGAAAGACATAGAGCAGCATGAGAATGTCTGCTTGTTTTGAGGCTTTGTAATGGACGGTTGAATCGCCTTCAGCCTCGAGGATGAGATCGAGGCGACCGATATCGAGGTACCGGGATCGGTAGTCTGCCCAGTCCAGTTCTTTGAGCGCGTCGAAACCCTCGAATTGCGCGAGCAGGCCATTCGGAAGGAACGTGAGGCGCAGACGTCGACTCATTTTTTCCCAGGCCGCCAACTCGGATTCGGTGACCTCAAGGTCATCGGTGACGGATCGGTCTGTGCGGCCGAGTATCTCGACAGCATCAAGCGCTCGCATCAGTGACCACTCCGTCATGATGTTGACGTACGAATTGTTGTCGACGCCCGCGCCGGGTCGGTCCGGATAGCCGTCGTGAAATTCGTCGGGACCCATGACGCCCCGGATGTCGTATCGGTCATCGGTGGCGTCGTATTCAGCGCGACTGATCCAAAAGCGAGCATTTTCGACAAGAAGTTCGACTGCGTGATTCCTGAGAAATTCGAGGTCGGTGGTTGTTTGCCAGTATTGCCACACGTTGTATGCGATGGCGAGGTTCACGTGATGTTGACGTCGAGAATTGTCGGGCATCCAGCGCTTGGAACGCGGATTGAACAGTGCCGAAGGCGTTTCCTCGCGCCCATCGCTACCGCTTTGCCAGGGGAACAGTGCGCCGTCGTGCCCCAGCCTTCTCGCGTTGCTTTGTGCCTGTCGAAGGCGGCGACTTCGATACAGGAGCAATGACCGTGTCAATTCAGGTAGGCGCACGGTCAGGATCGGTGTAACCAACAATTCGTCCCAGAACACGTGCCCGCGATAGGCCTCGCCGTGTAGTCCTCGCGCCGGAACGCCCACGTCCAGATCAATGGTGTGCGCGGACAGGGTCTGCAGTACGTGAACGAGCTGGACGTTGGCCGCCAAAGATGTTGTGACATCGGAGCCCAGCGTGATGGCAAATTTATGCCACAGAAGCTCCCACGCGATGCAATGCCGGCGGAACAATTCGCTGTGATCGGCAGTGTCGAGCGCGTGTTCCCGTGCCGCATGGTCGGGTTCCACTGTTGCATGGTCACGAGATGTGAAGAGTGACATGGTTTTTTCGAAAACAACGGGCTGGCCCGACTTTCCAGCGTATGTGACGACCTGTGCGACGGAATTTTCGCTGTCGTCCACTCGCCGTGTGTGTTGCGGCGTCGACCCGTCGACGAGCCGGACTCTCAACCGTTCACATTGCGACACACGGATATGCGAGGTCGACGTTTCTACCGTGGATGAAACGCGTTCGGCATCAACCGTTTCTGCGGAAATGACAGTGAGGTGGCGATTCGCGAGGAGGGAATAGTCCGGGACGTTGTTGTTGGACACAGCTGCATTGATACCTGAGCGCACGTGGACAGTGCCGTCCCAGTTTTCGGGGATGATCGTCGTGCTGATTGCCGCGAGGTGAGGATCGTCCATCGAGACGAATCGTTGTTGACGAATTCTGGTCACTCGGCCGTCGATGTCGCGGAAAGTCGTCTCACGCCGAACGGTCCCGCAGCGTAGATCGAATTCTTCATGGTGATGATCGATCAGATGGGACTCGCTCCCAAGCCACTCGCCGTCGGGTCCGGCCGCGGTGAACACCGTCCAATCCGGAATATTGACGGCACTCTCGTCTTCGCGAGACCTACCTGCTGCCTGCGAAGTCAATCTGTTGTAGCACCCGGCGATGTATGTGCCGGGGTAGTGCACGCCGTCGTCATGTGATTCCGAGAGCGCTCCGCGCGTGGCGAAATAGCCGTTTCCCTGTGTCAACAGCGTTTCCCGCAGCCCAGCGGTGTCGGGGCTGAGTCCACGGTATTCGAGGGACCACGACGGGTCGGCGCCGTCAGTACACAGCTCGCACGCGGCATCGTCGTTGTCACCCTCCGCCGAGGTGGAGGTGACGAAGTGGTAATCGATCTCACTGACGTCGGATACCACGAGGTCGGCTCCGCTGTCGATCAAGGCCGCAACGTTTTCGGCCGGTCCAAGTCCGATACTCATGCCGAAGCCGCCAGAGTGGGCGGCGCGGATTCCGGAGGTCGCGTCCTCGATGACAACACACTCAGAGGGTGGGACGGACAGGCGCGCTGCAGCTTCCAGATAGGTGTCGGGATTCGGTTTCCCTGTAAGGCCGCGCTTTGCGGCGTCGATGCCATCACAGCGGATATCGAAGAGGTCTGCCAAGTGGGCGCTGTCGAGTACGAACTTCGCGTTTCTGCTTGCCGAGACGATCCCTGTGTGGACGCCGGCCGAGCGTAACTGCTGAATCCACCGGACCGTGGGAACGATCACTTCGACACGATGTCGACCAAGTTCTTCGAGGAAGTACGTATTCTTGCGCCCGAGAAGGCTGGTGATGGTAACCGCATTAGGGGAGTCCTCCGAATTTCCCTGCGGGAGAACCACATCGCGCGAAGTGAGATAAGACTGCAGGCCCTGAGCTCGTGCTTTGCCGTCGATATATCGCCGGTAGTCGTGGTCGCTGAGTTCCACATCGCCGATCTCGCCTCGTTCGGTCAGGTAGTGGAAGAGTCGCCGCCAGGCCGCGAGATGAACTTTGGCAGTATCGGTGACCACACCGTCCATGTCGAACAAGACGGCTCGGAAGACCTTGCCGTCGATGACGATCGACGCCCGAAGAGTTTCATCTGCCCGCCAGATCGTCATGGCGGCTCCCCTGACGAGGTTCTGGGCGAATGAATCGAGGTAGGCACGGGTTCGCTCCCTCCAGCAGCGCAGTTCGCTTCACGGTATCGGACATTCCGGAGGGAGTGGCGGTGCGCAACGGTTTTTCGCGTGTTTTTTGTGCATCACATATTTCGACACGCCGGTTTCGGTAATCTTTTCCAAAGATTAGCTTGAATTTTTTCACCAGCATTTCAGGTTGGACTAATATGCGTAATACAGTCGGTTGAGCAGGCCATATGCGTAAAATTAACCCATGTCTTGCTGATTGTCGTAGTTTTGACGCTTCGGTGGAATTGCCGTGCGCGCTGACAAAACATGATCTACATTCGGTGCTGTAAGGATTCATTCAACTCACCACGAAGGGAAGATTGAAATGGGTAGTTTGGAAGATTTCGATATCTCGGCAGTGCTGCAAAAGTTGATCGCATTCGTGGATTCATTCTCATCGGACTCGCCGGAGACCGTGGAATAAGGTAAGTGACCATAGGTGCTGCGTACGCCCGATCAGGGGGCGTACGCAGCACCAACTGTCGTTTGAGGGACGGGCAGTACCGGCCATGTATTCGATTCTGATTGAATACGAAATCTATTTACTCGTGCATCCCGGAATGCAGTCCCGTTATATTCCTCATCCGAATAGTGTTAAAGCGGGGTGAGCTCTTGATGGGTTGAGATGGCCAACCGATTCCACGTGTTGATCGCTGAAATCGCCATCAACAGGCGGATGATCTGATTCTCGGTGTATGACGCCTTCACTCGCGTCCAGACTTCATCCGAAACGCCGCCTTTCTCGATGAGCGTCACTTGTTCCGTGAATTCCAACATCGCCTGCTCAGCCTCGCTGAACCACGACGGCACTTCTTTCCATGCCGCTAATACGTCCAGTCGGCGTTGATCTTCGCCGCCATTTCGGGCTTCTGTTGTGTGCATGTCCAAGCAGTAGGCGCAGTCGTTGATCTGCGAGGCACGGATTTTCAGGAGATGGAGTGTTTTCGGTTCGAGGTCGCCGGCGTGGACATATTTCTCGATGGCCAGCATGCCTTTGTACGCCTCGGGGTCTACGTCGCTGACAGACAGTCGTTGGGTGGCGCGGGGTCGACTTTCGATGGTGCTCACGTGGTCCTCCTTTGCGTCTGCTGGGGGAGCGAGCCGTGGTCGCTCCGAATTCCACGTTAGTGACGAGGAAGTGCTTTTTACACCGCTGGCGCTCGAAGTGATGTGTCCTGTTTTCGACACCGTGCGCATCTTCGTATGCCAGGGCCGCCTCGTTGCCGGGGCTTGTGGTGTTGTCCTGTGGAGTGTGGTTGACACTCAGTCTGATTGGTTGGTTCAAGTTTCGAGCCTTGCGCTGGAGTCTTATTGCGCCGGCCCTCGTCCTCGTCACATGTGCACTTGTAGCGCTGTCGGTGCCGTCGCGAGTTGCGTTCATGGCGTCGCAGGGCTCATTGGCTGCCGAGGCACAGCACTGCTCGACGTCGTCGACTGACCGTCGAATAGGCACGTATCAAGTCAAGCGGATCCAGGCCGTTGACAACGGTTGTCTGTTCTTCATCGAAGGCGGGCTGATCAATTCGATCGGTCTCGCGTACCTGCCGGCCAGAGCGCCGTACCTCGGCGATCCCAGGCATGACGGTGACATCGGCTACCAGGAACTCGACGGTGACTGGTACACGTTCGCGCACGGCGCCCGAACACCCACGGTTTCCAAAGGCCCACCTTGATTGCGGCGTTCGCTCTGATCGGGTCGTCTCGGGGCCCCGGTCCGCAACATCAGCTGTACCTGAGACCTAGTCCCTCCGTACCGCAGGGCTCTCTGGTTTGACACGAAATCGTCAATCCGTGTCTGGCAGCGCCGAGCCCAACCGAATCGGCCGCACCGACAACCATGATCGGACTCCCTGGTACGCAAGCGCCAGATGGTGGCCCGAACGTCGGGGCGCATGTGCCAACTTGTTCACGATCGACCCCGATCTCTCGACGGGACCTGTCGCAAATATTAGTTGCGCAACAAGCAACTATTCACTAGTCTCACGCTGTGACACAAGTCATATAAAGCTCGCGAGCCGCCTGCAATCCGCTCCGCCTCGCACCTATGGCCTCCGTGACACACGACCGTCTTGTTGCGGCACGGTTTGCCCCGCCATCGACAAGCATCCAGGTTTCTCGTGAGGTGCCGACAACTAGGAAGAAGAGTCCGTGAAAGTCGAACACGACACTGTCTATGTGAACGGGGTCTTCGCCCCTGCGCTGACGAAATCCCGCATTTCCGTAGTCAATCCGGCCACCGGGCAGGAGTTCGGAACGGTCCCGAGTTGTGGGGCCGAAGATGTGGATCGCGCCGTCGGTGCCGCAAGACTCGCATTCGATGAGGGCCGATGGCACGAGTTCTCGGCGTCCGAGCGCGCCAAGGCACTGGACGGCTTCGCTGATGAACTGGCGCTGCGCACCGACGACTTTGCGCACGCCATCACCCGTGAAGCTGGGTTTGCATCGGCGGTCACCGCAACCAGTCACGTCGGCGTCGCCATCGAATTCGTTCGCTATTACGCTGATCTCACTCGGGACAGTGCAGAGGCCGACGTGCGATGGAGCGCACTGGCACACGCCGACGTACGGATACGTCGCTGCCCACTGGGTGTGGTCGCGGTACTCGTACCATGGAACATCCCCCTGCTGGGTGCCTTGTCGAAGATCGCAGCAGCCCTCGCCGCCGGCTGCACCGTCGTGTACAAGCCATCACCGGAGACGCCACTGACGGGCTACCTGCTCGCGGAGGCCGCCGACGCGGCGGGATTTCCACCCGGCGTCATCAACGTCATCCCAGCCGACATGGCCGGTAGCCAGCATTTGGTGTCGCACCGCGACGTCGACATGGTCGCGTTCACTGGAAGCACGGCCGTCGGGAGATCCATCGCGCAAACCTGTGCGGCGGACTTTCGTCGATATGCGTTGGAACTCGGCGGCAATGCGGCCGCCATCGTCCTAGACGACGCGCCACTGGAACTCGTTGCCCCTGGGTTGGCCATGTTGGGGGTGGCGCTGAACAACGGTCAAGCCTGTATCGCGCAACGTCGAATTCTGGTTCCACGTGACCGACATGATGAAATCGTGGCCGCACTTGCCGCGGCCGTCGCAGCGCTGCCGGTTGGTGACCCCACCGATCCGACTGTCATCGTCGGTCCCTTGATCAGTGCGGCCCACCGCGAACGCGTACTGAACCACATTCGCAAAGCTCAGGCCGCCGGAGCCGTCGTCGTCGTCGGCGGCGGCGCCCCAGACAGGGACGGGTTCTTCGTCGAGCCCACCGTGCTGTCGAACGTGACCAATGACATGCACATCGCCCAGGAGGAAGTGTTCGGTCCGGTCGTCTGCGTCATCGCTTACGACACCGTCGAAGACGCCATACGAATCGCCGGAGACACCGAGTACGGACTGTCGAGCTCGATCTGGAGCGCCGATCTCGAACGCGCCGAACTCGTCGCCCGTCGGCTTCGGGTCGGCTCGGTATATATCAACGGCACGATGGCGCTCGATCCGGCAGTCCCGTTCGGCGGGTTCGGAGACTCCGGGGTAGGCCGCGAGCTCGGCCCGGAGGGACTCGACGAATACACCGAGATCCAGTCCATCTTCGTGCCAGCCGTAGGCTGACCACAACTCACGGAAGTATTTGCACCACATAAGGATTCAAGCTGCCATCCTTCGGGGCAAGGGCGGTGAATTCGCTGTTGAGGATGCCGACCTGGCGGAGCCGGGATGTGGGGAGATCATGATTCGTATGGTCGCGGCAGGCATCTGTCATTCAGACCTGTCTGTCCGCGACCGGCACTTCCCGCTGCCGATGCCGATCGTGCTGGGGCACGAAGGCGTCGGAGGTGTCGCCGAATTGCATCCGATTTTCTCGGAAAGTTAAGGGATAGAGCCTATCTGGGCCTGCGTCGGATCGTGACGTCGGATACCTGCAACCGCTCGCTCTGCACCGCATTCGTGAGGCCTGGTCTCGACGCAACCACAGCACGCCACAGTCGAAAGGAACACTCGTGTACGACCCAATCGAGTTCCCGGAAGAAACCCGGGACATTCGTGATTTGACGACCAAGATCTGCGAGAAGTACCAGATGCCGCTCGAAGAGCGCATTCTCGCCGGTGAGAAGCTCACTCATACTGATTTTGAGCCTGGGATCAGGGCTGCGCGTGAGGCAGGGCTGTGGGGCCTGTCGTTGCCGGAGGAGCTCGGTGGGGCAAACCTGTCGTGCTACAACCTGGTGGCCGTGCAGGAGGCAGCATCAAAGCCTTTGGCTCCGTTGCGGTTCTGGGGTGAGCTTCCCCCGTTCCTGTGGAACGCCTCAGGTAAGCAGAAGGAGCTGTACGCCGATCCGGTCCTCTCCGGTGAAAAGGCATTTTGCTTTGCCCAGACGGAACCGTCCGGCGGTTCCGATCCGGCCGGGTCCATCCGGACCCGCGCGGTCAGGGATGGCGCCGAGTGGGTCATCACCGGCAACAAGGTGTTCATTACGGCAGTGGATTTCGCAGACTTCGTGTTTGTTGTCGCCGTCACCGGCACCGATCAGCGTCAGCAGGGCGGGATCTCGATGTTCGTTGTCGACATAGACAATCCGGGCCTGAAGATCACCCGGGAGATCGACGTGCTCGGCGGAACACGGGTTCACGAATTGTTCTTCGACAACTGTCGGGTTCCTGCCCACGCACTTCTGGGTGCCGAGGGTGGTGGCTTCGGCCAGGCCCAGCAGATGCTGAGCGCCGCTCGGATGACAGTCGGAGCCGCAGCGCTGGGCATCGCGTGGCGTGCTCTGGAGATGATGACCGGCTACGCAAAGCAACGCGAAGCCTTCGGCAGTCGACTTGCGGACAAGCAGGCAGTTCAGGGGT
Organism: Rhodococcus sp. 24CO; assembly: GCF_050586165.1. Taxonomy (NCBI): domain Bacteria; kingdom Bacillati; phylum Actinomycetota; class Actinomycetes; order Mycobacteriales; family Nocardiaceae; genus Rhodococcus; species Rhodococcus sp. 24CO. Next base: position 765,980 of record NZ_JAZFNF010000001.1, on the reverse strand, counting down.
TCATCGTGGATTCGTGGATAGAGATTCACCAGGCTCGACTTGCGATGTACCACGCTGCACAGCGGACGGATGAAGGCCACGACACACGCGTCGAAGCCGGAATGGTGAAAGTGCTGGGAACGGAAACCGCTGGCCGCGTGCTGGACCGCGCGATCCAAGTCTACGGCGGCGCCGGCGTGTCTTTCGACAACCCGCTCGCCCACTGGTACGGACTGCAGCGCCTAGCCCGCATTTACGAAGGGCCCACGGAAGTCCACAAGTACCAGGTAATTGCCCGCAAGCTCCTCAACAGCTGACCGTCGCCCAACCGCCGAGTGGAACCAAAGATCTACTGGGCACTGCGGTGGTGGCTCACCTTTCGAGTAGGAGATCTCTATCGATGAACCTCACCGAACTTCAACCATTGAAGGGGGTCCGCGTTCTGAGCCTGGCGCAACAGCTGCCAGGTCCGTACGCCGGCATGCTCTTGCGCGAGTTGGGTGCCGACGTGATCCTCGTCGAGCAGACAACGGGGGGAGACCCGGCGCGAGCGGTCGCTCCGTTCTTCGAATCGGTCAACCGCGGAAAGCGAAGCATCGCTCTGGATTTGAAGTCACCCCAGGGAGCAGAGGCGTTCCGGCGGTTGGCCGCGACGTCACGGGTCGTTCTCGAAGGATTTCGTCCCGGGGTGGCAGCTCGTCTAGGTGTCGACTTCGACGCAATCCGGGCGATCAGGGAGGACGTTGTCTACTGTTCGATTTCGGGTTACGGGCAGGACGTCGCCGAGCGCCTCGTTCCCGGTCACGACATCTCCTATCAAGCACGCGCTGCAGGTCTCACGCCTTCGAGCCAGCACGAGGAGGGCGAAGGCTATCCTGTCGCCGACCTGTCCGCAGCGATGTTCGCGGCATTGGCAGTGACCTGTGCCCTGCATCGAAGCGATCCGCTGTACTTCGACCTCAGCCTCGCGGACTCCGTTCTCGCCTGGAAGATTCCTCAACTTGCACTCGAGTGGAGAACCGGAGGCAAGGGCGGTGTGGCAGCACAGCAACCTGCGTACGGATTGTTCCGGACGCGAGACGGCTGGGTCAGCCTGTCGGTGATGCACGAAGACCACTTCTGGGCGGCGCTGTGCGCAGCACTAGGACTGGACGATATCGCGAGACTGTCGGCTCAGCGCCGACAACTGCAAGTGCATGAGCTGCGGGAGAAAATTGCCGCGGCGATCCTTCCGTGCCGTACAAGAGATCTCATAGATCTGTTGGTGCCCGCCGGGGTGCCCGTCGGGCTTGTCAACAACGCGCAGTCCGTTCTCGACGACCCGCTGTTCCGGCAGCGAGGGATCGTTGTGGGTACACCCGGTGAGGAGGTTGCGCGGACACCGCTCGGTCGTGAATTGCAGACAGTCGAGACGGCGCCTCGCCACGGGGCAGATTCGACCGCGATCCTGCTGGATCTTGGATACACGAGCGAGGAGGTCACCGCGCTCATCGATATGGGCGTGGTGACTACAGCGACAGTGGCATTTTAGGCGGAACACGCACACGGCATCGCCGGTGCACATTGTTCGCCGACACCAGTCGTAACAAAAGGTTCCAAACCACGAATTTCAATGTGCGAGATCGGAGAGAAATGCAGTTCGAAGTCCATGAAGAGGTAAGCGGACACGTCGGCGCGGTCCGCGCCCTGAAAGAAGCGGGATCGAAAGTCGTTCTCGTGCACGACGATCGTCGCCTCACAGGTGATGAGTGCTTGAGCATTGTCTACCAGGTTGCCCGCGCATTCACAGTGATCGGCGTCGGCAAGGGATCCGCGATCGCCATGCTCAGCCTCAATCTTCCCGAGGCCTACCTCGTCCAGATTGCGGGCCAACTCGTCGGGGCGCGATACACCCCGCTCCATCCGATGGGATCGTGCGAGGACCAGGCGTACGTGATCGCGGACGCCGAGATCGAGTTTTTGTTCTACGACCCGCGCGTGTTCGCCACCCGCGTGGCAGAACTCCGTAACAGCGGTGCCGTCGGCCGGACATATGCGCTCGGTCCCGACGGCACGAATCCGGACCTTCTCGGACTTGCCGCTCAGCAGAGTACTGCCCCGGTGCCTCCTGCGCCGCTGAGCGGCGACGACATCGAAACGCTCTACTACACCGGCGGTACGACCGGAAAGCCCAAGGGGGTGATGCAGACCCGGTTCGGCATGCTGTACACGCAGCTCATGTTCCTCAGCTCGGCGGATTCTTCGAGCGACACCAGCCGACGATGCACATTGATCTCTACACCCATCAGTCATGCCGGCGGCACCGTCATCACCCCAACACTGATGCAGGGCGGCACGGTGGTGCTCCTCGATGGGTTCTCGGCAGAGCTGTTCCTTCGAACCGTTGAGCGCGAGCAGATCACTCACGCCTTCCTCGTACCCACGATGGTCTACGTGCTTCTCGACTATCTGAGTGCACATCCCGAGATCGATGTGACTTCCCTCGAGGAGGTGGGCTACGGGGCTGCACCGATGTCACCCGTCCGGCTGGCCGAGGCTTTGCGCCGGATCGGTCCGGTCTTCACGCAGGGGTACGGGCAGACAGAGGCAGGACCGGCCATCCTGCGGCTGACGAAGGACGACCACAGCCTCGAACGACCGGATCTGCTGGCATCCGCTGGGCGTCCCAGACTCGGCGTCGTGGCGGTGATTCTGCGTGAAGACGGCAGCGAGGCGGACGTGGGCGAGGTCGGGGAACTGTGCCTGCGGGGGCCGATGCTGATGAAGGGCTACTGGAAGAACCCCGATGCGACGGATCACGCGTTCCGCGGTGGCTGGTTGCACACGGACGACCTCGCGCGTCGCGACGATGCGGGATACATCACGATCGTGGACCGTCGCAAGGACATGATCATCTCCGGTGGCTTCAACGTCTATCCCAGCGAAGTGGAGAAAGTTCTCTCCGAGCATCCGGCCGTGCACATGACAGCTGTGGTGGGTGTTCCGGACGAGAAGTGGGGAGAGTCCGTGAAAGCGTTTGTGGTTCTTGCTGATTCGCTATCCGCGGATCCGGAGGAGTTGATCGCCTACGTCCGAGAGAGGAAGGGGGCGATCAACACACCCAAGAGCGTCGAGATTATCGAGACGCTTCCGCTGACCGGGGTGGGAAAGATCGACCGCAAGGCGCTGCGAGCAAACGGACGTTAGTCCTACGCGTATCGCCGCTTGACGCTCTCTGGACGGTCATCGTGTCAGGAAATCCAGGAGAACGGGTGAGATGAGGAACTCGACACAGCGTCACTCGATACTGTGTCCTCGTGGAACAAGAAGGACACAAACCCAGCGGAGCGCGGAGTCGCGGCGTCGCCTCATCGATGCCGCCATCAAGCTGTTGGCTACCAGGGGCTATTCGCGGACCAGCCTTGCTGCCATCGGCGAGACCGCCGGGGTGAGCCGGGGATTGGTCACGCACCACTTCGGATCGAAGGAACAGTGCGTGGTCGAGGTCGTCGCGCACATCCGCCACCTTGCCGAGTCGACGCTCCGCGAGCCGGTCGAGTTGCGGGGGATGGACGCCATCGAGAACCTCTTTAGAACCTATCTTCAAGAGACCTGGCCCCATTCGTACGCGGCTCGGGCCATGTACGTCGTGATTGTCGAAGCGTTGACAGCTGGACCGGACCTGACCCGGGCTGTCGCGGAGAACAACGCAGTCATCCGGGCGATGATCGTCAACTGGGTGAGGGAAGCGGTCGAACTCGGTCAGGTCCGGCCGCAACCGGACGCCGACGGGATGGCTGTAGTGGTGGAGGGAATCCTCCGAGGAGTGCTTCTGCAGATCCTCGTCGATCCCGAGAATGTCGAACGCAGCGAAGCTATCGAAGCGTCCATTCGAATGGTTCGAGGAGCGCTCGCGGCCTGATCGACGCCTGTCACTCGGGCGTCGACATGCCGGAGGAGTGCTCGGGCGAAAAGTCCTAAATACTTGTTGTGTAACCAGCAATGATATAACGTGAGTCACGACTTAAGTACGCGCTCCCAGGGCGGAGCGACGAACGAACAAGGAGAAGTACATGGCGCTGGAATCTGGCCCACTGATTCTCGTCGACCAGGTCGACGAGAACATCACGGTGATCACCATTAATCGCCCCGAGAGACGTAATGCGTTCGACGGAGCAACCACACTCGCGATGGAGGAGGCGATCGACGCCTTCGAAAGCGACGACAACGCCCGTGTGGCCATCATCCGGGGCGCCGGCTCGGCATTCTCGGCGGGACGAGACCTCAAGGCTGCTGCCAACGGCGACTTTGGCACGTCAGAGCGGCGCGGTGGCTTCGGTGTCTCGAAGGTGCGGCCGACGAAGCCGCTGATCGCCGCTGTCGAGGGACATGCGCTGGCAGGCGGATTCGAACTGTGCCTGGCGTGCGATCTCGTGGTGGCATCCACCGACACCACGATGGGCATTCCGGAGGCAGCGAAAGCGCTGGTCGCGTTGGGTGGTGGTTTGTTCCGCCTGCCCAAGCGCATTCCGTACCACATTGCAATGGAATTGGCGTTGACGGGCGAAGCCCGGCCTGCGGAGTACTTCGCCCGGTGGGGATTGGTGAACTACGTGGTTCCGCGTGAAGAGGTGTTCGCGACGGCAGTCGAACTCGCCGGAAAGATCGTCAAATCGGGGCCTCTCGCGGTGCAGGCAAGCACGGAGATCGTGCGCCGCGCCTTCGACTGGACCGACGAGGACGCGTGGAAGCAGCAGCATGTGTACGCCGATCCGGCTATCAACTCCGAAGACACGCAGGAAGGCATCCGAGCTTTCATCGAGAAGCGGGAGCCCGTATGGAAGGGACGCTAGGCCACGTCGACTTTTGTTCCCACAATCACCTCCGACGTCCTCGAGGGAAAGGTCGCACTGATCACCGGCGGGGCGCAGGGTATCGAGGAGGTTCTGGGCGGCCCGGCCATTTCCGGTATCTTCACCAAACTGCAGTGCTGCCCCGTCGGTGAGGGCGCGGCAGCCGCCCTTGTGGTCTCCGAAGACGCGATCGATCGGCTACAGCTCGACCGCACGCGAGCAGTGCGCGTTCTGGCTTCGGTGCAGCGCAGTGAACAGCTCTACGGCGCAAAGAGTTTCGATGCGGAACTGACACGTGAGACCACTCACCTCGCGTACGAGCAGGCCGGCATCACCCCCGAAGACGTCGACCTCGTCGAATTGCACGATGCCTTCACCATCGAGGAGTTGCAGTACCTCGAGGCGATGGGTCTCGCCGAGGAGGGCCAAGCGGTCAAGGCTCTGGCCGCCGGCGAGTTCGATCGCGGCGGCCGCGTCGCCGTGAACACCTCCGGTGGTCTACTGGGAGCCGGGCACCCGGTCGGCCCGACCGGGATCGGGCAGATCGCAGAGATCACCGAGCAGATTCGTGGCGATGCGGGCGCCCGCCAGCACGCCGGCGCCCGCACTGGTCTCGCACACATGGTCGGCCTCGGCGCCGTCTGCGTCGTCCACGTTCTCCAGGGGGCGGGGACACCCGAAGCTTGACCCGTAGTCACAACCTCACCGAGACGCTTGCTGCCGCCCGCTGTGAGCGGCAGGCAGCGAGTGTCTCGGAACGCGATCGCCAGACCGACGAATCCTATTCGAGGCCACCGGTGGCCGCTACGGCCTACAGACCATGTGCGAGGGAGCGGGCATGGCCAACGCCACCATCATCGAACGCCTTTGAGCCACAGTATGTTCAGAAAGGAATACTCATGATCGTCAATGACGGTGTCGCCGTCGTCACCGGTGGCGCGTCCGGACTCGGTCTCGCCACCACCAAAGCGCTCCTCGCCGAGGGTGCCCAGGTCGTCATCATCGACCTGCCGTCGTCGAACGGTGAGAGCATCGCGGAAGAACTCGGCGACCGCGCCCGCTTCGCCGCCGCCGACGTCACCGACGAGTCCGCGGTCTCCGCAGCTCTCGATGTCGCGGAGTCGCTCGGCCCGCTGCGTGTCGCCGTGAACTGCGCCGGCATCGGACCGGCAGCGAAAACGGTGAGCAGCAAAGGAGCCTTCCCGCTCGATCTCTTCGTGAAGGTGATTCAGGTCAATCTCGTCGGCACCTTCAACGTGCTACGTCTTGCCGCCGAGCGCATCTCGAGGACCGAGCCGATCGACGGCGAGCGCGGCGTCATCATCAACACCGCCTCCGTCGCCGCGTTCGACGGCCAGATCGGCCAGGCCGCGTACTCCGCATCCAAGGGCGGCGTCGTCGGCATGACCCTGCCGATCGCGCGGGACCTCGCGTCGCTGCTGATCCGCGTGAACACCATCGCCCCGGGCCTGTTCAAGACCCCGCTGCTCGCATCACTGCCCGAGGAAGCTCAGAAGTCCCTCGGCGGGCAGGTGCCGCATCCGTCGCGTCTCGGCGACCCAGCCGAGTACGGCGCCTTGGTCGCGCACATCGTGTCGAACCCGATGCTCAACGGTGAGACCATCCGCCTCGACGGCGCCATCCGCATGGCCCCACGCTGAATCCATCTCTCTCACACAGGACATCATGAAACGCTCGATTTACGACCAGGACCACGAGGACTTCCGCAGCAGCGTCAAGGCCTTCATCGCCAAACACATCACCCCGAACATCGAACGATGGGATTCGGAAGGGTTCATCGACCGTGACGCCTGGACAGCGGCCGGTGAAGCAGGACTGCTCGGGATCTCCGTGCCTGGTGAGTACGGCGGCGGCGGAATACCCGATTTCCGGTTCCGGACGGTCCAGATGGAGGAGTTCGCCGCCGTCGGCGCCAACTCGTTCAACGCCGGCACCAGCGTCCAGGACGATCTGGTCATTCCGTACCTGGTCGATCTCGGAACACATGAGCAGAAGCAGCGTTGGTTGCCGTCGTTGTGTGATGGCACGGCCATCGGCGCTATGGCGATGACCGAACCGGGCGCAGGAAGCGATCTCCAGGGCATTCGAACCACTGCCACACGTGATGGTGACGATTGGGTACTGCAGGGCTCGAAGATCTTCATCACCAACGGAATCGCGGCGGACGTGGTGATCGTCTTGGCCAAGACCACCCATGGTGCAGGCTCCCGCGGCATGAGCCTGTTCCTCGTGCCGACGACCGCGCCCGGGTTCCGGCGCGGGCGCAAACTCGAGAAATTGGGGCTGCGCAGCAATGACACTGCCGAACTGTTCTTCGATGATCTGCGACTGCCCGCCGACAGTCTTCTCGGTCACGAGGGCAAGGGTTTCGTTCATGTGATGGAACGGCTTCCGCGTGAGCGCATGTCCATCGCTGCCACCGCTGTGGCTGCTGCGGCGGCAGCGTTCGAGTGGACACGGACGTACTGTTTCGAGCGACACGCGTTCGGCCAGCCCATCGGTAACTTCCAGGCCACGCGATTCACCCTGGCCGAGATCGCGACCGACCTCGAGGCGGGTACCTCGCTTCTCGACCGCGCCACCGTATTGCTCAACGCCGGTGAGCTTTCCGCTGTCGACGCAGCACAGGCCAAGTACTGGCTCTCGGACATGCACAACAAAATCGTGGACCGCTGCCTGCAGTTGCACGGCGGATATGGCTACATGCTCGAATACCCGATCGCCAAGGCGTATGCCGATGCCCGCATCCTGCCGATTTACGGCGGTACCAACGAGATCATGAAAGAGATCATCGGCCGAGACATCGCCGCACGCACGCGGTCGCAGTGACGAGTCGCCCGGTGCGGTGACGGCTCGCCGAATCGAGCTGTCACCGCAACACCACCACATCGTTGGTAACACGACAGGAGAATCGACATGACCACCCTCATGCACAAGGCCTTCGCCGTGCAGGCGGCCGGACTGACCCTGGCCGGCGACCTCAGAGCCGCCCCGGGCGAGCGTGGCGTTGCGATCCTTCTCCACGGTGGCGGGCAGACTCGGCACTCCTGGTCGCGTACTGCAGCAACATTGCAGGAGAGCGGGTGGACAGCCTTGGCTCTCGATGCCCGTGGACACGGCGACAGTGGATGGTCGTCCGACGGGGATTACACGATGGATCGGCTCGTCGACGACCTTTCCTGCGTCGTCGACGAACTCGACACCGAGCCCGTCCTCATCGGTGCATCGATGGGCGGAATCACGAGCCTCGTCGCCATCGGTGAAGGCAAGGTGCGTGCGCGAGGGCTGGTCCTCGTGGACGTCGCTCCTCGCGTCGAGGCCTCTGGCGTCAGCCGGATCCACGACTTCATGACCGCTCGGCGAGATGGATTCGCCTCACTCGATGACGTCGTCGACGCGATCGCGGCCTACAATCCGCATCGACCCCGCCCCTCGAACGTCGACGGGGTCCGTAAGAACGTCCGCCTCCGTGAGGACGGTCGGTGGCACTGGCATTGGGATCCCGCGTTTCTCATTTCCGCCGACGAGCCGACCAGATCGGAACACGAGCACCGGCTGATCGCGGCTGCCCGCAACATCGACGTCCCCACACTCGTTGTCAGAGGGGGCAAGTCGGACGTCGTCACAGCCGCCGGCACCGCGGAACTCCTCGAGATGGTCCCCGGATCACGTGAGGTGGTTGTCGCCGGCGCAGGCCACATGATCGCCGGCGACGACAACGCGGTATTTGCCGCATCGATCGCGACATTTCTCGACGAGGTGTCCTCTCCGCTCTGATATCGACGTCGGAAGTCTGTGGACGGCGAAGTCCTGTTCGAGGCATGGAACATCATGAGGAGCGTTGACAGGTGGAGCTCTCCCATCTGCGTTGCTTCGTGAGTGTCGCCGAGCGAAAACCGTATTAAGCGATAGCTATTCACCCTGGCCTATATGAAGCGCAGATGTGAAGACCCTCAAGGAATTGACATGCAGTATGTTCGCCTGGGCTCGTCAGGGCTGCAGGTATCTCGTATTGCACTGGGGTGCATGATCTTTGGCGTGCCAGATCGTGGAGATCATCCCTTGACGTTGGACGAGGCTCTGACGCGAACGCTGATTCGGTTCGCTGTCGAGGTCCTCGGTGACGTGATCGCGAACCCGCGGTCGGCACCGGACCATTCATTGACCGCGGTAAACCGACGAGCTGGCCGCCGTGCACAGTTCCCCATCTTCGACGACGCGGCGGAATTCGAAGAAAAATTCGCCAAGGGATGGGTAGCTGACAAAGGCTTGTCCGAGCTGGTCGACATTCTCAGGCCTCACCAGCCTGCAGTCGACCGCCGGAAGGAGATGTCAACGAGCATTGGCTACGCATGTTGGCAACCGTCAACAACGCCGACAAACATCGAACAGTGGTCATCACCAACAACGCGATAGCAGACAATCAACTCTCGGGCCAAAAACTCGGTTACACGCAAAACGATTCGAGGCCGAATCCTCGGTCTGCACTCTGTCCTTGGGACGGTGCTCGTTCGGCCGAGTGGAAGAAATGATATCCAGCCGCCCGCGTTCCTTATGCCCAAGCGGGAACCGCCTAAACCGTTTGCAATTGGTTCTTAATACATTTACCTTTGGGGCGTGCATTTGTACTTTCTCTAAGACGGCTGAGTAAGGCCTTCCGCGCTCGTCGAGTCATCCGAGCTTGCGGCGGCCGCTCGTTATCGACCCCTGCGTGGGGTCGCCGTCTTCGGCGTACCTGTTTGCCTTTGGCAGCCGGTGTGTCTTCTCGAAGGATCCGAATGCTCACTTCCACGAACGCTCAATCCATGCGCCAACGCGCCCAGCTCATCGCCTCCGACGTATGCGTGATGCGCGGTGCGAACCCAGTCCTGAACCACGTCGACCTCAATGTCACTCCCACATCGCGTATCGCCATTGTGGGAGAGAACGGGCGAGGGAAATCCACCCTCCTCCACGTACTCGACGGAACCCTCACCCCTGACTCCGGCACGGTGCAACGCATCGGCACACTAGGTGTCGCGGAGCAGGAGATGCCGGCACACGACGATCGAACCGTCGGTCAAGCCGTCGCGGACGCGATAGCCGAATCGCTCGCGGCGCTGGCGTCACTCGACGCCGCAATGCACGCGATATCCGATGGAACCGCCGACGGGGCTCAGCGATACTCGGCCGCTTTGGAATACGCCGAAGTGCTGAACGCCTGGGATGCCGAGCGCCGGGTGCACATCGCCCTCGAAGCGCTCGACGCAGAAACCGACCCTGACAGATTGCTCGACACTCTCTCCGTGGGGCAGCGATACCGAGTACGCCTGGCCTGCCTTCTGGGTGCAGATGACGATTTCCTGCTCCTCGACGAGCCCACAAACCACCTCGACATCAGCGGTCTCGAATTCCTGACTGCACAGCTCCGAGAGCGCCAAGGAGGCGTCGTTGTCGTCACGCACGATCGCGCACTGCTCTCCGCTATTGCGGATACCGTCGTGGACCTCGACCCCTCATCCGATGACCGGATCCGCCTGTACGGCAACGGCTACGCCGGCTACCGCGAGGGCCGCCTCGCCGAACGCGCACTCTGGGAACAAGAGTACGACCGCCAACAAGCCGAACATGCCCGACTGAAAGACAGTCTCAGTTCAGCGCAGAACCGTCTCCAATCTGGATGGCGACCGGAGAAGGGAACGGACAAGCATGGTCGCGCGACGCGCGCGGGCGGGCTCGTGCGGAGCGTTCATCGCCGCCAGGAGCAACTCGAAGCGCACGCGGTGACGATGCCGGAACCACCCCAGCAATTTCGGTTCCCTGAACTCGCAGCAAAAGCCGGTCAGGTGCTGTTGAGTGCGGATCGGGTCTGCGTAGCGGCCCGCTTGGACTGCCAGGTTTCCTTTACGCTCTCTCGCCGCGATCGCCTCGTCGTGACTGGCCACAACGGTGCCGGAAAGTCGACGCTTTTGAGCGTGATAGCCGGTGAACTGCAACCGAGTACGGGTTCCGTCCGGAAGTCGCAGGGCACCCGTCTCGGGTACCTCCGTCAGGAAACCGATCTGCCATTGCACAGGCGGGCGGGTGAGGTCTATGCCGCTCACCTCGACGCGCTCATCGCAGCAGGGACACTGGAGCCGTCCGATGCAATCGGGCTCTCGCACCTCGGCCTCCTGCGCGCGCGTGAATCGAGCAAGCGGATCGGTGAACTGTCGATGGGACAACAACGTCGTCTCGACCTCGCGATGGTGCTAGCCGGCAAGCCGCATGTGCTCCTACTCGATGAGCCGACGAACCACCTCTCAGTTGCCCTCGTCGACGAACTCACCGAGGCATTGGCCGCGACCTACGCCGCGGTCGTTCTCTCCACCCACGATCGCCAACTTCTCCGCGACGTCGACGACTGGACCCCACTGCAATTGGCTGAAGCGGCTCTGCGCGGGAAATCGGTATGAGCAACAATTCCGATGCGCTGCCAGCTCTAGCGCCGCTGCGCATATGCGATTATCGACTTCCTGGTCGCTGCTGTCGGGATCGAGGTGTTCGGTACCGCAACTGACGGAAGAGCGAGCGAACGTCTGAGGCGACCTGACTGCAGGCGTTCGCTACGTGGTGTGAGCACGATGACTGTTGTGGACATGGTTTCTCTCCCATGACTCCGAGAAGAACAACCGGATGGCGGTGCACCGCGGGTTCTTTCGTGGGTTCGGAATCCGCCGCTACGCCCTTCTGATGGGGTTCACCCTCGCCGCGTTGAATGTGATCCTGCGCGACTCGCATAGCCGGCGTGAGCAGGCGGATTCCGCTAGCGGAGCGCGGCCGACACAGACAAGCACGGGCCGTAACCGCCGAGTTCACCGAAGTTGTCGCTCCCGACGTCTCGAGAGCCCGCAGTGCTCGTCGAAGATCCGGCGAAACCGCCCTCACGAAGCCTGATCAAGCAGAAATCGCTTATCGGAAGAATCTGCAGATCTAATAGGTGAACCCAACAGCGATTGACGGGTGAACACCCTGGGTGTCTGTCAGGCGATCAGTGCCGTGGCAAGATCCCGATACTCTGCGGCTGGGAAGGACGTTGGGTCTGCAGTGAGCACTTGGATCGCTACTTCGTCGGCGCCCGCTTCGTAGTGCGCTTCGATGCCGGCGCAGACACGCTCGAGGTCACCCCACGGAATCAGGGTGTCCATCAGAGCGTCGCTACCCCCGTCCAACAAATCCTTGTCGGTGTAGCCGAGGCGGCGGAGATTGTCCGAGTAGTTCGGTAACGACAGGTAGCCGCGCATGTATTCGCGGGCGATCCCGCGGGCAATGGTTTCGTCCTCTTCGAGGACCACGGCAACTTCAGGTGCGAGCAGTGGCTCGGCCCCGAGAATCTCTCGTGCAAGCGCTGTGTGTTCTGGCGGGACGAAGTACGGGTGTGCTCCGGCCGATCTGGCAGCCGACAGCTTGAGCATGCGAGGACCAAGGGCTGCCAGGACTCGGCGACTGGCGGGGACCGGTTCCGGTGCGGCGTCCAAAGCGTCCAGGTACTGGACCATGTGCGTGTAAGGCTTGGTGTAGGTGTGCTGCGCCTTCGCATCGACGATCGGTGCGTGGCTGGTTCCTACTCCCAGGAGAAAGCGGCCAGGGTAGTCGCGCTCGAGGGTGCTGACGGCTTGGGCGGTTTCGGTGGGGTCGGCGTGCCAGATGCTGGCAATGCCGCTGGCGACACCGATTCGCGTTGTCGCAGATAGCACTTCGCCGTACACGGCAGGCAGGCCTTCTCCGAAACCGCCTGACGTCCAGAGCCTTGTGTAACCCAACTCGTCGAGTTCGCGGGCTGCGTCGAGTGCTTCCTCGCGATGTTGCGGACTCAGCCAGAGCGCGCCACCCCATGCACTTACTTGTCGTGTCATAACGTGAGCCTAGCTATTGATCCACGTGAGGGTGATGAATCACCACGTTTGGTGTCGGGTCGGAGACGAGAGTTCCTTGGTGGTAGAGGATTGCCCAATCACTTTCGCGCCGTTGCCAAATGGTTGCCCTGCGGGTGAGCCCAAATGGTTGCCCTGCGGGTGAGCGTGGTGTCTTGCTGGAGTGTATAGGTCAGCAGATAGGTAGCCGGGGCGATCTCGCGTAGTTGGAACTCGCTGGTGTGCCAGCCCTGATCGAGTTGGTCGGAGGGGTCCGACGTGTATCGCTGCTCGAGAATCGACCAGACGTGCTCGCGACTGTAGCGGCGGCCGGACGCCCCCGTCTCCCAGAAACCCGGGTCGGTCATCCGATCGAAGTCTTCCCGTGTGTTGCCAAGTTCTGGGTGGTGGAAGATCGGCTCTCGACATTTGAGTTCGTCGAGCAGGTCAAGGAGTTCGGGCTCGGTGTTGCGGTCGGGCTCACTCACGGGTATGTCACAGCGACCGATGAATCAGGACTATTTCTGACGCTTTTTCTTTTCATCAGTTGAATTCGGAGCCGACTCCGCCGCCTGCTCGCGCGTAGCCATACCACCGCTCTCGCCCTTGTCTGTGGGGCCGGGATGTCCAGCCTTCGGGGTTTCATTGCTGCGATCCGTCTTCGCCATGTGATCTCCTCGATCGAAATTGTCGTTGTACTTGTAGGGCAGGACCCGCGACACCAATCTAGCTGCTTCGTCGGGAGCGCGACGGTAGCAGAAAATCCCTATGGTTACGCGTTGGAGCTCGTCGCGCCATTTTTCGTGGCGCGGCACGAGAGGGCGTAGAGAACTATCCCGACCGCGAGTAACGCTGCCGCGCGTAGCCATGTCGCCGCGCTCTGCTGAGTGAGCAACGCAACGCAGGTGAGAAGAGCAAGGATCGGGAAGATGGTCGGCGCTCGGAAGTGGCTGTGTTTCACCACATCACGACGCAAAACGAGTACGGCGATATTTGTGCTGATGAAGACGACGAGCAATAGCAGCACCACCGTCTCAGCCAAGGCAGACAGCGAACCGGTCAGACACAAACCCATGGCGACGGCAGTGGTGGCGACAATTGCCAACCATGGAGTGCGGCGCTGCGGAAGTACTTTCGAAAACGATCGAGGAAGCAACCCTTCGGATGCCATTCCATAAGTGAGCCGACTAGCCATAATCATCGTCAGCAGCGCACCGTTGGCAACGGCGACGAGCGCAATCAGGCTGAACAGTCGAGGTGGAAAGCCGACATCAGCCGCTGACACTACCGCCAGCAACGGACCGGAAGATTCGGCGAGTTCATCGGCGGGGAGAACCACCGAAACGGAGAGTCCTACAAGCACATAGACGACGCCTGCCGTCACCAAAGCTCCGAACAGCGCACGTGGATAGACCTTGCTCACGTTCTTCACCTCTTCGGCAACGTTCGCGGAAGTCTCGAAGCCGACAAACGAGTAGTACGCGAGCAGTGCAGCAGCCAGCACCGCCAGAGCCGGGGAACGATTATCGTCGAACTCGACCAGGCGGCTCAAGTTTCCGTCACCCCGCCCCAGCACGACGCACGCGAGGACGACGACCAATACCAGACCGGTGACCTCGACGACTGTCATGACAACATTTGCGCGCATCGACTCCTTGATGCCTCGCGCGTTGAGAAGGCCCACCAGTAGCAGGAAGCCGAGTGCGGCCGGAACAGTGGGCACGTCGACAAAGGCTTTGAGATAGTCCCCGGAGAAGGCAAGTGCAAGTCCCGCTGCACTCGTAACACCTGCCGCCAGCATCGAGAAACCGACGAGAAACGAGACAAGCGGTTTCCGAAATGCTCGTTGCGCGAACACCGCGGCACCGCCGGCGCGCGGATACTTCGTTACCAACTCGGCATACGACGTCGCCGTCAGCAACGCCATCGCTAGCGCTACTAGAAGTGGCACCCAGACCGCGCCCCCGACCTCGCCGGCGATGACACCCACCAATGCGTAGATGCCGGCGCCCAAAACGTCGCCGAGTATGAAGACGAATAGAAGTGGCCCTGTTATGGCCCGGGCGAGACCGTTTCGCTGTCCGCTCTTGTCGGGTTGTTCGGTCTCGTCCACGTTCACCGACTGTGAGGCGCGTCGTTTCTGCAAGGGTCATCCTGTCTTCACTGTGGCCGTGCCGCCACCCGGATTCAGTCACTTAGCCATCGATCGTGGTTTCCAACACGAGCTGAAATCTTGACGTTTCGACGTTTGTTGTTGGCACGCGCCGCGGCCGCGGCGATAAACAGTGCGCCGCTTGTGTGACTTGGTTCGGCGGTCGACGGTGCAAGACATCAAGTGTCGGCGCATCAGGCTTGGGAGCGAGTGGGCAGTTTCCGGTCCTCTGCGCCGATCGGAAACTGCCCACTCACCGGCGGTTGCTCAGAGGCGACTCCAGACTCGGTGCGATGCGAGCAGGGTCACTACTTGTTCGAGCACCGACGGGCCGTCCTCGCCGGTCACGACGCCGTCGGAAGTAGCGATGCCAGCGTTGTCGAGGGGCGTTGTCCCGTCGTTCCAGCCCCCGATGGCCTTGCCGTGTCGGAACATTTCCGTCAGGAGAATATTCACTCGTGGGTCTGCAGGTGCCCCGGCGAGTAGGAGAGCGTCGAATTCGATCGATCGTGCGGTATCGAAGGTGCGCGAGACTGGAACAGTGACCGATCCCGAGACCAATGTGCCGCCGTGTGGGGCGATCACCAGTGGCACTATCCCGCTTTCGGCGAGGCCGGACAGTACCGCTTCGATGCCGGGAAGGTCCGAATTTTCGTCAGCGACGATACCGATCACCCGGCCGGTAACCGGCCACTGCGCGCCGATCTGGGACAGGGCAGAGCTGGGCATCGGCGCGTCGTCGAACGGGACGGACGGCTGCGGAGCGGGCAGGCCAAGGCCGGTGGCAACTCTCGCGCACAGGTCGGGATCGATGTTGGCGATCACACCGAGGGCTCGTTCCTTGATCGTTTGTTCGTAGCACTTTCCTAGTTCAAAGGTGTATGCCTGTGCCACATGGTCTTGTTCGACGACAGTGAGACTGCTGTAAAACAGACGCGCCTGCGAGTAATGGTCGTCAAATGTGGCTGGCGCGCCGCGAAGTTTCGTACCGGCCTCGAGCGCTACCGGTACTTCGACGAAGGCCCCGGACTCTGCGCCGGCCATGAAGGGGCAACCCCCGTCCAGTGAATTCGGCTTGTACGGGGCGACACCGGAATGTACTGCGCTCTGGTGCATTCCATCCCGGAACATGTCGTTGACCGGTGCGTGTGGACGATTTATCGGGATCTGACCGAAATTGGGTCCACCCAGGCGGCTGATCTGGGTGTCCAGGTAGGAAAACAGGCGGGCCTGCAGTAGCGGATCGTCGGTGACGTCGATACCGGGCACGAGGTGGCCGGGGTGGAAGGCGATCTGTTCGGTTTCGGCGAAGAAATTGGTCGGGTTCGCGTTGAGTGTCATCACCCCGATCGGTTGTACCGGCGCCAGTTCTTCGGGAACGAATTTGGTGGGATCGAGGAGATCGATGCCCTCGAACGTCTGCTCGGGGGTGTCGGGAAAGATCTGGATGCCCAGTTCCCATTCCGGGTAAGCGCCCGCTTCGATGGCGTCGGCGAGATCGCGGCGGTGGAAATCGGGATCGAATCCGTTGATCAGTTGCGCTTCTTCCCACACCACGGAATGCACACCCAGGCGGGGCTTCCAATGGAACTTCACCAGTGAGGTTTCATCGTTGTCGTTGAGGAGTCGGAAGGTGTGAACGCCGAATCCTTCCATCATCCGATACGAACGTGGAATACCGCGGTCGGACATGTTCCAGAGCGTGTGCGCAGTGGCTTCGGTGTGAAGGGAGACGAAATCCCAGAATGTGTCGTGCGCGCTCTGGGCTTGCGGGATCTCGCGGTCTGGATGTGGTTTCGCGGCATGGACGATGTCGGGGAATTTGATCCCGTCCTGGACGAAGAAGACGGGAATGTTGTTGCCGACCAGGTCGAACGTTCCTTCGGCAGTGTAGAACTTGGTGGCGAACCCGCGAGTGTCTCGGACTGCGTCCGCCGAGCCGCGTGAACCCAGCACTGTGGAGAAGCGGACGAATACGGGGGTTTCGACTCCTCTACGTAGGAAGCCGGCTTTAGTCACTTTTTCAGCGGCGCCGAAGGCGCGGAACACTCCGTGGGCGCCGGCGCCGCGTGCGTGGACGACACGCTCGGGGATCCGCTCGTGATCGAAATGGGTGATCTTTTCCCGTAAGTGGTGGTCTTGGAGCAGAGTTGGGCCGCGTTCCCCGGCTTTGAGAGAGTGGTCTGTGTCGTAGAGGCGGGCGCCCTGTGCGGTGGTCAGATATTCGCCCTGCTGCGAGCGCGCGGACGGTGGCCCTTCTACAGCGGTGGCTGTCGCAGTGCGTAGTTGTGGGGCGCGTTGATCGTCTTTCGACGGCAATGGAGCGATGGGCTCGACTGGTTCCTTCAAAGGCGGTGTCACTGGGCCTGGAACCCCGGGGATCTGGGGCTTCTTTATGGGCTTCTTCTTGGTCACTGTGCCTCCTCGATTACTTTTCCGAAAGTTGATTTCGCGCCAGAATGTGGTGGGAAGTGTGTGCTGAACTTCGATTTAGCGGAAAGGTGTTACGTCGTTGACCTGGTAATTGGTGCCGACCGGGCCAGGCCCCCAATCCGCCATGTGATTCGCGTGCAGTCGTCTGTCCCCGGGGGGATTCGGTTCGTGCCTGTGATTTCCGAATGGAAGCCCACGGGCAGGAGACCACAGGTTGTCGGCGAAAGTAGTTCCGTGCTGGCGGGCCCCATCTCTGCCTGTGCTCGGCGGGCCAGGGTGCGGTCACCGAGAATGGTCCCCGCTGTACCGTCAAGCGACTCGAGCATCTGTTGATACGTCAGCCGACATGGCGCATCGGTATCGAATGCGCGTACCACCAGGCGCCCCAGAAGTGTCAGCGGAAACCGGATTACCGTGTATTGCACGCGCAATACGTCCCATGGCAGGGAAACCCACTTGCCCATTAGTTGTCCTCACTTGCCGGCATCGAACTGGATAGAGATTCAGGTGAGGCTGCCCCGGGAACCGACGTCATGCCCTGCGCCTGACAGCACCTCATCTGATTTTTGTCCATCGGTATGTGCAACTCCCGCTACCTCAAATCTATATCATCTGATATAGATAATCGGCAACAGTGCGAATGGGTTGCTGAGCAACAAGGAAATCGCAGGGGTAGCTACCGAAGTGAAGGGAGCAACGATGCAGGATTCGAGTGAGAGCCTTCATTCGCCGGACAGCGGTGCCTTCGAGCGGATCGTGGGGGCGCTGAATTATCCGATGTTCGTCGTGACCACTCATGTCGGAGACCAGCGGGCGGGGTGCCTCGTCGGTTTCGCCTCGCAGATCAGTATTTCGCCTCCGCGTTTCCTCATCGGTCTGTCGAACAAGAACCACACCTACCGACTCGCTGCCACCGCCGAGCATCTGGCCGTACACCTCATCCCCCGCAAAAACGACGCGATAGCGAAGCTGTTCGGGGAGTCGACGGGCGACGATATCGACAAGTTCACGCGCTGCGAGTGGAGCCACGGGCCTTTCGGGCTTCCCATTCTCGAAGAAGCAACGGCCTGGTTCGCCGGGCGCATCCTCGAACAGGTGGACGCGGGTGACCATGTGGCTTTCCTGCTCGAACCCGAAACCGGTTACGCACCTGAAAGACTCGACGAGTACACCACGTTCGCCGACGTTCGAGCGCTCGAACCCGGACACGACGCATGACAGTGCATCGGTGGCGATCGTTATATCCCGTAGACGCCCAAGGCCGCACCCTTCACGACTTCTACGCCGACGCCCCCGAAGGGGTTCGGGTGAACATGGTCTCGAGCCTCGACGGCGCCGCTGCATTTGACGGTCGAGTACGCCCAATCTCCAACACTGCTGATCATCAGTTACTGAGGTCCCTGCGCGCCTACTGCGATGTGCTTCTCGTCGGCGCCGGAACGATACGCGCGGAACGGTACGGACCTGTAGTGCTCGATGCCGAACTCCGGCGATACCGCCGCGACGCGTGCGGGCAAGTGTCGATGCCGCCCGTTGCGGTTGTGACGCACAGCGGTGACCTTCCCTGGAAATCCGCGCTGTTCACCGCAGAAGGGCCGCGCCCAATTGTTGTCACCAGCGCACAGGCGGCCGCCACATACGGTCCCGATGTGCGGTCCCGTGTCGAGATCATGGTGGCAGGGGACGACTACGTTGATCCGGTCGCGATGATCGCGGGCCTACGCGATCGCGGGTTGATGCGAGTGCTCTGTGAAGGGGGCCCAGCCCTTCTGTCCACCCTCGTGGCCCACGATCTCGTTGACGACATGTGCTTTACTCTCTCCCCGACACTGGCGGGGCCCCAGCCAGTCTCCGGACCGATCGCTGCCCCGCCACTCGAGGTTCCCCAGACGTTGCAGCTACGGCACGTCTTGCTCGAAGCCGAATACTTGTACATGCGCTACCAGCGCCCTTACTCTGCGCATTGATGCACTTCGAGGTTCCTCGGGCCGCCTTTTGACGTGCGCCGACACGATAGACGGATTTCCCATTCGAGTGCAGGCAGCAGGCAAGAATCTGCGCTCATTCTTTCCAGACGCCATCGGTGGCTTTGATCTCGCGGATCATCGAAGGTCCGCCTGTGGGCCAGGTCTGGATGAGGTAGTCCTCGGTGGGGGTGTCGACATCGAGGTCCCAGTGCGATGCTCGCCCACGGGTGGCGATGCGGAAGTGCCGAGCACCTCGGTGGGAGGTGAGCTCCCCGAACTCTTCGACGATCTCGTTTGCCAAGGTGATGAAGACCATGGGTTCGCGGCACACGACGGTGACTTCTTCGATGTTGTCCCATGCGTCGAGATCGATGTAAGGCCCACCGTTTTCGAAGATGTGGTCCTCGCCGGACAACAGTTCCAGTGTGACATTGACGGGACCGTAGGCGATGCCGGTGTGAACGGAGATGAGGTGATTGCCGGCGTCGAAAACCTGGCCGGTGGTGTATGTATCGGTGGGATCCGCGTCGGCTGCCGAGATGAGAAACGTGTGGTGCTCAGCCTCTATCAATCCTGTGATCGTCATCGGTTGATTAGAGCAGCTGGCCCTACGCGCGTCTTGACTGCGGCAAGAAATCGTCGGGTTGTCATTGCCGTGTGGGACTTGACGGTCCGTCGGCCCTGGCACACTCGCAGTAATAGTGGACCGAGTGCCTGGTCCTCACGGTTAGGGAGCTGAGGTCGATGATGAGAGTTCGCACAAATTACGGGTGGCTTCGATCGAGCAAATCAAGAGTGCTCATTGTCGCGGCTCTCGCTATGTTCATCGTCGCGTCTTGTAGCAGCCCTGAACCAGAACATGACGTGGCGACAGAAGTCATTGCCTTCGCCGATGGCGACGGTTCGATCTACACGATGAAGCCGGACGGGAGCGGACTTCGTCAGCTCACCGCCACCATCACTGACGACAACTACGCTGAGTACGCGTCCGACCCTGCTGTCACTCCGGATGGAAGCAAGATTGCTTACACCCGTGGATCTGGGATCGCGGTGATGAACGTCGACGGAACCGAGCAGACGACCGTGACCGACCGCGGCGGTTCACCCAATTTCTCGCCGGATGGTTCGAAGATCGTATTCGGCTGCGTCGGCGGGATTTGCCTGATCAATGCTGACGGTTCCGATCGGAAACAACTCTCACCGGAGGTCAATGACGATCACAGCGTCCCGAGTCGATCCTATCCGTCGTTCTCCCCGGACGGAACGAAGATCATCTTCAACGAAAATGGTTACATTGCAGGGTTTTCGGCTGATGGCACCGGGTGGTTTCAGGTTCTGCGTGACCAGTACTGGAACTCCGACCCCGCCTATTCGCCGGATGGGTCGACCATCGTGTTCTCGAGCAACCGCGGCGGGAAAAACCAATCCGAGACATACGTGATGAGCGCCGACGGCAAGGACATTCGCGCACTTACGACGGAACATGATGTCGGAGCGGTGTATTCGCCAGACGGCTCGAAAATCGTCTACACGCACGGGGTAGCTGAACCTCGTACCCTCGTCGGTATTTGGGTCATGAACCCAGACGGCAGCGAACCACGTCTGTTGACCTCGAAATCGCTGATCGCTCAAGCGCCTAGTTGGGGCGGACATGCGTAACGTCGACCCTTTGCGGTATTTGTCGCGATTTTTCGCTAATCGGCCTGGTGGCAGACAAATGTGTGGTCGACTCGAACCGCACTAGCGCGGGTCTGCGTCTGTCGCCCGCGAAACACTCCCACGGGGAACGGAGATGCGATGCAGAAGGTGCCGAGCGGGACGAGGGGCCGAATGGTTCTCACGGCTCTTACTGCTGTCCTGATTGCCGCAGCCGGTGGCAACGCGTCCGCTCAGCCCATATCCTGGGGTCCACTCGCCGCTCCCAATCCGTTCCTCGGACCCACGGGTACCTCGACGATGCACGGTGACGCCGGTTCCTCCGATGCGACACCACTCAGAGGTCCGGGCACCGGGAACTTAGCCGTAGATCCGCTTCCGCTGGCGGCCGCGTGCCCGACGCTGCTGGAAGGTTCCGATGGATTGGTTCTGGCTCTGTGCACCAGCATTCTCGGTCAGATTCCGACGGTGCACCTGATTGACACGTCCGCGCTCGGTACCGGATCGGCGGGTTCGTCGATCGGATCATTCTCACCGGCTGCTTCCGTTGCGCAACTTGAACTTGCGAAAGGCAGCCTTCTCGGCGGTGTCTATGCGTACCTGGACAACAACAACCGGCTCGTCGCGGTGGACGGTAACCGCACGCTGGTGCGGGTGCAGCACGAGCAGAGCGCAAACGGCGGTTGGCGGCTTTTCGTTGACCAATCCGTCGATCTGACCTCGTCAATTCCCGACGGCGACAACGTCACCGGCCTCGCACCGGACTGGCAGGGCAATGTGTGGTTTGCAACCGGCGCCGGTCGCGTCGGTCGCGTCGATGGGGGAGGAGTCGCCCGCACACTGCAATTGCCGGCCGGCGAGGAAGTGCAGAACAGCATCTCCACCTCGGCGTTCGGCACCGCCGTCGCGACTACTCACGCGCTGTACCAGCTCAGCGCCGCGCAGGACGGCACCCCGACGATAGATTGGCGTGCACCGTACGACCGTGGCAGTGCGCGCAAGCCCGGTCAACTCAGTTGGGGGACCGGCTCCACGCCAACCTATTTCGGTCCCAACGGAGACGACTACGTGACGATCGTCGACAACGCCGACACACAGGTGCATCTGTTGGTCTATCGCGCGACAACCGGTGAAATGGTGTGCAGTCAAAAGGTTCTCAGTACAGCAGGGCCAGGCAGCGAGAACTCGCCGATTGGTATCGGCACCTCGGTGTTCGTTGCCGGTACCTACGGCTATCCCTACCCGACGGTGCCCGAGGGCGCCGGACCCGCAGTACCCGCGAGTGCACCGTTTGTCGGCGGCATGACTCGCGTCGATGTCGATGATGGTGGAACCGGATGCCACACAGTGTGGGACAACGACGTTCGCAGCTCCGCCGTGCCGCATCTTTCGACAGCCGACGGAAATTTGTACACCGTCGTCCGTCAAGGGCTCCCGCTCTCAGCCGACAGCACGACTCCGCTCGACGGCTTTGCGTTCACAGTGATCGATCCGAATACAGGGGAGGTCCTGGCCTCGCGGGATCTACCCGGGACCATCGTCAACGACACCCTGCAGATGTCCGCGCTGATCAATTCGAGTGCCGACTACCTTCAAGGGACGATCAGTGGAGTAATCCGAGTGGGCGGCTAGTACAACGACCACCGTTTGCCGCTGCCTGATCGGACAGGCTTCGGCAAGTGCACCGCCGAGCACCTGTAACCGGCGTCTCGGCAACCAGCATCAGCCAATCTCACGCATGCTGCGCGGAATTCGTTGACCGTCGTCGATTCTTCGCTCGACCGGCGGAATCGCACTGCAGCGAGGTTGATATCAATTTTCCGGTGTTGTCGATCCTCGATACCGAAACGCTCTCGCTGCAACCGTGATTCAACTTAACTGCATAGGCAATAGCGTCCCGGTCGGATTCGAATTCTCCGACTGTCGAGGTGCCTTCCGGCAGGGTGATCTTGTACTTCTCCATTGCAAAACTTCTTCGTGTAGTCCTATCGACGGCGTACCCAGAGCGGGTTGGAGGGAAACGTTTCTACTGCGCCGCGCTGACCGACGACATGTGGAAGTCGGGAATGCGCAGCGGTGGCATGGCCGTGCGGGTGAACCAGTCTTTCCATTCGCGGGGGAGCGTGATCTCGGTGCGTCCGGCTTCGGTGACACGGCGCAGGAGGTCCAGCGGGCTCTCGTTGAAGCGGAAGTTGTTGACCGCCCCGACGATCGTGCCGTTCTCGATGAGGTACACGCCGTCCCGGGTCAACCCGGTGAGCAGCAGCGTTGTCGGATCTACCTCTCGGATGTACCAGAGTGTGGTGAGGAGGAGACCGCGTTCGGTTTTCGCGATCATGTCCTCGATGCCGGTGTCGTGGCCGCCGGTGAGGATCAGATTGTCACCGGGCACGGCAACGGGTCGGTCGAATTCGCGGGCAGCGTGACGCGGATACGCGAGGGCTGAGATCGTGCCGTCCTTGATCCAGTCGACACGATCGATGTCGATACCGTTGTCGAAGAGCGACACGGATTCACTCGACGACGTGGTCACCACGAACGGCGCGGAATTCAAGCCGTCGGCGTCAGGGTCCGAGGTCAGAGTCAAACCCAGTGTTCCGAGGGTTTCCCCGATTCGGGTGCCACCTGTCCTCGACAGTGCGGTGTGGCCTTCTTCGGCTCCGCGGCCTTCCATGGTCCACATCAGGTAGATCATGAGGTCTGCAACCGCGGACGGCGGAAGAATGGTTTCATACCGTCCGGCCGGCAAGGCGACCGAGTTTTTCGCCCAATCGAGACGAGTAGTCAACTGGGACAGAAGATTAGGTATCGAGATGTCGCTGAAGTCGATCGTTCCGGACCCGACCCACGCGCTGGCGTCGCCGCGTTTGCCGTTGATCTCGACTGAGCCGGTGGGTTGAACGGTGCGGCGACGAAGGCCGGTGGAGGTTCCGAGCCACGTGGTGTGCAGTTGATGGTGGGCAAAGCCGAACAATTGATCTTGTCCGTCGAAACCGACGGAGAGGTCGCCGGCAAGGCGGCTGAAGACAGCGATGTCGGTCAGCGCAGGACCGGATTCCCATTCCGAATCTGCTGGACCTGCCGGTACGAGGTCGGAGGCGTCGTCCGCGGGTGTTGCGCTCCGGGCAGCGTCCTCGCTTGCCTTCACTACGGTTTCGATCTGCGCGGGATCGACACTGCTGGAACTGACAGTGCCGACACGGGCGACGTCACCGTCCCGAACGATCGAGATGACGGTCCAGGTCCGCGACAGTGAAACACCGTTCGTGGTCATGGAATTGTTGGCCCACCGCAACGACGCTTCGCTGGCGTCGGTGACGATGACGATCGACTCGTCGACAGTTCGCGCGGCCAGCGCGCGTTCCACTACCTGCTGCGCGGTGATCACTGCTGGGCCTCCGAACGGGTGTTGAGGATGTTGACGCCGCGGAACAAGGCTGACGGGCATCCGTGACTGACTGCGGCGACTTGTCCGGGTTGCGCCTTTCCACAATTGAAGGCGCCGCCGAGTTTCCACGTCGACGCTCCGCCGACGGCTTCCATCGAGCCCCAGAAGTCGGTGGTGGTGGCTTGATAGGCGACGTCGCGGACCTGGCCGTCGAGTTTGCCGTCCCGGATCCTGAAGAACCGCTGACCCGTGAACTGGAAGTTGTAGCGCTGCATGTCGATTGACCAGGACTTGTCTCCGACGATGTAGATGCCGTCCTCGACTCTCGAGATCAAGTCGGCCGTGGACGTGTCGGCCTCTGGATCGGCGGAGAGGGATACGTTGGCCATGCGCTGGATGGGAACGTGGTGCGGTGAATCGGCGTACGAGCACCCGTTTGAGCGCTCCAAGCCCAGACGCGGGGCAAACGCGCGGTCGAGTTGATATCCGACCAGTGTGCCGCCTGCGACCAGGTCCCAGCGCTGGGCGGCGACGCCGTCGTCGTCGTACCCGACGCTGGCCAGTCCGTGGGAGACGTTGCGATCGGCGGTGACATGCATGATGTCGGTCCCGTATTTCAGTGTGCCGAGCTTGTCCGGGGTCGCGAAGGAGGTGCCGGCGTAGGCGGCTTCGTATCCGATTGCCCGATCGTATTCGGTTGCATGCCCGATGGATTCGTGGATGGTGAGCCATAGGTTGGTCGGGTCGATCACGAGGTCTGTCGGGCCAGGTGTCACTGACGGCGCCTTGACCTTCTCGGCGAGCCACTGCGGGATCTGCGCCAGTTCCTCGGCCCAGTCCCAGGTGCTACCGGTGCCGAGATACTCCCAACCCCGCGCGACCGGCGGCGCCAAAGTACGCATCGATTCGAAGCTGCCCGCTGATTTGTCGACGGCTGTTGCCTCGATTTCGGGATGCAGTCGCACCCGCTGCTGGGTGATCGACGAGCCCGCCAGATCGGCGTAGAACGTCTGCTCCTTGACCTGCAGAACCCCAGCGGTGACATGGTCGACGCCGTCGGATGCCTGCAGACGGCCCGAGTAGTCCAGGAGTAGATCCACCTTGTCCGACGTCGGCGTGGTGAACGGATCTATCTCGTACGGAGACACCCACGTGGCGTCGGAGTAGATCGGTTCGTCGGCCAGAGTCACCGGATCGCGATTGAGTGATCGCAACGCCCTCGCAACCTCGACGGCTTGCTGTGTCAATGACGAGGCAACAGCGGGTGAAACCTCGGCGTGGGAGGCAAACCCCCAGGTTCCGTCCACGATCACGCGGACAGCCACTCCCACTTCGTCGCTGTCCGAAACCGATTGAACCTTGCCGTCGCGCACCCTGATCGACTGAGTGAGCAACCGGTGTACACGTACATCGGCGTGCTCGGCTCCGGCAGAGCGTGCTGCCGACAGCGCGGCGTCCGCTACTGCCTTCAGCGGGAGGGCGAGGAAATCTGCATCGACAAATCGGGTGACGGTCACGGTCATGACGCTAGCCGAACTGCTGCCACCCCAGGCGAATCACCATGGCAATCACAACAACCAGCAGTGTGATCCGGACAAAACCGGACCCTTTACTCAGCGCCATGCGCGAACCGACAACCGCACCGAGAACATTGCACACGGCCATCGCCAATCCCAAGCTCCACCACACATGGCCGGTGACGGCAAAGTACGTCAAAGCACCGAAATTCGAACCCAGATTGATGACCTTCGCCATCGCCGCACTGCGGACGAACTCCGTTCCGAGGAACGTCGCGAAGCTGATGATCAAGAACGTGCCCGTGCCGGGCCCGAGCAAACCGTCGTAAAGCCCGATGAGTCCAGCCGACAGCAAGATCACCAGTGCCGACTTGCGTTGCGTCGGGCGGTGCGTGGCGAGCGTCGTGCCCAGGCTCGGACGCATCGTGACGAACACGGCGACGGCCACCAGGACAACCATCACGATCGGGATGAAGTACTTTTTGTCGATCAACGACACTGCTGCCGCGCCACACGCTGCAGTAATCGCGGCCAAGATCGCCGCCGGGATCAACTGTCGCCATTGCATCGGAATTCGGCGTGAGAACGTCCACACCGCAGCACTGGTGCCGGTGAACGCGGTGAGCTTGTTGGTGGCCAGTGCGGCCTGCGGCGTCAACTGGGGTGCAACAAGGAACAGAGCCGGCAGCAGAATCAGCCCGCCGCCGCCGACCACGGCATCAACCCATCCGGCCGCCGTCGCCGCAGTCATGAGCAGGCCCCAGTCCGCAATATCCACGGCGGTGACTCTCTCACAGAGTGAGCGGTGATGCGGTGACGGTGTGGGAGTCTTGACCGCATGAGGAGGTTCAGCCTGTGGCTGCGAGGCAAGCCGATGATCGCCGACGGCGCATTGGCGCTGCTGTTCTTCGCCTTGGAGATCGTCTCGTACATAGGCTCTGAGCGCGAGGAGCACTGGCAACAGCTGGCGCTCGGATTCCTGATCTGCCTTCCTGTCCTCTGGCGCCGTAAGTACCCGCGAGTATCGGCAGTGGCGATCCTCCTGATGTCGTTCACCAGTACTTTTCTCATGTGGATGAGTGGAAACGCATCAGTCGAACATCCAGGGTTGCTGGCGTTAGGCGTGGCTCTGTACACGCTGGTCGTGTACGTGGACCGGCGCACCGCTGCAATTTATCTCGGCTTTCTCCTCATCGACTCGACTCTGGCGATGCTTGTCGTGCGAACAGACATCGTCCTGGATCTCATCGTCACCGCAATGCTGTTCGCGCTGGCCTGGATCACCGCCGAATTTGTCAGTGCCAGACGCGCGTATGACGAAGAGGTGGCGGCACGGCTGGAGGTGGCCGAATACGACCGCGACCGCCGGGCCGAGGAAGCCGTTGCCGCGGAGCGGACACGGATCGCCCGCGAACTGCACGACGTCGTAGCCCACGCGGTGAGCGTGATGATCGTCCAAGCCGACGGGGCGAGCTACGCAGTCGATACGAATCCGGCCCTCGCGAAGAAAGCACTCGGCAACATCTCGAGCACCGGTCGTGACGCGCTGGCGGAACTGCGACGCACGGTCTCGCTGTTGCGCACCGAAGTAAACAACGACGCGATGCCGCAGCACGGGTCTGCCGGCATCGCGAAGGTTGTAGAGATGATGCGCGCGACGGGGTTGAACGTGCGACTGGAGTTGACGGGCGAACTCGACGACATCACGCCGTCAGTGAGTTTGGGCATTCACCGGATTGTTCAGGAGTCACTGACCAACGTACTGCGCCACGGTGGTGACAGTCCGAAAGCGCGAGTAACCGTGCGGCGCACCGACACTGCAGTTCTGGTGGAAGTCATCGACAAGGGGACGGCGACGTCTGCATTTACCGGTGGTTCCGGCAACGGATTGGTCGGGATGCGTGAGCGCGTCGCAGTTCTGCAAGGAACTCTCGAGACCGGTCGACGTCCGGACGGAAGCTGGCGCGTCTACGCCGAGCTTCCCCTCTCGATCCAGGATTGACCGACCGGGCAGGTCAGTGGTGGCGACCGTCGACGAAGACTCGATCGCTCGACTTCGAACAGTACGTTGATCGTGATCAGCAGGCTTCGGAGCCGTGGTGCAACTCGTATCAGCTGAAGGCGACGTTGAGTTGGCGGAGGTTGTCGAAGTTGTGTCAGACGGTCACATCGTCGCGATAGGAGCCGGTCACTGCGTCGGTGTCACCGCCCTCGACGGCGCGGAATCAGGACTCGCTGATGACTGTGGTGTTCGAGTAATGAGCATCGGAGATCAACGATCCATTCGTGGAAAGAAGAAGGACAGGAAGGTGCCGGTCAGCAGTAACCCTGCGCAGACGAGCAGAGCCTGCGAGTATCCGGAAATGAGCGCTTCGGTCGGCGCGATGTCAGAACGTGCCGTTGCGGACGCGGCGACGCTCACGAGAACGGCAAGTCCGAGCGAACCGCCGATCTGACGTGACGTGCTGAGTAGCCCGGATGCCATACCGACTTCTTCGGGGGGAGCGTCGGCGGTGGCGACGTTGCTGAGCGGCATGAACGACAGGCCGATGCCGATGCTCGCCAGAAGCGAAGGCACCAGGATGACCGCCCAGAAGGGACTGTCGACGTTCATGGTCGAGAAGATGAAGGTTCCGATTGCTGCGACTGCTGTTCCGATTACGAGCAACGGCCGAACCCCGTAGCGCGGTAGGAGTTTGGTGGACGTGAGGATACCGATGACCAGGCCGAAACAGAACGGTAGGAAAGCCAGGCCGGTGATGGTCGGCGAATATCCCAGTCCACGTTGCAGGAAGAGTGAGACGAAGAAGAACGCGCTGAATTGGGCCGCGCACACCAGGCACATGATGGCGTTGGCCAGTCCGATTCGGGGTCGAAGCAGGGTGGACAGTCGTACCAGTGGTGTGGCGCAGCGGCTTTCGACCACGACGAAGGCAGTCAGCAGGGCGATCGTGAGCGCGAATCCACCCAGCACGCAACCCGAAGTCCAGGAATCTGATTCAGTGGCGATGACGGTGCCGACAAGGGCGGTGATTCCGGTCGTCGCCAAGATGGCGCCGGGGAGATCGAGGGAGCCGCCTCTAGCGGCTTGGCCGGCAGGCAGGCCACGGGCACCGGCAACTGCGGCGATCAGGGCCACCGGTGCGCCGGCGAACATCACCCATCGCCAACTGAGCCCTTCGGTCAAAATGCCGCTCAGGACGACACCGAGTGCGCCGCCCAGTGCTGATGACATTGCGCCGATGCCGAATGCCTTGGCCCTGGCGCGTCCGGTGGGAAAGGCCTGACTGAGGGCGGCGAGCCCGGCCGGCGCGATCAGTGCAGCGCCCACGCCTTGAAGTGCCCGAACTCCGACAAGCATTTCGGCGGACGCGGAGAAGGTGCCGACGATGCTGACGAGGGCGAACAGCAGAAGCCCGGAAACCAGAACTCGACGAGTGCCCTTCACGTCGCATAGACGGCCACCGAGAAGCAGCAGTCCGCCGAAGGTGAGGGCGTACGCGTTGACGACCCAGGACAACCCGGCGTCGGAGAAGTTCAGTGATTCCTGGATGTCGGGCAGCGCGACGTTGATGACCGACATGTCGAAGGCCACCAAGAATTGCGCTGCCGCGGCGGCCGTTAGCACCAGAGTCGGCGCGGTCACCGTCCGAGTTGTTATTGTCATTGCGCGTCCCTATTTTGTATACGTGTTCTCATAAGTAGTTAGGTTTACCTTGCAGATGACGGAGAAGCAAGGGGTTCCCCGAGTGAGAGCGATGTGACAGGAGCGCGCACAATCGACGGATGGCGGAAAAGATGGAGCCGAGATCACCGCGGCTCGGACGTCCCCCCACGATGACGTCGGAGCAGATCGTCGACGAGGCGAAACGGCAACTTCAGGTCGGTGGCGCCGACGCTCTGAGCATGCGGGCATTGGCGAAGTCGCTCGGTACAACGCCCATGGCGCTGTACCGGCATGTGGGGGACAGGGAACAGCTGATCAGCGCGGTTCTCGATGCGTACTCGCAGCACCTCGGTTCGCTGGTGCTGCCTCCGGACCCGGCGCAGCGACTGCGCGTGATCTTTTCCGCGATCTTCGATACCTTGGCGTCGGAGCGTTGGATCATCGAGTTGCTTCAGCGCGGTGGGCGCGGAGGGAGCGGCGCCTTGGTCATGGTGGATCGGGCCATGACTGCGTGCGTCGAGCTCGGAATGTCGCCCCGTCGCGCACTATTCGTCTACCGAGCGCTGTGGAGCTACACGCTCGGCTCATTACTCAACATCTCCGATAGCGACACGCGGCCTGAAGGCAGCGTTTCACCTCTTGCGATCAAGATCCGAGAAATCGGGCCCGCGGAACTACCCGTACTCAGCGAGGTGCTCGAAGACTGGCCGGTAGGCACGACGACCGATGGTTATCTGGAAGGTCTCGACATACTGATCGGCGGATACTTGCGTGACCCCGTCTAGTTGTATAGACCGGGGCCATTGATCAACCGCGTGAAGGGTGGCTGGTTCGCGCAGGCCGTGTGGGGTCGGTGATGGTTGTAGTGGTGCAGCCACGATTCAAGCGAACCGCGTCGTTCTGTCTCGGATCGGTAGCAGCGGGTGTAAGCCCACCCGTCGGCCGACGTAGCGCCAGCCACCGCCGTCGGGGATGTTTCCCAGCTTCTTCACGTCTACGTGCACCAGCGACCCGGGGTGCGCGTGCTCGTAACGGCGGATCGGTTCACCGGTCGCCCGATCGACGTGCGACAAACGATTCAATCGAGATGCGGTGAGGATGCGGTGGACCGTGGAGGGCGCGATCCCAAGCCGCGCTGATAGTTGAACAGGCCCTTCCCACAACCTGATCCGCAGGCTGATGCACCGTTTCGTGATGGGCTTGCACGGTTGGCCACGAGACTTGGAAGCGTGCGGCGCCTCACTGATCGGCCAGCCCTCCTCGACGACGAGTTGGCAACTTTCAGACGGTGACGCGGTGTAGGGCAGCGTTGGGATGGGACATGGCATCTTTCGGTCCGGGACGGCGCCGCGGTACCCGCTGTGTCAGGCCGGGCGCTGTACGTGGATGCGCAGGGCGTTCGCGGCGAACCGCGCGGCCTCTTGGCTGCCGAAGGTTTGGTGGAAGTCGGGGTTGGTCTCGTAGAGGTCGGCCATGCCTCGCACCATTGCGGCGGATCGTTCGGTATCGCCGGCGTGGGTGGGTGTTCCGGGGATGTCGGCGAACCAGGCCATATGGGCGGCGGCGTGTTCTTGAGAAACGGGTGATGTCTGTGTGTGACCAGCGTCGTGAATCTCGGCCCACCGTGTGAGCAGGGCCTGGGCGCTGGCCTGCCAGTCACGTTGCTGTCCAACGGACTTGGCATGCCACCATCGGTTCGACGCGTCGAAGGCTTCGCGGCCCCACCGTCGTACGACCTCGGCCTCGTAGCGGTCGTTGAAACCTTCGAGCATCACGTCCATGCGCGGCTCGCGACCTTCTCGACGCATCTGCAGGGTGTGCTCGACCGCGCTGATGCGCCGGTCCAGGGCCTTGCGATCCTCGGCGAGTTGCGCCAAGTGGGCATGGAGTGCTTCGACCTCGGCGGTCGGAGTCTCGGGGGCGTCGAGGACGGCGGCGATGTCCGCCAGTGCCAGCCCCGTGTCGCGGAGCAGGAGGATGCGTTGCAGGCGCGCGACCGCGTCGGGACCGTAGTAGCGATAGCCGTTGGACCCGACGCGATCGGGCTCGAGCAGCCCGATGCGGTGATAGTGGCGCAGCGCGCGGCCACTGATGCCAGCGCGTTCAGCGAGTTCGCGCACCGTCCATTCCATCACCGGGCTCCTTCCGCTCGACGTGCTGCTCAGTGTGCCGTGTCTGCTGTCAGGCCCAGCCTTGGCAGTGCCATGCGCAGGATGTCGGACGCGGGAGTGCGGACGCTTTGGGTCGCCGTGGCGCCCGTGGCGTCGAGGTAAGCGCGGACGAGCCGAGCGCCGGCTGCATAGCCCGCCCCGGTCGGCAGGCCGACGGGATCGGCACCGAATAGTCGTGCGCTTGAGTCGCCGAGTACCCATGCGGCAAAGTCCGCCATACCGGTGACGCCAAGCCCGCTGGCGACCTCGGCCAGAACTTGGTCGTCGGAGCAGGTTCCGTCGCGCACGAAGTGGGTGTAGCCAGCGTCGCCGTACAACTCGGACGCGAAAACGTCCGCGAGCCCTTCGGACACCACGTGCTCGCCGACCGTCACCGTCTGTGGGTCCCACACGATCCCGCCGGGTGAATAGCGCACGTTGTGGTGCAGCTCGTGCACCGCAATCGCCTCGAGGCGATCGAGGACGCGCGAGGTGGGCCAGACGGTGATGGCGATGTAGCCGCTGATACCGCCGAAACCCGAAATCCCCTGCACCTCGTCGACGAAGTGCTTACTGGTCGGATCACCCAGGACGAGCAGCACGGTCAGGTCGGGGATCGCCACACCTGGATCGGCAGCCGCCAGCGCTGTGACGCCACTCTCGAGCGCCTTTTCGACACGGGTCCACGCGTCGGCCGCGACCAGGGTTTCCAGACCTTCGTGGACCTGCTCTATTGCGGAGTCGAGGCGGAAGCCGAAGTTCTGTTGGTGCACGGTGGCCATATCCACGCCGCCGGGGATGAAATGGTACATCCCCACCATTGGAGCCCACATGTCACGGATAAGGTCGGCGCGATCCTTCGCATCCGCCGTCAGGACTCGGCTCATGCCCGAGGCACTGTTAATCACTGAAATGGTCATGGCAAGCGACGGTAAACATTGCCGCTACGGCAAGGTCAAACTTCTTTCTCGATCAATGTCCCCGGCCAGTACACCTAGTGGTGGTTATAGCAGGCCGCACTCGTCAGGAATTCACCTGAGCTGCGCGGTCTTTCGAAGCTGAGTGCCGATAGAAACGAAACTGCCCGGTGACCGTCGGAGTCGACGGTCACCGGGCAGTGACGAAATACGTGAGGGGTGGGGATCAGCTCAGGTACTGTCCGCACACCGGCCACGCGCCTACGCCCTGACCTGCAAGGACGTTTTCCGCGACGCGTTCCTGTTCTGCCTGGCTGGCGGTGTGTGCGCTGCCCGAGCCGCCGTAGGCTTGCCACGTGCTCTGGCTGAACTGGAGTCCGCCGTAGTAGCCGTTGCCGGTGTTCGCGGCCCAGTTGCCCGAGGATTCGCATTCCGCGACGCCTGACCAGTCATGACCGGCGGCGGATGCGGTGCCGGTGCTCAGTCCGAAGACTCCCGCAGTGAGGGCGCCGGCAGTGGCGACGGAAGCAAGGACGCGAGTAACAGTGTTGTTCTTCATGTAAATGAATTCCTTTCCATTTCCGCCAGCGGATGACGGTGACCGTCTCAGCTCCCACCACAAAGGGATGTTGTCGAATCCGAATCACGGGGTGGGGCTGGCGGTGGCGATCCGGTAATGCCCGGTTGCTTGGGCTCACTCCAAGGTAGGGGACTGTCACGGATAGGTCACGGGTCGGCGTGTCGACACATGTTTGTGCAACAGATGTGCATCGAAAGGTGTTATTGCAGGTCGATCACCGTTATCCGGGTCCGAAAAGCGTTACAGAGTTGACTTGAAATGTGATGCATGTCATAGCCACGACGGCCTCTGGTGGCCCGAAACATGCCCGCCGTGGGCGAGAAATGACGCGGAATCGACTGTTTCGAGGTTCGGATTTTGTCGACCGACCGACCCTATTTTCGTTGTAGTGCAAAAGAATTGGCGTTGATCGTGCCGCTGGCGTGGAAATCTGAGACGAGTGCCTGGTAAAGGTCCTCGAGGAATGCGGCCGCGTCGGGGTTGGCGTTGCCGGAGTTGGCCAGGTGGGTGCTCACCCAGCGCACCCGGTGGTTCCGTCACCTCCACGCTGTCGACCCCTGTCAGGGTTGATGTGGAGCTGAACGCCCTTATAGGCGACTGTGTACGGCACATCGTCGTCGTTTTCCGGGTCGCCGGAGCCCGCAGGGTCAGGCAGTTC
Organism: Rhodococcus sp. 24CO; assembly: GCF_050586165.1. Taxonomy (NCBI): domain Bacteria; kingdom Bacillati; phylum Actinomycetota; class Actinomycetes; order Mycobacteriales; family Nocardiaceae; genus Rhodococcus; species Rhodococcus sp. 24CO. Next base: position 732,192 of record NZ_JAZFNF010000001.1, on the reverse strand, counting down.
CGCGATCTGCTCGATGACGATCTGTGCTCGCGCCGCACCGGGATCAAACATCTCCTGAAACGGCCCGACGAACGACCCCCCAAGTCCGCGGCGCTTCGCCCGAATAGCCGCCCACCCGAGCACCGCCAACGGGCCGAACATGGCGAACAGCAGTAAAAGCCCCAGAACCATGTCCACGAGCGTACCGACCGGCCGCTATCAAACAGAAGTTATAGGTTCCCCATCTAGTTGGCCTTTTCCGGATCTATTTGTCCCAGGCTTGTCGTAAATCCAGCCTTTATGTCCAAAATTGCTGCATTTCGATAATGTTGGGCCACTTTCGCTTTGGCATGCAGCGTCACTTGCGGTGGAAATTCTCCTCTGGCGACGGGCCAGGTTGTCGACAGCTGACAGGGCTGGAGTTCGTCGCGATTCTGTCAATCCCGTCTGCGCGTCGACACCTGCCCGGGTACAGCAGCGCCGGACACACATTGTCCGGTATGAACTGTGCAGCATCGGGCATCTTTGCCGGACATTCGAACCGGACCGATCTGATGAATTTCCCCAGGTGAATCTGTCGGCCTCAGAAGGCGACTGCATTTTCACAAGACGATTGCACGGTCGATATAAAGCATCATCGCCGAGTCATTCCTGATCTGACGGCTGAACCAATCGAGTCCGTGGATCGATCAGGTTGTGACTCCCGGAATTATTCTGCACGTTGCCCACAGAACTGGTCAGGTCGCAGTAAGACGAGAACGGATCTCACTCGCCGGCCATGTATTCTCCGCAACCCTCGGTGGGAGGGCTTTCGAAGTATATTCGCCATTGCAGCGACCATGATGCTGGATCGTGAGACACCGCAGCTTATTGCCTGTTGGCGTCAATTTCGCGCACATGTACGCGAACAAGATCTTCGATTAAGCGGCTGGGCAGGGATTTGTCCAGCGTGAATTGGACCGAGTGTTCGGTGGTCTTGTAGTCCTTGAGCTGGTCCTTCAGCTCCTTGATGGCCCATGAGGAGGGATAGAAGCTCATGTGTTTCTTGGATGCGGTGAAGTACACCAGCGCCCGATTTTTATATTTGAGAGTCGGCATCCCATAACTTATCGTCTCTTCGGTGTCCGGCACGAGTTGTGTTACGAGCGCGCGGATCCGTTCGAGTTCTGTGCGGTACGCGGGGTCGAGAGCATTGAGATACTCTTCGACGTTCTTCGCCTTTTCAGCCATGACATGAGCCTAACGCTGCGCGGCTCCGGCTATTCATTGGTGACGGCGCACCAGGGCAAACGGGCCAGCAGATTGCGCGTGGTGTGTCACACGCGATGTCGATCCGCATCTCGCCGTGATCGCAGGGCCCGTTGAAGCAATCGAAGGGCTGTCCATACTTCTGCACGCGTGGGAGGCGACGGCGGAGGCATATACAGATCCCCGTTCTGATCAAGCGGATCGAATGGCTGATCGTGTTCGCCAGTAGGGAAGCGCAAAAGGGATCGTCTGATCTCCTGGCCGATTCACGCAATGCGATTGCGGATGCATGGGGCGCGAAGTCGAAGAACGCGGGGCGGAGCTGTTGGAGCGGTGCATGACTGAGCATCCAGAGTGACCGAGCTCGTCGAAGCCGCTGACGAGAAACAGCTCGCCCGCACGTTGGCCTGTTACGGCCGAGTGGATCTCCTTTTGCTCGATGAACTTGGCTACAACGAGTCGTTCTCCAGTTGGACGAGAACGTTCGACGACCGCGACTGTGCGCGTCGATCGGTTCACGTTCGGCGGCAATATCATCGAAACCTATTCGCGCATAACCGAACTCAGTGATCTGACTGATTCACACACCAGGGGTCCGGACCAAGCCGCCCTACTGGATCTGAAGGAGATTGACATATTCACTGAGACCGTACCTAGCGTAGAAACTATGTGGCATCCTGCCGTTCCAGCCAATTCAAGATTGCCTGATTAGTTTCATGGGGCCTTTCTTGCTGGATCCAATGACCGCAGTCAAGATTGACTACTTCTACATTGGGCACGAACTCTGTCAGTTTTTCAGACTTCGCGATCGCGTCGCGGTCGCCGTAGATCATGAGTGTGGGCTGTTGGATGATCGGGTTCACGTCCGCCAACAAATGCCAGTTGCGGTCCAAGTTTCGGTACCAATTGATACTGCCCGTGAATCCTGTCGATTCGAAGGCGGAGACGAAAACGGCCAATTCGCTATCGCTCATCAGAGGCTCACCGAGCGGCGTCTCTGCTCTGGCGAGATCGATCAGCGCCATACCCGGCTGAGGCTCCCTGAGGGGTTCGTTCTTCCGGTACATGTTGCGGAGGAACCGGAAGGTGTTGTCTTCGAATACGGCGTCCGCGACGCCCGGCTGTCGATTGAAGTGGACGAAGTAGAAGTCACCGCCAAGCACGGCTTCCATGAACTCGATCCAGGGTTTCTCTCCGCGCTCTTGGTAGGGCAGGCTCAGGTTGATCACTTTGTTTACTCGGTTTGGATGCAACAGGGTCAGTCCCCAAACGACAAAGGCACCCCAATCGTGACCGACAAAGGTGGCATCGTCGTATTCGTAGTGATCGAGAAGTGCGACGAGATCACCTGACAAATGTTCGATGTCGTAGTCCGTAATTTCGGTCGGACGGGATGAGTTGCCGTAACCGCGCTGGTTCGGGACGATGACGTGGTAGCCCGCTGCAACAAAGGCGGGCACCTGGTGTCGCCAAGAATAGGCAAGCTCTGGCCACCCGTGACACAGCACGATGGGTTTCCCGGGATTGTGTCGCCCTGCTTCAAAGACCTCGAGTTCCACGCCGTTGACTGGGATACGGATGGGCCTGGGAAAGTCGGATGGATTCACGGATTCTCCTTGGGGTTGACTACCGATCTTGTGTGTATTGACCGATTGCCCTCACGATAGGGAGCATTGCGGACACGTCGTGTCCGCGATCGTTGGCAAACTGAAGAAATGCGGAACGATCCCATAGGTAGAGCGCTGAAGCTGCTATCGCTCCTGCAGACTCATCGTTTCTGGCGCTGCTCCGAACTCGCTGCACGACTCGAGGTGACGGAGCGAACGGTGCGCCGTGACGTTGATCGCCTACGCGACCTTGGCTATCCGGTCGATTCCACGTCGGGAAAATATGGGGGCTACCGACTTGCAACGGGGGCACACGTGCCGCCCCTGGTCCTCGACGATGACGAGGCTGTCGCGGTATCCGTCGGACTACGCTACGCCGCTGAGGCCGCCATCGACGGCATTGAAGAAACGTCGCTGCGCGCGCTGACGAAGATCGAAACACTCCTGCCTCATCGCCTGCGCCGACGTGTGTCAGCGCTGCATTCGAGTGTCACGTCGATGCGGCGGGCGGATGACAACGACATAGTTGATCCCGAAGCGCTCAGTGTGCTCGCCGCGGCATGTCGCGACCATGAGCATGTGCGTTTTGACTATCGGCGAGGTGATGGCGAGAGCAGCAGACGGCTGGTCGAGCCGCACCAACTTGTCACGGCAGGACGTCGTTGGTATCTCCTAGCATGGGACCAACATCGTGGTGACTGGCGTACGTTTCGACTGGACCGACTCCGGGAGCCCCGGCTTGCTGGCAGTCATTTCACACCACGCGAGATTCCGGGCGGTGATGCGGCGGGCTACGTCGCGAGCTCACTCGGCTCGACACCCCGTCACCACGATGCGAAACTCGTCATCGAAGCCACGTTCTCCGAACTCGAGGGTGTGCTCCGATGGATCGACCACACACCAATCGAGCTGGGGCCGAACTTCAGTGTGGTCGAGATCCGCGGTGACGATCTCGGCCGGCTCGCCATGACGGTTGCTCGCATTGCGCTCACCGCTCCAGTGACAGTCATCGAACCAGCCGAGCTCGCCGACACCGTAAGGCAGCTCGCCATTCACCTCCGAGTCTCGCCACCATGACGACTAGAGGAGGATTGCGCGCCAAGGCATGCACGTCCAGGTCTCCATTGGAACGAGTTCACGGTCGTGTTACCCACGCCCTCGTCTATCGAGATACGTGTCCGTTTCGCTCTGAGCTAGGAGGATAAATGACCACCTCGGAATCAACGCCACCAGTTTCCGTCCACCCCCCAACATGGAAATTCGACTACCCGATCATCCATGCTGAGACTCGGGAACAGTGGCGAACTTGGCTGACGCACAACCACAAATCAGCCCGAGGCGTGTGGTTGTGCTCCTGGCGCAGCACCACCAGCCGTCAACGCTGCCCGTACCCCGAGGCCGTCGAGGAAGCCATCTGCTTTGGTTGGATCGACTCCACCAACACCATCCTCGACGAAGAGCGCGGCTTGCAACTGTTCACGCCACGCAGACCCAAGAGTTCTTGGACCCGGCTCAACCGCGAACGCGCAGCCGATATGGAGGCGCGCGGCCTCATGACCGACCTTGGTCTCCACGCCATTGCTGCCGCGAAAGCCAACGGCTGGTGGACGATTTCCGACCAAGTAGAAGACCTCGAGGAACCATCTGACTTGAAGGCGGCGCTGGACCGAGACCCGCGAGCTCGAAGCAACTGGGACGGTTTTCCGCCCAGCGCCCGTAAACAGATGCTGTGGTGGATCGTCAGTGCCGCTCGAGACGCAACACGGGCAAGTCGAATCGCCCGTATCGTCTCCGAAGCGGCCATCGGTCAACGTGCCCGCGGCTGATCCGCAATTCGCTCGCGCCCGGCGCGAAGCCGTAGCGAGCTTCGGATCACTCGGCGACGCAGCAGGTAGCGCCACACAATGCCCAGTGTCTGGAGTCGGTCAACCTACGGGCCTGGCAACGCCGAGGGACAGAGCACCCATGATTTTTGGTACACCCTTCTGATAGAAGGTGTCGAGGTCGCGGATCTCGAAGCCCGCGGCTTGGACAAGTGACGGGATCTGGCGGGTGAGGTGACAACCTCCAGCGACGGCTTTCTGTATCGGCTCGAAGCGGTTCTGCCAGCGTTGGACATTCTCATCCGGCGCGAGTCCGTGTTCCACGAAGTGCAGGGTTCCGCCGGGCTTGAGGACCCGTCGCACCTCGCGCAGCGCAGCACCCGCATCGGGAATGGTACACATTGTCCACGTGGAGAGCGCGGCGTCGAAGGTGTTGTCGGGGAAGGGAAGTGACTGCCCGTCGAGTCCGGAGCGCTCGACGGGCACGGGTGACGCCGCGAGCCGTGTGCCCGCTAGTTTCCAGCCGAGGTCGGCGGGTTCGACGGCGCTGACCGAATCGATGGAGTCTGGGTAGAACGGGACGTTGAGACCGGATCCGAACCCGATCTCGACAACGCGACCGTGCAGGTCGGCGCAGACTCGCTTGCGCGAGGGTTCGGTCAGCGACATCCCGCAGGTTGCGTTCACCAGTCGCGGAACGATGTGATCCTCGTAAAACCTCATGGCAGCCTCCCTGTCTTCCGGTTGCTGTACATCCAGCATTGCAGAATCCCGATAAATGTTGCACCGGCAACTCACAACGCGCTGGTGCCGACGCCGAAACGGGGTAACCGCCTGACGGGGATGGATTCGGAGAGGACAGATGATGACTGAAAATCCACGATCAATTGCAGAACGCACCAGAGATGTTCCCCCGGGTGACGGACAAGAACGGTTCGCCGGCTACGGGGTGATGGGGCAACCCTTCACCAGCGGCCACTACTTGGCGATGCGGCACTTTCCCGCCAGTTCGGTCGGCGCCGGGTACGACTCGGTGTGGCATCGAGACCCCGACGGACGTTGGATCATTTACAGCAGCAACTCGCCCGAGAACAGTTGCGCCCGATACTTCGGCTCGGATCTCGCCGACGCGCGAACGGCGGAAATCAAGGTGGCGTGGACGGGGCCATCCGCCTTCACTGTCAAGGTGGACGAGACAATCGAGTGGGAACTCGACGTGGGCCGATCAGCCGCGACCGCCGCGATGACGGGCATGGGCAAACTCATGCCTGCCGCAATGTGGCGCAGCGACGGCGTTATGTCCGCGATGGGACGCGCCGCTGGACCCGCGCTGGGCGTCGGCCGGGTGAAATTGACCGGGACCACCTCGAACGGTCAATGGTTCCGAGCGAATCCTCGGATGTTGTGGACCGTCGACCGGAGTCGGGCGAGTATCGACGGGGTCGATATCGGACCGCCAGGCCCGCTACCTGTGCAGGCAAGTCTCGGAGATTTCTGGCTGCCGCAGAAGGGGATGTTCGTCGTGGGCGAATCCTACTTCGAGCCCTACGACGCCACCCGACATCTGCCGGCCCATCCGCAAGGCTGAGTCGCATCAGCCCGGTCGGCCCGATAGGTTTACGCGGTGCCTATCTCCGTGCTGATTGTCGACGACCAGGAACTCATGCGTATGGGCCTCAACATGGTCCTCGCGGCACACGAAGATATTTCCGTGGTCGGTGAAGCCGGGGACGGAGCGGCTGCCCTTGCCTCGGCGATCGCACTGAAGCCGGACGTCGTGCTGATGGACGTCCGGATGCCGATTGTCGACGGAGTCAGTGCTACCGAGCAGATTCTGGCGTCGGGGATCGAATCACGTGTTCTCGTGATGACGACGTTCGATCTCGATGAACACGCACTCGGTGCGTTGCGAGCCGGTGCCAGTGGATTCCTGCTCAAGGACACTCCACCCGAGGATCTTGTGTCCGCAATCCGCAGTGTTGCGGCCGGCGATGCTGTCGTGTCACCCAAGGTGACGCGAAGGTTGTTGTCTCGCTTCATCGTCGACGGTCCGGCGCCGCGGCGCGATCCGATCGTTCTGGACGTGCTGACCGAGCGTGAACGGGAAGTGCTCAGCCACATTGCGGCGGGGCGATCCAATACCGAAATTGCCCAGGAATTGTATTTGTCGGAGTCGACGATCAAGTCTCATGTAGGACGCATCCTCACGAAGCTCGATCTTCGCGACCGCGTGCAAGCTGTCGTTCTGGCCTACGAGACCGGGCTGGTGACTCCGGGCTCGTAGGCCGATACGAACTCAGGCGTCGAAGGAACCGACCGTGGGAAGCACGATGCAGGACTTTCCGTCGGCGTAGTCGACCTTGCCGAACATCGCGGCCAGAACCTTGCCGTCACCGGTGTCGACCACTGTCGACATCAGGGGAGTGTCCACGACCGGGATGGTCTCGTCCAGGGGAACAATTCCGCCCTTGAATGTGCTGGTGTTGATCCACGCGACACTCAACTCTGACGTCTTCGGAATCCCGATGTACGCGGGGAGTGCCTGGAATCGAAGTTGGTTGTCCTCCACCCACGGAGGCAACGGGAAGTTAGGGCCGGACTGTGCGGTAGCGAGAGTCACCGTCGCCATCTGTCCGTCGAGCCCACAACCAACCGTCGGTGCGGGATACATGAACGCTGCCGGTGTTGTGACGCCGAAATCAGGGATATCCAAGGCCTTGGTGATCTGCTCAGTTGCCGCGGTCCCGATCAGCTGATTCAACGCAGCGCTCGCCTCGGGGGAGATCGCTGCGGCCTGATCGATCAGTGCCGCGAGGTCGGTGGGCACATTGATCTCGATGGGCACCGTGAACTCGGCGGGCGCCTCGGGGTCTGCCGCCGCAGTACCGGCTCCGAACAGGGCAGACCCTGCAGTCAGGGCTACGACGGCAGCGCCGGCAAGCGCAGCGGGTAGACGCCGGGAAAGTCTGTTGCCGGGGAGTCGGCTCATGTCGGGCTCCTTCACGTTCACTGGGTCCGCTGGAAAGCGGGTGAATCGACTTGACCACACGCAGAGTCTAAAGGTCAACTTTAGGGTTAGATCGTTAGCGGAGCGTTAGTTACCGCCGCGCACACCCAGCGCGGCGGGGAAGTGACTCACTACACAGGCAATGTCGGGCGCTCGGGAGAAAAACCGAACCGTCGTGCGTTGTAGTGGTAGACCGTCTGAAAGGGGACGTCATGATCGCCGCCTTGTTCCTGCTTTACGTGATCGTCGAGATCGCCGCACTTGTCATCGTGGGCAACGCCATCGGCATTGCCTGGACAATTTTGCTGTTCCTGGCCGGTTCACTGGTCGGGATGGTGCTCATGCGTTCGCAGTGGCGAAAAGTCATGGACGGATTCCGCAAGGCAACGCGCGGTGAAGGCTCACCGTCGCTCGCCGTGGCAGACGGCGCCCTCGTTGCGGCTGGTTCTGCATTGATGTTCGTTCCCGGTCTTGTCACATCGGTCCTGGGTCTGCTCCTACTGATTCCCCCGACCCGTTGGGCACTGCGTCCGCTCGCCGTCCTCCTGGCGGGCAAGCGGGCGGCGGCGTTCGCAGCGGGTGGTGACGCCTTTGCAGGCACCGTCGGCTACGCAGCACGGATGCGCGGAAACGGTGAGGTCATCGACGGCGAGATCATCGTCGAAACACCTACCGCGACCACCGAATATGTGGCCAGCAACGGCAAGGAACTTGTTATAGAGGGTGAGATTCTCGACACGGATACACCCACCCGTTCGCGGGGGCCGCAGTACTAGCAGGCAGACTTGGCGCTCGTGACTACTCGACTGCTGGTCAACGGCCGGATCTACAGTTCCTTCGCACCTGACGCGACTTCACTCGCCATCACCGACGGCACCGTCGTCTGGGTAGGTGACGAACGCGCCGGACGCGCATTGCATCCCGGCGCCGAGATCGAAGATCTGGACGGTGCGTTTGTCACTCCCGGTTTTGTCGATACTCACGTCCACATCACCGCTCTCGGATTGTCCATTGTCGGACTTGATCTTGTCGGTGCGCAGTCGCTCGACGAATGCCTTTTGCGTGTAACGGCATTCGCCGACGCCAATCCCGACGCCGTCATCTGGGGGCACGGTTGGGATGACACCGAGTGGGCCGACCAGACTGCGCCGTCGACGGCAGACCTTGATGCCGCAGCGCCGGGACGCAAGGTGTACCTCTCCCGCATCGACGTGCACTCGGCAGTCTGCTCGAGCACGCTGCGGGACGGGATCGACGGACTGGCAAACGAGGCCGGTTACTCCGTCGACGGCCCGCTGACCTTCGATGCCCACCACCTCGCCCGCGCCGCCGCACGCAATCTCCTCACAGCAGATCAGCGCGCCGCGGCTCGCACCGCCGCTCTTGATCTCTGCGCCGCACGCGGAATCATTGCCGTGCACGAGTGCGGTGGCCCGGATATTTCCGGCCTCACCGATTTCCAGGAACTCCTCGCCCACGATCACGGCGTCGAGGTCCGCGGATACTGGGGCGAGCACGTCGGCACCGAGGAAGACGCTCGCGCGCTCCTCGACAAGACAGGCGCCCACGGACTCGGTGGTGATCTCTTCATCGACGGTTCGCTGGGATCGCACACTGCGTGGCTCACCGAACCCTATGCAGATCAAGCGGATTCGACCGGAAACGCCTACTTGGGCGTCGACGCCATCGCGGAGCACGTTCGCGCCTGCACCCTTGCCGGAATCCAGGCCGGTTTCCATGCAATCGGTGATGCCGCCGTCTCCGCCGCCGCGAAAGCATTTCGGCAGGTTGCCGATGAACTCGGCGGACCCAAGGTCGCTGCACTGGGACACCGTCTCGAGCACGCCGAGATGATGTCGATCGCTGATGCGGAAACCTTTGCCGCGCTCGGCGTCATCGCCAGCGTTCAGCCGGTCTTCGACGAATTGTGGGGCGGCACCGACGGCCTGTACGCCACACGACTGGGCGGCAAACGCGCCGTCGCGCTCAACCCGTTTGCCCCGGCAGCATCCAAGGGCGTTTCCCTCGCCTTCAGTTCCGACGCACCGGTCACTCCGGTGGAACCGTGGGCGATGCTGCGCGCCGCGGTGCATCACCGCACCGACGGAAGTGGCATCTCACCGCGTGCGGCCTTCTCCGCCGCAACCCGCGGCGCCTGGCGCGCCGGCGGAGTCCGCGACGGCGCAGCAGGAACACTCAACCCGGGTGCGCCGGCGTCGTACGTCATCTGGGAAGCGGGCGACCTCGAGGTAAGCGCGCCGGCCGACTCGGTCCAGCGATGGTCGACCGATCCGCGCTCGCGTGTCCCGGCGCTACCGAGTCTCGATGCCGACGCGCCGGCACCGGTGTGTGTTCGCTCGGTGCATCGCGGACGCGTCGTTTATGAGCGTTGAGGCACCGATCGGGCAGCGGTCTCGGATAGTCGAGGTCCTCACCCGTTCGACATGGTTGCGGTCGCTGTACTCGGCTGCTGGTGGATTTCTGATCTTTGCGGGGTTTCCGCCGCGGCCATTGTGGTTTCTCGCACCGGTGGGCATTGCACTGCTCACGTGTGTGCTGACGAACTTCGGCCGCGGGGGACTGAGGCTGCGAGCCGGATTCGGATACGGCTATCTGGCAGGTCTCGGTTTCCTGATTCCGTTACTCCCGTGGATCGGGGTATTTGTCGGCGCAATGCCGTGGATCGCCCTTGCTGCCGTGGAGTCATTGTTCATCGGATTGTTCGGTCTTCTGGCAGTGTTGGTGTCCCGGTTGCCGTGGGCTCCGCTCTGGATTGCCGCAACCTGGACACTGACCGAATGGCTGCGCTCCAGCGTTCCGTTTGGCGGATTCCCGTGGGGCAGGCTTGCTTTCGGCCAGTCCGAAGGCTTACTGCTCCCGCTGGCCAGTCTTGGCGGAGCGCCACTGCTCAGTTTTGCGGTGGCCCTGACCGGCACCGGTTTGGCTGCGGTGGCCATTGCCGTTGCAGGCAAACGCTGGGACCGGGGATTTGTCGGAGCGGTTGCCGCGTCCGTCGTACCGGTTCTACTGGCTGTTTCCGTGGCGCCGTTCCTCGCGACCATGGATTCCGGTGAGAAGACAATCACCGTCGCGGCAATTCAGGGAAGCGTCCCGCGGTTGGGATTGGACTTCAATTCCCAACGCAAGCAGGTGCTCGACAACCATGTTGCCGAAACCCTGAGGCTTGCCGACGAGGTCGACGCCGGACGCGTCGAACAACCCGACATTGTCATCTGGCCGGAAAACGCCTCCGACATCGATCCGCTGCGCAACGTGGACGCAGCAGCCGACATCACTCGCGCTTCCGTGTCGATCGGTGCGCCGATTCTGGTCGGTACCGTGCTGGTCAACGCCGACCGGACGACCACGAACTCCGTGATCGTCTGGGACGGAAACAAGGGTCCGCAGGAACAGCACGACAAGAAGATCATCCAACCGTTCGGCGAGTACCTGCCGTACCGCGATTTCTTCCGGAAGTTCTCCGAGTACGCCGACCGGGCCGGCAACTTCGTGCCCGGCGACGGCAATGGCGTTGTCCACGCCGCGGGTGTGCCTATCGGGATCGCAACTTGTTACGAAGTGGCCTTCGACCGGGCTTTTCAGGAATCGGTCCGAAACGGGGCTCAATTTCTTGCCGTACCGACCAACAACGCCACCTTCGGCGATACGGAGATGACGTACCAGCAGTTGGCGATGTCGCGAGTACGTGCCGTCGAACACGGACGAGCAGTAGTTGTCGCAGCTACGAGCGGGGTCAGTGCCATCATCTCGCCGGACGGTTCCGTCACCTCGGAAACCGACTTGTTTGTACCCGAGTACCTGGTTGCGGATGTGCCGCTTTCGACCGACACCACCCTTGCAACGAAGCTTGGCCCCACGCCCGAGGTGGTCCTGTGTCTCCTCGCTGCGGGCGCAATAGTGATGGCAGTAATTTCCCGACGACGTGAACCCTCCCTTCCCGAAACAGGAGAGAGCAATGACTGACGTAACCAAGGGCTCGAAAACCGATCTGGTGGACACGAGCTACACAATCGCGCTCGACACCGGAAGCGTTCGTGGTGTGGTGGATATCGCGGCAGTTCTGCTCGGCGCCGACGGTAAGGTGCGAACCGACGACGACTTCGTTTTCTTCAACAACCCGAAGGCCCCCGGCGTTGCACTCGTTTCGGACGAGACGATCACCATCGACCTCGGCGCGCTGCCTGCCGACGTTCACCGTGTGCTGATGACCGGCAGCACCGAAGCGCAGGGAAAGAACTTCTCGGATGTCACTTCCATCCGCGTCGACGCCCGTGGGTCGTCGCAGCAGTTGTCTTTTGTGCCAACAGGTTTGACTACCGAAACCGTGCTGCAGTTGGTCGCTTTGTATCGGCGCGGCGCTGGTTGGCGTCTCGACGCCGTCGGACAGGGATACAGCGCCGGTTTGGCAGCCTTTGCCGCCGAACACGGTATCGACGTCGATGACGACGAACCCACTACTGTTGCGGCTCCTGAGGTACCCGCAGCCGCTCCCGCTCCCACCATCAGCTTCGAGAAAGTCTCCGTCAGCCTCACCAAGGACTCACCGGACAAGACAGCGCGTATCGACCTACGCAAGAGCCAGGGCGATCCCAGTTGGGTGTTGACCGTCGGCCTGGAATGGGACGGACGCGGGGCAACCTACGACAAGAACGGCAAGGTCAAGAAGTACGGCGAGGGAGACCTCGACGTCTACTTCTTCTGCCGCAACGAAGAGACCAACGACTACGTTGTCATCAGCGGCGAGCCGAACCATCGAGGTGGACTCGAAACCTGGCCGCACATCTACCACTACGGTGACAGTGCCGGACCGGGCAAAGGGAAAAAGCCCGCCGTCGAGCAGGTTCGCGTGCTGCCCCACGAGAATGGTGATCTCCTCGTCAACGTCTATCAGAGCGTGGACAACGGGGCTGGTGCAATCGATTCGTTCGGCAATCCTCGCGTCGCCATTCGCTACGGCAAAGCCGGTAAGGACGGGCTCCCTGGCCCCGACGCCGATGAGATCCTCGTGTTTGTCGGCAACGGCAAGAACTCGTTCTGGGCGACCGTCGCGCACATCGATGTGCAGGACGGTGTGCTGACCGTCGACGGGGAGACGCGCTACAGCCGAACGCTCAGTGAACGCATGCCTGGTCTGGACACCGACGGCCAGTGGGTGCAGCGTCCCAAATCAGGCCCGACCGGGCGCAGCAAGAAAGCGAACAAGGGCATCGGGTTGGACAAGTACTCCGGCCCGTGTGATTCGGGGCGTAAAAAGCGTCGTTAGGCGCACAGGGGGCTTCGCCCCCTTCAATTTCGGGTATTCGCCATGACACCTAGTCGAGCAAAGGGCGTTTCCCATGATTGAAGATCAGAGTGTTGCCCGTAAAACGAGCGTTGTCGATGCTGTTCTGCGGTCTCCACTTGCCGGACTGTCGCCGTGGATTCTGCTCTCGCTATTGTCCGGACCAGGGCGATTCGAGGAATCCGCTGCGGCGGCGCTCGGACTGTCTCTGCTGATACTGGCCGCAAATCATCGGCGGGGCGGCACTCTGAAACTGCTGGAACTGTTCGATGTCCTCTTCTTCGGCATACTCGCAGGAATTGGACTGTTCGCATCGGCAAATACGATCGAATGGTTCGAATTGTGGGGCGGTGAGCTCACCAATATCGCGCTTGTTGTGTTCGCTTTCGGATCGATACTGCTGCGCAATCCGTTCACCATGCAATATGCAAAGGAATCCACTCCGGAGGAGTACTGGACCACTTCGCTTTTCTTGCGGATCAATTACGTCATCACCGCTGTCTGGGCGCTGGCTTTCACCTGGTCGGCGATTGTCGGACTGATCGGTGACGCAGTGCTGGGCGACAGCGGCAATTTCTGGACCGGTTGGATTCTGCAGTTGGCTGGCACGTTCTTCGCTATCTCGTTCACCGAGTGGTATCCGAGCTACGCCCGCAGCAAGGCCGGCCAAGCACTCGGGTTTCCGGTCGAACCTCCCGAATCCATTGCTCGACTGTTCGATTTCGTACCCGTTTTCGTAGCAGTCACCGGCATGGCGGGACTGGTGACGGATTCGACGCCTGTCGCCCTGGGTGTCGCGTTGATCGTGGTGGGCGCGGCGGGATACGTGGCGATGCGTCGTTGGACCACGTAGGCGCAATCGGGAAGTAAGCTGGGCCCCTTTTTCTCGAGTGAACATAGGCTCCCGCGTGGTGCAGCATGTGTTCACTGTGTGGAACGAGTGTTAGCTTGCTGCGACACGAAAAGTTCTCAGTGCATTCGGGTCACCGTATTGCTTGTGAGGCGGGTTGGCGTAGTCCGTCGAGAACGATGGTGAGCAGATGTCGTGCCTGTTCCTACCGTCAGCTCATGGCGATGGCCGCCCACCCGACGGGGGATGAGCGGCCACGATACGTATCGCGTTGGTATCTAACAGGTTAGGAAGCCGAGGTCAGGACTCAAAGGTCTCGAGTGATCCGAAAAATCCAGTCGCCGGCGGGGGAGTCTGGGTGACCTCGATCGTCACATCGGTGAGAACTGCCGGTGCACCGAAGCCGTTGGACGCTGTCGCCGAGAAGGTGAACGACCCTGCCGTGGTGGGGGTTCCGGACAGGAGCCCGGCCGTGCTGAGTTCGAGTCCGTCGGGCAACGTGCCGTCGGTGACGGTCACCGTGGGGGCGGGTTGTCCGGTCACGGTGAAGGTGTGGCTGTATGGCGTGCCGACGACACCGGCGGGAGGTGTCCCGGCCAGGGTGGGCGCTTTGTCGATTGCGATCACCGACACCAATTGCCTGCTGCTGTCGACGACGTAGGCATGCCCGCCGTCGGGGGTGATCGCAATCCCACGAAGATACGCGCCGACCGGGATCTCTTCGATGACTGCCTTGGTGGCGAGGTCGATCACCGACACCTTGCCGGGGCTGGTGTCGTGGGTGACGTAGGCACGGCTGCCGTCGGGGGTGATCGCCACGCTACGAAGCCGCACGCCGGCCGTGAACTCTTCGACGACGGTGTTGCTGGCGGTGTCGATCACCGATATATAGCCTGAATTGGTTTCGTGACTGACGTAGGCACGGCTGCCGTCGGGGGTAATTGCCACCCCGCTGGGCCACCCGTCGATACGTATGGGACCGCCGATGACCGTGCTGGTGGCGGTATCGACCACCCAGACCCCGGCAGGTTCGACGGCGGTTATGTAGGCGCGGGTTCCGTCGGGGGTGAACGCCACCCCGTTGGAATAGGTGGGGATAGCGACTTCGCCGACCTTTGTATTGGTGGCGGTGTCGATTACCGATACGTTGCCGGGAATGGTGTCGTGAGTGACGTAAGCGCGGGTTCCGTCGGGGGTGAACGCCATGCCAACCGACCGCGAGCCGACCTCGATGGGGTTGCCGATGACTGCATTGGTGGCGGTGTCGATCACCAACAAAGCGCCGGGATAGGTTTCGTGCGCTACGTAGGCGCGGCTGCCGTCGGGGGAGATCGCCACCCCACGAGCTTGTGCGGCGACCGGGATGGTGGTGTCGAGGACGGTGTCCGCGGCGGCGATACCGCCGGCATTGCCGAGCGTCATGGCTAGCGCAAGAACCGCAGCGCCGAATGCCGTGGTGGTCTGAGATCGACTCTGAGATAATGCTTTTCGATTGAAGACATCCATAAAGAAGCAAGCCCTTCCAGTTGTCAGCGCCCGTACCGGGATGCGCAGCGGCCACGGGAAGGCAACCACCACATCGGAAGGTATAGGACATTTCGCCTGCTTGACAGAGTTTGAGTCGGCCACTTTAGGACATATTTTCTAGTGGCCATTAGAGGACATCTCATCTGCTGTCCAAAGTGCCAGAAAATGTCGCGGCGAACCGTGGCCCGTATTGCTGTTGGTCACGCTGGGCGACTGCGACTCGACAGGACGGTAGTGGCGCCGACTACCTATTGCTTCTGATTCCACATGTCGTTGACTAAAGCTGTCTGCGCCACGTGTTGCGCTGGAAAGTGCAGTGAATTGGTCCCGACGCTTGCAGGCGTGACCCAGCGGGTCTTGTCGTAGCGCATTCCGAGAAGGACCACCATTGCAGCGAGTATGCACAAACCAATGACAAGCAGTGTTTTCCATCTCTCAGTTTTGTCGATATGTCGACGTCTTCGCCGTCGTGTGCGAGGCATTTTCACCGGCGAAGTGTCCCACGAGCTCGAATTGTTTGCATGTTCAACTACATGCCTCTCAAGCGCCGCTCCATCGGAAAGGTGTTTTCAGCGACTGCACGGCTACTTCCGTCGGGGTCATGATCGCGAACACGTAAAACTCAATACCCAGCGTTACTGGCGTGAAATGCTGAGGAGTTTCCGTAATAAATACATAGCTGAAAATATGCCACGAAGGAATGGTGAGCTACAGGTTCACCCCCGATTTCACCCGCCCAGAATTGACTGGGATATTCCGAGTTGGACCTTCTGGTCTCGGACATTTAACGTGGCACCACAGATTTCCGATTCTCCGACACCAGTTTTCGTGCGTTTGATGACCTTGAACATGGTCAACGTGCCCGCCACAAACTCCGGCTCGCGGATTGAGCTTGGTTGTGAAGGTTCTTGCTCACTGAGCGAATGTCGGGGCGGACGAGATAGAAGCTGGGCCCCTTTTCCTCGAGTGAGCATGGTTTTCACGGCACTGGAGGCTGTGCTCACTGAGCAGAAAGTGTGCTCACTCGCCTACCGGCCGTGCTCCGTCCGTGACGTTTGGCAGCCGAGCCGTCAGGGGATACAGCAAACACTGGTACAGATATCCGTGCCGATGGCTTTCCCCGCCGAACAGCGCGAGGGAGGCTGCCGGCACGGGTGCTTGTCTGATCGATGAAAACTGCTGAGCGGAAACGCTTTCGGACGACATCGACGTCGAAGAAGGGTTCGTGGACAATGACTGCAACACAAGGACCACATCGGCATCGAATGCAACGCGAAAGACCGCCCGGCAACTTGCCGGACGGTCTTCGACGTGCAAACTGTGGTGCTAGTGCATCACGCTCCGCGACGCTTGGCCTTCAGGAGATCGAGACGCTCTTTCAGGAGTTCTTCGAGCTCTTCGACGGAACGGCGCTCGAGCAGCATGTCCCAGTGGGTACGCGGCGGCTTGACCTTCTTGGCTTCGGGCGCAGTGCCCTCCATGAGGGAACCCTCGAGGCCGTTGCGGCACATCCAGGTACCGGGGATCTCGGCGTCGTCGGCGAACGGGATGTCAAAGATCTCACCGTTGTCGCACTTGTACTTCGCCATACGACGGGGGGCGAGGTCATGGTCACGGTCGGTCTCGTAGCTCACAGCTCCGAGTCGGCTACCTCGAAGTACGCGATCTGCCATGGTGGTGTCCTCTCTTCGTTCGTCACCGCTGGTGGGCGCCCGGTGTTGGGGAGTAGACGCTCACACTCATCTACAACGCCACGAGCACCGGATTGGTTCCCGTGTGGCGAGAAGACGCAACCTCCCCATCTTACCGGGTCCCGCGCGGTCACATCCGCGCGGACATCGAGGGCGTCTGAATCTCGAGTAAAGTGTCATCTCATGACCTCGAGCACGCGCCCCAGAAGCGCCGGTAGTCCTTGCGCGTGGTGCGGTCGTGGCGTTGCAGCAGTGGGCGTCGGCCGTCGCCGCCGGTACTGCTGCCAGTCGTGTCGTCAGCGTGCGTACGAGCAGCGTAATGCGGTGAAGGGCACCAGCGTTCCAGCGGACGCGGTCATCCTGACGGCCACCGAGGCTGTCGAGTTGGTGGACCGAATGTTCGAAGTGCGTTGTGCAGCTGAAGATGTTGCTACTGCTGTCGCCGAGGGCGCCGATACTACCGAACTGCTCGCGTTGTGCGAGCAGCTGACGGTGCTCGCACGCGAAGCCGAACGTTTTCGCTGAACCCGTAATTTCTTTCGATCGACGAGGTGTTTCGATCCTCCCCGTCTGGGCAATCACTTTGTAGCTGTGTGCGCAGCATCGTGAATATGCGGTGGGCACACGAGGCGACACAACTTAAATCCTTCAGTTCGGACCTTCGGGGAGGTTCGAACTCCGAGCCGACCCACTATCGCGTCACTATCGCGATTGATCAGGTATTCGGTGGGCTCGAACAGGGTCGTTCATGGTTTCCACTCTCGATATCGAGGCGGTGCGATGTACTTCTTCAATCCCCGAACCACACCTTTGGATCGCCACTCCCGGCGAAGCATGCGGGGGTGGTTGTGATGGGTACCGACAACATGGGCGAGCAGGCTCGAACCCTGCCTGCCGGGGCGTTTCCGTTGTCCGCGGTACAGCGGAGCATGTGGTTTGCGCAGCAGTTGCACCCGGCGGTTCCGTACTTCATCGCGCAGTACATCGAGATACACGGCGACCTGGACATCGACTTGTTGTCGCGGTCGGCGGTGGCAGCGGCGCACGAGTTCGAATCACCGTTCCTTCGGTTGATGTACCCCGATGGCGAGCCGTGCCAGATCGTCGACCCCACGATCGGCGCGGAGATCGACTACTTCGACTTCCGTGAATGCGACGATCCGCGCGAGGCAGCCGCGAAGTGGATGGACAACGACCACGCAACACCGCTCGATTTGACGCGCGACCGGCTGGTCGAAATGACGATCCTGCAAACGGGGGATCGAGATTACCTGTGGTACACGCGAATTCACCACGTAGCGCTCGACGGATACAGCGGTATGACCATCGTCAACCGCATCGCGGCGCTCTACACCGCGGAACTCGAGGGGCGTGAGCCCGCGCCCAACAAAGCGCTCGATGTGGTGAAGCTGTCGGAGTTGGACCAGGCGTATCGGGTGTCGAGTCGGTTCGACGCTGATCGGCAGTACTGGGCAGATCGCATCGCGGGCGTGGATCACGGATCGACACTCGCAGGCCGGGAAGCGCCACCTCGAGCGCATTCTCGGATTGTGACGGGTTCGCTGTCGGAAAATTCCGTCGCAGCTTTGGACGGGTGGAGTGCGCGGTCGGGTGCAACGCCGGCTGCTGTGCTTATTTCGGCGTTGGCCTGCTATCTCTCGCGTCGTACCGGTTATCGGGACGTGTTGATCAATTTGCCGGTCTCGGCCCGCACCACCGCGCCGCTGCAGCGTTCGGGCGGCATGTTGGTCAACGTGGCTCCGCTGCATATCGAGGTGCTCCCGGGTGACACTGTCGATGATTTGGTGGGGCGGGTGCAGCTCGAGCTACTCGGCGCGCTTCGGCATCAGCGGTGCAGCCTCGAAGACATTCGCCGTGACGCCGGACTGTCGGTGGAAGACCAGCGACTGTCCGGGCCGATGATGAATGTGATGCTCTTCCGGCAGGAAATCACCCTGGGTCCGATGATCGGCGAGTATCACATCGTGACGTCGGGTCCGGTGGAAGACCTGCTGGTCAACATCTACCAGAGCGGTAGCCCCGTCAAGACGCTGATCGAGTTCCGCGCAAATCCGGATCGGTACGAGCACACCGAACTCGAAGATCACCACGCAAATTTTGCGGAGTTGATTGGCGAGTTGATCGCAGTCGGGCCCGGCACACCGCTCGATCAGGTTCATCGCCGATCTGCTGAGATCGGTAGCGAGCGCGCACGGGCTCGTGAACTCGAGCAGTTCTGGGCGAGGGAGATGACGGACGCCCCCGAAGGCGCGTCGGTGGTGCTCGATCGTCCACGCACCTCGGATCGCCGCGAGGGGATCGGAACTCTGCGCACCCCCATTGCACCCGAGTTGCACCAGCGTATGCGGGCAGCGGGCACCGACGTGTTCAGTCTGGTTCACGGCGCCCTGGCCATCGTGCTGTCTCGGCTGACCAACATCGACGACATCGTGATCGGCGCTCGTTTTGCGCCGGGCGCACCCCTGGTGCCGCTCCGCAGCGCCGTCGATCAAGCGCATTCGTGTGTCGATGTGTTTAATGATGTTGCAGCACATAATAATACGGTCCGCGAATACAGCGAGAGCGTCGTGGATACCGCCGGACTTCATGTCGTCCTGAACGACGGGCCTACCAACGGCTCTGTCGCGGGCACGGATCTTGCAATCGGTGTCGTCGACGACGCGGGAACGCTGACTCTGGAGGCCGCCTACGACCAGGCTGTCCTCGACGAGCGCTCCGCGCGGCAGGTGCTCTCGCGAGTCCTGCGGGTATTGGGACGGGCGCTGGAATCTCCAGCTATGGCAGTGGGTGACCTGCCGATACTCGACGAGGCCGAAGGGGAATCGCTCCACGCAGTTCCCGGTCCCGCAGCGGCGACTCCTCGCACTCTCGCACACATTCTGGGCGCCGCCGCACAAGTGAACCCTGATGCCGACGCGATAGTCCTGGGCGATCAGGCACTGACGTACCGAGACCTCGACGCCCAGTCGAATGCGCTGGCGCGAGAGTTGATTGCGCGCGGAGTCGGACCGGGGACGTATGTTGCGCTCGCTCTGGCACGTTCACGAGAATCGGTGATCGCCACCTGGGCTGTCGCAAAGGCCGGCGGCGCGTTCCTCCCCGTCGACCCGCACTACCCGTCTGACCGGATCACACACATGCTGACCGACTCCGGAGCGACGCTCGGGATCTGCACCAGCGATGTCCGGGGCGGTTTGGGGGATACGGTCGACTGGCTGGTGCTCGGCGATCTGGAGCACCGTTCAAGCGCTCCGATCACCGGCGCAGATCTGCTCCGGCCTCTGCGACTCGACGATCCCGCCTATCTGATCTACACCTCGGGTTCGACCGGCGTGCCCAAAGGTGTTGTCGTCACGCATCGCGGTGTGAGCAGTTTTGCCGAGGAACTACGAATCCGATTGGGCACCACCCCCGACGCACGGACCCTGCACTTTTCTTCCCCCAGTTTCGACGCGTCGGTTCTCGAGCTCCTGCTCGCGTTCGGAGCCGCGGCGACGATGGTGATCGCACCGCCCACGGTCTACGGCGGAGAAGAACTGGCAGAGGTCCTGCGTGCGGGCAAAGTGACGCACGCATTCATCACCCCGGCTGCCCTCGCGACGGTTGATCCAGGCCACTTGCCCCTACTGCGTGTGATCGCGACGGGCGGTGACGCGTGCTCGTCGTCGCTGGTCGAGCAATGGGCCGGGCACCGATTGATGTTCAACGCGTACGGACCGACCGAGACGACTGTTGTCGCCACCATGGCCGGTCCGCTGCGCAGCGACGTTCCGGTCACGATCGGGCAACCCGTGCGGGGAGCGTCGGCGATGGTGCTCGACGCACGGTTGCATCCCGTGCCGATCGGCGTGGCCGGTGAGTTGTACGTCAGTGGTGTCGGCCTGGCCCGCGGCTACCACGGACAGGGCGCCACGACGGCTCAGCGTTTTGTCGCTACGCCGAACGGGGAAGCCGGCGAGCGGATGTACCGGACCGGCGATCTGGTTCGCTGGACTGCCGACGGCGAGTTGGAATACCTCGGCCGCAGTGACTTCCAGATCAAAGTCCGCGGATTCCGTATCGAACTCGGTGAGATCGACGAAGTGCTGCGCCAGCATCCGAGTCTCGACGACGTGGTGACTGTCGGGGTGAGCGGCAGCAGTGGACAGACGATGCTGGCGTCGTACGTCACGGCAGCGCCAGGGATGCGTATCGAGGTGCCGGAGGTGACGGCACATGCTGCGGCCTCGCTGGCACCGCACATGGTGCCCTCGCGCATCGTGGTGCTGGACGCGATTCCACTGACGCCCGCCGGGAAGATCGACCGCAACGCCTTGCCCGCAATCGACGAGGCGTCGGGGATCGGCGAGTACCGCGCACCGGAAAGCTCCACCGAGAAGCGCGTCTCGGCCGTGTATTGCGACCTTCTCGGCATCGCTCGCGCCGGCACCGACGACAGCTTCTTCGACCTCGGCGGCGACTCGCTGATTGCCACGCGGGTGGTGGCGCGGGTGAACGGTGCGCTCGGTACGTCCTTGAGCGTGCTCGACCTGTTCGAGGCACCGACCGTGGCCGGCCTGGCTGCGCGCGCGGACTCCTCGGATTCACGGGAGACCCTCCTCCCGCCGTTGACGAGGATCGAGCGGCCCGAACCGATTCCGGCGTCACTGGCGCAGCAGCGCATGTGGCTGATCAACCAACTCGACCCGGCGTCACCGGCGTACAACATTCCGATCGCCGTGCACTTGACGGGCCCGCTGAACGTGGCGGCATTGTCGACGGCTCTGCGGGATGTGCTGATCCGCCACGAGTCTCTCCGCACGGTGTTCCCGGCGACCGCGTGGGGGCCGGTGCAGCAGGTCCTCGACGTCGCCGAGGTGAACCCGGAACTGACCGTCGAGACGATCCCCGCCGGCGCGATGGGTGCCCGAGCCGAAGAGTTGGCGCGACTGGGGTTCGATGTCACGTCGGCGCCCCCGGTGCGGGCGGTGTTGCTCGAAGCCTCCGAACAGGACCACGTGCTGGTGCTGGTGGTGCACCACATCGCCGCCGACGGACTGTCGATGACGCCGTTGGCCCGTGACGTCATGGTGGCGTACTCGGCCCGGGAGTCCGGACGGGTTCCGGCGTGGCTGCCGCTCGAGGTGCAGTACGGCGATTTCAGCGAGTGGCAGCGACGCGTGGTCGGTGACGCGGCAGCACCCGATTCGATTCTCGGCTCACAGTTGGATTTCTGGCGCGGGGAACTGACTGCCCGCGAAGACCTTCCGGAACTTCCGATGGACCATCCGCGCCCGGCGCGTGGATTCCTGCGCGCCCACGACGTGAACTTCACGATCGATGCACCGACCTATCGCCGCGTTGCGGCCATCGCTGCCGAGCACGACGCCAGCGTGTTCATGGTCGTGCATGCAGCGTTGGCAGTCCTCCTCGCTCGGGAGAGCGGCGGGAACGACATCGTCATCGGCACACCCGTCGCGGGGCGAAGTGAACGTGCGCTCGACGATGTAGTCGGCATGTTCGTCAACACGCTGGCCCTGCGCACCGTCGTCGACGCAGCCGCGAGTTTCGAGACCGTCGTATCCCGCACGCGCACTACCGATGTGGCAGCACTGCGGCACAGTGACGTTCCCTACGACGTGCTGGTGGACGCCCTGAGCGGTGACTCGCCACTGTTCCAGGTCATGCTTGTCATGGAGGGTGCGACGCCCAGCGAGATCGCTCTACCGTCCCTGACCGTGTCGGTGGACGAATTAGCCACCGGCGCAGCTAAATTCGATCTCCAGGTCATTGTCACCGAGCGCGGTGATCACCTGGAAGGGCGATTGAACTATGCAAGTGATCTGTTCGACTCCGACACCATGTCCGGATTGGCCGATCGATTTGTCACCCTTCTCGACACAGTGACTCAGACGCCGGATTCCGCCGTCGGAGACATCGACCTGTGCGCAGCAGGCGAGCGCGCGTTGGTCCTCGAGCGGTGGAACGCGACGTCGCGACCGCTCGAGCCACTGACCCTCGACGATCTGACACGCGCCCAGGCCGAGCGAACTCCCGAAGCGGTCGCTGTGCGCTTCGGTGACGCCACACTGACCTACGAACAGTTCGACAACCAGGTGAACGCACTGGCTCGAACGTTGATCGACCGCGGTGTCGGGCCTGATCAGCGCGTCGCGGTGGCGATTCCGCGCTCGCTGGAACTGTTGGTGGCGATCCATGCGGTGATCCGTAGCGGTGGCGCATACGTCCCGGTTGATCCGGACCATCCCGAGGAGCGAATCCGGTACGTCTTCTCCGTGGCCTCACCGGTGTGTGTCCTCTCCAGCAGTGGGCATCGCGGACACCTCCCGGCGGACATCGACCTCCTCGATGTCGACCTCACAGCTTCGCCGACCCCTCCGGTTACCGACGCCGACCGGATTGCTCCGCTCCGCCCGGACAACATCGCCTACGTCCTCTTCACGTCCGGTTCCACCGGTCGCCCGAAAGGTGTTGCCGTATCGCATCGTTCGATAGTCAACCGGCTGAAGTGGATGCAAGGCGCCTACCCGCTGGAACCGTCGGATGTTGTGGTGCAGAAAACGCCGATCACGTTCGACGTGTCAGTCTGGGAACTGTTCTGGCCCCTGCAGACCGGTGCGGAGTTGGTGATCGCGGCGCCGGACGGTCACCGCGACCCGACCTACCTGTCGACGTTGATCGCCGAATCGCGGGTCACCGTGGCTCACTTCGTTCCGTCCATGCTCGCGGAGTTCGTTGCGGCCGCATCGCGCGACGACTGCGCCACTCTGCGCCACGTATTCAGTAGCGGCGAAGCACTACCGCCGGCGACGGCGATGGCCCTGACCCGTCTAAGCGATGCCGCCCTGCACAACCTGTACGGACCGACAGAGGCTGCTGTGGACGTCACCGCGGCCGAATACCTGCCCGGCCCGGGAACGTCGGTTCCGATCGGCGCACCGGTCTGGAACACCCAGGTCTACGTGCTCGACTCGCGCCTGCATCCGGTTCCGGTCGGCGTTCACGGCGAGTTGTACCTCGCCGGCGTGCAGTTGGCGCGCGGATACTTCGGCAGGAGCGAGCTCACCGCCGACCGCTTTGTGGCCGATCCGTACAGCCGAACCGGAGCCGCCCGCATGTATCGCACGGGCGACATCGTGCGGTGGCGGGTGGACGGTCAACTCGACTACATCGGCCGAAAAGATTTCCAGGTCAAGATTCGTGGTTTGCGGATCGAATTGCCCGAGGTCGAATCGGCGATACTGCGTAGCCCGGGGGTAGCGCAGGCCGCGGCCCGTGTACATCACGACGACATTCTCGGCGATTCCCTGGTCGGATACGCGATCGGCGACAAGGGGGCGGCGCTCGATCCGGATCGGATTCGGCAGGTACTTCGGGACGAACTCCCGGCGTACATGGTGCCGTCGTCGATCATCACGATGGACGCTTTTCCGCTCGGCTCCACCGGAAAGCTCGATCGAACGGCGTTGCCGGATCCCACCTTCACGAGCACGCGGGCCTATGTCGCACCACGTACGCCGCTCGAACAGACCATCGCAGACATCCTCGCTGAACTTCTCGGTATCGACGAGATCGGCGTCGACGACAATTTCTTCGACATCGGCGGCAACAGCCTCATCGCGGCCCGCGCAATTGCCCGCGTCAACGACGCACTGGGAGTGAGCCTGTCGATCCGCAGTATCTTCGACGAGCCGACCGTCGAAGGCCTGGCAACGAACTGCGCGAGCGCGGCACGCGCGGCGACAACACTTCCACTCGAACCACAGGTGCGTCCGGACCGAATCCCGTTGTCACTGGCCCAGAAGCGGATGTGGTTCGTCAACCAGTTCGACATCAACTCGTCGGCGTACAACGTGGCCATCGCAATCCGGATGCGCGGCGACCTCGATCACGGCGCCCTGCAGAATGCACTCGGCGACGTACTCGATCGGCACGAATCGCTGCGCACGTCCTTCCCGATGGTCGACGGTGTTCCCGCTCAGGTCGTCGTTCCGGCAGCCGACGCGTTGCCGTCGCTGCCACTGCTCCGCTGCACGCCCGACGAGCTCCGCAGCCGGATCAACGATGTCGCCACGGCAGGATTCGACGTCACGGTGGCACCGCCGATCCGAGCGGAACTGATCCAGGTATCGACCGACGAACATGTCCTCGTTGTCGTGGTGCACCACATCTGCGCGGACGGTTTCTCGATGGCGCCGCTGGCAATCGACGTGATGACCGCGTATTCCGCCCGCACCCGGGGATTCGTGCCGAATTGGGCTCCGCTGCCGATCCAGTACGCAGATTTTGCGTTGTGGCAGCAGAGCGTCCTCGGCGATGTCGCCGAACGTGGGAGCGAGTTGTCCCGCCAGCTCGACTACTGGACACGCAGACTCGAAGGGCTCCCTGAAGTACTCCAACTGCCGACGGATCGACCCCGTCCGCGCGTTCAGGATCTGTCCGGAGCTGTGGTGCGGTTCGAGATCGACGCGGACGTACATCGGCGGCTACTGACCACCGCGCAGAATTCTCGCAGCAGCCTCTTCATGGCGATGCACGCGGCATATGCGTTGCTGCTGGGACGATTGTCCGGGATGGACGACATCGCGATCGGTTCACCGATTGCCGGGCGAGGTAACGCGCTGCTCGATCCGATGGTCGGCATGTTCGTGGGAACACTGGTCCTGCGCACCGGGTTCGACCCCGCTCGCTCCTTTGCCGACGCTCTCGGGCAGGTCCGCAGTGTCGACCTCGACGCCTTCGACAACGCGGACATCCCGTTCGAGCGCGTCGTGGATGCCTTGGCGCCGCAGCGCTCCACGTCGCACTCCCCGCTGTTCCAGGCGATGCTCGAGTTCAAGAACACCGAGCGTCCGACATTGACTCTCGACGGCCTGGACGTGGGCATTCTCGACCTCGAAACAGTGGTGTCCAACTTCGATCTCCAGTTGACGCTCGCCGAGAAGTTCGACGAGCACGGCGAACCGGCGGGTATCGAGGCCGGATTCACCTACGCGAGCGCATTGTTCGACA
Source organism: Rhodococcus sp. 24CO (assembly GCF_050586165.1). Lineage (NCBI taxonomy): Bacteria > Bacillati > Actinomycetota > Actinomycetes > Mycobacteriales > Nocardiaceae > Rhodococcus > Rhodococcus sp. 24CO. Next base: position 706,125 of record NZ_JAZFNF010000001.1, on the reverse strand, counting down.
GCTCCACCATCGAGCGATTCTCCGAGTACCTGCTCCGAATCACCGACGCGGTCACCCGGGATCCACATGCACCCGTCGGCGACATCGACTTGCTCGGTAGCGCCGAGGTGCACGCCGCCGACACGCGGACACTTCCCGAACCTGCGCTTCTGCCGGACTTGCTCTCGGCCAACTACCGCAGCGATTCGATCGCGCTGTCCTTCGAGGGAATCGAGATCGCCTACGATTCTGCCGATCGGTACGCCAATCAACTTGCACGAGTGCTAATTTCGCGCGGCGCAGGCCCGGAGACCGTCGTGGCGCTGGCCCTGGCGCGATCGGCGACGTCCGTGCTCGCGATCTGGGCGGTCGCTCGAACCGGTGCAGCGTTCGTTCCCGTCGACCCGTCGTATCCCGCGGACCGGATCAAGCACATGATCACCGATTCCGGCGCGTGCGTCGTGGTGACCACCACGACCGACACACACATCATTCCGCCCAACGTGAGCACGGTTGTTCTCGACACGATGGAGGTCCGCGCAGAGTGCGCCGCCGCATCGGACGAGCCGATCCGGGATTCGGAACTCCGCGCGCCCCGATCCCTCGACCACGTTGCCTATGTCATCTACACGTCCGGCTCGACCGGAGTCCCCAAGGGCGTCATGGTCACCCACCGGGGCCTGGCAGCACTCGCCGAGCAGGAACGCACCACATTCGGGGTCGATACACACTCGCGGACCCTGCATTTCAGCTCACCCAGCTTCGACGCCTCGATCCTCGAACTGCTGCTCGCGGTGTCCGCGGGCGCAACGATGGTGATCGCGGCGCCGTCGATCCTCGGCGGCGACGAACTCACGGCACTGCTGCGCGACGAACACGTCACTCACGCCTTCATCACGCCCGCTGCCCTGGCAACCGTCGACGGAAGCGTCCTGGGCGACATCGAGGCCGTCGGAACCGGCGGCGACGTCTGCCCGCCTGAACTGGTAGCCGCCTGGGCACGCCCGGGGCGGATCATGATCGACGCGTACGGGCCGACCGAATCGACCGTCGTCGCGAGCATCACCGAACCGCTGACGCCGTCGCGGCGCGTCAGCATCGGGCGGCCGTCGCTCGGGATCACCGCATCCGTTCTCGACGCGCGACTGCACCCGGTGCCGATCGGTGTGGCCGGCGAGCTGTACGTCAGCGGCGACGGTGTGGCCCGCGGGTACCGGAACCGAACCGCAGTCACGGCCGAACGTTTTGTCGCCGATCCCGTCGGAGCCCCAGGTAGCCGGATGTACCGGACCGGTGACTTGGTCCGCTGGAACGGTGAGGGCGAACTGGAGTACCTCGGTCGCAGCGATTTCCAGGTCAAGATCCGCGGATTCCGCATCGAACTCGGCGAGATCGAAACAGCGCTCACAGGGTGCCCGGGTGTGGCCCAAGCTGTCGCGACCACAGTCGAACGTGACGGCGGACCGGCACGCATCGTCGGATATGTCGTCGCCTCGGATACCGATGTCTCGCTTCTGAATCCGGATGACGTGATCGCAGTGGTCAGCACCCAACTGGCCCCGCACATGGTGCCGTCGACGGTTGTCGTCCTCGACGAATTGCCACGCACGTCCAACGGAAAGCTTGATCGCCGCGCACTCCCGGTCCCGGACTTCGCTGCCGCTCGAACGCATTCGCGAGCAGCGGAAACCGAACTCGAGACGTCTCTCGCCGCGTTGTTTGCCGACGTTCTCGGGCTGGATTCGGTAGGCGTGGACGATTCGTTCTTCGCGCTCGGCGGCGATTCGATCATGTCGATCCAACTGGTGGCTCGGGCTCGCGCGAGCGGCATCGTGTTCTCTCCGCGCGAGGTGTTCGAAGCCAAGACCGTCGCCGCGCTGGCGGCAGTGATCGAACTTGCCGAAGACGCGGTCCCGCTCGTGTTGGAGGAACTGCGGGGAGGGGGAGTGGGTTCGATGCCCCTCCTGCCTGTGGCGCACTGGTGGCTCGATCGATTTGCCGAGAACACGGCGGGCCTGGACTCGTTCTCGCAATCCACTCTGCTCAACGCCCCCACCGCGCTGCATCATATCGAACAGCTCACTGCCGCAGTGCAAGTCGTTCTCGACCGCTACGGCACGTTGCGTGCTCGGCTCGAAGTGCAACCGCACCGGGCGCTGGTCGTCGGTGAGATCGGGAGCATCGACGCGGCACACGTGTGCCGGCACGTGCAGGTGGACGCCGTACCGGGTACGTCGGAGTTCGACGAGGCGGTCGTCTCCGCCCTCGACGACGCCCGCGACGGGTTGGATCCCCGAAACGGGTCGATGATCAAGGTCACCTGGTTGTCCGGCCCCACCGGCGCCGGGCGCTTGCTCCTGGTCATTCACCATCTTGCAGTGGACGGTGTCTCCTGGCGGGTGCTGGTGCCAGAACTCGCGGCAGCCTTCCATCAACTCGACGCCGGACTCACTCCCGCCTCGACGTCGACCCCCGGTGAAACGTCCCTGCGGCGCTGGGCAACCGCGCTCGCCGAGATCGCCCCGACCCGGCGCAGCGAGATAGACCTGTGGCGTTCCATGCTGGCCGGAGCGGACCCGCAAATCGGTTCACGGCCACTGGACCCGCACCTCGATACCGACCGGGCGTTGGCGCGCGTGGCCGTCGAGGTTCCGGTGGACGTGTCCGAGACGGTGCTGACCACCCTGCCCGCCCTGTACTCGGGCTCGGTCAACGACGGACTGCTCGCTGCGCTGGCACTGGCGGTGACGCAGTGGCGATCGTCTCGCGGAGTTCGGACCGACGACGTACTGGTCTCGTTGGAGGGACACGGCCGCGAAGCGCACGTTGTCCCCGGTGCCGACGTTCTACACACGCTCGGCTGGTTCACCACCGTGTTCCCGGTGCGGGTGGATCTGTCGGGAGTCGATACCGCCGCACTTCTGTCCGGGCAGGGCAATGCCGGACCGCTTCTCAAATCGGTCAAGGAACTTCTTCACGCAATTCCGGACAGCGGCATCGGATACGGACTGCTCCGGTATCTCGACGATGTAGGGCAGCAACAGCTTTCGGGACCGGACTCGCCTCAGATTTCCTTCAACTACCTGGGCCGATTCGGCGGCTCCGAATCCACTCACGACGGCGACTGGGCGTTGGCCTCGGACGTCGATCTGGAGGCATCCGCGCGGGGATCCGACATGCCACTCGCGGCTGTCCTGGACGTCAATGCCGTCGCCACCGACATCGACGGGCGACCCCAATTGTCGGCGACATGGGCGTACCCGACCGGCGTCCTGTCGGGCAGCGACGTCCAGGAGATCGCGGATCTGTGGGTATCGGCGCTCACCGCCCTGGCAGCTCACGCCGAGAACGCCGAACGCGGAGGCTTCACACCGTCCGATCTCCCGCTGGTGGACCTCGATCAGAGCGCTATCGACCGCTTCGAGGAGCAGATCCCCGATCTGGCCGACATCTGGTCACTCTCACCCCTGCAAGCGGGGTTGCTCTTCCACGCGCGGTACGCCGAACACACCGTCGACGCGTACACCGTCCAGTTGACCCTCGACCTCGAGAGCGTCGAACCTGCGCGTCTGCATCGCTCCGCGCAAGCACTGCTCGATCGGCACGACAACCTCCGCACATCGTTTGTCACCGACGAGGCCGGTAACTCCGTGCAGGTCGTCCACGCGAATGCGGTTGTGCCGTGGACCGAGATCGACATCTCTCCGCTGCCGCCCAGCGAGCAGGACACAGAATTCCACGAACTGCTCCGAGCAGATCGCGTCCGCGGGTTCGACATGGCCACCGCGCCATTGCTGCGTTTCCTGCTCCTACGGACGGGGGAGACAACGTACCGACTGATTCTGACCAACCATCACATCCTCCTCGACGGCTGGTCCATGCCGCTGCTGCTGCGGGATCTGCTGACGCTGTACGCGACGGACTCCGACCAAAGTGCCCTCTCCCGCGTCCATCCCTACCGCGACTATCTCGAATGGCTCTCACACCGCGACACCGAGTCGGCTTTGACAGCCTGGTCGCATGCCCTGGCCGGGATGGACGAACCTACCTTGGTCACCCAGGCCCACACGGCCGACGAACTGACCACCACATCGCGTGACACATTCCTCGAACTCGATGTCGCGCGAACCGAAGCCCTGCGCGGATTCCTGCGATCCCGCGGACTGACCATGGCATCACTGATCCAGGTGGGCTGGGGACTCGTGTTGAGCGAATTGCTCGGACGCGACGACGTCGTCTTCGGCGGCACGGTCTCCGGGCGGCCGCACGAGGTGCACGGGATCGAGTCGATGATGGGATTGTTCATCAACACCGTTCCCATCCGGGTGCGACTCGACGCCCGGGAAACCTTGGCCGAGTTGTGCATTCGCGTGCAGAGTGAACAAACCGCGTTGCTCGACCACCATCATGTCGGTCTACCGGACATCTCGGCCGCGGTGGGCGGCGCAGCCACGTTCGACACATTGACCGTCTTCGAGTCGTACCCGGTCGATCGCAGCGGGTTGTCCGCCGGAATAGACATCGCCGGAATGCACGTTCTCGACGTGCACGACGCGCAGGACGCCGCGCACTACCCGTTGGCCGTCATCGCGTCCACCGACGGTGGCATGTTCAAGCTCAAGTTCGAGTACTTCCCGGGCGCACTCGCCGATCGGGACGTCGACGCCGTAGCCGATCGGTTGATGCGCACGCTCGAACTCATTGCCGCGCAGCCCGACCTGCCGCTGGCTCACCTGTCCCTGATGCCCGAGCAGGAAATGCGCGAACTGGTTCCGGCGCACGGGACACCGGGTGGGTCGAATCGCACTCTTGCCGAACTGTTCACCGACGCCGCAACCGGTTTCCCGGACCGGATCGCAGTGGCTGCCGGCGCGCGCCGGGTCACCTACCGCGAACTGGACGACGCATCCGATCGCCTTGCCCGGATGCTTGTCGCCGATGGCGTTGCGGCTGAGGATCGGATCGCGATCGGTGTCAGCAGGTCCGTCGAATCCGTCGTCGCAATGTGGGCGATCACGAAGGCCGGTGCCGCCTTTGTTCCGGTTGACCCGCGCTATCCACGCGAGCGGATCGAGTTCATGCTCGCGGACTCCGCCGCGCACATCGGCATCACCACCACCGAGCACTCCGGTGAACTACCTGGCGCTATTGCATGGATCGAACTGGATTCACCCGAAACGCAGGCGCGTCTGGCCACCTCGGAATCGGGCCCCAGCATGATCCCCACGCGCTTGGACAACGCGGCGTACGTCATCTACACCTCGGGATCGACCGGTCAACCCAAAGGCGTGCTCGTCACGCACTCCGGCCTCGAGAACTTCGCCGACGAAGAACGTGAGCGTTTCGGGATAGACGAGCAGTCCCGCACCTTGGCATTGTCCTCGCCCAGCTTCGACGCCTCCGTTCTCGAATACCTCCTCGCCTTCCCCAACGGCGCCACCATGGTGATCGCGGCGACCACCGTGTACGGCGGCGAGGAACTGGCCGCAGTCCTGCGCGATGAGGCGGTCACCCACGGATTCTTCACCCCCGCCATGCTCACCTCCGTGGACCCGAGCGGTATCGACGCGTTGACGTGCGTCATCGTCGGCGGTGAAGCGTGCCCGCCGGAACTGCTGCGCACCTGGGCACCCGGGCGGTCCTTCCACAACCTGTACGGGCCCACCGAAACCACGATCGGCGCCAACATCAGCGACCCGATACCCGCCGACGGCACCGTCGTCCTGGGCGGACCGATCCGGGGCGTGCGTGAACTGGTCCTCGACCGACGCCTCCAACCGGTGTCCGTGGGAGTGCCCGGTGAGTTGTACATCGCCGGCGCCGGACTGGCGCGTGGCTATCACCAGCGCGCCGGGTTGACCAGCGAGCGCTTTGTCGCCGACCCGTACGGGGAACCAGGGGAGCGGATGTACCGCACCGGCGACGTCGTGCGCTGGCGCACCGACCGTACCGTCGAATATCTCGGCCGCAGCGACTTCCAGGTCAAGATCCGCGGCTTCCGCATCGAACTCGGAGAGATCGACACTGCCCTCGCCGCGCTGCCGGGCGTCGAATTTGCCGTCACCCTCGCCGTTCACGGACCGGCCGATCAACAGGCACTCGCGTCGTACGTCCTGATCGACAGCGACGCTGCGGTGACCGTCGCCGACGTCCTCGCACACGCACGTGAGCACCTACCCGCTCACATGGTCCCCGCCAGCGTTGTCATCCTGCATGACATCCCACTAACCGGCACCGGCAAAGTCGACCGGGCGGCCCTCCCGGAACCGCAGTTCGACACCGCCGGTGGAGAATTCACGGCCCCCAACACCGAGTTCGAAAGACTGGTCGCCGCAGCATTCGACGAAGTCCTCGAATCGGGACCGATCGGCCTCGACACGCACTTCTTCGACGCCGGCGGAAACTCGCTCACCGCGACTCGCGTCGTTGCACGCGTGAACGCCGCGCTGGGCTGCGATATCGGCGTGCGGACCCTGTTCGACGCCCCGACGGTACGGGCACTGGCACACGCCGCCCAGAACGCCGGCCGCGACCTCACTGCGCGAGTGCCACTCACCCCGATCGAGCGCCCCGAACCCATCCCGGTGTCCGTCGCACAGAAGCGCATGTGGTTCCTCAACCAATTCGACATCAGCTCATCGGCATACAACATCCCACTTGCCGTCACCTTGACCGGAGAACTCGATCACGACGCGTTGACCCGCGCTTTCGACGACGTCCTGGATCGACACGAAAGCTTGCGGACGATGTTCCCTGCCACCGCCGGAACACCGACGCAACGCATCGTCTCCGTGGATGACGTTCCACTGAATCTGGAACCGGAACCGATCGCCGAGCGGGATCTGATCAACCGCATCCTCGAATTCGGATCAGCGGGCTTCGACGTCTCGCGTGCGGTCCCGATTCGCAGCACACTGCTCGAGATCGCTCCGGATCGCCACGTTCTCGTGGTCGTGGCTCACCACATCATCGCCGACGGGTTCTCCATGAACCCCCTCGCGCTCGATGTTGCCGCCGCCTACGCCGCACGCAGCACCGGCAGCGCGCCGACCTGGGCCGAACTGCCCGTCCAGTACGCAGACTTCACGCTGTGGCAGCAGGCGAACCTCGGTTCGGAGGACGACGCGGACTCGGAACTCTCCCGTCAACTCGACTACTGGACGCACCAACTGGCGGATCTGCCCGAACCCATCAATCTGCCCACCTCGCATCCCCGTCCGGCAAAGCAGTCGATGCGAGGCGCCGCGGCGCCGTTCGAGATTCCGGCGAGCACCCACCGACTCCTCGCCGACATAGCCCGCCGGCGCGGCGTCACCATGTTCATGGTCCTGCACAGCGCTTACGCCGCACTTGCTGCGCGACTGTCCGGCCAGAGCGACATCGTGATCGGAACACCCATCGCCGGACGCGGCGAAGCCGAACTCGATCACCTCATCGGCATGTTCGTGAACACCCTGGTCCTGCGCACCCCGCTCTCCCTCGACTCCACCTTCGCCGACCTGCTCGATCAGGTGCGCGAGATCGACCTCGGTGCGTTCCAGCACGGTGACCTACCGTTCGAGCGACTGGTCGACGCACTGGATCCTGAGCGCTCCACATCGCACACACCGCTGTTCCAGATCCTCCTCGAATTCCGCAACAACGTGGTACCGACACTCGAACTTCCCGGACTGAGTGTCTCCGGGGTGGACATCGACCTACCTGTCGCAAAATTCGATCTGCAACTCTCGGTCACGGAACGGTACGGGGAACACGGCGTTCCCGACGGTATCGACGCCGAGTTCATCTATGCCACAGATCTTTTCGACGCCGATCTCATGGCAACCTATGCTCGCCGGTTTGTCGAATTGCTCACCGCCGCTGCGCAGGAGCCGACAACCAGGCTCGGCGACCTCGAGATTCTCGACGACACCGAGCGCCGCACCGTGCTGACCGACTGGAACACCGCAGGATATGCGTCGCTCACCGCAGACGACACCATCGCAGACCGCTTCTACGCCAGCGTCGCAGCGAATCCCAGCGCTACCGCCGTCGGCGACGGCACCACGTCACTGACCTACGCCGAACTCGACGCCCGCGCCAATCGCCTGGCAAGGTTGCTGATCGCCCAGGGGATAGGACCGGAATCCGTCGTCGCAGTCGCGCTGCCCCGCACCACCGAACTGGTGGTCGCGCTCCTGGCCGTGATCAAGGCCGGCGGCGCCTACCTACCGATCGACGTCACCTATCCGGGCGAGCGCATACGATTCCTCGTCGCCGACGCACAACCCGGCGCCCTGATCACCTCCGACGAGTTCCTGCGGATGTTGCCCGACGGCCTCACGGACGGTGACAGCCTTCCGGTAGTCGAACTCGGCACACCCGAAACAGACCTGCGCCTCGAGCATCTTGCGCCGTCCCGGATCACCGACGCGGATCGCCTGGCCCCACTCCGCGGCGACTCGACCGCCTACATCATCTACACCTCCGGATCGACCGGACAACCCAAGGGCGTACTCGTCTCGCACCGCAACGTCCTCACCCTCATGGACAACGCGTCCCCGACCTTCGGCTTCGACCACACCGACGTGTGGACGATGTTCCACTCCTACGCCTTCGACTTCTCCGTCTGGGAACTGTGGGGCCCGCTCCTGCACGGTGGCCGACTTGTTGTCGTCGACTACTACACCACCCGCTCACCCGACATGTTCGACGAGCTGCTGCGCCGCGAAGGTGTCACCGTCCTCAACCAGACGCCCACCGCGTTCTACCAACTCGCCGAAGCCGACCGCGGTCATCACCCGGCACCCGGCGAACCCGACCTCGCTCTGCGCTACGTCATCTTCGGCGGAGAAGCACTCGACCTCGGTCAACTGCGAAAGTGGTTCGACCGCAGACCAACAACCCCTGCACTGATCAACATGTACGGCATCACCGAGACCACCGTCCATGTCAGTCGCATCGCCCTGACCCGCGACGACGCGCATCGCGCGTCCGCCAGCATCATCGGCCGCGGACTCCCGGGAATGAACGTCTACGTCCTGGACCAGCGACTACGCCTGGTACCGCCCGGCGTAATCGGAGAAATGTATGTATCCGGTGACCAGATCACCCGCGGGTATCTCGGAAAGCCCGCATTGACCTCTACGCGGTTCCTACCCGACCCTTTCGGTGACTCGGGGGATCGAATGTATCGAAGTGGGGACCTTGCGAAGTGGAACGACGCGGGGCAGCTGGAGTATGTGGGACGCAGCGATTTCCAAGTGAAGGTGCGAGGTTTCCGCATCGAACTCGGAGAGATCGAAGCCGCCATGCTCCGCTGCCCCGGCGTCGCGCAATCCGTCGCCGTTGTGCGCAGCGACAGCGGCAGCTCCAGAATCGTCGGATACGTTGTGCCCGAAGCGGGAGCGAACATCGATTCCGAAGCAGTGACCGTCTCCGTGTCCGCCGAATTGGCGTCGTACATGGTGCCGACAGTGATAGTGGTCCTGGACGAGCTTCCGCTGACCGTCAACGGAAAACTTGATCGGGGACATCTCCCGGCCCCCGACTTCACCGTGCTCACTCTGGGACCGACGTCGAACCGAAGCCCCTCCACCACAACAGAATCCGTCCTCGCCGACCTCTTCGCCGACGTTCTCGGCCTACCCTCGGTCGGCATCGACGATTCCTTCTTCGGCCTCGGCGGCGATTCGATCATGTCGATCCAATTGGTCTCGCGTGCCAAGGACGCCGGACTGGCCTTCACTCCGCGCGACGTGTTCGAGGCAAAAACCGTAGCCGGACTCGCGCAGGTAGTCCGCAGCGAACCCCTCGAAACCGCACCCGCGTTGGAGGAACTACCCGGCGGCGCAATCGGAACAATGCCGCTCACACCGATCATGAAATGGCTCCTCGAGCGCAGTGGTGGCGATCTCGAACTGATCCGCAGCTACAGCCAGAGCGCGCTCCTTTCTCTACCTCGTCACACCATTGCCCGTGCGCTCGACGACGCCCTGCAAACCCTGCTCGACCATCACGATGTGCTGCGCAGTCGACTCGACACCGGCGCACACAGCCTGATCGTCGCCGAACCCGGAACGGTGCGCGCATCGGACGTCCTGCACCGCATAGAGATCAGTGCAGATCAGGGGCCGCAATTCCTCCGCAGCGCCGAAGAAGCCATGGCATACGCGTCGAGGCGTCTCGATCCCGAGAACGGAAAGATGATCGCGGCGGTGTGGCTCGATCCTGTCGGAGCCAGCGCCCGTGGACGGCTACTGCTGGTAATTCACCACCTCGCCGTCGACGGTGTGTCGTGGCGCCTGCTCGTCCCCGATCTTGCGGCCGCCTACGCCGCTGCCGAAGCCGGCACTCCGGCCGCGCTGCCCGCAGGTGGGACGTCGATGCGCCGCTGGGCAACCGGACTCGCCGAACAGGCACCCGCGCGCCGCGCCGAAATCACGCGCTGGGAAGCCACAGCCGGCCGCGACGCATTGCTGGGTAACCGGGCACTCGACCCGGCCGTCGACCTCGGTTCGACCGTGGACAAGATCACCGTAGACATCGACTCCGCGGTCACCGACAACATTCTCACCGCCGTTCCGCACCTGTTCGGCGGCTCGGTGAACGACGGCCTGCTCGCAGCACTGGCGCTGGCAGTGACCGGGTGGCGTCACTCGCACGGAAAGCGCGGCACCGATGTCCTGATCAATCTCGAAGGCCACGGACGCGAGGAAGCCGCAGTATCAGGCGCCGACCTGTCCCGAACCGTCGGCTGGTTCACCACCATCTACCCGGTTCGGCTCGACCTCGCCGGCATCTCCGTCATCGACGCTCTTTCCGGCGGCGACGCCATCGCGTCGGCAGTGAAATCGGTGAAGGAAACGCTGCTCGCGGTACCGGACAACGGTATCGGGTTCGGAATGGCCAAGTACCTCGACGACGCCCCATCGTTGCATGCGCTCCCGGCGCCGCAGATTTCGTTCAACTATCTCGGACGGCTCGGCGGTACCGAGACCGGCGGCGAGGAAGTCCCGTGGTTGCCAGTGCCGGGAGTAACCCTCGACGAACCACACAACGGACAACTCCCGGCTGCGTCGGTGCTCGACATCAACACCGTGACCACGGACAGCGGCAACGGCCCAGTCCTGCGCAGCACCTGGGCGTTCCCGCGAGGCGTCCTCACCGCTGCCGACGCGACAGAGCTAGCTGAACTGTGGACCCGAGCCCTGACCGCACTCAGCACCTATGTCGATCAGACGCACACCCGGCAACTCACCCCGTCGGACGTCGACCTCGTCACTCTCGATCAGCCTGCGATCGAACACCTGACCACACGATTCCCCGATCTGACGGACGTCTGGTCCCTCTCCCCGCTGCAATCAGGGCTGTTGTTCCACGCGCAGTTCGACGACACCGGCATCGATCCGTACATGGTGCAGTTGACCCTCGAACTCGGCGGCCGCATCGATCACGCGCGGATGCACCGCGCCGCAGCGGCATTGCTCGACCGTCATCCCAGCCTGCGAGCCGGATTCATCGCAGCGCCCGGCGGGCGCGCCTTGCAGATCATCCGATCCGACGTAACGGCGGACTGGACCGATGCGGACCTGTCCCATTTCCGGCCTTCCGAGATCGAAACGGAGTGGACACGCCTCCTGGAGGCCGACCGCTCGCGGCGTTTCGATATGGAAACAGCGCCGCTGATCAGGTTCATGCTCGTCCGTATCAGCGCCGACTCGGCTCGACTTGTCATCACCAACCACCACATCCTGCTCGACGGATGGTCGACGCCTCTCGTGCTGCGCGACCTGCTCACGCTGTACGCCACCGACGGCGACCCCGAGATCCTGCCCCGCGCACCGCACTACCGTGACTATCTCGCCTGGCTGACCACCCGCAGCAGCGAAACATCGCTCGAAGCCTGGCGAGGCGCCTTGCAGGGGATCGACACACCAACACTGTTGTGCGCGTCCACCGACGACCCCGAGCAGACAAGTGAGGTGTGCTCGGTCAGTCTGTCGCCCGAACGCACCGATGTTCTGCGCGCCTTCGTCCGCTCGCACGGACTGACCATGGCAACGGTTGTTCAGGCCGCGTGGGGAATTGTGCTGGGGGAGTTGCTCGGCCGCGACGACATCGTATTCGGTGGAACAGTTTCCGGGCGCCCACCCGAGGTGTCAGGTGTCGAGTCCATGGTCGGCCTCTTCATCAACACGGTTCCCGTGCGCGTCCAACTGAACGCACGAGAATCGCTGTCCGAGTTGTGCGTTCGCATCCAGGGCGAGCAAGCCGACATGCTGGACCACCACTACGTCGGGCTCACCGACATCTCGGCAGCGGTAGGCCCTGCAGCTTCCTTCGATACCTTGACGGTCTTCGAGTCCTACCCGGTCGATCGCGCCGGACTGTCCGCGGGCACCGATATCGCCGGCATGCACGTCCTGGGAATCGACGGACGCGACTCCGCCCACTACCCCCTGGCGGTAGTCGCCTCCGAAGACCGCGCCCTCCACATCAAGATGGAATACCAGCCAAACCAGTTCACCGAGCGTGACACCGAAATCATCGCCGAACGCATCCTCATCGCGATCGAACGCATCGCGGCGACGCCGGACGAACCACTGTCGTCGATGCACATCCTCACTGAATTCGAGAGCCGCGACCTGGTCCCGGTCTTCGGCGCTCCCGGGCGATCCACCCGAACACTTCCGGAAGTGTTCGCCGACGCCGCGGCAACGTTCCCCGAACACATCGCGCTCTCCGCGGGCGAACGCACGCTCACCTACCTGGAACTGGACCGTAAATCCAACCAGTTGGCCCGCGAACTCATCAAGCGCGGCGCCGGCCCCGAAACCGCCGTCGCGATCGGCATTGCCCGCTCGATCGAATCGGTACTCGCAGTATGGGCCGTCACCAAAACCGGAGCAGTTTTTGTTCCCGTCGACCCCAACTATCCAGCTGACCGCATCGAACACATGCTCACCGATTCGAACGTCCTGTTCGGCCTCACTGTCCACGACTCCGTCGACTCACTCCCACCCGCGGCGCCGTGGCTCGTCCTCGACGAAGAACCCTTCATCCGGGACGTCTCACTCGCCTGCACACTTCCGATCAGTCAGGACGAACGACTGGGGCCCATCGACCTGAACAACGCCGCCTACATCGTCTACACCTCCGGTTCCACCGGAAAGCCGAAGGGCGTGGTCGTCACCCATTCGGGTCTCGACAGTTTCGCGCTCGACCAACAACGACGCTTCCACGCCGACCACACTTCGCGCACACTGCATTTCGCCACCCCCAGCTTCGACGGCGCCATCTTCGAATACCTCCAGGCATTCGGCGTGGGAGCCACGATGGTGCTGGTGCCCACCGACATCTACGGCGGCAGCGAACTCGCCGAACTCATCAAAACCGAACACGTCACACACGCCTTCATCACTACCGCCGCCCTTGCCACCGTCAACGCCGAAGGACTCGACGAATTCCGGCACGTTGTTGTCGGGGGAGAGGCCTGCCCGCCGCACCTCGTCACCCAGTGGGCCCCTGGCCGCGAACTCGCCAACGCGTACGGACCCACCGAAACCACCGTCATGGCCGATATCAGCGAACCCATGACGGTCGGCGCACCCATCACCATCGGCGGCCCCATCCGAGGTGTCAGCGAAATCGTCCTCGACAGCCGTCTCCAACCGGTACCTGTCGGAGCACAAGGCGAGCTGTACATCGCCGGCGTCGGGCTCGCCCGCGGCTACCATCAGCGCACCGGATTGACCAGCGGACGCTTTGTCGCCAATCCCTACGGCAAGCCAGGCGAGCGGATGTACCGCACCGGCGACATCGTGCGCTGGCGCGCCGACCACACCATCGAATACGTCGGTCGCAGCGACTTCCAGATCAAAGTCCGCGGCTTCCGCATCGAACTCGGCGAAATCGACACCCAGATAACCTCCATCGACGGTGTCACCAACTCCGTCACCCTCGGAGTCGAAGGACCAGGTGGAGCGACCGTCCTCGCGTCGTACCTCACCGTTTCCGAAGGATCCGGCCTCAGCCCCGCCGCCGTCGTCTCGCACCTGGCCGGACGTCTGCCCACCCACATGGTGCCCACCAGCATCACCATCGTCGACGAACTACCTCGCAACGCCGTCGGAAAGATCGACCGAAGCGCACTGCCAGCTCCGGACTTCGCCGCGCCGGCAACGGAATTCCAGGCGGCCCGGACACCACTCGAACGGCAGATCGCAGCAGTGTTCGCCGACATCCTCGACCTCGACAAAGTTGGCGTCAACGACAACTTCTTCGATCTCGGCGGCAACTCGTTGATCGCCACCCGCGTGGTGTCCAGGCTGAACACGGCACTCGACCTCGACCTCGGCGTGCGGACGATCTTCGAATCACCCACCACCGCGCAGCTGGCAAGTCTGATCTCGTTGCAGCGGGACGAGGGGCCGTCGACCAGCATCCACGTCCCACTCACGCCGTTCGAGCGAAACGGCAATATTCCGCTCTCACTCGCCCAGAAGCGGATGTGGTTCCTCAATCAATTCGACACCAGCTCAGCCGCGTACAACATTCCGTTTGCCGTGCGATTGACCGGTGACCTCGATACCCACGCCATGACAGCCGCAATCGTCGACGTCGTGAGGCGCCACGAAAGCCTGCGAACCGTCTTCCCGACCGCGAACGGTGAACCGTTCCAGAAGGTGCTCGACGTCGCCGACGCCCTACCCCGCATCGCCACCGCAACCGTCGGACCCGACGACCTCTTCAGTCGAATCAGCGAACTCGCACAGGAAGGGTTCAACGTCGCCGACGAACTCCCACTGCGCGTCACGCTGTTCACCGTCGACACCGAATCCGACGTGACCGAACACGTCCTGTTTGTTGTGGTCCACCACATCTGCGCGGACGGCGCATCCATGGCACCACTCGCACGTGACGTCATGACGGCCTACCTGTCGCGAACAGCCGGCATCGCACCGGCCTGGGAGCCGCTACCGGTCCAGTACGCCGACTTCACACTGTGGCAGCAACACGTCCTCGGCTCCGAATCCGATCCCGAATCGATCATCAGCAATCAAATCGCGTACTGGGACGCGCAACTCGCCGGGCTCGACGACGTCATCGCGCTACCAGCCGACCACCCCCGGCCTCTCCAACAGACCTTCCACGGTGACCGCTTCGACTTCCAGATCAACGCGGACTCACACCGTGCGCTCACCGCGCTGACTCGTGAACAAGGCGTCACGATGTTCATGGCACTACACGGCGCGCTTGCCGTGCTCCTGGCGAAACTTTCCGGAGCTGACGAAGTCAGCATCGGTACACCCATCGCCGGACGCGGAAAAGACGAGCTCGAGAACCTCGTCGGAATGTTCGTCAACACACTGGTCCTGCGCACCCCCGTCGACCCCGATCAGACGTTCACCGAACTCCTCGAAGGCATCCGCGACACCGACCTCGCCGCCTACCATCACTCGGATCTGCCATTCGAACGACTCGTCGACGTTGTCAATCCCACCCGGTCCACGTCGTACTCACCTCTGTTCCAAGTCGCGCTCGAACTGCAGAACAACGAGACGGTGGCGCTGGAACTACCTGGACTCACCGTCGAAGCACTCGGAACAGAATCCAAGACCGCCAAGGAAGACCTCGAACTGGTCGTCAACGAATCCTTCGACGCAGACGGACAACCGAACGGAATGTCCGCGGCCTTCATCTTTGCCGTCGACCTCTTCGAACCCGACACCATTCACGCGCTGGCGCAGAGACTCCAACTGATCCTCGACACAGTGGTTCACAGCACCGACATCCACGTCGCCGACATCAATATCCTCGGTGCCGACGAAACCGAATCACTTGTCCCCGCTTTAGGCGCCGACGCGACCCGGCCGCGAACCTGGCCCGAGATCCTCGAGACCGCTGCCGCGCTGAACCCCGACGCGCCGGCAGTCTCCAGCCAGGAACGCACCCTGACCTACCGAGAACTCGACACCGAAGCCAATCGACTGGCACGAGTGCTCCGCGCCCGGGGAATCGGACCCGAAGATTATGTTGCCCTCGCGCTGCCACGATCGGCCTCGGAAGTCATCGCGATCTGGGCAGTCGCCAAGACCGGCGCCGCCTACCTACCCGTCGACCCGAACTACCCGCACGAACGCATCACTCACATGCTCGACGATTCTCAGGCGGTCCTCGGATTGACCGTCGCCGAACAGCATGCGAAGTTGCCCCCGAACATCGACTGGATAGTCGTCGACTCCGAACCGACCAACCGCGAACTCACATCACAGAGTCCCGCCCGGTTCACCGATGCCGAACGCACCATGCCCTTGCGCCTCGGGCACCCCGCGTATCTCATCTACACCTCGGGATCGACCGGAAAACCGAAGGGCGTCATCGTCACGCACCTCGGCCTGTCCAACCTCAACGCCGAAGAGCACCAACGCTTCAACGTGCAGACCAGCTCGCGCATCGCGCACCTCGCATCACCGAGCTTCGACGCGTCGGTCTTCGAACTGATGATGGCGTTCGGCAGCGCCGCGTGCCTCGTCGTCATTCCGCCGGCCGTGTTCGGCGGATCCGAACTTGCCGAGATCTTTGCGGGCGAACACGTCTCCCATGCCTTCATCACGCCCACCGCGCTGAGCTCGATCGAAAGCTCGGCACTGCCGGAGTTGCAAGTACTCGCAGTCGGCGGCGAGGCATGCCCCACCGAACTCGTCGACACCTGGGGACGCGACCGGCGGATGTTCAACGGATACGGGCCAACCGAATCCACCATCCAAGCAGCAGTCAGCACGCCCATGCGGCCGGGGAAGAACGTCAACATCGGACGCCCAGCCATCGGTTTTGCCGGACTGGTACTCGACGCCCACCTGCGGCCGGTACCCGTCGGCGTCATCGGTGAGCTCTACGTCACCGGTCCTGGTCTCGCGCGCGGATACCACCGCCGCCCGGGACTTACCTCCGACCGCTTTGTCGCTGATCCGTACGGCGAACCAGGCCAACGGATGTACCGGACCGGTGACCTGGTCCGCTGGAACACCGATCACACTCTCGAATACATGGGACGAAGCGACTTCCAAGTCAAGGTTCGCGGATTCCGCATCGAACTCGGGGAGATCGACTCGGTTCTCACGTCCCACCCGTCCGTGTCCTTCGCCGCGACGCTCGGCCAGGAAACACCGTCAGGCGACACCATGCTCGCGGCGTACGTGCAGCCCGTCGACGGACATACCATCGCGGAAGCCGAACTGCGGCATCATCTCTCGTCCAGACTGCCCGCGCACATGGTCCCAGCGGCAATCATCGTCGTCGACAGGATTCCGATGACGCCCGTCGGCAAACTCGATCGCCGCGCGCTTCCGACACCCGATTTCGAGAACCGCACTGTGCCGTATGCACCGCCCACAACCCACACCGAGGAAGTTGTGACCGAGGTCTTTGCGTCCGTCCTGGGTGTCGACCGCGTCGGTATCGACGACAACTTCTTCGATCTCGGCGGCAACTCCATCGTCGCAACGAGGATCACCGCCGAACTCGACCAACGAATCGGCCGACGCGTCCGCCTGCAAGCACTCTTCCTCGACCCCACACCCGCAGGCGTCGCCCGAGCCGCAGACCAGGTGAATCAACCCGCCGACACTTCCGCGTTCCTCGCTCCGGTTGTCACTCTGCGCGCAGGCGGAACCAAACCGCCGCTGTTCTTCATCCATCCCGGTATCGGGTTGGCGTGGGGATACGCAGGATTCGCTGCGCATGTGGACGCAGATCGCCCCCTCTACGGACTCCAATTACCGTCCCTGAGCGGAGGACCCAGCTTCAGCACTCTCACCGAACTCGCGCAGAACTACGCAGACCGCATCCAATCGCTTGCACCCAGCGGACCGATTCATCTGGTCGGGTGGTCGCTCGGCGGCGTCATCGCCCACGCGGTGGCCCACGAACTCGAGAAGCGGCACGCGGACGTATCGACTGTCGCGATCCTCGACAGCTACCCGTCCACCGACGACGACCAACCGAGTGACCTCTCCGTCACCGAACTGGTCGCGGGACTCGGATTGCCGCTGGGGGAGACAAACGTCGCGACGTTCGACGAGGCTGTCGACCTCCTCGAGCGAACACTCGGACCCGGCACCGGCATCGAGGCCGATCACCTCGCCCGGATCAGCGACGGCTATTCCCGCTCGGTCACACTGGTTAATGCTTATAGTCCGTCGCATTTCAGTGGTGACATCACTTACTTCGTAGCCGGACAATCAACTGGAAACGGCCATAGTGTTGACGAGTGGCGTGACTACGTGGGCGGTGAGATCGCAGTCGACACCGTCGACTGCGCCCACAACCAGATGATTGATCCAGCGCCGTCCGCATACATAGCGGCAGCGTTGCGAGAGCGTCTCATATAGGACGATGCTTGAAAGATGTAGCCGCTGGGTACTACTACGCACTAAGGTGCAGAGTGGCACCTACGGGGGAGTTTGTGCCTGCTCGACAAACAGGTAGAGGGGAAACAATTGAAATTCACGACTCGACGGATGCTTGCTGGACCGATGCTGGCGACGGCGCTCACCGTGCTTGCGCTCTCCACGACACCGATAACAGCATCCGCTGCGCCGGCCTCTCTGGATCCGGACCCGTTCTACGCACAAACCGAAGCCGCCACCGGTCCCGTCGGCACACCCATCTCCGTCCGACGAGCGCCTGACCTTTTGACCTTCCCAGGATCCGCAGTCTGGCAAGTGAACTTCAGATCGCTGAACTCGGCAAATAATCCGATCGTCGCCGTCACCACCGTAATAATCCCGCCCAACCACGCACCTGACGGCCCGCTGTTGTCGTACCAACACATCGTCAACGCACTGGGCACTGAATGCGCACCATCGCGAGCTCTCTACAGCTCTGACCCCAGGAGCACCTACCGTGAAGCCGTAGCACTGAACATCGCCCTTCAACGCGGCTGGGCAGTGGCACTTCCCGACCATCTGGGTCCCACCAGCGCGTACGGCGCCGCCCGCCTCGGCGGACAGATCACTCTGGACGGAATACGCGCTGTGCAGAAATTACCCGAACTCGGGCTCACATCCAGCCCCGTCGGAATCGCGGGCTACTCAGGTGGCGGTATGGCAACAGCGTGGGCCGCCGCGCTTGCACCGACGTATGCCCCTGAAATCAACATCGTCGGCGTCGCCGAAGGCGGTGTACCCATGAACATCACCAAGATGGCAAACGCACTCGGTCGCGATCCTCACCCCGCGTTCGGTTTGGCATTTGCGGCTGCACTGGGTCTCGAACGCGAATATCCGGCCGCACTACCGCTTACCAGCCAACTCAACGGTCTAGGACATGCTCTGGCTGCAGACTTGACCAACGCCTGCACAACCCAACTCCTCATCACCGGAGCCGGTCGCAGCGCCCTCGATGTAGCGCTGTCGACATCGATGCTGGACAACCCTGACGCCATCAGCGTCATGAATGACAACAGCGTGGAACTCTATCCCGGAGTTCCGACGGCACCGGTATACGAATGGCACAGTGCCACAGACAATCTCATTCCGGTCGACTCCGTTGTCGCAACCATGGCCCGATACTGCGCAGCAGGCGCCACCATCCAAAGCGTGTTGGGCCCCAATCTGGATCACCTCACCGTAGGAGCTATCGGACTGCCGGCCGCGGTCGACTATCTGCAAGATCGATTTGCCGGCCGACCGGCGCCGAGTAACTGCTGACATGAGCGTTCCGTGGCCAAATGTCGCGCGCGGTGGCATCGTGAAGTCATGAATGATGCGGACGATACCGGCGCAGCAGCCGAAGGTAACTACAGCCTCGATCCCGACGACCAACTACAACCCGAAGACACTCTGATCGACCGAGGCGTTGACGACATCCTCGACGAGGGGATTTCGCCGCCTGAACGTCCCTATGCCCTCGGTGATACAGAAACGGGGGAGACCCTCGACGAGCGTCTTGCCGAAGAAGAACCTGACCCTGCGGCGAAGCTGGGGGATCCGCTATTCGAGCAACGCGACGCGGAAGACGCTGTCCGCGAAGCGGAATTCCCACCCGACCGTGAAGTGGGCACACGCCGCGCAGGACGCCTTGTTGCCGAGGACGAAGGCCAATACGAGGACGAGGAAAGCAACTTGGTAGCCGAGGACGTCGGTGTCGATGGAGCCGCCGCCTCGGCCGAGGAAGCAGCGATTCACATCATCGAGGACTAGCTTGTTCGAGGGTTGACGGCTACGGCGACGTCATCACGATTGTGTGGACGTGATTTCCGCCCAGTCGTTTACTCTCGTACATCGCGGAATCGGCGAGACGATGAAGCGCGTCGATTCCGGCTTCCTCTGCATCTGAATCCAGCCAACTGCCATTGTGGATTGCGATCCCGATACTTGTAGTCGATCGTGGTTCGACAATCGGTGTATTCATTGCGGGGTGGATTCGCGAGATCAGATCACCGACATCAGAGAGCGGCATGATCTGAACCACGATGAATTCGTCACCGCCGACTCTGGCAATTGCTGCATCTGCTCGCGCCCATGCGGTCAATCGATTCGCTGTACGAATGATGACGCGATCACCGACATCATGTCCGAAAGTGTCGTTGAATTGCTTGAAATTATCGATGTCGATGACAACCACCAACAATGACTGGCCGATACTGGACTTGGATCGAATCAACTCCGCTGTGCGACGGGCAAGACCGCGGCGATTGAGAAGATCTGTCAGAGGATCGAGCTCAGAACCCTGTGCGTCGTTGCTCAGCAGGATCAACGCAATCTGCGTCAGGAACGGAATGACGCTGATGACACTCACCGCAAAGAGGATTCGCCCAAAGGTATCGAAGAACGTTGTCGGTTCTTCGGTGAAGACACCACAGCATGCTGCGACGACGATTGTGATCGAAAACAGCAGGTGAACCAGGTGAGCACGCATGTTGTGGAAGAAAGCGATATACGTGCCGATCAGCCCGAACACCAGTGACCCGAGGAGTCGCTGATCAAGATCCGCTTCGGTGAGCACGATAATGGCAATCGACACATCACTCGCGATGACAAACTGAAGCGAGCGGTTTCTGGTAGTCGTGAATACCGGGTATGCCAATCCGCCTATCAGCGCGAGTACACCGATGATCAGGTCAAGCGGAATGCTGCTTATTTGATCTGATGCCGTTCCCAGTCGTTTTCCCACGACAGTGACTCCCATGGAAAAAACCATGAGGCCGATAAGTATTCGTGTGGTTTTGAGGAATCCGTTGCCGCGAAGCAAACGGGTAAATCGATCAAACTGGTCAGGCATAGCGAGCCAGCGTTCGACCACATCTCGTATGGGGTTCACTGAGGAGATTGGCCTCGCGAACTCGTGAGCGGAAATTCGGGCATGCCGACGAGTTTAGTCGCATATCGAGTTTCTTAGAGCTTTCTGAACACGAACCAGAGAGCTTAATACGTCACTGTGACGTATTAAGCTGGGGGAGGCCGACCCAGGAAGTCGCCGACCGCTGGCCGGAATCCCGCGCAGGCTCGTCAATATGCCTAGGCCTGAGCCAGGCGGCGTTTAGTTGCCATAGGCCCGGGAGCACGGGCGTGGCGGAGCCAGACAATCTGAGCTGACAACTGATTCCGCAGGGCTGAGACCAGTCGGTCGCGCAGACATGGACGGAATGAGAGCGCGTGTATGTGTAGGCACAGACACGCATCACGGGGAATTTGTTTATTCGGGTCGTCCGCCAGATATCCGCACGTCGTCAATTTGCCGATAATCTACATTATGTCAAGTAGTGTGGATCTAGGCGTCGGGAGCACCTTCCCCGTGGATCAGGCGCACATCGAGCACGACGCTTCCGAGACAGTCTCGACGCCGATTCGTCGTTTCCACATCTGGACCTGAAGACGACGCAACAACGGCGGATGCTGCAGCGGATGGTCCAGGATCTTGCCGCGCGCGTCGCGCCGCATTCGGACCTTCGAACTGCAATCCCACAACGCGAGCGCGTCACCGTCTCCGCACGCCGTCCGGTAATGAATCCCAGTGACGGAATCGCCGGCCGGTTGATCTTCGAATATCGCGCGGGCCCATTCCTGAGTTGACGCTCTGGACTCTGCGCCTCGAGCAACTCGGACTCGGTGTCTGATGATCGAATCTGCTTAGCGGTCCAAATGAACGAAACGTCGCGCCATCCAGCGCGTACGTCCCGCGGTGATAGATTCGGCACCCCTGCCACGGCTCCCCTGGTCCTGATCCGGGTGGAATCCATCGCCACAGAACGCCACCTGGACTCATAGGCCGCTCCGGCGACCCGAGAGATTTCACCATGCAGCGGCAGTGAGGCGCTGCGCATGTGCGACGACTCCGTCAGGTCCGTGCGCAACTATTTCCTGCAGTGGCGTACGTCCGTCGAATTCGATACTGGGTTTGTTCATCCAAGCGGACAGGCTCACGGGCCCACCTGGAAACACAGCTTGCAGCGTGTCGAAGCGTGGAATGGATGCATCATCCGGAATGAATTGCCATGCCGGCAAACGCCATTCACGTCCGCGCTTGAGGCCGATCAGTTTTCCCTCGTCAATCTTTGCCGTAATGGCCTGCTCCCGCACGCCCAGTAAGTGGGCAGCTTGTTTGCAAGTGAGTCCGGTGTCAATGAGTGCGTCGGCGGCAGCACGAACCGCATTGGCATCAGCCTCGCTGAGATCCGCAACCAAATGTAGGCGCGCATGGCGCGCTTTTGACGTCGAACTGCCGGCGCTGTGCTTCCGTGTGGCAACCATCAGATGTCTCCCTGCACAAGCTATGAAAGGTAACCGTGATTTGATTGTTCGCCGCGCCGGGGTGCCCATGCAGGGCTACTCGGTTACCGGCGACTAGCTTTGGTTCATGGATACCGCCTCAATGATGTTGGGCTCGCCTCGTGGTCGGTTTTTCTGTGCAAATATCGGATACGCCTGCAGCACGCACAAGTTGGCGTCGAGTTACGGTCGGTCCGGGACGCTCAGCGACGTAGTCGATGTCCTTGCGAACGTTGACGTCGGAGCGATCGCGGCATTGTCCGAAATCGAAATTCTCGACCGGTTCGCCTATGCCGTGGATTTTGCACGCTACTGGCAGCCGCCGGACGAAGAGGACATCGTGTTGGTGGTCCCCCAGGTTGTCGAGCTTCTCCGACCCATCGCTCATGCGATCTTGGCATCACCGCATACCCAGTGGTGGGCTGAGCCCGTCGACAACTTCAACCAGCGAATGGTTCAGAAATTCGACCGTTCCGATGACCCCGAGGTGACTCCCCTGCACATCCGACAGTTCCAGGACGGACTGGAGCAGTGGCGAACTCACACGCTGGACTACGAAGCGACGTTTGTCGAATGTCTGAAAGCAGATCCTGACAGGCAGATCGGCGGTGAATGGTGGTCGATCCCAGCCGCGAACGGGGCTTACGACACCACTCGCGCCCGGGACGTCCTCGGAGCTATCGAGTTGATGCTCGTTGAGGACAGCCCAGGATGGGGTTTCGCTCACGTGTGGCAGGTGAGCGTCCACAGAACACCTCGGGTGTACGAGATCACCAGCCCCACGGCCTGGGCACACCTCGTCGACACCTATCCCCTCGCTGTGCCGGCATCGCGTCGTTCTGTTTGGTACGAGACCACAGGCGAGTATCACGACTGGTTTATTCCGGATTGGAGCAAGGTAGTCAACGACTACGACGCAGTTCACCTGAGCATGATCGGGTATCTCACCACTCCTGGCATCACGATTCCTCTGTCCGACCACTCAGGTGCCACCGTACTTGCAGGCTGGAATCCCGACACCACGTTCTGGCTGAACACTAGTTTCATCACCGTCGACGGCGATATGACCGCTTGGCGTCCGGACTCCGAGAATCTCTGGGCGCCTGTCTAATCGGGCGCCTGTCTAATCGCCTGGTGCCTGAGATCCTCGGGTGACCTCGACGGCGGCACTCATTTTCGTCAAGAACTCGCCGATAGTATTCAAGTGCGTCGGCGAAAAGGATTCCAAGACGTCGATGGCCTGGCCGATCAGTGGACCGAAAAACGACCATCCCAGATTCTTGGCACTGTCGGTGACACCGATGATCACGCGTCGACGGTCACTCATATCCCGCTCTCGGACCACCAGGCCGCGTTGGTCCATACGGTCGATCAATGCTGTTACCGACGCGGAGTTCAAGCCCAGTTGCTGACCCAGCCATCCCGGCGTGGCTGGTTGTCCCGCACGTTCGGCGTCTAGAAGGCTGATCAGCGCTCGCACATCTGTGGAGTGAAGTTGATGCTGCGCAGCGAAGTTCGCACCGAACAGATCCAGCTGCACGACCAACGCTCGCAGTAGGTGCACCATCTCGTGACCGCTGGTAATGCCTGCATCATCGATCGATCAGTTCGCGGCAACCGATATCGGTGCGGCCTTCTACGCTGCATACGATTCGGTACTGTCCGCGTGGCCGGACGACACGACTGCTATCAGGTTCGAATCCGATTACGGCACAACTTATATCAATGCGTGCGGCCCTGAATCAGGCCCTCCGGTCATTCTTCTACCAGGAGGTGGAGCAACGTCAACTGTATGGTTTGGCAATGTGACTGCGCTCAGCGCGCGGAACAGGGTCTATGCAGTGGATCTGATGGGAGATGCTGGACGCAGTACCGCACACGGCAAACCGATGAAGACTGTCGATGACCTGCTCGACTGGCTGGAGAGCGTTACAGACGGGCTCGGAGTCGACTCCCCCGTTTGTTGTCGGCCACTCGTACGGGGCCATGATGGCATTGGCCTACGCACTGCACAATCCCGACGGAGTGGGTCGGCTCATATTGATCGACCCCAATTCTTGCTTCGCCGGCATGAGGATGCAGTACCTGGCGCATGCACTCCCAATTCTCCTGCGCCCGAACGAAAAACGGGAACGGACGTTCATAGAATGGGAAACCGACGCCGCACCGCTGTCCGAGGACTTCATGTCTCTCCTCACGCTTGGAGCTGCCCACTTCCCGAAATCGAAGACGATTGTGCCGAAGTGCCCCGACACGAAGACGCTAGAGGGATTTTCCGTCGAGACGACGGTCATTCTCGCGGGGCGAAGCAAGTTCATGACAGTCGCCAAGTTGCAGCTTCGATACGTGCGACGCTCCCCCACACTGAGCCTTTGATTCTCGCTTCGGCGACACACCATGGACTTCCGATGGTGCCGGCAGACGAGCTAAATTCCGCTCTGTGCTCTGCACTTAGGTCCTAGTTAGTAAGTGCTAGTCCTGCGCTTCTCACCGTGGGGCAAGTGCAAAGATTCGCAGATCACGATCCGTGCGATCTCGATATTTTGCATAGGTCTCACCGATTGCAACGAACTTTCCGAAGGTGCGCACCTCTCCACACCTGACGTCAGGAAACGAATCTGCCGGGAGCGCTCTCCCCCGGATCCAGCTTCCTCAATTCCATCGCAGCAGGTGTTCACGCACAAGGGTTCGTCATACATGCGACATCGTGACAGGTCGAACCCCTGTTGTCTTAGCGTTTTGCCCGACTTGTTTTGTGGTGGGGTGAGGTGTGCGGCTATCTGTGTGGCAGTGCCTGGTGCTTAATTGACCACCTAGATTCGGAAAATTACGTTGTTCCGTCGACGACTGATTTTAGGCAATCGGAACAGGGAAGCGAACGACAAGACTCCATTTTTGGCGAGCTGTCTTGTTTGATCAGCCAACTGCGATCGAAAACCGCACTATCACATGGGTTTTCTCGGAATTGGACCGACTGTCACTCCCCCCTGGGTGCTGCACGACACTACCCCAATCACTCTCGTGGACTTGCCGGCGGCTGGTTCACGAGACCCTCCCCTTCCCCGTGAACCAGCCGGGTTGTCCGTCAGTTGGCCGGCATCTCCCACGGTGTGTCGGGAAGGACATGCCCGGTCTCGAGCAGGGACTTGAGGTTGGAGAGAACTGCCGGCCAACCCCGGGAAATGCTGTTGTGTGCATCCTCGTCGGCGAGGTTTTCGTGCACCACCGTGAGTCGAACAATCGAGCCGTACGGTTCGATTGTGTAAGTCACCCGAGAGGTGGTGTCCTCGCTGGGATTGTCAGGAGACGCCCAAGACGTGACGAGTCGGTTCGGCGCTTCACTTTCGATGACAGTGCCCACGACATCAGCGACACCGGAACCATCGTTGCGGCGGTGTTCCCACGAGGATCCAACATTCCAGTCCGAAACGTTCTGGTGCCCCCAATACGCCGCTGTGATGTCCGCGTCGGTGAGTGCTCGCCACACCGCTTCCGGCGTGCTCTCGATGTAGGTGACGTACTTGTAGGTGGGCTTGACGCTCATTTCTGCCTCCGCATGTCGTTTGATTGCACTCAGCGCATGAAGTCGCGAGTGTTCGAAAGTGTCAATCCATCGTTCGCGAATCTCCTCGAGCGGAACAGGATTGAGATAATGACGCTTCTCTCGACCATGGCGTACGTGGCTCACCAGATTTGCCGCCTCGAGCACGGCTAGGTGTTGGGTTGCCGACTGGCGTGTCATCGTCACGCGCTCGCATAACTCCCCCAGTGTCTGACCATTGTCTTCGCGCAGGCAGTCGAGAAGGAACCTGCGCGTTGGATCCGCCAGTGCTTTGAAAACCAGGTCGGTAGATGACGCCATGGACACATAATATGCAGGCAAATACCTGCATGTCCAGCGTTGTGCAACAGACCAACGAGTTCGAACTTCTGCGAACTTGTCGCGTTGCCGCGTCGGGCTTGGCTAGATCCACGAGCGCCTCCGGATCAAACCTGTATTCCTGCAGAGTGTTTCGAGCTTGAATCTTCCAATCTCGTACGTTCATCGACCTGTACCCGCCTGATTGATCATTGGAGACCTTCCTTGGTAGGCACAAACGTCTGCGGGCCAGCGAGATTGGATCGCTGGCCCGCAGACGGTATTCAGTTGTTGACAGGAACGAATCCCCTACTATGTGCGTCGGGGCTGGTTTACCACCCCGAACTCCCGGGTGATCCGAAGTTGCTGGGCGTTAAAGAGAAATTGCCCGCAGCCAGAACGAAACCCAGAACGAAGTCCACGAACTCCAACGAGCCGCCCACCAGGGAGTCGTTGACCGCTTGAGGGGCCGAGGCGCGCGCACCGATAGGCGGGACCATCACCCCTATCGGGAGTGTGCCGGTCGGGAGGTTGAGGACAGCATTGATGTCGTAGATGGTGTTGTCGGCAGTGTTGGTCACCGAAAACGAGACACTGCCGAAGTCGGTGACCGGACTATCGGCTGACGCGGTACCAACTGCACTGCCGAGGGTGATCGCGACGGCGAGTGCGCCGGCTCCAAGCACCGCGGCGGTCCGGGACCAACGAACGGGCATTTCGAGACCATTCACAGATGTACTCCTTTGTTGTGACAGCAGCCGTGCACGCAACGCGGAGCAGCCACGAGATTGCATCCACTACAGAGGAAGATAACGGACATTCACGTCATCGCGCGGTAGTTCAGCACGAAGTGGTCCGCTGCCTAATGAGAAGCGACTGTAAGGAATTAGGTTTCGACTCCTCCCGAACGCAGGTCTCACTGTGCTGCCGTACATGACTGACGAGAAAGCTCGCCTAGGCAAGCGCCGACGTGCGCTGCGCGTCGGCGAGTGCGGTCCGCGCGCGGCGGGTGAAATACGTCAGTCGGGCGCGCACCAGAGAAATTCCGTGCAACTCCTGTCCTGCCCTGATCGAGAGTCGATCACGATCGAGGAACAACGGAACCATGACCAGATCGCGGTACAGCGAGTGCAGGCGCGGGTGATCCGCCAACCACAGCGTCCATCGCCACCACAGACGTGCCGACGCCGTAACGCCGACAATGCTTGTGCCGAAGACTGATTCCACGGCTGCCAATTGCACGTCCACGGCACGGCGAACGTCACGCTGCATCGGGCGACTCGACAACGCGGAGCCGAGCGACGGGTCATACGCGAGCAGATATCCGACGTCGAAAACACTGTTCAATGCGAGGTCGGCGCGTACCAGTGCCCGGTCGGCAAGGCGGGCATGGGCGATAACGTGCAGTGCAACATCATCCAGCGCAAGGTTGGCGCCGGCCGACGACACGACGTTCTGCACCGCACGCTCTCGTGTGAGCGCATGTCGCGCAAAGCGCGGCAGTAGGTGCGAATGGATTTCGACGGAACCGTGTCGATCGTCTCGAAGCAGCGCTGGTTCCTGATGGTCGTCGTGATCGATGGAATCCGCGGATACCTCGTCGGCGCGCACCATGCGGTAGCCGTAGTCGATGATCGCGTCGTTGGCAGGGACCGCGTGAGCAAGGTCCACGACAAGCAGATCTATGTCGGTCATCCGCCGCGCCGCGGGAGTGGGCCAGATGTTGCGTTCGAGTAACGCCGCGCCTTTGAGTGCAACAGTGGGAAACCCCCTATCTCGCAGCATCTCCTGAAGTTCAGCCCGCTGAGATTCCAGATCGGCGATTCGCAGCGTATTGCGATGGTGCACGAGGCTCAGTGTCAATTGTGGACTTGATACGTCGGCTGTCGATGTTGCCAGCATCGTTGCAAAACTTGGCGACAGGATCGAGGCGAACCCAGCGTCGACAGCTGCAGCAGCGAGTAGCGGTAGCGCCCTGTGCCGCGCGGCAACGTCGATAAGCCGCGGCCAGTCGTCATCACTACATGAACGAATGACCTCAGCACCATCCTCGGCGTCGAGCATCGCGATCAGATACTGCGTGTCACGCACGACGCCACCAAATCCTCGACGGCCGCGATCCCGGAATCCAGGTGCTGGCGAGTCAAACTGAAGCACGCCGTATTCGACAACAGCGCTGCGATATTACGGAGCGTCAGCCGGTGATCGTCTGACCACAATGCGGATTGTTCGGCCAACGATTGCAAGGCCGAAGAGGCAGGCATAGGCACAACCCGCGTCGTGTCACTCCACCCCTCGAGGATCAACAGCACATCGATCCCCCGCAACCCGGCCACAACGTCAGGTGGCGTCGGCAGTGAGGTCGGGTCAAGTGCCCACACCGAGGGTTCATACGGCAGATGCAGAAGCTCACGGCTGCTGATCTCGGGCAACACATCGAACGTGCCCACCTTGACATGGACACGACGCGGTAGGCCGACAGCGTCCTCACCTCGGATGAAGATGCCCTCGTCCGCGTGAAGCTGCGCGCCCTTCAGAGCGAGCGCCAGTGCCAGCGTGGTCTTCCCGGCCCCCGAGTGGCCGGCAATCGCCACCCGCACACCGCCACAATCCACCAAAGCAGCGTGCAGGCGCGTCCACTCCTCGACGCGAGCCGCGGTCATGACATCGCGGTGCACGGTGCGATAGATACTTTCGGCGGCATGCAGACCGTCGAGCCCGACCAAGTTTTCACGGGCCGCATCGATCGTGGAAAGGATGGTCACATCCCATCGCCCTGACAGCGATTCACTGGGCACAACGTGCGCGTCTACCCGGTGGTTCGCAGACCACGGGCTGGAAATCTTGTGTTCAACGACGCGAACTTCGGGAACAGCAGTGCCCGTGACGTGTGCGTCGACCCACAGGTACTGCGAACGGATGTTCTCCGCATCGCCTGCCGTCACCTAGGACCTCACACCAACAACCGTGACGTGTTCAGCTGTCCGTATGTTTCATTGACCACGGATTGCGCTTCAGCAGTGGGGATTTCGAGGACTTCAGCAACGGCGTCGACTATGTCTCCGACAGTCCGGCCGTCGCACAGTTCCCATACCAGGGTCGCAACAGGATTGAGGTGATGCGCAACCTCGCTGGAGCTGTCGTAGAGGACAACTCCGTCAGCGAGGTCATTGCTTTCTACGCTGCGTGCACGCTGGGGCCGGGTGTCTACGAGCAATGTCAAGGGAGCCTCCCGTGGATGTGTTTGGTAATCAGAGGGTGAAGCGTCGTGAGTATTCGGATTCGAGTGCGCCTGACCGGAGCAAGGTCCGATTGGTGGCGATACCTGGCGACAACGACAGACAGGTCAGCATGCCCGAAGCGCCGGCATCCACTACAAACTCGGCGAGGGAACGATATCGACCAGCCCACTGCGCAAACTCGGCGGATTGCGATTCACGATCGGGAATGGCGGCAAGAATCGCTTCGAACGCACGAGAATTCACAAGTACCGCATGCACTCCACGGTTTTCCGCGCTAACGCGAATCAGCGACGAATCACCAAATAGGGCGCCGTCCTGCGATTTCGGGTCATGGCCGAGATGCACCACGTCCCACTCGAGATTGTCGAGTTCAGTGCGTGCTGCGTCGAGTATCGACGACGACACATCGAGCAGATCGAGATTGTCGGCCGCGACGAGAACCGAACCCCATTCTTTCTCTGCTGCCCGTGTGATGGCACGACGCCAGGAGACCGCAAATCCGATTGCCGGGTTCGCGCGGTCCTCGTACGCCGAAATTCTCTCTACCCCAGCGATATTCGCGTGTCGATTGAACTTCCGCCACGAGTGCGACCAGCTTTCACGATCTGTATCGAGATTTACCAGGGCCACTCCCATGGTGGCCACCGAATCATCGCCGGAAGTAACCCGACTGCGTGCCGGATCGTGTCTCAGCGTTACATCGCTCGCTCCCTCAGCAACGAGCCAAGCGGGCAAGGAGAATTCACCCGCACCCACACCGTTGGTGAACTCGGACAGTCCGTCGTGCAAACGCTCGTAGGCACTATTGCGCACGATCAACACCGCACCGGACAAGTCGGCTTCGGGTCCGTGGACAACTGCACAATCGACGTCGTCGGCGAGATCGATCATTACGTTTCGGAGTTTGTATGGCAGTGCACCGTCGATGACGTGGTCTTCCGCAAGGAAGACCACGGACGTCCAGCCCAACAGAATCGCCTTGTCGATTCCTGCGACAAACGCACTCGCCGGCCGCCACGGATCCTCGACCTCCTCCACGGGCACGACTCGGTGCACTGCCACATCGACCGATTCGGCCTCGGCGAGGCACGATCGCCATGGCGCGACGCGGCGATCGTCACTCAGGACGAGCACACCACCGAAGATCAGCTCAGGCTTCTGCACGCTCCGTTCGGCACGCTCACGAATGCTCGGATACGAGTTGCCCAGATGTTTGGAGAACTGACGGTGTACGGACTCGACATCCCAACCGATCTCCTGCCAACCGAGAAGGTAGTTGTGAATCCGATCGTCCCAGTTGATGCGATACGGGACCCCGGCAGGGCGTTCGAACCGGTGCAACCAGCCGAATGACGGCAGGCACATCACTTTTCCGCCGTTGATCCGGAATTTTTCGTGGATGTAGCCCTCTTCACCACCAAAGCCTGTGAAGTGCGAGTTCAGTCCGGGCCACGCTTCGCGTCGACACGCAAACGACCCCAAACCTTGCATGGGGATCTCGAATGGAACGTCGGGTTTCTCCTTCGCCCGCGGATCTACACCCCAGGCGCCGAACATCCCGCGCCGCCAGACCGGCTCCATGTGTGTGGCCGCGATGTGTGAGGAGTCCTGCGACAGCATCGGGCCCTGGATCAGATCATCAGTGTCCGGATGCGCATCGAAATAGGCCAGAAGCGAAGCCAACGACCCAGGGGCCAAGATCACATGCGAGTCGAGCACCAACACGTACTTCCCAGTTGCCTTGCGGAACAGCACATCCCGAACTGCCGTCGAACGCACCTCCGTGAACGGAATGTAGCGGAACCGGTCCACATACTTTGCGAACGATTCGAGCATCGGCGCCGGCAACCCCTCGGGGAAATTATCCAACAACACGAACTCGACTCGATCGAGGACTTCACGATGGTGAGTCAGTATCGAGTGGATCGTGAAATACGCGCCGTCGAAATCGTCGTACGTCGCAATGGCAATCGTCAGATCCACTGGTTTCCCGTGAGGCGGTGTCTCCTTCACCGTCACGGTGCCCGCGCTCTGAAGTTTCTTCAGAGCGCGGTGCAGCGCGGCATCGAACTCACTCATCGTGTGCGTAGTCCCTCGTTATCGACAAGGATCAGGTCGGGTCAGTGGGGTCTGTGGGTTCTGTCGGGTTTGTAGAGTCCGTTGGATCAGTGGGAACTGTTGGATCAGTCGGCTCGGTGGGGTTAGTGGGTCCCGCCGGGGTGGTGGGTTCCGTCGGAACCGTGGTGGTTGTTGTTCCGCCCGAACCCGAAGAACTCCCCGATGATCCCGAGCTACCGGAACTGGATCCCGATGAGCCGGAAGATCCGGAACTACCTGACGATCCCGAAGAACCAGAGCTACCCGAAGATCCCGACGACCCGGAACTGCCGGGCTGACCAGATCCGCTATCGCCCTGACTCGGCTGGCTACCCTGACCGTTCTGCCCCTGCTGCCCTCGATTCGGCAAACCCGACAAGTTCGGTGTGTCACCTGATGCAAATGCCGGCGCAGCACCACCCAGGCTGATGGATGTCACTACCGGAACCGTGACCGCAGAAGCTGCAAGTACAGTTTTCACGAATTCCCGTCGACCTACCGGAACAGTCTGAAAAGCATCGCCACCCACGGGTGTCCTCCCGAATTCACTCATTCACGCTCAATCGACCTGTTTGCGACAAAGCTAGCATCCATATAGCGAACAAACCGACCCGAAACGCTGATTTTGGTCGAATTCAGCTAACTCCTTCAATCTCCCTGCGGGTTTCAGTTCGATTACCGAACCAACTCCCAGATCGTCCAATGTCGCAATTATCCGATTTAGCGATCAGGAGCTTCCCGTACACCGATTCGGCTGTCACATAAAACCTCAGATTCACGAATTATTGCCTTACATAACCAGTTTCGCATCAGAGTCGTCTACACCTGCATGTTTGAACGCGCGCCGACTCGGGCGCCGATTGAAGGTCACATGTAGCGCGCTTCAGTTCACGAGTTCTGCACACCGAGTCGCTGGGGACGCCCACATCCGCGAGATCGGCATACTTTTGGCAATTTTCCTTGGTAACCGAAAGCGATAACTGATCCGTTGATGTCGTAGCTGGCCCGTCGCGATCCGCGCTGCCAGTCGGACCGTAGCCGGAACCCGTAGTTCACACCCCTTTCCGGCGCGCCGGAGAGGGGTTATGCCAACAGATCCACGGCACATCAGTACCGTGATGTGATCGAGCCAACTTTTGGCATGAGAGGAGAGGGTCAGCACATGGACTTGGCAGCAATTGGTGTGGGCGTCGGGTACGCGTCTGTCGCGTTGTCGATCTTGGTTTTCGTAGGCGGCTGTATCGCCCTGTTCATCCTGTCGATTCGGCAGTAGTTCGACGCACATGCGCCCCGCGTGATCATCCCGGTGCACCTACTTGTCCATGCGGCAGGTGGGGCTCTGGGAACTCTTCACTGGATCGATTCCGGAAGAGTCGGACATCTTGCGGACTCGCAGAGAACCTCAGCGTAGGTGGGACTACCGTAGAACCGTCGTCTACAACTCGAGGAGCACGGAATGAGCATCCAGTCGGTTGAATCGCACCGCCACCGCGTCGTGGTGATCGGTTCCGGCTTCGGTGGATTGTTCGGCACTCAGGCTCTCAAAAATGCCGATGCCGAAATCACGATGATTGCGCGTACCACCCATCACCTTTTCCAACCCCTTCTCTACCAGGTGGCTACAGGAATTCTGTCCGTCGGCGATATAGCGCCGGCAACCCGATTGGTGCTCCGCAAGCAGAAGAACGCGCAGGTACTACTCGGTGAAGTCGAGACGATCGACTTGAAGGAGAAAACCGTCACGTCGCGGCTGTTGGAACGGGTTACCGTGACGCCGTTCGACAGTTTGATCGTCGCTGCGGGCGCCGGACAGTCGTACTTCGGAAACGATCACTTTGCCGAATTCGCGCCGGGCATGAAGACAATCGATGACGCGCTCGAGCTTCGCGGTCGTATCTTGGGCGCGTTCGAGCAGGCAGAACTGTCGGACGATCCCGCCGAGCGCGCACGCCTCCTGACGTTTGTTGTTGTCGGTGCAGGCCCGACGGGTGTTGAGCTCGCCGGTCAGATCGCGGAGTTGTCGCGTCGCACCCTCGATGGCGCATTCCGGAAGATCGATCCACGGGAGGCCCGGGTTGTATTGCTGGACGGTGCGCCTGCGGTGCTTCCGGTCTACGGAGGCAAGCTGAGCCGAAAGGCCGCAGAAACGCTCGAGGGTCTCGGCGTCGAGATTCAGTTGGACGCCATGGTCACCGATGTCGACAACGACGGGCTGATCATCAAGGAGAAGGACGGCACCCTACGCCGCATCGAGTCGCAGTGCAAGGTGTGGTCGGCCGGTGTTCAAGCGAGCCCCCTCGGCAAGCAGCTGGCAGAGCAGAGCGGCGGCGAGACAGACCGCGCTGGGCGGGTCATGGTCAACCCGGATTTGTCACTGCCGGGTCATCCCAACGTGTTTGTTGTCGGCGACATGATGTCGCTGGATAAATTGCCGGGCTTGGCGCAGGTTGCGATGCAGGGCGGCAAGTACGCGGCAAAGCAGATCAAAGCCGAGATCGACGGACAGGCACCCGCCACGCGGGTTCCGTTCAAGTACTTCGACAAGGGCAGTATGGCCACCATTTCGCGATTCAGCGCGGTGGCAAAGGTGGGCAAGCTCGAGATCAGCGGTTTCATCGGCTGGGTGGCGTGGTTGGCCATCCACCTGCTGTATCTGGTTGGGTTCCGCTCACGCGTGTCCACGATCCTGTCGTGGACGGTGACGTTCTTCGGCCGTGGCCGCGCTCAGATGGCGTCGACTGAGCAGCAGGTATTCGCTCGAAATGCCATGGGCGAGTTGGAGAAACACAATAAATCCAAGGCGGCGGTCGAGAGCGGAAAAGGCAAACCTGAACAAGCTGCCGGCTGAGCCTCCCGTTTGACACGCAAACGGCGGTGGAATTTGATTCCACCGCCGTTGTGTTGTTCTCAGGCCTCGCCGTCGTCAGTTGCCGATCGCTGAGGTGTCCGTGATGTTCGCAAGGCGCACCTGTCCCTTCGCAACCAGTCGGTCTTGCTCATCGGTGATGCGCACCTCCCACAACTGGGATGTGCGACCGCGATGAATTGGGTTGGCCTCTGCGGTCAGCGTCCCTTCGCGTGTCGCGCGCAGGAAATCGGTGTTGTTGTTGACGCCGACAACGTGCCCGCGCTCCCCCAGCCACACAGTGCCGCCGATGCTGGCCAGTGATTCCACTACGGAGCAGTACACGCCGCCGTGCTGGATGCCTGCCGGCTGGTGCAGCGTCGGCTTGACCGTCCACTGAGCGCGAACTCGATCCGGTGTCACATCGGTGTATTCCAAACCGATGGTGGCGTCGAAACCGGTTCCCAGCAAGTTCTTCAAGTCTGCGATGTCAGCTGTGTCGGACATGCCTTCTCCATCTGTGTTTCCCATGGCGCCGGTGCGGCGGCCGCTGACTACTTGCCTACACCAGCCGTAACTCGAGCGTCGATTCAGGTCCGTAAAGACGAACAGGCGGGTTCCGCATCGTGACGATGCGGAACCCGCCGTGGGAAGGACCGGGAGTCTCTGCAGCCCTCAGGACTCCGGCGCGGTCCGGCAGTTTCTTGAACTCAGCGGGTTGTTCTCCCCGCCTCGCGCTCCTCAATCATAGGCAAGGTTTACCTAATTAAGCAAGCGTTTCGTCAAACTGATTCCAGCGGGGGCGCGCAGCGATCTTCCGACGAGACCGCACCGGGACTCCGACGCCGACAAATGCGTCGAGTAGCCCCTGACCTCGGCGCTGCGCTGCCGTTTCGCCGCCACCGGCAAGAATCGGGACGTACGCGGTAGCTCCCAGGATGGCCTCGCCCACCAAGCCCCAGAAACGATAGGGATCTATCGGCGCGCAACGAGACACAGCGGCGAGCACTGCATGCAGGGCGCCAAGGCACCGGTGCGCCGTCCACACGAAAAGCGCTTCCTCACAGGGCATGTCGACAACACCGTCCCGGCCGTACTCGGTACCGCCCGGAGCTACGCGCAGCGTTTCGTCAACCACGCCCGCCCAGTCGATGCCACTGTCGCTGTCCATATGTATCCAGAGGTTCTCGAGGCCGGGATCCCACGCCGAGCCCTCCGCGACAATGGAAGCAGTCACCCTGCCGACGACGGCATGAATCAAGGACGTCGCAACCTGGATTGCCGCGGCCTCCGGATTGTCGAGATCCTGGAGAGATCGCAAATACAGCTGTTCGACTCGTTCACCTTGCAGACCGGTGCTCAGTTTCCACCATCGACGTTTACCCTCACCAGCCATGGCAGCAACCGCATACACGCGCGGGTAATCGGGGTTGAGCCCCCGTAATCGTGTGCAGGTGCGGCTGAATGCGTCAGTCCGGAAATCCAAGTCACGAATCTGCACATGCTCGGTGGTCAGGGTCATGGTCACCATGCACTCCAATCGGCCGTAGGGGTCTTACACACTCAACATAGGTTAGCCTCACCATAATTCAAGAGTAAAGATCTGTGAGCCTCGGCACGCACATTCGCTTCGGAAACCAACCCGCGCGAGGTTCCCGGGGATAGGGTTCCGTAACCTAAGATCTGAAATCCCTGCGAGCCAAGACCAGGAGTTCGATCCACTAGTGACCATGACCGACACGCCCGGGAGCGAACATCCGCGCGGACCCAGCGAGAACTACGGACGACGTGTCGTACCCCGGGGGCCGGCGCCCGTCCGATTGCGCGTCCTTGCCGCACTGTTCGATGTCGCGATCATTGCGCTCCCACTCGTAATCGGCTGGTACATAGTCCAGTCCTTGCAGGACGACAACGGCGGCGGTGAAGCTGATCGCGCAGTCTTCGGCGGCACAGCAATCGCCATCGCTATCGGACTTCTCATCTGGAACCTCGGATTCCGCGACGGCACGAGCGGCCGAACCTCCGGAAAAGGTTGGGTCGGCCTGATCACCCGGGATGCACAGACCAAGCAGCCCGTCGGTGTCAGACGCGCACTCCTGCGCCCGATCAACCGATCCGGAATCGAAGTTGTCCGCGAAAGCACCGCTCGCGACGAGGGGTTCGCCGAACTCGAGCGCGACAACTCGGTATCAGCCACCCGCAGGCGTCGTCTCATCGGTCTTGCGGTTCTGACCGTCCTCCTGGTGTTGGTCATGCTTGCCAGCATCGCAGTCGGAGCGCGTCCGCTGACTTTTTCCGAAATCTTCCATGCAATCTTCAGTTCCGACGGGTCACAGACCGACATCATCGTGCGAACACTGCGCGCGCCGCGAACAATCCTGGGCTTGGTGGTCGGCATCGCGCTGGGAATCGTCGGCGCACTCATCCAGGGTCACACCCGAAATCCCCTTGCCGACGCCGGCCTACTCGGTCTCAATGCCGGCGCTGCGTTTTTGGTGGTCATGTCGATCTACCTGTTCGGATTCACCGCACCGAGTCAGTACATGTGGTTTGCGTTTGCTGGTTCGTTCATCGCGAGCGTTGTCGTCTTCGGTCTGTCATCCATCGGCAACGGAGGTTCGAGTCCGCTCAGTCTTGCTCTCGCCGGAGCCGCTGTCGCATTCTTCCTCCAGGCCATGACCAATGCGGTCATCATCCTCGACCAGGCAAGTCTCGACGCGTACCGCTTCTGGGTGGTCGGTTCGGTGTCCGGACGCGGATTCGACGTGTTGTGGCAGGTGCTTCCTTTCCTACTCGTCGGCCTCGTCATTGCTCTCGCGAGTACGCCCGGACTCAACGTCCTCAGTCTCGGAGACGACGTAGCCAAAGCGCTCGGAACCAACATCGTGTTCAGTCGCACTCTCGGCATTGTCGCGATCACCTTGCTGACCGGCGCCGCCACCGCGGCCTGCGGACCTATCGCCTTCATCGGCCTGGTCGTGCCACACGTGGCCCGGGCCATCACCGGTCCTGATTACCGCTGGCTCGTCCCGTACGCGGGTCTGCTCGGCGCGATCATGTTGATCACCGCCGACATCATCGGACGCGTTGTCGTCCGTCCGGGTGAGCTACAGGTCGGAATCATTCTGGCGATCTTCGGTGCGCCGTTCTTCATCGCTCTCGTACGGCGCAGGAAGTTGGCAAGTCTGTGACCATCACACAAGGCAAAGTTCTCCGGGGTGAACCTGGTGTGCTCCCCCGAACGGTTCCCTCCCGCAGAGCGATTCGTGTCGGTTCGTTCTCACTGGTGTATCGCCCGCTCGCGGTGTCGGTGTGCGTTACACTGACCGCCGCTTTGTTCGCGCTGATCTGCCTGAGCGTTGGACGCGGCGACTACCCGATCTCCATCCCTGACGTGATTTCAGTTCTGTTCGGCGGAGGCAACAAAACCCAGAACCTCATCGTCTTCGATCTCCGCTTGCCCCGGTCGCTGACAGCACTGTTCATCGGTATGGCACTTGGCATCGCCGGCGCCATCACTCAGACCATCGCGCGCAATTCACTCGCAAGTCCGGACATCCTGGGCATCACCGCGGGTTCCAGCGCCGCAGCCGTCGCGCTGATCGTTCTCGGTGGCGGCGGGTCGTTTGTAGGTCTACTTGCAACACTGGGCATTCCGTTGGCAGCACTGGCGGGCGGGCTACTGACCGCTGTGGTCATCTACACGCTGGCATGGCGCAAAGGCGTCGAGGGATTCCGCCTGATCCTGATCGGCATCGGCGTCAACGCCATGTTGGTCGCAACGACGGGATGGCTCTTGATCTCAGCCGACATCAACGATGCGTCCCGCGCGCAGGTATGGCTGAACGGTTCGCTGAACGGCGCGACCTGGAATCAGATGTGGCCGGTTGCCGTCGCGGTGGTTGTTGTCGGTGGATACGCCGTGATCGCGTCGTTCACCATGGGCGCACTGCGACTGGGCGAGGACAATGCGACGTCTCTGGGCGTGCGCCTGCAGTCGTCGCAGGCCAAGCTTCTGCTCTCGTCCGTCGCGTTGGCTGCGATCGCCACCGCCGCTGCCGGACCGGTGGGCTTTGTCGCCCTGGCTGCTCCGCAGGTCGCGATGCGCTTGGTGCGATCTGCCGGTCCCCCGATCGTGGCGTCGGCGCTCACCGGCGCCGTGCTCGTTGTCGGCAGTGACGTTATCGCTCGCACGGTTCTACCCGTCGAATTGCCCGTCGGCATCGTGACATCAGCGCTCGGCGGACCGTTCCTGCTCTACCTCTTGGTTCGTAACAATCGGAAGGTCACAGCATGACCACGTTGTCCCAGTCCGTCGACGCCCCCGCACGGCTCGTCGCAAAGGATCTCACCCTGGGGTACGGGGATCGCATCATCGTCGACGGTCTTGATCTCGAAATCCCGACCGGCGTGATCACAACGGTCATCGGACCGAACGGCTGCGGCAAGTCGACACTCTTGCGTGCTCTGGGACGACTGCTCAAGCCCAAGAGTGGGTCGGTTGTGTTGGACGGCAAGGCAATCAGCTCGATGAAGACCAAGGACGTCGCACGAGTCCTTGGCATGCTGCCGCAAACTCCTGTCGCTCCCGAAGGGTTGACCGTCGCCGATCTGGTTGCGCGTGGCCGCCATCCCCACCAGACGTGGATCCGGCAATGGTCGGCAGACGACGAAGGCGAAGTGGCTCAGGCCCTCGAGTTGACCGGGGTTTCCGACCTTGCCGATCGCCCGGTCGATCAACTGTCCGGCGGTCAGCGGCAGCGCGCGTGGATCTCGATGGCGCTCGCCCAGGGCACAGACATCCTTCTACTCGACGAACCCACGACCTACTTGGATCTTGCGCACTCCATGGAGGTTCTCGACCTCGTCGATCAATTGCACGAGGAGATGGGCCGCACTGTGGTCATGATCCTGCACGATCTCAATCTGGCAGTGCGCTACAGCGACCACCTGATCGTGATGCGGGACGGCGCCATCGTCGCCTCCGGCGTTCCGAAGGACATCATCTCGGCGGAATTGCTCCTCGACGTGTTCGGCCTCGAAGCCGCTGTCATCGACGATCCGGTTTCGGATCGCCCGCTGATCGTGCCCATCGGAACTCGACACGTTTTCGGTACTGTCGGCGGGCCGGCCGCAAGGCCTTCCTGACGGCATTCACTCATCGACCGATAATCGTCCGCACCAACTTCACTCCCTGACCGAAGGACACGGTCGGCAGGTACGCCCGCCCCACTGCGTTGCCGATACTCGGCAGCGCGGCAGGATCGGCGAACACCATGTGCATGGGCACATAGCGCGGCTGGAACTTCGATTTGAAGGCCAGCAGCGAGCGAAAGCCGTACACGGGTTCGAGGGTGCGCCCCAAGAATTCGAGCACGTTGTCCATCACGCCGGACAATGTCATCGCTTCCGGCTCAATCGAATTCGAGCCGTCATCCGTTGCGACCTTCGCGAGCGGCGCACCCGAGAGGCTCAGGAATTCGACTCCTTCGGATTCCAAGCTCAGGGCCGCCGACGCGATCAGGAACTCCATGGTCGGTCTGAAACCCTCGGAGCGTCGCCGCATGAAGTCGAGACTCCAGCCCACAATTCGGCCGTCACGGTAGACAGGCAGCCATGACGTGACACCGTGAACTGTGCGTTCCTCGTCGATCGCGATCAGGCACCGCACGTTGTCGTCGTCGATCTCGTTGAGTCCGCCGAGCGTGAAGCCCATTTCCGGCATTCCCTTGTCTGCGACCCATTCCTCGGAAATCGCGACAATCTGATCCTTGACTGCGATGGCGGCGTGCGGATAGTTGATCCATTCGGCCGTGATACCGGACTTCTTCGCCCGGTTCAACGCCGTTCGAATGTCCTGGAATCGTTTACCGGTGAACGCGATCTCGCCCAGATCGAGAATCGTTTCCTCGGCAACCTGCAGGCCGCTCCACCCCATCGAATCCGTAATCGCTCGAACGTCGTCGGTGACCGAGTAGAAGCACGGAATCCAGCCGTTGGCCGTGGCGAATTCTGCAAATTCGCTGATGGTG
Organism: Rhodococcus sp. 24CO; assembly: GCF_050586165.1. Classification (NCBI taxonomy): domain Bacteria; kingdom Bacillati; phylum Actinomycetota; class Actinomycetes; order Mycobacteriales; family Nocardiaceae; genus Rhodococcus; species Rhodococcus sp. 24CO. Next base: position 665,317 of record NZ_JAZFNF010000001.1, on the reverse strand, counting down.
TCTCGCATCCGATCAGGTGGCCCCACCGGGTCGCCGGTAGTCAGTGCAACCCCGGAAATAACCCGGTAAGCAACGTAACTCGAGCCGTCCGACGAGAACCAGAAGGTGTTTCCCGTCCACGTCGTCATCCACGACAGCGGGCTTCCGGTTCCCGCGATCAGCATCCCTCGGGCGCGCGCGGCGTCCCGCGGATCAAGTGCGTCGACGGGTTTGCGGAACGTCACGAACACGAGAATCGATGCGGCCACCCAGAACACGACTCCTGTCCATTCGAACAACAGAGTCGCTTCGATGTCGACGGGCAGTAGCCGCGGGTCAACCAGTTGCAGATAGACGGGCGGCACCAACCGTTGCGGGAAATCCGCCAGGAGCATCGCGACGCTCGGTTCACGGTCGAACCCGTGGCGCGCAACCATCCCGCCGCCCACATACACCGCGATCAGGCCGGCCAGCAGCGCTAACAGTGAGACAGCCAATTTGCGATAGGTTCCCGCCGGAGCGGACACGTCGAAGAATCGCCGTGTGAGGATCAGCATGATCAACACGAACAGTGGGGTGAGGAACGGCACCAACGTCCGATACACGTTGGGGTCGGCGATGCCGTAGAACAAGCTCTCGCTGTCTGCTGCGTCGACGAACCGGATGACGAAGTTCCCGATCGAGAGAATCAACAGAATCACCTGCGCGCACACGGTGGCGATCCAGGCGAAGCGTCGGCCGCGCCGCAAACCGTCGCTGAGCACGAGCACGAAGATCGAGGGCATGAGTGAGAGCAACGTCGGCCCGATCCCCGACAAACGCAGTTCCAACAATCCGCGTCGGCAATCCGGATCGGTCGACGACTCGGCGCACAGGTCGCGGACCTCGGCCACTGTCCACGGAACACCGCGGAACAGATCACGGAGAACAGCCAAGGGTCCCACTGCCTCCGGGGAGAGTGCCGCGATCATCGGCCCGATCGCACTCGCCGCGACAACTATCGCCACCAGCACGCGGCCTTCCCGCTGAGTCCCGACGATTCGGTCACCTCGCGCGGACCTACCGACGATCCACGCACCGATCACCAACCCGACCACACCCGCGAAGAGTCGGATGACGTCCTGAAGTTGCCCACTGAACAACGCGAGCGTGATGGTGAGAGCGAGAACGCCCACGCGGATGCGTCGACGCCACAGCGTGCCCATGTTCGCGGTCGCGACCATGAGAGCACCCACGACCCACGCGCTGGCGCCCACGGCGACTCCCGAGTGGAGGCGAAACCCCCAGCTGGCGTCGACAACCTTGGCCAGCGACGCCCACCCCAGCCCGAGTATCACGCCGAGTATCTGGGTTGTCACGGCTGCAATCGCGAGTTTCACGGTGCCCATGCGTCGCTCGAGGGGTGCGGCGACAACGAACAACAGTACGGTCGCGCCGATGTACCGCAGAAGATTGCCCTCCCACAGCGCAGATGTCAGCGGTGTCCATAGTCGCCCGTGTTGCAGCGAACCCATTCCGGCGGCAATCTGGTGAGCCAGCGATCTCGACGGCCCGTGCACTAGGCTTCCCGTCGCCGCACCCAGAACCCACGTAATGACCACGAGCGACGTCGTCATCGGTGCATCCCGAATTCCGAAACGAACAAGCTCGCGGGCTTTACCCCCGTACGCCGACAGTCGGGTCGAGAGATGCGTGGACTCCGAGGAACTGTCGATCTTCATCTGCGCGCGACTACTTTCTACTGATCGACTCTGCACTGCCGTGGCCACGGTCTCGATCCACGTTATCTGTCCTACAGCTCACTATGTCCAATACCACACTCATTGATTCGCCCTTACTACTACCAGTAGTACGTATTTCGTCGTGGAAGTCCGTAGAATCGAAGAATGGCAGGTCTAGGTGAACTCGAACGCGCGGTCATGGATCATTTGTGGTCTACAACCGAACCCCAAACTGTGCGACAGGTACATGAAGCACTCGCAACTCATCGCGAACTGGCGTACACGACGGTCATGACCGTCCTGCAACGACTCGCGAAGAAGCACCTGGTGATTCAGCAACGTGACGATCGCGCCCATCGCTACCTCCCGGTGAACAAGCGTGAAGAGTTGGTCGCGAGCCTGATGGTCGATGCTCTGGCTCAGGCGCCGGAATCCGACGGTCGGGCGGCAGCCCTGGTTCACTTCGTCGGCCAGGTCAATGCCGACGAGGCTGACGCGCTACGCGAAGCACTTGCCGCTCTCGAGGTGCGCGAATCCGCGAAAAAAGATGTGCGGCCGTAGATTTTCTAGGCCTATCTGATTTCTTCGTGCATGATGACTAGGTCATGAACGCCACCACTGCACTGGTTTTCGGAATCCTCGCGTTGTTGCTCGCGGGTCCGGTACCAGCACTCCTGAGCCGCTCTACGTGGCCGTACCGGGCGCCGCGCGCGGCTCTCGTCCTGTGGCAGGCCATCGCGCTTGCCGCGGTGTTGTCAGCTTTCAGCTCGGGCTTGGCAATTGCCAGTCAGCTCCTGGTTCCAGGACCGGACGGACGACCGACCACTGCGCCGACCGCTGAGATCGACGCTCTTGGTTTGCCCCTGTGGATCCTGTACGTCGTGGTGTTTGCGCTCACCCTGCTTATCGGCGCGAAACTGATTTTTTCGATCCTGCAAGTGGGTGTGCGAACTCGGCGTCGACGCGCACGCCATCGCATCCTCGTGGATCTACTCGACGACTGCGCCATGCCTGCCGCAGTGGAGCGCACCCCGGACCTGCGTGTTCTCGATGTCGAAGAACCCATCGCGTACTGCCTGCCCGGAATACGCCAGCGGGTGGTCCTGAGCCAAGGAACGTTGCAGAACCTCGATCATGCCGAGGTCAAGGCAATTCTCACGCACGAGCGTTCACACCTGCGTGCGCGTCACGATCTCGTTCTCGAAGCGTTCACCGCGGTCAACCATGCGTTTCCCCGGTTCGTTCGTAGCAAGTCCGCCCTCGGATCCGTCCAATTGCTGGTCGAGTTGCTGGCCGACGATTCCGCGGTTCGCGTTACGGGCCCGACTCCCCTGGCCCGGGCACTGGTCGCGTGTGCAGGTTCGACCGCACCGCGCGGCGCCATGGCAGCCGGCGGTCCGTCGACGCTGATTCGTGTCCAGCGACTCTCGTCTGATGCTGCCGATCCCCGTGTTGCGGTATGTGCCTATCTTGCCGCGATCACGATTCTGGTAGTCCCCACCGTTGCCGTCGCCGTGCCGTGGCTCACCGAACTTCGCTTACTTCTCAACGCGTACTAAAGTCTTGACCAGCAGAACACGCTGTAGTAGTGCAGGTCACACGCGGGGTTACCTGACTTCCCGGCATCGGGTGGCGTACAGTAGAGCCCGGCCACCATCGTGGTTCATCAACATTTAACGGCACACAGCCCAATTCCCCGCAGTATGCGTTCGGATTGCCAGGTGACATGTGCCCTGGCTCGTCCCTTTGCGAACTGTGTCGTGTGTTCAAGCATGGCTTCTTCCGCTCCGCGACGTGCCCGTAGTCCGGAGAGGTTTCCGCGTGACCAACGCTGTCCAAATGTCGTCTTCTGAGAACATCATCGAAGACGTTGTAGTAACAACCGTCACTGAAGACAAAGCTGCCACCGACGCAGTTTCAGCTGAGCCCACCATCACTTTTGCCGAAATCGGCCTGCCCGAGCAGCTTGTTGCCGCTCTGGCCCGCAACTCCATCACCAGCCCGTCGCCCATCCAGGCTCAGTCCATCCCGGACGCACTTGCCGGCACCAACGTTCTGGGCCGCGCACAGACCGGATCGGGTAAGACCCTGGCCTTCGGTCTGCCGATGCTGACCCGCCTGTCGCGCCACGAAGACCGTCCGGCCGCCAAGCGTCCTCGCGCACTCGTCCTGGTCCCGACCCGTGAACTTGCTTTCCAGGTGGTCGACTCCCTGAACTCCTACGCCGGCGCCCTCGGACTCACGGTGCGTCCCGCCGTCGGTGGTACTCCGTTTGCCAAGCAGGTCGACCAGCTCCGCCGCGGCGTCGACGTCCTCGTCGCTACGCCGGGCCGTCTCGGCGACCACCTGCGCCAGGGCACCTGCATCCTCGACTCGGTGGAAATCACCGCACTCGACGAAGCCGATCAGATGGCGGACATGGGCTTCCTGCCCGAGGTTCGCTCGATCCTCGGCGAGACCCCTGCCGACGGACAGCGTCTACTGTTCTCCGCAACCCTCGACCGTGAGGTCCAGTCGCTGGTTCGTCAGTTCCTGGCCAACCACGTCACCCACTCCACCGAAGACGGCCGCGCGAGCGTCGACACGATGGAGCACTACGTACTCCTGGTCGATCGTGGACAGAAGGACGCGGTTCTCGCTGAAATCGGCGCCCGCGACGGACGCACCATCATGTTCGCCCGCACCAAGCTCGGTTGCGAAGGCATCACCGATCGCCTCCGCGCAGTCGGAATTGCCGCAGAGTCCCTGCACGGCGGCAAAGCACAGAACCAGCGCACCCGCGTCCTCGAGCGTTTCAAGAACGGCCGAACTCCCGTCCTTGTCGCCACTGACGTCGCAGCCCGCGGCATCCACGTCGACGGCATCGACCTCGTTGTGCATGTCGATCCCCCGGCCGATCACAAGGACTACCTTCACCGCGCAGGCCGTACGGCTCGCGCCGGCGAGAAGGGAACCGTCGTCGCGATCGTTCTGCCGAACCAGAAGCGTCAGTTCAAGCGCCTGACCGGAATGGCGGGCGTCAACGCCGCTGCTGTTCCCGTCACCCCGGGTTCCGCCGAGCTGGCTCGCATCACCGGAGCCAAGAAGCCCACCGGAGAACCGTTGCGCGAGAGCTCTTCTCGTGGCGAGCGTTCTTTCGGCGACCGCGGTGGTTCACGTGGTTACCAGGGCAACCGTGAAGGTGGCTACCAGGGCAACCGCTCTTCCGGCGGCTACCAGGGAAATCGTTCGTCGGGTGGATACCAGGGCAACCGCGACAGCAGTGACCGTGGCGGATACCAGGGCAACCGCTCAAGCGGCGGCTACCAGGGTGATCGTTCTTCCGGTGGATACCAGGGCAACCGCGACACCAGTGACCGTGGCGGATACCAGGGCAACCGCTCAAGCGGCGGCTACCAGGGTGATCGTTCCTCGGGTGGATACCAGGGCAACCGCTCGTCAGGTGGCTACCAGGGCAACCGCGACGGTGAAAGCCGCGGCGGCTACCAGGGCAACCGCGACAGCCGCCCGTCCTACGGAGACCGCGACAGCCGCCCCTCCACCGGCTACCAGGGCAACCGCTCCTCGGGTGGATACCAGGGCAACCGCGACAGCAGCGACCGCGCAGGCTCGACCAGCGGCGGCGGATTCCGCAGCCGTACGGATCGTCGTAGCTACGACGGCTTCGACGGACCGAAGCGCGATCAGCGGTAATACGCTCGCTGAGCTGCGGCTCACCAACTGAATATTGATCACACTCCGGCCACGCCGGAAGCTGTATCGAGACGGATGCAGGTCACTGCAATAAAGTGATCTGCATCCGTGTTTTGTATGCACGGTCTGATGTTCACGCGCGTCGCGGCCGCACAGTTTTTCGGCTGCGCACAGCGCAGGATTTCACAGCCGCGGACCGAGAGGGAAAGCTGTAAGCATGTCAACCACTAGCACCGAATCACCCCGGGCACAGATCGGCGTCACCGGACTGGCCGTCATGGGTTCGAATATTGCCCGCAATTTCGCCCGCCACGGTCACACCGTTGCCTTGCACAACCGCAGCATCGCGAAGACCGATGCGTTGATCGCCGACCATGGTTCCGAGGGCGACTTCGTGCGCACGGAGACTGTCGAAGAATTTGTTGCCGCGCTGCAGAAGCCGCGTCGCGTGCTGATCATGGTCAAGGCCGGAGCGCCGACCGACGCTGTGATCGAAGAGCTCGCCAATGCAATGGAGCCGGGCGACATCATCATCGACGGCGGTAACTCGCTGTACACGGACACGATTCGCCGTGAGGCCGCCATCCGTGCGCGCGGACTGCACTTTGTCGGCGCTGGTATCTCCGGTGGCGAAGAAGGCGCTCTCAACGGTCCCTCGATCATGCCGGGCGGTCCGAAGGAGTCCTACGAGGCTCTCGGCCCCCTTCTCGAGTCCATCTCCGCTCACGTCGACGGCACCCCGTGCTGCACGCATATCGGTCCCGACGGCAGCGGACACTTCGTCAAGATGGTGCACAACGGCATCGAGTACGCCGACATGCAGCTCATCGGCGAGGCGTACAACCTCTTCCGTGACGCTCTGGGTTACGACGCCGGCCAGGTCGCCGACGTCTTCACCGAGTGGAACAAGGGCACTCTCGAGTCGTACCTGATCGAGATCACAGCCGAGGTTCTGCGTCAGGTGGACGCCGAGACGGGCAAGCCGTTGGTCGACGTCATCGTCGACGCGGCGGAGCAGAAGGGCACGGGCCGCTGGACGGTCAAGTCCGCTCTGGATCTCGGTGTGCCGGTTACCGGCATCGCCGAGGCGGTGTTCGCTCGCGCACTCTCCGGTAGCCGCACGCAGCGCGCCGCAGCTCAGGCGCAGGGCTTGGCTTCGGGTTCGCTCGGTGACAAGCCGGCCGATGCCGAGCAGTTCGCCGCGGACATCCAGGCAGCGCTGTATGCGTCGAAGATCGTGGCGTACGCGCAGGGCTTCGACCAGATCGCGGCTGGTAGCGCCGAGTACAACTGGGACGTCAAGCCTGCCGACCTGGCAACGATCTGGCGCGGTGGTTGCATCATCCGGGCGCAGTTCCTCAACCGCATCAAGGACGCGTTCGACGCTGATCCGTCGCTGCCGAGCTTGATTCTGGCTCCGTACTTCCGTGAAGCCATCGAAGCGGGAATCGACAGCTGGCGTCGTGTTGTCGCCACCGCGACGATGCTCGGCATCCCGGTGCCGGCGTTTGCTTCGTCGCTGTCGTACTACGACGGTCTGCGCGCGGAGCGTCTCCCGGCGGCGTTGACTCAGGGTCAGCGCGACTTCTTCGGCGCTCACACCTACGAGCGCATCGACAAGCCCGGCAAGTTCCACACGTTGTGGAGCGGCGACCGTAGCGAAATCGAGGCCTGATTCACACCCGGTATCGGTAGACGCGGTCACCTGCGTCTACCGATACCCGGTAGCCTGGACAAATGCCGAAATCGACGATCGACTCGCCCACGTCTACCGAAGGGCGCTCGTTCATCGACCTCGGAATCCCTGCTGTGATGGTGCACGCACTGCGCCGAAACGGGATTGATGCCCCGTTCCCCATCCAGGCTGCCACCATTCCCGATGTGCTGGCAGGCCGCGACGTTCTGGGCCGTGGCGCGACGGGTTCCGGCAAGACCTTGGCTTTCGGGCTTCCCATGCTGGTGCGCCTCAAGGGCGGCGCGAGTAAACGCAATCGCCCCCGCGGATTGGTGCTCGCTCCCACCCGCGAACTGGCCATTCAGATTCACAAAGCGCTCGACGACGCGGCGACCGAGGTCGGCTTGCGGGTAGCGAGCGCGGTGGGCGGTGTCCCGATCAAGCGTCAGGCCGACATTCTGGCGCGCGGCGTCGATCTGCTGATTGCCACGCCTGGCCGTCTCCTCGATCTGCTCGAACAGAAGTCGGTGATCCTCGACGACGTTGTGATCACCACGATCGACGAGGCCGACCACATGGCTGACATGGGCTTTATCGACGAAGTCGCCAAGATTCTCGACACGACGCCGAAAGATGGTCAACGCCTTCTCTTTTCGGCAACGCTGGACGGCAAGGTCGACGATTTGGTCGCGGGCTACCTGCGCAACCCGGCATCGCATGCCACCGCTCCCCCGGTTGCAACGGTCTCGACCATGGAACATCACCTGCTCTTCGTGGACCAGGTGGACAAGAGATCCGTTGTCGCACATATCGCTTCGCGTGCTGGTCGCACCATCATGTTCGTCAAGACCAAGCACGGTGTCGATCGTCTTGCGCAGCAACTGCATTTGATCGGCGTATCCGCCGGAGCCCTGCACGGCGGAAAGACGCAGAACAACCGGACCAAGACCCTCGCCTCGTTCTCGGACGGCACGACGCCGGTCCTGGTTGCCACAGACGTCGCGGCCCGCGGTATCCACGTCGACGACGTCACGCTGGTTGTCCATGTCGATCCGCCTGCCGAGGCCAAGGATTACCTGCACCGCGCCGGTCGTACCGCCCGAGCAGGTGAATCGGGTGTTGTCGTCACCATCGTGACCGATGAAGAACGCGCAGGGGTCGAGAAGCTGACCAAGGCGGCCGGTGTGAAGGTTCACAGCGTTCGGGTCCGTCCCGACGACCTGGAGCTCACCCGCATCACCGGGGCCATGGAGCCGACGGGGATCCCCGTCGCAGCGCCCGACACGACCGTCGAGGTCACACATACAGCCAAGCGTGGGCGTCAGGAACACGACACCGCGGGCCGCACAGCTGCTGGTGGTCGGATGAAGAAGGACGGTGACAAGCGCGCTGTTGCGTCGCGCCGGGTCACCGATCCCAAGTCGGTGAAGAAGATCCGCGCCGACGGCACTCCCGTCCCCACGCGTTCGGAGCGCCTCGCATCCAAGGGGCTCACGCCGCGCCGCGGAACAGGTACACCCAATTCCGGTCGCCCGTCTGCCGGAAAAGCCGGAGGCAAACGCGCACACTGAGATCTATGGGCGATCTTCCACTGATCTCGATCATCTGCGCACTCGCTGCCGCACTGCTCTTCGCGTGCGCGTCGGTAGCTCAACAGCGGGCCGCTTCGTCGGTGTCCGAGGGCGACGCGCTGGTGGCGTCGTTGATGCGAAGTCCCCGGTGGTGGGCCGGCTTGATCGGCGACGGCGGCGGTTATGTCATGCAGGCCCTCGCGCTGGCACTCGGTTCGGTGTTGGTGGTGCAGCCGTTGATCGTGTCGTCCTTGCTGTTCGCTCTGCCGCTGTCGGCAAAGTTCTCGGGAATCCGGATCACTCGGACGGCCTGGACGTTTGCGGTCATGCTGGCGATTGCCCTGGCCGTGTTCCTCGTTGTCGGTGATCCCACCGAGGGTGACAGTAATGCGCCGTGGTCGGACTGGGCGGTGCCGCTGGCGATCACGGTCGGTGTGGCCGTCGTTGCCACCATCGGCGGCTTGTCCAAACTCGATGCCGGTTGGCGCGCACTGCTTCTCGGAGCCGCAGCGGGCATCTACTTCGGTATAGCCGTCGCGTTCACGAAATACGTGACCGAGCTTCTGGAGCACGGTTTTGTCGGCGTCGTGAGCGCGTGGCAGACCTGGGCTCTCATCGCGTCGGGTGCTATCGGCGTGTATGTGCAGCAACGAGCGTTCCAGGTGGGTCCGTTGTCTGCGTCGTTGCCGGCCTTGACCATCGGCGAACCCATCGCGGCAGTGTTCCTGGGCATGACGGTTCTCGACGAGCGTCTACGGGTCGAGGGCTTTGGGATTGCCGTCATCGGTTGCGCGGTGGCAGTCATGATCGTCACCACCATCGCGCTTTCGCGGTCGCAAGGGCGCGAAACAATCGGCGTAACTGCGCCGTCGCCGGTAAGCTCGTGAAACGTGCAGTTCCTCGAAGGGCAACGCCCCCCATACGACCTGACCTACGACGATGTCTTCCTCGTCCCCAACCGGACTGACGTGACGTCCCGATTCGACGTCGATCTTGCGTCGGCCGACGGCTCGGGAACCACCATTCCCGTGGTCGTCGCCAATATGACCGCAGTGGCAGGTCGCCGAATGGCCGAAACTGTCGCCAGGCGCGGCGGGTTGGTGATCATTCCTCAGGACGTCCCCACCGAAGCAGTCGCCGAGACGGTGGCGTTCGTGAAGAGCCGTCATCTCGTGGCCGACACTCCGGTGACCCTGAGCCCCGAGGACGCTGTCTCCGACGCGTTGGCCTTGCTGCCCAAACGGGCGCACGGCGCGGTTGTAGTCGTCGAGGACGGCAAGCCGCTCGGCGTTGTCACCGAAGCTGCCTGCGCCGACGTCGACAGGTTCACTCGCCTTCGTACCGTCGCGATCACCGACTTCGTCACCGCACCGGTCAGCGCAACACCGCGTGAGGTGTTCGAACTGCTCGAAACCAAGCACGATCCGCTTGCCGTCATCGTCAACGACGACGGCACCCTCGCGGGCGTCCTGACTCGTACGGGCGCAATTCGTGCCGGAATCTACGACCCAGCTGTGGATGCCAACGGCGCGCTACGGATTGCCGCTGCGGTCGGCGTCAACGGCGATGTGGGTGCCAAGGCCAAAGCGCTGGTCGACGCCGGTGCCGACGTCATCGTCGTCGATACCGCCCACGGGCATCAGCAGCGCATGATCGACGCGCTGACCACGCTCAAGGCCCTGGATCTCGGTGTGCCGCTGGTGGCCGGAAACGTGGTCTCCGCGCAGGGCACCCGCGATCTCATCGCCGCGGGCGCCGACATCGTCAAGGTCGGTGTCGGCCCGGGCGCGATGTGCACGACACGCATGATGACCGGCGTCGGTCGACCGCAGTTCTCGGCTGTGGCCGAATGCGCCGCAGCAGCACGCGAATTGGGTAAACACGTGTGGGCTGACGGCGGAGTACGGCACCCGCGTGATGTTGCTCTGGCTCTGGCTGCTGGTGCGTCGAACGTCATGATCGGCTCGTGGTTTGCCGGCACGTACGAGTCGCCGGGCGATCTCAAGGTCGATCAGGCCGGCAACGCGTACAAGGAGAGCTTCGGTATGGCGTCCAAGCGCGCCGTTGCTGCGCGCACCGCCACCGAGACGGCTTTTGATCGCGCCCGCAAGGGATTGTTCGAGGAAGGCATCTCGAGTTCACGGATGCGACTTGATCCCGAGCGTCCCGGCGTCGAGGATCTGATCGACCAGATCTGTTCCGGTGTCCGCAGTACCTGCACGTATGCCGGGGCGCGCTCGCTAGAGGAACTGCACGACAAGGCAGTCCTCGGCGTGCAATCTGCAGCCGGATTTGCCGAGGGACGGCCGCTTCCCGTCGGCTGGTGAATCGGTAATTGTGACGAACGGCGGGTGCTCGGCTCCCAATGCCCGGGCACTCGCCGGTATCATCGAACCTGGAAACAACAAATGAAAACTCGGTCGGGTGCCAAGCGGCAACCCGACCGAGCCCGCTAGAGCCGAGCAGTCGTCGGCCCGACGAAAGGAACCCGGTGCCCGAGGCACCCACACACTTACCCGGCGCAACACCCGTCGTCATATCCGAGGAATCATCTGATTCCGCTGGTTCGGAGGGCTCCTCTAGCGAGCCGGGAGACAAACCCGGCGCACTTCGCTCTCCACTTGGGTGGCGATGATCGATGGACATCGCATTCACCATTCTCAGCCTGCTCGGCTTCATCGCACTGACCGCAGGCACCGCCCTCTTCGTGGCGGCAGAATTCTCACTTACCGCGCTCGAGCGCAGCACCGTCGACGAAGCTGCACGTGACGGCGACCTCCGTTCGCGTCAGGTCCAGCACGCGCACAAGACGCTCTCGTTTCAGTTGTCCGGCGCGCAGCTCGGCATCACGATCACCACACTCATCACCGGTTACCTGGCCGAGCCCGTTCTCGCCCGGTTCATCACCCCGGTCATGAAGGCCATCGGGCTGAGCGAATCAGCATCGTCCACAACGTCATTGATCCTCGCCCTGGTTATCGCGACTTCGTTCTCGATGATTTTCGGTGAGCTTGTCCCCAAGAACCTGGCGATTTCCAAGCCGATGCCGACGGCCCGCGCCACAGCCGGTTTGCAAGCCGGTTTCTCCCTGGTCTTCAAGTGGGCGATCAACGGTCTCAACGGAACCGCCAACGTGATCGTCAGGCGCCTGGGCATCGAACCTGCTGAGGAACTCCGCTCGGCGCGTTCCCCGCAGGAACTCGGCTCGCTGGTCCGCACGTCGGCGCAGCGCGGATCCATCGACGAGGGCACTGCGCTTCTGGTCAACCGGTCGTTGCAGTTCGGTGACCGCACAGCGGAAGAACTCATGACACCGCGTGTGAAGATCGAATCACTCGAGCTGTCCGATACCGTCGCCGATCTCATCGTGACGGCGTCCCGTACCGGCTACTCGAGGTTCCCCGTTGTTCGCGGCGACCTCGACGACACCGTCGGAGTTGTTCACATCAAACACGCGTTCACGGTTCCCGCCGAACGACGACGCACGACGCGAGTCGACAGTCTCGCTCAGCGCGTGCCGGTCGTCCCGTCGAGCCTCGACGGTGACGCCGTCATGGAACGCATCCGCTCGGACGGCATGCAGGTCGCACTCGTGGTCGACGAATACGGCGGAACCGCCGGCATCGTCACCATGGAAGACCTCATCGAGGAAATCGTGGGCGACGTGCGCGACGAGCACGACGAACCGGAACTCGACGTCCAGCGCGTCGGCGACGGGTGGTCCTGCTCCGGACTCCTGCGCATCGACGAAGTCACCTCCGCTACCGGGTACACCGCGCCCGAAGGCGATTACGACACCCTCGGTGGCTTGGTGCTCACCGAATTGGGACGGATACCCGACGAGGGCGACGAAGTGGCATTGCCCGACGTCGACGCGTCCGGCGATCACCGTGGCAAGTGGATTGCGCGAGTCACCTCGATGGACGGCCGTCGTATCGACCGCGTGACCATCACTCCGGTCCCCGGCGATGTCGAACCCGAATCAGCAGCAGAACGCACCAAGGAGTCCGACGATGAATAACCTTCTCGGCGTTCTCCTCACCGTTGTACTGCTGGCCGGTAACGCATTTTTTGTCGGCGCGGAATTCGCGCTGATTTCTGCTCGCCGCGACCGCCTCGAAGCGTTGGTCGCTCAGGGCAAGAAGCGGGCACTCACCGTCATCAAGGCCGGCGAGAACCTGTCGCTGATGCTGGCCGCGGCGCAGCTCGGCATCACGATCTGTTCGATCCTTCTCGGTAAGGTCGCCGAACCCGCCATCGCGCATCTCCTCGAGGTGCCGATGGAAGCGGCCGGTCTGCCCGACGGATTGCTACATCCGATTTCGTTTGCGATCGCACTGTCCCTCGTGGTCGTGTTGCACATCCTGCTCGGTGAGATGGTGCCCAAGAACATCGCGCTGGCAGGGCCGGAGAAGACCGCGATGCTGCTCGTGCCGATCCATCTTGCGTTCATCAAGATTGCGCGCCCGCTCATCGCGTTCTACAACATCTGTGCAAACGGCATTCTGCGTCTGTTGCGAGTCGAGCCGAAGGACGAACTCGATGTCACCGTTTCGGCGGTGGAGTTGTCCGCGATGATCGGTGAATCACGATCCGAAGGGCTCATCGACGCCGAAGAGCACCGGCGATTGAAGCAGGCCCTCGAATCGACCGATCGCACGGTGTCGGAAGTGCTGATCACTCTCGACAAGGTGCGCACCATCCCGCTCACCCCGACCGGCACCACTCTGGGCGACATCGAGCGGGCCGTCATCGAGACGGGCTATTCGCGCTACCCCGTCCGAGCTGCCGACGGCACTCTGGCCGGATACGTGCACCTCAAGGACGTGCTCGACGAGGTTCTCGACGAAGCTGCCGGGCCGGATACCGTCGTACCCACGTCGGATATTCGTCCGTTGCCCGTCATTCCGCTCAGCACGCCGCTCGCCGAGGCGTTGGCAGGCCTGCGCCGTGCCAGCTCACACCTCGGTGCCGTCACCGATGCCGACGGCGTTGTCATCGGCATCGTGGCATTGGAAGACCTCCTCGAGGAGTACGTCGGCACCGTCCGTGACGGCACTCACCGCGGAACCGATGCGGTTCCGGGACAACGGAACAACTGATCCATGACACGTTCGGTGGAAACACTCGCCCTCGCGCACAGCGAGTGGACGGCTCGGCAAGCGCTGCACTTCGAGAAAGTGGAGCAGCTTGTCGGGCCGCACCGGACGCGTCGTAGTGCCGGTATTTCTCATCCGGTGCACGATTTCCTGTTCACGTACTACAACTTCAAGCCCGCGCAGCTTCGACGCTGGCACCCCGGCTACGGCGTAGCACTGGAAGCCGGGTCCGAGTACGCAGAGTTCTCGGGGTATCGCGTCGACGAATCCGGTTGCGCGAGCGTCGACCGATCGGTGCTCGAGCGTCGACTGCACACTGTCGAATTCGTGTGGAATCTGTTGAACCAGACTTCTTCGCGCCCCGCAGTGCTCGGCTGCTTCGGCTTGCACGAGTGGGCGATGGTGTACCGAGGCGGCGAGGAAGCCATTCGCCATCAGTCTGTTCCCCTGCGACTGGGATTCGCGGGCACCGACGCGGTCGTGGAATCCTTACCCCTCAAATGCACTCACTACGACGCATTCCGGTTTTTCACACCGGACGCGGCTCCGAAAAATGCGCTCAACCTGATTCGCGAAACGCAGATCGACTACGAGCAACCAGGATGCCTGCACGCCGGGATGGATCTCTACAAATGGAGCTTCAAACTTCTGCCGCTTGTCGATTCCGACCTGGTGATGGCGTGCTTCGAGCACGCGCTCCTGGCACGTGAACTCGACATGCGTGCCAGTCCCTACGATCTGCGCGAATACGGATACTCCCCCATCGCCATCGAAACACCGGCGGGCCGAGCCGAATACGTGCGCCAGCAACAGCAATTGGCGGACAGGGCTGCCCCGCTGCGCGCTACGCTGACCGAACGGTGCCGGGACCTGCTCGGTCGCTGAACTCCCGAAAGGCATCGTATGGACCACGGTTACGGGTTCTATCTGGACGAATACCAGCGCGACGTCGGTGCGCACGTTCACTCCTCGATCACTTGTCCCGAGTCCGGGGGTTACCTCTCGGCGCACCTACCGGTGTTCGACCTCGCTGCCGGATCGGTGGCCGCGTTTGCGTCGGCGATAGACCGCTCGCCCCTGCTTGATCGCGTGCCATGGACCCTCGATCCCGAACGCATTGCCGCGTCCTTCTCCAGTGACCGATTCCTGCGGATAGGCGGACAACCCGTCGACGCGTTCTCGGGTTACTCGGGCTTCTTTGCCGCCCGCGACGGCTGGGTGCGCACCCACGGCAACTACCCGCACCACCGCGACCGACTGCTGTCCATCCTCGACCTGGATTCCAGTGCAACCAAAGACGATGTAGCGCAACGGATATCCGCGATCGATGCGATCGAGATAGAACAGCGCGCCGCCGATGTCGGCGCTATCGCAGTCCGTGTCCGTACCGAGAACGAATGGCGCCTGAGCGAGCAGTACGCCACGGCACGGTCGGCGCCGCTCGTGTCCGTCCGAGCCCGGGAGACCGAAGGAACACCCAGGCATTCGACCCGACCGCGCGTTCTGGACCTCACCCGAGTCATTGCCGGACCTGTCGCAACACGCGCTCTGGCCTTACTCGGTGCCGACGTCCTTCGCCTGGATCCCCCGGGTATGCCGGAAATCGAATGGCAGCACCTGGATACGGGTCACGGAAAGCGATCAGCGCTTCTCGACCTGAAGAGCTCCGAAGGCGCCGCACGTTTCCGCGAACTTCTCGACACCGCCGATGTGCTGGTGACCGGGTACCGGCCAGGTGCGCTCGAGGCACTCATCGGGCACGAACTCCCCGCACACCTGGTTCACGGACGGGTCAGCGCGTGGGGGTGGGACGGTCCATGGGCAGATCGACGCGGGTTCGACTCCATCGTGCAAGCCGCGTCGGGGATCTCGTTCCTCGAAGGTGGCGACAAGCCTGGTGCGCTCCCTGCCCAAGCGCTCGACCACGCCACGGGATACTTCCTCGCGGCCGCTGTCGTGGACGCGTTGACCTTGCGGAGAGAGGACGGGCGCGGTCGCGACGTCGACGTGGCACTAGCTGGAACCGGGGTCCGACTGCTCGATGCTCCGGGGCGAACCCTGCAACCTGAGCCGGCAAGGACACCAGGGCCAGATGTTGTTGTCACACATGATGAAGTCACCACCGCGCGGCCGGCGCTTGCCGAGTTCGACGACTATCCGCGACCAGCACAGCGGTGGGGCACGGACGTTGCCACGTGGGTGCACTGAGATAGTGACGCATACAGGGCAAGATGGACATGTGAAGTCGCATACGTACACCCTGGATCTGCAGTGGACAGGCGATCTGGGAACCGGAACCTCCAGTTCACAAGCCTATTCGCGTGACCATTCCGTTTCAGCTGCGGGCAAACCCGAACTCCTCGGCAGTTCCGATCCCGCTTTTCGCGGCGACCCGGAGCGGTGGAACCCCGAAGAAATGCTCGTCGCCTCGCTCGCACAGTGCCACATGCTCTGGTACCTCGGACTGGCAGCGGCTGCCGGAATCGTTGTGCTCGACTACACGGATCAACCTGTCGGCACGATGATCGAGGAGGCGGACGGTGACGGCCAATTCATCGAAGTGACCTTGCATCCAACGGTTTTGGTGTCCGACGCGTCGATGGTCGACAAAGCGGAGGCTCTGCACGGCCCCGCTCACGCGAAGTGCTTCATCGCGCGGTCCGTGAACTTTCCCGTCCTGAACTCGCCTACCACGGTGGCGGCTACGGATGAATAGCCGACACAAGCTGATTGTCGACGTCGACACCGGCATCGATGACTCACTCGCTCTGCTCTATCTGCTTGCCAGCCCCGAAGCCGAAATACTCGGCATCGCGAGTACAGCGGGAAATGTTCCCGTGGAGCAGGTCGCGGCCAACAATCTCAACTGGCTGGAACTGTGCGGGGCCCCTGATATCGAGGTGGCGCTGGGCGCCACCGTTCCCCTGGTGATCCCGCTACGGACCACTGAGGAAACCCACGGACCGCAAGGCATCGGTCACGCGGTACTCCCCGATTCCGGGCGAGAGCTTTCAGTACGCACCGCCACCGAACTGTGGGTGGACCTGGTTCGTGAATATCCCGGTCAGATCACCGGTCTGGTGACCGGTCCACTGACGAATCTTGCCCTCGCGATCCGGATCGAACCCGACCTCCCGCGTTTGCTGAATCGTTTGGTCGTGATGGGCGGTTCGTTCAACTACCCGGGAAACACCACGCCCACCGCCGAATGGAACGTCTCTGTCGACCCGCATGCGGCCAAGGAAGTGTTCGACGCGTTTTCTGGTGTCCCGGCGCACCGGCGTCCGATCATTTGTGGGCTCAATGTCACCGAGTCGATCGAGATGTACCCGGAACACGTCCGCCGGCTTGCCGAAGCGGCGGCAAGTGCCCCCGAGGAGATCATTTCTCCGGACGACGGACCCGACGTCCGCAGTTCCGCGTCCAACAGCGTCATTCGGCATCTGTCCGATGCGATCCGTTTCTACATGGAGTTCCATCGGGAGTACGACCAGGGGTTCCTCGCTCACATGCACGACCCGTTTGCTGCCGCGATTGCCCTTGACCCGACGATGGCCACACTGAGGCCGGCAACCGTGGATGTGGAAACGGAGAGCCCACTTCTGATCGGAACCACCGTCGCAGACTGGGTCGGACACTGGAAACGTGACCCCAATGCGGACATTGCTGTCAGCACTGATCCGGTGAAGTTCTTCGATGAACTTGTCCAACGGGTGGGACGGTTCGCTCGCGCCGTGGGTTGAAATTCGCTGTCAACGGTTATGCTCGCTAGGAACAGAACCCACAAACGAGATAAAAGGACTACAACGTGCAGATATCCAGCTCCGATGCCTCGCCGGCATTCGCGCTCGGATTGATGGCGTTCTGGCCCACTCGTCGTAGCGCATGCTTCGATCAGGCGTGTTGCTGAGCGGCGATTTCTCGCTGCCTGCACCCCTGACTTTGTCGCTTCTTCGCTCGGAGTCTGTCTTCTCATGTTCAACCTGCTGTTGTTCACACTTGTCGGTGCCGGCGCTCAACTCGTCGACGGCGCACTCGGAATGGCGTTCGGTGTCACCGCAACCACCCTGCTGATGATCGGGGGGCTCGGGCCTGCCCAGGCCAGTGCCGCGGTGCACCTTGCCGAGGTCGGAACCACCCTGGCGTCGGGTCTGTCGCACTGGAAGTTCCAGAACATCGACTGGAAGTTGGTCGCCAAGCTCGGTGTTCCGGGTGCAATCGGCGCTTTCATCGGAGCGACGGTGCTGTCGGGCCTGTCCACCGAAGCAGCGGTCCCGATTACGGCGACGATCCTCCTCGCGATCGGTGTCTATGTAGCGCTGCGTTTCTCGGTCCGACCACCGGCGACCGCACATGCTCGCAGTACACCGCACACTGCTCGGTTCCTCTCGCCGCTGGGCCTGTTCGGAGGATTCATCGACGCCTCCGGCGGCGGCGGTTGGGGTCCTATCACCACCAGCACCCTGCTCTCGCGTGGCAAAACTGCTCCGCGCACGGTGATCGGTTCGGTCAGCGCGTCGGAGTTCCTGGTCGCGTCGGCGGCATCGCTCGGATTCCTCGTGGGCTTGGGCCGCGAGTCGGCCGGAAACCTACTGGTGGTGGCCGGGCTGGCACTCGGCGGAATCATCGCAGCTCCCGCAGCGGCCTGGTTGGTCAGCCGCGTTCCTGCCACCTTGCTCGGTACTGCCGTCGGCGGTGTGATCGTACTGACCAACACACAGAAACTGTTCAAGTCCTACGACATCTCCGGCACTGTGACGGTGCTCGGGTACGTGGCAATTGTCAGTGCCTGGGCCGCGTTGCTGGTCTACGCATGGCAGCGCTCCAAGCTCACCGCAGCCGAAGCCCAAGGCGAGTTTGCGGGTATCGAACTGGCCGTCGAGAAAGAAATCGCCGAGCCGACCGTCACGCCCGAGAAGCGATAAATTCATCTGCCGAAGAAGGCACCTCGTTGGTTCGCTCTGCCTTCGAGCAGATTCCGCCCGAGTCCACCGACAAGCACTCGAGTTTCCGGGCCGCCCGCAATCATGCACGTCGGCGAATACGATCGCGCAGCAGATGTCACCGTGCGTCTGATCGAATTGAGCCGCTACATCACGGAAAGCGATCGGCACGACATCAGTGATCGGCTCTCCACCATGCGAGCGCAATGGGCGATTTCCTTTCAACTGAACGGCCGATTTGCCGAATCGACAGGCCTGGCGCGGATGGCCTACTGGAGCGGGATCGATCTACTTCTGGCCCTCGGCGAAGGAAACAAGGCCGCATCGACGCGATCGAGTGCACTCGCAGAGTTTACGAAAGTCGTTACCCCGGAATCATTTCCGAAGTCCGTGCACATTGTCGTCCGGACCGGTGGGGAACAACGGGTACTCGCACTACTTGCCCTCGGAATGACCTCCGTTGCGATGTCCAGGCAACTTCATGTCTCCGCCAACACGATCAAGTCTCAATTGCGTTCCCTGTACAAGAAACTCGACGCACACAATCGCGACGAGGCGATAGCACAAGCGCATGCATTGCAATTCATCTGAGGTTCATCGAGGCAGTTCTCACGACTGGTTACCCGCTACGCATGCAGAAACGGCACGGTCGCTGCTCCTCCTCGATGTGAAGAGTCGCAACGACCGTGCCTAACTTGTAGAGCTACTGACCGCTTCCGTCGAATGCGTCCAGAATCCGCTGAGCCGCCAGCGCCGCAGTCAACGATCCTTCGCGTACGCTCTGTTCGACATCGGCACGGATCGCGCGAACGCTCTCGTTTGCCGAAAGTCGGCGAAGCAGTTGGTCGTTCACCATCGTCCAGGTCCAGTCGACCTGTTGCTGTCGACGCTTCTCCTCGAACTGGCCCGCTTCGGTGAGCACCTCACGATGCTTGACGACGGTTCCCCAGAACTCGTCCAGGCCAAGACCTTCGAGGCCACTCATCGTGATGACGGGTGGCTTCCAGATGGCGTCGTGTGGGTAGATCAGGCGAAGCGCTCCCGCAAGTTCTCGGGCAGCGCCCTGCGCCTCGCGCTCGTGCTTGCCGTCGGCCTTGTTGACCGCCACCAGATCCGCGAGTTCGAGGACACCCTTCTTGATGCCCTGCAACTGATCTCCGGTACGGGCGAGGGTCAGGAACGTGAAGCAGTCCACCATGTTGGCAACAGTGACTTCGGACTGCCCGACACCCACCGTCTCCACCAGAATGACGTCGAAACCAGCAGCTTCGAGAAGCACGATGGTCTCGCGGGTCGCCTTCGCCACACCACCGAGCGTGCCGGACGTGGGTGACGGCCGGATGTACGCGTTCGGTTCGACAGTGAGCCGAGCCATGCGCGTCTTGTCGCCGAGGATAGAGCCGCCGGTGCGGGTGGACGACGGATCGACCGCCAACACCGCAACCCGATGTCCCTTGCCCAGCAAGTACATTCCGAGCGCGTCGATGAACGTCGATTTGCCGACGCCTGGAACGCCGGTGATGCCGATCCGGTGCGCTCCCCCGGCTTCGGGCAGCAACTTCAGCAGAAGTTGCTGCGCGAGCGCCCGGTGATCGTCGCGAGTGGACTCGACGAGGGTGATCGCCCGGGCGAGGCCGGCGCGCTGATTTGCGCGCACGGCCTCGGCAAGGGAATCAACAGATGGCCTGGCAGCCGGCGTCGGCGTGTCGATGGGCTGTGCCATCTTCAGTCAACCCCTTCTCAGCTGCGATCGTGACCCAGTTGGACGGCCAGCTTCTCCAACAATCCGCTGGCAGCGTCGGCGATGACGGTTCCGGGCGGGAAGATGGCAGCAGCGCCGGCTTCGTAGAGCTCGTCGAAGTCGCCGGGCGGAATGACGCCGCCGACCACGATCATGATGTCGGGGCGACCGGCCGCAGCCAGAGCTTCCCGCAGTGCCGGCACCAAAGTCAGGTGACCGGCTGCCAACGACGACACACCGACTACGTGGACGTCGTTGTCGGCCGCCTGATTGGCGACCTCTTCGGGGGTCTGGAACAGCGGTCCGACGTCGACGTCGAATCCGATGTCCGCGAAGGCCGTGGAGATGACCTTCTGGCCGCGGTCGTGACCGTCCTGGCCCATTTTCGCAACGAGGATACGGGGACGTCGTCCCTCGTCCTCGGCGAACTTCTCGACCAGTTCCATCGCCTTGCTGATGTTGCTCACCGATCCTGCCTCGTCGCGGTACACACCACTGATGGTGCGGATCTCGGCCTGGTGGCGTCCGTACACCTTTTCGAGGGCGTCGGAAATCTCGCCGACGGTTGCCATAGCGCGAGCGGCGACAACAGCGAGGGCGAGGAGATTGTTCTCCATGCCGCCTTCGGTGGATGCTGCGGCGCGAGTGAGGTTCGCGAGTGCGGCCTCGACGGCTTCCGGATCACGTTCTGCGCGAAGACGAACCAGCTTCTCGAGCTGTTCCTTACGCACCTTGGAGTTCTCGACCTTGAGAACCTCGATGGTGTCGACCTCGTCGGGAACGTACTTGTTGACGCCGACGAGCGGCTGCCGGCCGGAGTCGATGCGCGCCTGGGTGCGGGCGGCAGCTTCCTCGATACGCAGCTTCGGGATGCCTTCGTTGATGGCCTGAGCCATTCCGCCGGCTTCCTCGACCTCTTCGATGTGCTTACGTGCCCGGTTGGCGAGCTCGTTGGTCAGCCACTCGACGTAGTACGAGCCGCCCCACGGGTCGATGGGTCGGACCGTTCCGGACTCCTGCTGCAGCAGCAACTGGGTGTTACGGGCGATGCGGGCGGAGAAGTCCGTCGGCAGAGCGATGGCTTCGTCGAGTGCGTTGGTGTGCAGTGACTGCGTGTGTCCCTGGGTGGCAGCCATGGCTTCGACGCAGGTACGCGGAACGTTGTTGAAGACGTCCTGCGCGGTCAGCGACCAGCCCGAGGTCTGCGAGTGGGTACGCAGCGAGAGCGACTTCGCGCTCTTGGGATCGAACTTGGCAACAAGCTCGGCCCACAGGAGGCGTCCGGCGCGAAGCTTGGCAACCTCCATGAAGAAGTTCATGCCGATTGCCCAGAAGAAGGACAGGCGCGGTGCGAACTTGTCGATGTCCATACCGGCGTCGAGGCCGGCGCGGATGTACTCGACGCCGTCCGCGAGGGTGTACGCCAGTTCCAGATCGGCCGTCGCTCCGGCTTCCTGAATGTGGTACCCCGAGATGGAGATGGAGTTGTACTTCGGCATTTCCGCACTCGAGTACGCGAAGATGTCGGAGATGATCCGCATCGAGGGCTTGGGCGGATAGATGTAGGTGTTACGAACCATGAACTCTTTGAGGATGTCGTTCTGGATCGTTCCGGCCAGCTTGTCCGGGGTGACACCCTGCTCGCCCGCCGCAGCGACGTACAGCGCGAGAATCGGCAGCACAGCGCCGTTCATCGTCATCGAGACAGACACCTGCGAGAGGTCGATTCCGTCGAAGAGCTGACGCATGTCGAGAATGGAATCGATTGCGACACCGGCCATTCCGACGTCACCGGCAACGCGAGGATGATCGGAGTCGTAGCCGCGGTGTGTGGCGAGGTCGAAGGCGACCGAGAGGCCCTTCTGACCGGCCGCGAGGTTACGACGGTAGAACGCGTTGGACTCGGCGGCAGTGGAGAAGCCGGCGTACTGGCGAATGGTCCACGGCTGGTTCACGTACATGGTCGGGTACGGACCACGCAGGAACGGAGCAGCACCCGGGAAGCTGTCGAGCGGGTAACCGGACTCGGCGGCGGCCGTACGGTCTGCACCGGTGTACACCGGCTTGACGTCGATGCCTTCCGGAGTCGACCAGACAACCTGCTCGGCGGCGTAGTTGTTGGCGTTGGCACCCTCTTCGATGAGGGCCTGGGTCTGCTCGACCGACGGCGGTGTGGGTGCCGGGGACTGCGGGTCCTCGAGTGGGACCTCGGCGAAACTGCCGATCACGTGCTTGACCTCTCGTGTCGTCACTTGGAGCTTCCCGTCTCGATGAAGTCGAGCAGTTCGGTCAGAGCCGAGACTGCGTCGATGCGGGCTGTGAGGAATCCGTCCGGGCGGGCGTCGCCCGTCGCGTCTGCGACGGCCTTTTCCGGGCCGGCCAAAAGCACCTTGGTGATACCGGCAGCGCGGAGTTCGGCGACGGCTGCGGCGGCGCTCTCGCCGTAACGCTTGTCCGTGCCACACAGCACGGCAACGGTGGCGCCAGATGCCTTGACGGCTGCGGAGATGGCCTCTGCGCCTACCTCGAGCGGGCCGGGGTTGACTGCGTCGATACCGCCCGAAGCGAGAAGGTTCGACGCAAACGTCGTGCGCACGTTGTGCTCTGCCACTGAGCCGAGCGGCGCGAGCAGCGCGGTCGGGCGGGCGCCGCCGGCTGCGAGGAATGCGTCCGAGCGGTCACGAAGTGCCTCGAAGGCAGCTGCGTAGCGGGCCACAGCCTGGCCGGGCTCGACAGCTTCGGCGGACAGCGGTGTTTCACCGAGGTTCGGGAATTCGTTGACACCGGTGACCGTGGTCTTGCGGTGTGCGATGTCGGAGTCACGCTTGGCCTTGGTGGCGGCGATGCGATCGGAGACGATTCCCGCTTCGAGTGCAGCCAGGTATCCGCCGGCTGCTTCGATTTCCTGGAAGAACCCCCAGGCAGTCGCGGCGATCTGCTGCGTCAGGTCTTCGACGTACCAGGAGCCGGCCGACGGATCGAGCACGCGTCCCAGGTGTGACTCCTCGAGGAGAAGCAACTGGGTGTTGCGCGCGATGCGCGAGGAGAAGGACTTGCTGACTCCGAGGGTGCCGTCGGCCAGGGCGACGTCGAACGGGAGCACCGTCACCGCGTCTGCTCCGCCGACGCCGGCGCCGAATGCGGCGAGGGTGGTGCGCAGCATGTTCACCCAGGGATCACGCTGAGCCATCATCGCGGCGGACGTGACCGCGTGCTGGGGCGCTCCACCGAAATCGGAAGCTCCGCAGACCTGCGCGATGCGTGCCCACACCAGGCGAGCGGCACGGAACTTCGCGATGGTCTGGAACTGATCGTCGGTTGCCGAGTAGCGGAAAGCCAACTGCGACAACGCTGCACCGATTGTCAGGCCACTCTCTGCGGTGAGTGCGCGGAGGTATTCGAGTCCGGCAGCAATCGCGGCTCCGAGCTCCTCGGCATCGCCGGCACCGGCGTTGTGGAATGCCGTGCCGTCGACGGTGATCGCGTGCACGGTTTCCGTGCGAGCTGCAGCGAGGGCGGCCAACTCGACGGCTTCGGCCAAGTCGACATCGGCTGCGCCGGAGAACGAACTGGTCAGCGGAGCTGCACCGAGGTGGACTCGGATACTGCTGCGATCGCTGACGCCGTCACCGGCTTCGGCGCGGGCATCGAGCAGTGCCAGGATCGCGCGGGCTGCGGCGCTTGCTTCGACGCCGGCATCGAGGGTGAGCGGAGCGAGATCGAGAAGCACGCCTTCGAGTGCCGCGTTCAGGTCGTCGACGGAGACACCACCGAGTCCGGCTTTGAGCCAGATCGCGCTGACACCGTTCTCGAGTGCATCGAGAACGGTCCGGTTCGTGTCTGCGGCGGATGCGGTTCCGAACTGAGCCGAAACCAACCAGCCCGCATTGACGTCGCGATGAGCGTCGACTCCACGGACGTACGGGAAGCTACCCGGCAGGGCCTGCTCGGGGCGCTCGTCGCGTGGGCTGTAGAGCGGTGCGACAGTGACGCCGTCGTATGTGACGGTTTCGAGCAGTTTCTGTGGCTCGGGGCCTAGTTCTGCTGCGTCGACTCGACGGGACTTGGCGAGCACTCCGGCGACGGAGCGTTGCCACTCCGCATATGCCTGCTCGACAGCCTCGGCTTCTGAAGCTAATGACACTGTGTCCGCTGCCTCTCGTTGTGCGTAAGCGTTATACCTGTTATCGGATCTGTTAATCGAATTGCTCGTTATGGCTGTGATGCTAACCCGCCTCGGGACGTGCTTATCGTGAGGATCACGTCACGTTCGCAGCGAGGGGGTCTGCTAAGGCCGCCCGGCAGGTTGCCTACCGGCCGGTACGCCGCGGATTGGCGCGTAGCCCTGATCCTTACCTAGCGATTGTTCAGCATGTTTACGAATTACCGGCGAGTTGGTTTCACTGGGCGGGACCTACTGCGTCACCCACACCCGAAGGGTAGTGGTTTTCATCACATCACGCTGGTAGGGGCACCCGATTTCCGGACCACGGGGCCGCATACGTCGGGATTCCTCACGCGCACCGGTAGCCTTGTGCCCTGTGATGGGGCGCCTGCTGGACCGAAGATTGATCGCGATTGTCCTGCTGGTGCTCGCGCTCTTCGTGGCGGCACTCCTTGCGCCGCACCCGTCGGTGTCTCAAGTTCGGGAGTGGGCCGATTCCATCGGACCGATGTTTCCGCTCGTGTTCTTTCTTGTTCATTCTCTGGTTACCGTCGCCCCCTTTCCTCGGACGGTTTTCACCCTCAGCGCCGGCGTGCTGTTCGGATCGGCAACAGGTATCGCCCTGACGGTTGGAGCAACCACGGTCAGTGCCATCCTGGCCCTCTATCTTGTCCGCGCTATCGGTCGAGAGGTGGTCTGGCAACGGATATCGAGTCCGACAATCAGGCGAGTGGACGAGCGCATCGAGAAACGCGGATGGCTGGCCGTTGGGTCCCTGCGCTTGATTGCGTTCGTTCCGTTTTCAGTGGTGAACTACTGCTGCGGCATTTCCTCGATCCGCTTGGTGCCGTACGTGATCGCCACAGTCGTGGGGATTATGCCCGGCACGATCGGAATTGTTGTGCTCGGCGATGCCTTGTCCGGCGAAGCCGATCCGCGATTGCTTGTGCTGTCGGGAATCTGCATTGCCATCGGCATCGGCGGGTTGCTGTTCGATGCCCGCAAGACGTCGGTGGAACTGCACCAGCCATCTGATAGTCAACCCCTTGAGGTTGATAGTGAAAAGTCAACTCTCAGAGATTGACATCTAGAAATCAACCTCTTAATGTTGACTCATGTTCGTGCTGACGGTCGACCAACGCAGTAGCCGCCGCGATGTCGACCGTGTCGGCGAAGTCCTTCGAGATCTGGCGTCCGCTCCCCTCGTCCGAGCATTCGAACGAACGGCAGGCGACGAGATTCAAGCGGTCACCGATGATCCCCAAGTTTTGGTGCACCTGGCGCTCGAACTACTGCGGCGCGACTACTGGAGTGTCGGAATCGGAATCGGCCCCGTCGAAGAACCACTCCCAGCCCAGACTCGCGCCGGGCGCGGTCCGGCATTCGAAGCGGCACGCATCGCCGTCGAACGCGCCAAGAAAGCCCCCGCGCGAATCGCCGTCGAGCAGGCCCCTGCCGACGGTGATCTCGCCGAACTCGCCGCGGACATCGACGGTGCCTTCACGATGCTGGGCACGATCGTGCTTCGGCAAACACCCGACGGACGCGCGGCTATCGCGTTGATGGACAACAGCCTCACCCAGGTCGCCGCAGCGGAGCACCTCGGAATCACGAAGCAGGCCATGTCGAAACGCCTGCTCACCGCCGGCTGGCAAGCCGAACTTGCCGGTCGACGACTCGCGCAGCGGCTACTTGTCCGAGTGCAGACCTACACTGCTCGCACCACACACTGACAGGGGCGCATTACATGGTTGTTCTGGCACTGATCGCGCTTGCAGTTGCTGCTGCAGCACCGCTGATTGCGGCTGCGTTGCCAAAACTCAGCGGCGGCCACGTCCAGATTCCCGAATGGGTGTCCGCCACCGTGGCTCTGCCCGCCCTCGGGGTTGCAGCGCTGGCCGCCAGTCGGACCACACCGGTGACGGGATTTGCGCTCGGAGCGACCCTTGTCCTGTGTGTCCTGGCATCCGCAACGGCCGGTGCTCCCGTGGTCTTGGCTACGTTCAAGGTAGCCAGACGCCAACCGGACGGCAGCCCCGCACCCAACGCAGGTCCATTGCGCGGAGGCCGCGTCATCGGAGTCCTCGAGCGCATCGCCGTTGCGGTATCCATCCTGGCTGGTTGGCCGGAAGGAATCGCAATTGTGTTGGCAGTGAAGGGATTGGCCCGGTATCCAGAGCTACGCGAACCCCACGCCTCGGAACAGTTCATCATCGGAACCTTCGCCAGCGTCCTCTGGGCGATTGCTGTCTGTGGAATAGGAAAAGCGCTGATCACGTAGTTCTAGTGATCAGCGCTTTTCGAGTTCATTCCAACGTCAGTGGCGCGGTCCGCCCTCCGGCGGTTGGTCCTGGTATGGGTACTTCTGCTGGAAATCCCCTGGTTCCGGCTCCTGCTGGAACTGTCCGCTCCACTGGCTTTCACCTGGCGCCGGCAGGGCCGGGTCGGTGAACTGCGGGGCGCTCTCGCGCTGTGAGCGAATCGCTGCCGCAGGATCCTCCACTGGCGTCCGGGCCGCGATTTCCGCAGCGCGGACAGCTTCGGCGATAGCCGGATCAGACTTTGTCTCGAACCATTCCGCTACCTCGTCGGAATCATCCTCCGGGCTGGGCAGGTTCTCTTCCGCAGCGGGCGGTTCGTACCGGAACACGCCGTCATCGCCTGGCGCCCCCAGTGTTTTGGCGAACCCCTTGAGCGCGTCGCCGAAATCACTCGGCACCAGCCAAACTTTGTTCGCGTCACCCTGTGCCATCTGAGGCAACGTCTGAAGGTATTGGTACGCAAGAAGTTCCGGCGTCGGCTTACCCGACTTGATGGCAGCAAACACCTTCTCGATGGCCTTGGCTTCACCTTGCGCCTGCAAATACTTGGCAGCGCGATCACCCTGCGCGCGAAGGATCTGCGACTGACGCTCACCCTCGGCGTTGAGAACGGACGCCTGCTTATTGCCTTCAGCCGACAGAATCTGGCTCTGCTTCGCACCCTCGGCGGTCTTGATCGCGGCTTCGCGATGTCCCTCCGCCGTGAGAATCATCGCGCGCTTCTCGCGGTCGGCCTTCATCTGCTTTTCCATCGACTCCTGAATCGACGGCGGCGGATCGATGCTCTTGAGTTCCACTCGCGCGACCCGCAAGCCCCAGCGGCCGGTTGCTTCGTCGAGCACACCGCGCAGCTGACCGTTGATGGAGTCACGCGAGGTCAGCGTCTCTTCCAGCGTCATACCGCCGACGACGTTACGCAGAGTTGTCGTGGTCAACTGCTCGACCGCGGCAATGTAGTTACTGATCTCGTACACCGCAGCTTGCGGATTGGTGACCTGGAAATACACCACGGTATCGATGGACAAGGTCAGGTTGTCCTGCGTGATCACCGGTTGCGGCGGAAAGGACACAACGCGTTCGCGCAGATCTACCTTCGCTCGCACCCGATCCGCAAAGGGGATCAGAAATGTGAGCTGACCCGACACTGTCTTCGAGTACCGGCCGAGACGTTCGATGACCGCGGCTTCCGCCTGCGGTACGAGTGCTACCGATTTCGCAACCACCAAGATCACGAAAAGCACCAACACACCAAGAACTATGAGTGCTGCCATGTTTTTACGGTCCCCTCCAGACAACTGCTGTTGCCCCGTTGATTTCCATCACCGTCACCGTTGTCCCCGCCGGATACACGTCAGCGCTGTCGAGCGGGCGAGCCGTCCATATCTGACCGTCCAGCTTGACCTGACCGGCATGCTCGCCGACCTCTTCGAGAACGACGGCATGTTTACCTTCGAGCGCTTGAATGCCCATCGGAGTGGGCGGCGGAGTCCCGAAGCGTCGCAACAGGAAAGGCCGAACACCGAGAATGAGCACTCCCGAGAACACACCGAACATGATGGCGTCGACCCACACGGGAAAATCGGTGACCGAACTGACACCGGCAGTAGCAAGCGCCCCACCGGCGAGCATCAGCAGAAAGAAATCTCCTGCCAGTGCTTCCGCGCCGGCGAGCACAAGTGCCCCGACAAGCCAAAGAAGTGCAGCCACAACACCATCTAACCAGAGAGTGTGATCTGCGCCGCGCCTACGTCAGGTTCGGCTCGGTGACAAAATCGACAAGTTGTTCGACAGCTCCGATCAGCGGAGCTTCCAGATCCCGGAAGCTCTCCACCGCGTTGTAGACACGTCGCCAACCCTCCTGAGGTGTCCCCCAGCCGAGTTCGCGGCAAATCCCCGTCTTCCAATCCTCACCGCGCGGAATCTTCGGCCAGGCAGCAATTCCGACGGACTTGGGCCTAACCGCTTCCCAGACGTCGATGTACGGATGGCCCGTCACCAACACGTTCGGGCCGAGGCCTTGCGTCAGTTGCGTTTCCTTCGATCCCGTCACCAGGTGATCGACCAGGACACCAACGCGTCGCCCTGGGCCTGGGCCGAACTCCGCGAGTCGCTCCCCCAAATTGTCCAGGCCCTCGAGGTGTTCGACAACAACACCTTCGACGCGCAGGTCATGTCCCCACACCCGTTCCACCAAGGCCGCGTCGTGGACACCCTCCACCCAGATCCGGCTGGGAAGTGCTGTGCGAGCGCGCAATCCTTCAACACGGGTCGAGCCTGACGCAGACCTCGCCGGCTGTGCCGAGGCCGCCTTCGGTGCCGGACGCACCAAGGTCACGGGCGCTCCGTCGATGAGGAATGCAGCCTCACGCATCGCAAACAGTCGCTTCTGCGAGCGGCCGTCCTCGAGCCGGACGAAATCACCGTCGTACGTGCGCTCGAATCCGACGACCGCGCCGCAGAATCCCGTTGCCGCATCCTCGACGACGAGGTCGCGCTCTGCCGCCACCTGGGGCACTTGACGCTTCTGGGTGCGGGCATGGCCCGCGAAGATGTCACCGTATCCGTTTCCACCGCTCACGCCGGATAACGCTAGGTGACAACGCCCAAGGGGCACAGGTTGCCACGCCGAACTAAACTCTTCTGTCATGAGTTCTCCCAGCGCAACGCTCACCGTGTGGGCAGCATCATGGCTCGCCGGCGAGAGCGCACCGGACGACGTCATCGATGCGCTCGTGGCGTGGGCGCCGATGCACTTGATCGGTGCCGCCGACGCGGATACCGCTTCGGCCCTCGGACTCGACTGGCCGGGCATCACCGACGGCGGCGCGCCGACGTTGCTCCGGGTTCTACGGCGCGCCGGGAACATCTCACCGGCCGACTTACGATTGGCGCTACCTGCCCCGGGTGATGTGCGCGGTTTACCCGCAGGTACCGGCTTCGCCGCAGCCGCGTTGGGCGCCGGTGAAGGTGTTCTGGTGGGCGCTCCGGGATCTGCCGGAATCGGACTCGTTCCCGTTCACGAAGGTCCCGACGTGCTGCGCTGGACGGTGTACTCCGTGCCGACCGTGACAGGGCCGGCCGAGTACGTCGGTCTCGGAGAAGCCGAATATGCGATGCGCGAGGCCGTTCGCGACGCCGCCGCGGCACTGCTGTCGCTGCAGACCGTCCCCACCGGCACTCCTGGTGACGATGCCCGGGCCGCAATTGCCGAAGCACTCTCCGACCTGGCGCATCACAGCTACCCCGATTCCCTTGCACCTCGGGCGCTGCGAGTCCTCGACAGCGCCGATCAGGTTGCCGCCATTTTGACTGTGGCCGAGCATGATTCGACCAACCAACCACCAAGCATCGCCGCTGTCCATACCCGAGAATCCTTGTTGCGGCCACTGTGGGCCGCAGTGCGATCCGCCCGAACAGCGGCGGTGGCGAGTGCCTCCTCGCACCACCCGGCGGGCGAGAACTAGTCAGCGAGCCGTCCGCCCATCACAGCTTGAGCACAAATTTTCGACGCTTCTCGGCAAATCCGTTGCGATCACCGAACATATCGCTCTTCATTTCTTCGAGCTCCCGCTGCTCGTAGGGCGCGACCGGATCGAGTTCGAGGCGCGATCGCTTCTTCTCGAGCATCGCTTTCCGTCGATCGCCGACCACAAGATCTGTTGCGATCTTGTTCAGCCACGACTCGAAAAGCATCGGATCGCGAGGCCCGACGGCATCGACAAGTCCGATCTGCCGAGCCTGGCCGATGCTGATGGGTCGGCACTCGGAGAGCAGCCGCCGAGCCTGGTATTCACCGACCCGAGCCGGAAGCGTATAGGTGTGCAATTCCGAGCCGAACAATCCCATCGTGGCGTAGTGCGGATTGAGAACTACACCGGCTCTGGCTGCGACGACGTCGGCGCCGAGCGGGAGCATGACGCCGCCGGCTCCGGCATTTCCGGTGAAGGCGGCAACGATCACCTGATCCACACAATTGACGATCTGGTTCGCGACGGCGTTGATGGCCTTGATGTTCGACCACGCTTCACCGGCCTGATCGGCGGCGGCCTCGATCACGTTGAGGTGAATACCGTTGCTGAATCCGCCGTAATCACCGGTCAACACCAGAACCTTGGTATCAAGTTCGATGGCCCAGCGCAGACGATCGGTTAACCGTCGGCACTGCGCAGTGCTCATCGCGCCGTTGTAGCTGCGGAAGGAGAGGTAGCCGATATCGCCGTCCCGGCGGTAGTGGATACCCGGGTAACGACTGTCTTGCACCTGCGGAACAAAGGTGCCTGGGCGAACCACGGCTGTCGCCGGGAGCTTGAAACCCGTCGGACCTTCAGGGCGCGCTTGCCCGATCCAGACGGTGCCGGCACCGGTGGCAACACGGATTGCCTCGTGGTGATACTCGAGAATTGTGCCGGGGGTGGCGTCGACATGCGCGTCGAGGTGGGCGTCGTAGACAAATACACGGTCGAGTCCCAATTCGGTGTTCACACCGGGAAAACCATCCGCCGCATTGATCGCGCGCACGATGCTCGGCGCGTCCTGTGACCACGAGAACGCGCGATCTGCTTGTTTCATGACCGGCCGTGTCTTCGCGGACGCTACTGGCCGCGGAATCGATTCCGAGGTGAGCGGCACAAAATCCGGAGTTCCGAACTTGTCGACTACCTCCTGGATGCACTCCACCGCTGCGGCGGTAACCGCATCGTTGTACACCGCAGATTTGGGGGCGCCGGCGCACAGGTCGAAGGTTCGCCACGCCCACACCGGTCCACCGTCCAGTTCCTCGCGAGCCTGTAATGCCGTGACGCCCCAGGTGCTCTCGCCATCGGCGATCGCCCAGTCCAGCGAAGAGGGACCTCGATCCCCGGGCGGTCCGGGATGGATGATGATCGTCGTCCATCGTCGCCAAATCTCTTCCGGAATATAAACTTTCAGATACGGGCAGATGATGAGATCGAAGTCGTCAGGTGCCGTAGCCGCGAACGCCGACTCCGCGTCCGACACTACTGCCGTCCGCACTCGATGGCCGGCCTCGCGCAACACCAGCGCCGCCCGCTGCGACAGCCCGTTGTCCGAGGTGACAAGCAGTAGCACTGTGAGCGTCGGCGTCGGCGACTCGCTTGGCTGGTTTCGGGCAAAGAGGCCAGCGGCGACAGTGCGCAATCGTTGCCCACTCACCCACCCGTCACGTTGCCTAGACGTTGCTGGTGGTGACATCACGCCATGTGAGGCGACCGTCAGCGACACAGCTGACGAGATCGCCCTGGGGGTCGAAACCATGAATTCCCCTGCTTGCATAGTCGGGTATCAACGGCGTAGACCAGGCTCCCCCAAGCAGGACCAACGCACCGATAGGTTGAATTAGGTACTTGGGGACCATATACCTACAGTCGGTTTGTTTCAACAGCTACTATCAAGCAAACAGTTTGCTGGAATTGACGTCAGGGGGTTTTGTGGTTGATCGCGATATGCCGGTCGATCCGGATGTGCTCATCCAACGTCGGGTACCGCAAGCCTGTGTCCTGCCCGTACCCCTGACGACGCAGCCACGCCAGAACGTCTCCCCAGAACCAGATGCCACCCGCCACCGAGTTGTAGGGAACCGGGAAGGGCGTCGATGCTTGCCGAACTCCGCGCACCCACTGTCCGACGGCTTGCCGCGTGACACCCGCACGATCTGCGATGTCCTGCCGCGACACCAGATCCGGATGGGTCCGCTCGGGTCGCACACCGGAGCCGACAAGTTGGTCCACCAGAGTGATCGCGGTCGTCGCCGCCCGCATACCTTCCGCGGTGAGAGTCAACAACTGCAGACCTTTTCGCTCCTCCACCCGTCCACCCAGGGACTTGTCGAGCATCTGTTCCTGCGAGAGCGTCAACAAGGGAACGATAAACGTGAATTCGTAACGCTGGTACAGATCATCGGCCACTGCACTAACTTAGCCGCACGCTGCACTGTTTCCAGATGGACACACCCCAAGGCGCGCGATTCCCGCACAATAGTCTGATGATCGACGTCGACGACGCCCAGTTCGAGGACATGGTCAAACGCGCCTTGGACAACTTGCCGCCCAAACTCGGTCGCGAAATGGCCAATGTTGCGGTGACCGTTCAACTCGAAGGTGGCCCACCCGGACTCCTCGGTTTGTACCAGGGAATACCGCTCACGAAGCGGACAACCACTTACGCCGGAGTACTTCCCGACCGCATCACCATCTACCGTCGATCGATCTGCTCTATCTGTTCCACCGAAGACGAGGTTGTCGAGCAGGTACGACGCACAGTGATCCACGAGATCGGTCATCACTTCGGCATCGGCGATCCCCGTTTACGAGAGCTCGGTTGGTGACATCACACTCACCTAGGCCACGAAAACGAGCTAGAGGTTGATAATCGCCGAATAGTCATGTCAGCTGTACCGACACGCCGCAACAACTGAACATCTACAGGAGTTCACATGGTCAACCTGATCCAGATCGCCCCGAAGAACACGCCGACCTTCGCCATGAGCCGTCAGAAGGCCGCCGAACTGCTGGGCATCTCGGTTGACAGCGTTGCCTTCCTCCTCAAGTCCCGGTACCTACCCGATTTGGATGCCGGCCGACTCATCACGATGGCAAACCAGCCGTGGATGTACACAGACGGCGACTATCCGGTCCTGCAGCAGGGCGCCTCCGAGCTTGCCCCCAAGAAGTTGGTCCCGCCGCGCAAGTACATCGGTGAAAGTGCAGGGCACTCCGACGCCGAGTGTGTGGAAGCAAATCAGGGAGTGTGGGCCGGATTCAACGTCGACCATGTTCTGGCCGCTCGTTTCCTGCCGGTCACACTGCGCAAGTTTCCGGTCTCCGTCCTCCAGATCCATGAAGTAAACCGGGGCGACGAAGAGAAGGTGTCGTTTGTCGCAACGCTGGCCGGACGCGTCCGTGAACTAGGTGCGCCGTCGCTCAACTACATCGATCCGTCGCTCAGCGCCGAAGACCAGGCGATCGTCGCCACCCTGCTGACCTCACGAAGCACGTCGACGGTGCCCGGCCCGTGCGGAAAGCTGAAGCAGCCCAACGCATAGCTCGACGTGCTCAGCGTTTGGGCCGCTGCACTGCGGCACAACAGTTGACCGCGCAGGAAACGCCGTTGGCGGTCGAGCCGAGCAACGGCTCGACCCCGAGGCGGAGCGGCGGCTCGCCGGCCACACGTTCGGCAATGAGCGTCGGGACCAACTGAGCAAAACGTGGGTCCCGGCCGGGCGTCGCCGCCCGCACAAAATCCATTCCGAGTTCTGCGGCTTTGTCCTTGGCTTCGGTATCGAGGTCCCACACTACTTCGAGGTGGTCGGACACAAAACCGACAGGACATACGATGACGCCGCGAACATCATTGGTGGACAACACATCCAGGTGATCGCAGATGTCAGGATCGAGCCACGGCACCTGCGGCGGGCCGGATCGTGACTGCCACACAAGATCAAAATCGTCGACGCCCACAGCGCCGGCCACCAGGCGCGAGGCTTCAGCGACCTGACGGCTGTACAGGTTGCCGCCCAACTCGGGCGGACCGGCATTTCTGTCTGCCGCGATCGGTACCGAATGCGCCGTGAACACCAGCCGGGCGTTTTCGCGAGTTGCCTCGGGCAGAGCCGCCCGCGCCGCCCGGACTCCGTCGGCAAACGCGTTGACGACCAGCGGATGGTCGTAATACTGGCGAAGTTTTGTCAAGGTCGGTGCACCGTCACCGACCGCGGTACGGGCACGCGCGATGTCCTCGTGATACTGACGGCACCCCGAGTATCCGCCCCACGCCGAGGTGGCAAACACAGCCGCGTTGCGGATACCGTCGTCGCGCATTTGTGCAACAGTGTCCTCGACCATGGGGTGCCAGTTGCGGTTTCCGAAGTAGATCGGAAGATCCAATCCCGCCGTTGCCAGTTCACCCCGGACTCGCTCGATCAACTCTCGATTGAGCGCATTGATCGGTGAGACTCCACCGAAATGCATGTAGTGCTCCACGACCGCATCAAGACGCTCCGGTGGTACTCCCCTTCCCCGCGTGACGTTTTCGAGAAAGGGTCGAACGTCCTCGGGTTTTTCGGGACCGCCGAACGACAACACGAGAAGAGCATCGAACTCGGCGTCCACACCAGCAGTCATGCCTTCAATCTTGCGCGATGCCGTTCGGCAGACAAAACCCGGGTACGCACTGATGTAGTAGAACTAACAACGCGTTTCACACAGCAGATCACACGTGCTCCGTCGAGCGGCGATCACTGAGTAGTCCTCTAGCTCCTGCGAGATTCATCGGCCCACGTCTGGCGGATTGTCGCCGTCGTGCGTCCGAACTCTCGCCTCGGCGTACGCAGCGAGGGTCGATTCACCGATAGTTGCGGTGGCAGGATGGAACTCGATACGCACTCCGTGCGCGGCGAGGAGTTCGTCGGTCCAGTAGTCGCGAATGCGCGGGTCGATCCCACTGAGGTGCAGCTGACCGCCAACCGCGTCGAGGCGACGAGCATAATCCGCGACGATGGTGAAGAACGTTGCGCTTACCGTCGTACGCCCCCTCAGCCGCAGGATCACCACCGGCGACCTCGCACCGGCGGGATCCGGCAGATGCGCCGCAAGCGTGCGCGCTCCCGCGTAGAACAGGCTGCCGTACACGTCGAGTATCACAATCTCGTTGTCGGAGAGTTGTTTCGGTGCCCTCGCCTCGACCAGTTGATTGCCGTGCACGCGCAGCCGGACCACCTTGAGATCGATTGCTTCCTGGTTCAGCTGCAGGATCAGTGAGAGCGCGACCCCGATACCGACCGCAGCTGTCACCGGCAGCAGCAACGTCGCCACAAGCGTGGTGGTGAACACAATTCTCGAGGTGTAGCCGCTACCCCAGATCGCAGAGGTCCGGGCGGGATCGAGGGAGCCTGCAGCCGCGACGATCAGGACAGCCGCCAGGGTTGGCATAGGCACCTGCCCGACTAGTCCCGCAACTGCGGCCAACAGGACAAGTAGCCACAGGCCTGACCAGATCGCTGCCCATCGGGTACGGGCACCCGCTGTGCGATTGAGCGCAGTCTGCCCCACCGATCCTCCGACTGGCATTCCGTGGAGCAATGAGGCAGCGACGTTGCCGGCACCTTGGGCGGTGAAGTCTCGATTGGCGGAGGAGCGTGAACCGTCTGGATTGGGGGCGGATTCGGCCACTCCTGCGCCTTGGACCAGCACAATGACCGCCACCGTCAGAGCGCCGCTCAGCAGTGCGGGGCTCAGCACGGTCAGATCGGGAAGACCCGGGGTCGGGAATCCAGTGGGGATAGTCGCTATGTCGGAAACGCGGCTCACGGAATCCCACCCCAACGCCACCACAAGAACGGTCGGCACGATCAGCGCAACCAATGATGCGTACAACCGAAACCGGGTCTGTCCCAATGTCCACATGAGTATCAGAGCGCTGACCCCCACCGCCGCGGACCGCCAGTCGATCTCCCCCGGGTGGGTCAACACATTCACTGCCTTGGCGAGCGCGAACCCGCCTTCCGCGTCCACCCCCAGCAAGGCCGGAATCTGACCGAATGCAATGTTGGCAGCAACCCCGATAAGAAATCCGGTCATCACGGAATGTGAGACGAAGCGCGTGTATCTCCCCAGCCGCAGAGCGGCGGCCACGATCATCACACCACCGGCGACAAGGGTGAGCATCACCAGAGCCGCAGAGCGATCCTCATCCGGGATGTCGGTCAGCGCCGATCCCGCGGCCAGTGCCGAGGCACTCGTCGTGGTGACCACCATCAGCCGGGTACTGGTGGACAATCCTCCGAATACCCGGCCGGCCATGCTCGCGTAAAGACCGTGCAGCGGACTCACTCCGGCGAGCACGCCTGAGGCCATACCGTCGGGCACGCTACCGATCGCACCGGGAAGACCCGCGATCACATCGGCTCGGGTCATTCGCTCGCGCGGCAGCAGAGCACGTATGCGACCCAGCACTCCGCTCATGTAGCCCATCGTCGACGACGTGTGCACTCTCCCGCCTCATCCCGACCGGGTGAAGTGCCGCGGGCTTTTTCCTCGAGAACTCCGCAGGATCACAGCGGCGTGAAGTTCTCCAATGCCGCCATCGCATCGAGCTGTTCGAGATAGTGCGCTAGTGATCGATGAACTGGGCGGAACGGGATCATTGTGACGCCCGCCTCGGCCATCTCGGCAAGCGTCTCCTCCACCAGGTCGGGGTGCGCGGCGGGGTCCAGAGAGTCCGCACCGCAAATCACCTCGAAGCCCTCAGGACGTTCCGGAAATCCGGCCAACATTGCGCGAAGGATATCCAGGTCCGGTGCGCCGGGCATCCACCCGTCGCCGAGCGTCACAGCCCGTCGTAATGCACGTTTGCTGTGCCCACCGACCCAGAGCGGCACGCGCGGTTGGATCGCGTGGGGATCGATGATCAATCCCTCGAAATCGTAGAACTCGCCGTGATACTCCGGTTCGAGCTGTGACAGCGATGCGCGGAGCGCGCGCATCGCGTCATCTGCGCGCGGGCCTCGTCCTTCGAAGGGCACACCCAGTGCCTTGAACTCCGCCTCGACTGTCCCTACGCCCAGGCCCAGAACCACACGCCCGCCGCTCATCCGGTCCAGAGTCC
Source organism: Rhodococcus sp. 24CO (assembly GCF_050586165.1). Taxonomy (NCBI): domain Bacteria; kingdom Bacillati; phylum Actinomycetota; class Actinomycetes; order Mycobacteriales; family Nocardiaceae; genus Rhodococcus; species Rhodococcus sp. 24CO. The sequence continues at coordinate 627,789 of NZ_JAZFNF010000001.1, read as the reverse complement.
CGTAGCGCTTGGCGATCTCGAGGGGATGGTGATATCCGAGAACAAGGATGTTCGTCACAAGACGTAGGCGCTCGGTCTTTCCCGCCAGATACGACAGGGTTGCCAGAGGATCCCAATAGCGCGTTCCGCGCCCGTTCGGCAGCTGAGGCGACCACACCCCGGAGGGCATACCGATGTGTTCGCTACACGTGACGAAATGGAAGCCGCGCCGGTCGGCATGCTGCGCAATCTCGGCGATTTCCTCGATCCCCGCGCCTAGTTCCCACTCCGCCGTGCGGCCCGGGATGATGCTCACGACCGGTGTACTGATGCCGATTCGCATCGATGCAACTCCTTCGACTGTGCACCGGCACGTGAGGGTGACGGCCGCTCTCGGAGCTGAACGTACCAGAGGAATGAACACTGTTCATTTTGGTATCGTGCTCGACTACCCGAGCGGTTGGGCACCACGCTGAGCAAGCATGAGAGCCATCAATCCGGATTCCTGACTCTGGGTGGTGATCATGTCGCGGGCAGATTGTTTGACCGGACCGTCGGCCAGAAGTTCGTTCGCGGCCTGGGCCATGACGATCCCCCCGCGGTGATGACGCTCCATCAACTGCAGGAACAACACTTCCGCGTCGACCCCGGTAGCTGCGGTGAGAGCGTCGAGTTCGGCCATGGTCGCCATCCCCGGCATCGACGAGTCACCGGTAGTTGCGTCCGGCCTCATGACGCCGTGGTGCGCGGCAAGGTCCGTCGAATTCGACGCGGTGTGCATCCAGTCCATCGGAGTGCGACTGCCCGGGGTCACATTCGCGAGTCTGAGCCAACCGAGCATCATCCCGACCTCGCTCCGCTGCGAATCGTCGATCTGTTGCGCGAGCCTACTCACCGCCGGATCGGCATTCGCGTTCAGTCGCTGGGCGATGAACAGCGCTTGCTGGTGGTGCGCGACCATATCGTGGACAAACCCGATTTCGTTGTCGCTCAGGATCTCTGCCGGCGCTGGCTGCTCCGCGATGATCAGCGGCCGCAGCGCCGCACCGAGCACAACCAGCATCACCGCAACACAACCGAACGCTGCGATGCGCACCACTCGCGTTGTCGTCATGAACCGACGGTCGAGTGCTGATCGGCCGGTGGCGAGTAGACGTCGGGATCGAGTTGCAACGCCATGAATCCGTTGTCGGCGCACGTCACCCACAGCTTGCTGCCGCGCCACTCCGGCGCCGAGAAGCACCAGTCCGTGGAGATGTCACCTTGGGTGAGCATCCCGGTTCGCGGGCCGAGTGCCTGGTTCGGGTCGAATTGGCCACTGAGAATCGACTGGCCGATCGCGGGCGCGCTCAGCAGTGGAACGCCCAGGATCGATGCCAACGCGTGGGGCGAGTTTGTCAGCGCAAGATTGTCCCCCGTCTTCGCCGGCGGGTTGTAATAGGCGATTTCCCGGACGTCGAACGGGTCGCGGACATCAAACACCCTGATCCCGGACGATATCCACCCACACGCGAGCGCCGTGGGATTGTCCGGGCGATCCGCTGCGCAGTAGTGCGATTCGTACGCAAAGGCCGAGCCGCCGGACGCTGATGCAAGAGAGGAATCCTGATTTTCGGGAAGGTTGATCTCGAGCTTGATCGACGCGGCGATCTCCGGCCGGGCCCCGTCGGAGACATCGATGAGTTTGACTCCGCCTGATCCTCCCTCGTCGACGGTGAACAGATACGGTGCGCCGTCGTAGTTCACCGGAATACTGTGCTGCGTTGCCCATCCGTCCGTCCACGACAGCTGCGAGAGCTGGCGCACCTGAGGATTGGGGTCGCGCCGCTGCACCGCACTGACGTCGAGTACGTGGATGCCGCCCAGATTGTTCGACAGATACAGCTGATTCCCGTCGTCACTGACACCAATTCCGTGTGTCGAGAGTCCGATCAGGTCCTGCCACACAACCTTCGGAGTGGACGGGTCGGTGAGGTCGACAGCGCTCACGATGCCGGGCGCAGTGCCAGAGGACCAGTACGTATTGCCGTCCGGCGAGAACCCGCCCTCATGCGACGTAATGGGAAGAAGCATCCCCAGATCCGTTCCCGGTCCTGGATTGAGCAGCTTCGGATGAGCGCAATCGGAGATGTCGTACACCGACATCAAACCCACACCGGTCAGTAAGGGAACTCCCGTTCCCACCAAGAGTTTTCGCTGCGTGTTGACCTTGAGGCTCTCCCACGTTCCCGCGAGCATCGCCGGTTCGGTCAACGTTGCAGTCAGTTTCGGGCTTGCGGGATCCGAGGCATCGATAACCTGTACACCTTGCGCCGGTCCGAGGAGATTTCCGGGGAAGAAGCTGCCGACGTACGCGCAGTGCTCGAAACTCGTGGAGGTGATCCCGCCACCGCGGCCTTCGTACCCGCCCAACCGAGAGATGTTGCAGCTGTAGCCCGTTCGACTGCGTCCGCTGTTACGGTCTTCAGCTGATACGTCGCCCTGCAATCCGGTTTCCGGCTGAGAACCCTCGTTACAACTCGCGCGCTCGACCGCAGCACTGCCGACGGCATGGGATTCGTAGACCGTACCGAGGCTGGATTCCGGCGCCGCTGCGGCGCCGACCACTGGCAGCAGCAGTACAACCGCCGCGGCAACGATCGCCGACCTGACCGTTCGACGAGCGCTCAGTGGTTCCATCGTTGCCCAACCCCCTGCATATCGGGTGTCGGTGATACACGACTGTATCCATCCCACCTACCGACGTCCTGACCGAATGTCCGGTTCCCTGGGGGGAATTCTGCGTGATGCACGCCACTCTCGTCAAGGGTGAATGCGACTCTCCGTCACTGACCGCAGATCTCAGACATTCACAACATCAGCGTCGTACTGCAACGAATCATTCGGATTGATCGGGAACGATTCGAGGTCAGGGCATGCCAGGATCTCTTTCGCTGCGGCGCGACTGCAGCCCACAAGGGTCGAATCGAAATCGACCTCCGTGGCAATGCACCACGAATGGTCCTGCGGCCAGACCAGATTCGCTGACGGCGTCCATGGCTTCGCACCGAGCAGATCAGGAATAGTCGACGCTTCACGGAGCGGCCCCGAGAGCAGAACGTAGTCCCGTCCGGGGTGCCGCAGGCGCGGTCCGGAGATCAGTTCCCGGGCCGGCGATACAACGGGTGCAGGGCGAGATTGTGACTTTCCGGCACTGTAGATCACGGTAGCTCCGGCATGAAAGAAGCCATTGCCCTCCCACACCGCGAAGTAGGCATTGTCCGGTGAAGTCGTATGGCCTGCAAGAAGATCGACAAGACGCTGATTGTCCGGCGGGTCGAGTGAACCGATATCCGGCTCGCCGCCGTCCCAGAGTTCGCTGCGCGGATTCACGGAATGAGTGGCGTCGATCAAACGCCACCATTGGACCAGCGGATGAACGTGCCGACCGGTTACGGCCGCCACATCACCCCATCGGACCACATCAGTGCCGTCGACATCGACTGGGTGGAGAACACGTACGTAAGCGTCGAACCCCGACGGTACAACTGCTGTCAGCGAACCCCACGACGTGGACAACCGTGGTTGGATCCAGTGGCCGACCGACACGTCGTCGACTGGTTCCATCATCGCTGTCCCCCGAGTTGATGTCCTCCGTGTTGACGTCCTCCGAGTTGATGTCCTCCGTGTTCGCCGTCGCCTGGACGCAACAGTTCCAGGCGAGGGCGAACCGGAATCAACCTACTAACCCACCATTGCGTGGAAACCGCCGTCGACGTAGATGATCGACGCGGTTGTGCCCGGCAGCCAATCCGAAAGAACGGTGCAGACTGTCTTTGCAACGGTTTCACGATCTTCGACGTCCCAGCCGATGGGCGCAGCACTGTCCCAGCCCGTGTTGAGCTTGTCCAACTCGGCACCCGGGCCGGTGCTGTCGCCGGCGATTGCCTTGGCGGCGAGCGTCTTGATCGGGCCGGACGCAACAAGATTGGAACGGATGCCACGAACGCCGACCTCTTTGGCGACGTACCGGTTCACTGCCTCGAGAGTGGCCTTGGAAACGCCCATCCAGTTGTAGAACGGCATCGCACGTGACGGATCGAAGTCCATACCGACGATGGACGCCTTGTCGTTCAGTACCGGCAGCAACGCCTTTGCCAGGGCACTGTACGAGTAGGCGGACACCTCGAGAGCAACAGCCACGTCACTCCACGGCGCGTCCATGAACGGGCTGCCCAGGCACGAGCGCGGCGCAAAGCCGATGGAGTGAACAACGCCGTCGATGCCCTCCGGAGCCAACTCGCGGACACGATCGGCCAACGTGGCAAGATCTTCCGGGTTCTGGACGTCGAGGGAGATGGCCGGCGGCACCGGCTGCGGCAGACGCTGAGCAATTCGGTCGATCAGACGCAGACGATCAAAACCCGTGATCAGCACCTTGGCGCCCTGCTCCTGGGCAACCTTCGCCACGTGGAATGCGATGGACGAATCGGTGATGATGCCGGTAACGAGAATGGTCTTACCCTCGAGCAAACCGCCCATGAGTTGTCCTCCTGAAGTGAGACGTACGAAGTGAAAGGAATGTGTGGAAGCGGGAAACTAGTGCCCCATGCCCAGTCCACCGTCAACCGGAATGACGGCACCGGACACGTACGCCGAATCGTCGGAGGCCAGGAAACTCACAACTGCCGCAACATCTTCCGGCTTGCCGGTGCGCTGAAGCGGAATGTGTTCGGTGGCCTTGTCTTTCACGTCGTCGCCCAGTGCTGCGGTCATGTCGGTTTCGATGAATCCGGGGGCAACCACGTTGGCCGTGATCGAGCGGGAGCCCAGTTCGCGGGTCAGCGAGCGAGCGATACCGACGATGCCAGCTTTGGACGCCGCGTAGTTGACCTGCCCAGGGCCACCGGCAAGTCCCACAACGGACCCGAGGAAGATGAAGCGTCCGAAACGCGCCCGCAGCATCGATCGCGTCGCCCGCTTCGCAACCCGGAAAGTGCCCGTGAGGTTTGCGTCGATAACGCTGGTGAACTGATCTTCCGACATGCGCATGATCAGGGTGTCGTCGGTGACACCGGCGTTGGCGACGATGACCTCGACGGGGCCCTGATGTGCCTCGACCTCTTTGAACGCGCGGTCGATCGACTCGGAATCGGTGACGTCACAGACAACACCGAAGAGGCCTTCAGGTGCGCCGCTGCCACGGTGTGTGACGGCGACCTTGTGTCCGTCTGCGGCCAGACGCTGTGCGACGGCGAGACCGATACCGCGGTTGCCGCCGGTAACCAGAACCGAGCGCGGAGTGGTGACGGTCCGTTCTGACACCACGGGGGTGGAAGGGGTAGACATGGCGATCAACCTATCAATTCGAGGGCCGAGTTCCGGCAGTAGTCGGACAAGCGAAAATGGTGCATGGTCATGGCAGCCTTTGGCGAGTGACCAAGGCAACGGTCAAACCTGCGGTGGCAAACAGAACTCCGAGAATCAACCACGGCTTGCTTGCATCGCCACGGGTGGTCTCGAATCCGATCTGCTCTTCGAGCGTGTCGTAGACCGCACGCAATTCTTCGAGGCTGGATGCGGTGAAAAAACTTCCCCCGGACAGATTCGCGATTTCCTTCAGCGACGCGTCGTCGACGGGGACCGGAATGCGATCACCCTCGATTTCGACACGGCCATACGTGGTGCCGAACGAGATCGTGGAGATCGGAACACCTTTGTCCTTGGCCTGACGTGCCGCGGTGAATCCGCCGCGCGGGTCATCCGAATTATCAGGGACCGTCTGCTTGCCGTCGGAGAGCAAGACGATCCGCGCGGGAGGCGCCTGGTCGCTACCGCCGAGCACGGCGGACAACGTGTCGATCGACTGCAGTGACGTGAAGATCGCTTCGCCGGTCGCGGTCCGCTCGCTGAGCTTGAGATTGTCGATGGCAACTTTGGTCGCGTCGCGATTTGTCGTGGGCGACACCAATACCGAAGCAGTTCCGGCAAACGCGACCAGTCCCAGGTTGATGCCAGGCGTCAAACCGTCGGCAAACGATTTAGCCGCCTCCTGAGCGGCCGCGAGACGCGTCGGTTCCACATCGGTGGCCTGCATCGACAGGGACACGTCGATCACCAGGATGACGGTGGCCCGGTTCCGCGGAACCTTCTTGTCCGCTGTGGGACCGGCCAACGCCACCGTGAAGAACACCAACGAGATCACCATCAGAATGGCGGAAACGTGGCGCCACCGACCCGGACGCGACGGCGCCACCTTCTCGAGGAGATCGAAGTTGGTGAACCGCAACGTATGTTTCTGACGCTGCTTCTGCACATAGACGTAACCGGCTACCAACGCGGCGATGACGACCAGGAACAGCAGCCACCACGGCGCAGTGAATTGCGAAAGACTCACGAACGAACGCCCCCAGTTCCGGCGCCGACACCGAAGCTGTGACGGCGTGCCGAGATGAATCGAACCACGTCGGCGATCCAGTCACGATCGGTGTGCAGTGACATGAGCGGTGCCCCACACCGGCGCAATGCCTGCTGAACCTCGACGCGATGTTCCGCGGCCGCGCGCGCAAAATCCGCGCGCAACTGCGGAGTGGTCGAGAACTCGCGTGTGCGACCGGATTCCGGATCATGCAAGACGACGTCACCGACATCGGGCAGTTCGAGGTCGCGTGGATCCACCACTTCGATCCCGAGCACGTCATGACGACCGGCAATGGCTCGCAACGGACGTTCCCAGTCCGTCGGGCCCAGGAAGTCACTGATCACGACGGCCAACCCGCGCCGGCGCTGTGGGCGTCGTAGCGCCTCGATTGCGCCCACCAGATCTCCGCGCACACCATCGGGAGCGTGCGGAGTGGTTGCAATGTTGCGAAGCATCGCCTGAGCGTGGACGCGGCCTCCCCTGGCCGGAATCCGAGTCATCTGCGCGCCGGTGGAAATGATCGCACCGACGCGATTGCCGCCCGAACTGGTCAGGTGCGTCACCGCAGCAGCGGCAGCAACAACCAAATCGCGCTTCTCACAACCAGCGGTACCGAAGTCGAGACTCGCGGACAGGTCGATCACCAACCATGTCTCGAGTTCCCGATCAGCCACCGACTGCCGCACATGCGGGTGCGTCGTACGGGCGGTGACCGACCAATCCATCTGTCGCACATCGTCACCCGGCTGATACTCCCGAGCCTCGCCGGGTTCGGACCCGGGACCGGGGATCAGTCCGAGGTGATCACCGTGCAACACCCCGTCGAGCCGGCGGCGGACCGTCAACTCGAGTGTTCGCAACGCCGCGGTCAGCCGTGGGTCACGAAGTTCACCGGACTCGAACGACGGCGGTGCACCGGTATGACCGGGAAGGTGACTTTCCGTCACTGCGGGCGACTCATCGGATCAGGGCTCATGAACTGCGCGCCGTTCCCCGCGGGATTGAACTGCGGTGCGCCCTGCTGTGGTTGCTGCATCGGCTGGCCTACCGGTTGTCCCGGTACCGGTTGCGGTCCCGCGACAGTGGGCACCGGGCGCGCGGCGATCTGAGGCAGACCGACCGTCTGCAGGACCCTCGTGATGACGGCGTCGGGAGTGACCTCGTCGGCGAGTGCGTCGTACGACAACACGAGGCGGTGGCGCAACACGTCCGGGATGACCTCGACGACGTCCTGCGGGACAACGTAATCGCGGCCACGCACGAGGGCGAGCGCTCGGGAGGCGGCAATGATGCCGAGAGTTGCGCGCGGCGACGCACCATAGGCGATCCAGCCGGCCACGTCGTCGAGGCCGAATTCGCTCGGCGTACGGGTAGCCGCAATAACCCGAACCACGTAGTCGACCAGCGCATGGTGAACGAAGACGGTGCTCGCAACACGCTGGAGTCGGACCAACTCTTCGGGACCGAGGATCTGGTGCGGCTCCGGCGCGGCGACGCCCATCCGGTAGACGATTTCGCGTTCTTCTTCGACGGTCGGGTAGTCGACCAGAATCTTGAACAGGAAGCGGTCACGCTGCGCTTCCGGGAGTGGATACACGCCTTCGTTCTCGATCGGGTTCTGCGTCGCCATCACCAGGAACGGGTCCGGCATGTGGTAGCGCTTGCCACCGATGGAGACGTGACGCTCGGCCATGACTTCGAGCAGCGCCGACTGCACCTTTGCCGGTGCGCGGTTGATCTCGTCGGCCAGGACGAAGTTTGCGACGACCGGCCCGAGTTCGGTGTCGAACTCTTCGCGTCCCTGTCGGTAGATACGCGTACCGATCAAGTCGGTGGGCACGAGGTCGGGGGTGAACTGCACACGGGAGAACGATCCGCCGACTACCTTCGCAAAGGTCTCGACCGCCAGTGTCTTCGCGACACCGGGCACACCCTCGAGGAGCACGTGTCCCTTTGCCAGTAGCCCGACGAGTATCCGCTCGACCAGACGATCCTGGCCGACGATGACCCGTTTGACCTCGTAGATCGCTCGTTCCAGAGTCTGGACGTCGGCGGCGAGCGACGGAGCTACCCCGTCGGAATTTCCACTCGCCTTGTCTACGTCGACCGATCCGATCGAATCTTCACGTGAGGTCACCAAGAATCCATCGCTTTCACCTAGAAAAGTTCCGACAGTAACGTGTTCCCCGCCAACTATTCCAGGTAGTTGCTCGTGATGCCGCAACACCACGTCAACACATGCAACGAACCGGGCATCGAAGCATGAACGGGTTCAGCCTTCCCTCGTGATCAGGAGACCAGCCGAACGGCGTACGGGGTCATGCCGCCCCACCGAACGGGTGAAACTTTCACACTGGAACCGGACTGCGGCGCTTCGAGCATCTGCCCGTCACCGAGGTACAGGGCCACGTGCTGACTGGCATTCGGCCCGTAGAAGATCATGTCGCCGCGCTTCATCTCGGACGACGGAACCTGCTTGCCCGCGGTGTACTGGTAACCGGTGTAGTGCGGCAACGAGATACCGATTCCGGCAAACGCGTAGATCATCAGACCTGAGCAGTCGAACCCGATCTTGTTGAAGTCGCCGTAGCTGTCCGCGACTCCGCCGTCACGGATTCCGCGGGTCGGACCGTTCTCGTCGCCGCCGCCCCACGCGTACTGAATACCGATTTGCGACATACCGCGGTCGATCACGGATTCGATTGCGGCGCTTCCGGACACCGAAGGCGCTGTCGGTTTCGGAGTTGCCGGCTTGGGAGTTGTGGGCTTCGGTGTTGCGACCGGAGTGTCGGAATCCGAATCGGTGCTCGTGTCCGTCGACGTCTCGTCGTCGTCATCGGGAATGACTGTCGGAGTCGGATCTTCGACGGCAGTGTGCGGGCGCTGCGCGGCAGCTAATGCGGCGGCACGGTCCTGGGCAGCCTGATCGGCAGCAGCCCGGGCGGCGGCTTCCTCAGCGGCTTGCTTGGCAGCCGCTTCGAGTGCAGCCTGATGAGCTTCTTCGGCCTTTCGCTGTTCGTCCCACGTCGCGTATGCCTGGCGCTGCCCTTGCAAACCGGCAACAGCGTTGCGGGCTGCATCGAGTTGAGCTTGTGCGGAATTGCGCTCCGATTCGATGGACGCCTTCTTGGCTACCTGCTGGTCGAGCGCGTTGCGGGCGATGGCGATGGCCTGCTCGGCAAGAGCCTGAAGATTGGCGGCAATTTCGGCGGCCGCGTCGGCGTCGAGCTTGGCTTGCCGGGTCGCGGAGTCCTTGTTCGCCTGTTCGGTCCGCGCGCGCTGCAAACCGTCGAGCACGGCGCGTTGGGTGTTGGAGAGAAGTTTGAGGACTTGAGCTCGATCGAGGACGTCGCCCGGGCCCTTGGCGTCGAGGAACGACGAGATGGACGCGGTATTGGTGCCTTGGACGTAACTCGATCGGGCGTACTTGTCGAAGTCGCTCTGCGCTACGTCGATCTGTGCGCCGGCGTCCCGAAGTGCTTGTTTCGTGATGCCGACGGCTTGGGCTGCGGCATCGGCGGCGCCACGTGCGTTCTGCAGGTCGACCAGTGTCTTGTTGACGTCTTCGCGTTTGATGGCAACTTCGTTGTCGAGTGCAGACAACTGCTCATTTGCCGCGGCAACCTGGTTGATGAGGGCGCTGACGGTGCTGACGCTCGATGAAACCTGCGAATCTGCGGACGCGATTTCGGAGTCACTGGGATTGGGCGGAGGCGGCGGGACAGACGCTCCGACACCCGGGTTTCCGACAACCAGGGCAGTGACGATGCCCGCACCGATAACCAGTTGTGCCAGGCGGGACGACGCTCGGGAAGGTTTACGACGGCCGAATCCGCCTCGTGTTACTTGACTCACAAATAACTCTCCCTCGCGTGTACGCCACGGGCCCGCTGGGTCGCCGATCCGTGCGGGGAGGGAATGCGCAGGAAGCTATGACGCCACGTGGCGCCACCAACAAGATGTAGCGAAGTAGCTACCGCTTGTCGCTAACCCGCCGTTCGGGGGCAACGCTCGGCGCCGCCCGGTTTCGGGTGGCGTCGCGCGCAGTCCGTCGAACAACAGCCATCTTTCTGCGACACTTCTTCCCCAAAAAGTGCCAGTTGTACCGTACGACACTTGAGAGAACTTTGGAAACTTTAGCCCCAAATAACACATCGGGTATTTCGCCCAGGTGGATGGCTGTATCTAAATGAAAAAGCAGGTACTCACCACAAATGCTGGTGAATACCTGCTATTCGATATCCGCGGACGTGCGCGCGGAGTTATTCAGATCCGGCGTGTCCGACGGTTTGTTCCGAAGGCTCGCTCGCCTGGTCGGTTTCCACGGGTTCGGGACTTCGACGCCATTTGACGACAAAAGTAATTGCCGCCGCAGCAGCCACAATCGCCACCAAAAGGACCGTATACAAAGCCCACGGCGGACCCGGCTGAACGATCTCGTGGGAAAAGCGATCAGCGATCACAGCAGAACTGTCCCCGAACGAACGATCCTGCGCGGTCTCGAGCTGTACTCGACTGATCGAATCGCTGGAGCTGCCCATCCAGTCCGGACTCATCACCAAGATCGTGCCGCCCTCGGATTCACCGACGGTCGTCGCCAAGTCCCGGAGATCAGTATCACGGGAAGGATTGGTATCGAGAACGATTACGCTCAAATCGACACCGCGCTCACGGGCGTCGGCGACCACGTCCACCAGTGCCGGGACATCGGCAGCCGGTGCGGAAACCCCATTCTGCGCAACGTCGGCAACTACGTCGTCGACATCGACGTCGGATGGGACTGCGGCATGCAGAGGTGGTGCGGCATGAAGCGGACCGCTCGCATGCAAGGGCGTGAAGACCAAATGTGTAGGAGCAGACATCTCTCATCCGGGTGCAGTTCGGCGCTCGTCCACACGCGAGTGTGTGAATGAATCCGAGGTCGTTATCGGCGGTCTGACCGCGACGGGCCTGAATGCACCCTACTTGAGGTTGAGCGCGAATCCCGCGTCTCTTCGCCACTGCGAGCAATCTGTTGTGGGTCAGCTCACCCAGTCCACCCTGCGTTGCGCAGGTCCTGAGACTGCGTGAAGATTGGTTCGGTCAAGTTGCCCCGAAGTCTCACAGGACAAGCGTACTGTTAGACTTCAGACCGAGAGGTACCTCGCCTCGACCGAGTCCACTTCAGCTCCGATGTTCGGACAGTTCTCACGTGAACTGTGCGATTGGCGTGAGCTGTCGCTGGATACGCCGAGGTGTATGTACCTCGCTTCAGCTGCCGACACAGCCCCGTCGGTGGCGACCCTCATAGACGAGTGGAGCAGACGTGAGCACCAGTATTGATTCGTTCGGAGCAAAGGGAACCCTCGAGGTCGGTGAGAACTCTTACGAGATCTTCCGCCTTGCAGCCGTCCCCGGCACCGAAAAATTGCCCTATTCCTTGAAGGTTCTCGCCGAGAACCTTCTCCGCACCGAAGATGGTGCCAACATCACCGCGGATCACATCCGCGCCATTGCAAGCTGGGATCCCTCAGCCGAGCCGAGCATCGAAATCCAGTTCACGCCTGCCCGCGTGATCATGCAGGACTTCACCGGCGTTCCTTGCATCGTCGACCTCGCCACCATGCGTGAGGCTGTCACCACCCTCGGCGGCGACCCCAACAAGGTCAACCCGCTCTCCCCCGCCGACATGGTCATCGACCACTCGGTCATCCTCGACGTCTTCGGCCAGGCCGACGCGCTCGAGCGCAACGTCGACCTCGAATACGAGCGCAACGGCGAGCGTTACCAGTTCCTCCGTTGGGGCCAGGGCGCATTCGACGACTTCAAGGTCGTCCCCCCGGGAATGGGCATCGTTCACCAGGTCAACATCGAGTACCTGGCACCCACCGTCATGTCCCGTAACGGACAGGCATACCCCGACACCTGCGTCGGCACCGACTCGCACACCACGATGGTCAACGGCCTCGGCGTGCTCGGCTGGGGCGTCGGCGGCATCGAGGCCGAGGCAGCAATGCTCGGCCAGCCCGTCTCCATGCTCATCCCCCGCGTTGTCGGCTTCAAGCTCTCGGGTGAGATCAAGCCCGGCGTCACCGCAACCGACGTCGTGCTCACCGCCACCGAGATGCTCCGTAAGCACGGCGTCGTCGGCAAGTTCGTCGAGTTCTACGGCAAGGGTGTCGCCGAGGTTCCGCTCGCGAACCGCGCAACCCTGGGCAACATGAGCCCCGAATTCGGTTCCACCGCAGCGATCTTCCCGATCGACGGCGAAACCATCGAGTACCTGCGCCTCACCGGCCGCAGCGACGAGCAGCTCGCTCTCGTCGAGGCGTACGCCAAGGAACAGGGCCTGTGGCACAACCCGGATCAGGAGCCCGTCTTCTCCGAGTACATCGAGCTGGATCTGGGAACCGTTGTTCCCTCGATCGCCGGCCCGAAGCGCCCGCAGGACCGAATCCTGTTGTCGGACTCCAAGCCTGCGTTCCGCAAGGACATCCACAACTACGTGGAAGACAACCAGCCGACCGAGCACACGCAGCTCGACGAGGCCGTCGAAGAGTCCTTCCCCGCTTCCGATCCCGCGGTGCTCTCCTTCGCTGACGACGGAGCGGTCAACGTTCTCTCGGCCGCGAACGGTGCACAGGGCCGTCCGAGCAAGCCGGTTGTCGTCAAGTCCGACGCCGGTGAGTTCGTTCTCGACCACGGCGCCGTCGTTGTTGCCGGCATCACGTCCTGCACCAACACGTCCAACCCGTCGGTCATGCTCGGCGCTGCACTGCTCGCACGCAACGCCGTCGAAAAGGGCCTTGCCACCAAGCCGTGGGTCAAGACCAACATGGCTCCCGGTTCGCAGGTTGTCACCGACTACTACGAGAAGGCCGGCCTGTGGCCGTACCTCGAGAAGCTCGGCTACTACCTCGGTGGTTACGGCTGCACCACGTGCATCGGTAACACCGGCCCGCTGCCCGAGGCAGTCTCGAAGGCCATCAACGACAACGATCTCTCGGTCACCGCGGTGCTCTCGGGTAACCGTAACTTCGAGGGTCGCATCTCCCCCGACGTCAAGATGAACTACCTGGCTTCCCCGCCGCTGGTAATCGCCTACGGTCTCGCCGGAACCATGGACTTCGACTTCGAGACCGATTCGCTCGGTAACGACACCGACGGAAACCCCGTCTACCTCAAGGACATCTGGCCGTCCACGCAGGAAATCGAAGACACCATCAAGTCCTCGATCGATCAGGACATGTTCCGCAAGTCGTACGCAACGATCTTTGCGGGCGACAGCCGCTGGCAGAACCTCGAAACCCCGAAGGGTGACACCTTCGAGTGGGACGCGAACTCCACCTACGTGCGGAAGCCACCCTACTTCGACGGCATGACGATGGATCCGGCTCCGGTCAAGGACATCAAGGGCGCTCGCGTCCTCGCGCTGCTCGGCGACTCGGTCACCACCGACCACATCAGCCCGGCAGGTCCGATCAAGGTCGGCACCCCCGCCGCGCAGTACCTCGACTCCCATGGCGTCGAGCGTGCGGATTACAACTCGCTCGGATCGCGTCGCGGTAACCACGAGGTCATGATTCGCGGAACGTTCGCGAACATCCGTCTGCGCAACCAGCTCCTCGACGACGTCTCCGGTGGTTACACCCGCGACTTCACGCAGGAAGGCGCACCGCAGGCATTCATCTACGACGCGTCGCAGAACTACCAGGCAGCCGGCATCCCGCTGGTCGTCCTGGGCGGCAAGGAGTACGGCTCCGGATCCTCGCGTGACTGGGCAGCCAAGGGCACCAGCCTGCTCGGCGTCAAGGCCGTCATCACCGAGTCGTTCGAGCGCATCCACCGCTCCAACCTCATCGGCATGGGCGTTGTCCCGCTGCAGTTCCCGGTCGGCGAGTCCGCAGGGTCGCTCAAGCTCGACGGCACCGAGACCTTCGACATCGAAGGCGTCGAGAAGCTCAACGAGGGCGTCACCCCGAAGACCATGAAGGTCACGGCAACGCGCGAGAACGGCGAGAAGGTCGTGTTCGACGCAGTCGTACGCATCGATACCCCCGGTGAAGCGGATTACTACCGCAACGGTGGCATCCTGCAGTACGTGCTCCGCAACATGATCCGAGGCTAGTTCGCCAGCCTGCCTTTTCCGCACGGCGGACTCAGCGACCTTGCTGAGTCCGCCGTGTGCGTTTGGTATCGGTTCACGGGTGATGTCAACTCCGAAGAAGGAGTCGGCATCGTCGAGATGCGCGAGACGAGGACAAGAACGTGCCCAAGGTCAGTGAAGACCACCTCGCGGCACGGCGCAGTCAGATCCTTGACGGTGCCCGCCGCTGCTTTGCGGAATACGGCTACGACGGCGCCACGGTCAGAAGACTGGAAGAAGTCACCGGGTTGTCCCGAGGCGCGATCTTTCATCACTTCAAGGACAAGGACGGACTTTTCCTTGCGTTGGCGAGCGAGGACGCGAGCCGCATGGCTGACGTCGTCGCCGAAGAGGGCCTTGTGCAGGTAATGCGCGATATGCTCGCCCAACCCGACCAATTCGATTGGCTGGGCACGCGCTTGGAAATTGCCCGGCGACTGCGGAACGATGCGGATTTCCGCGCCAAATGGTCACACCGGTCGGCCGAACTCACGGAAGCAACAAGCGCCCGTCTGGCCTTTCAGAAATCTGCAGGGCGGTTGCGCGACGACGTACCCACCGACGTACTGATCGGCTATCTCGATTTGGTGATGGACGGTCTGGTGGCCCGAATCGCGTCGGGCCATGCCGGCAACAATCTCTCGGCTGTCCTCGATCTGGTCGAGGAATCGGTGCGTCGACGGGATTGAGGGGCGGAGCTCCCGTGCGCCTTTCTGGTAGTGGGAACTACCAGAAAGGCGCACTGGCGTTTACGCCAGCTGAATCAGCTCGAGGTATTCCTGCGACCAGTGATCCTCGTTGCCGTCGGGCAGAAGGATGACGCGCTCGGGGTTGAGGGCCTCAGCCGCGCCCGGATCGTGAGTCACCAGGACAACGGCGCCGGTGTAGCTGCGGAGCGCGTCCAGGACCTGCTCGCGGGAGATCGGGTCGAGGTTGTTGGTGGGCTCGTCGAGCAGCAGGACGTTGGCAGCGGACGACACGAGGCCGGCCAGTGCCAGACGGGTCTTCTCACCACCGGAAAGCGTGCCTGCCGGCTGTTCGAGCTGCGGGCCTGTGAACATGAATGCACCGAGGAGCGAACGCAGTTCCTGCTCCCCCGTGTCCGGTGCGGCGTGACGGATGTTCTCCCACACCGAATCGTTGTCGTCGAGGGTGTCGTGCTCCTGCGCGAAGTAACCGATCTTGAGTCCGTGACCCGCGATCAGCTCACCGGCATCGGCCTTCTCAGCGTTCGCGAGGATGCGCAGCAGGGTGGTCTTGCCGGCACCGTTGAGGCCGAGGATGACGACGCGGGACCCGCGGTCGATCGCCAGGTCGACGCCCGTGAAGATTTCGAGTGATCCGTACACCTTCGTGAGGTTCTTGCCCATGAGCGGCGTCTTGCCGCACGCTGCGGGCTCGGGGAAACGGATTTTCGCGACCTTGTCGGACACGCGCTCGGCATCGAGGTTTGCCATCAACTTGTCTGCGCGCTTTGCCATGTTCTGGGCGGCAACAGCCTTGGTTGCCTTGGCACCCATCTTGGCTGCCTGGATGCGCAGAGCGCCGGCCTTCTTCTCGGCGTTTGCGCGCTCGCGGCGTCGACGCTGCTCGTCCGTTGCACGGGCGTCGAGGTACTTCTTCCAGTTCATGTTGTAGATGTCGGCTTCACTGCGCACGGCGTCGAGGAACCAGACACGGTTGACGACGTCGTTGAGCAGATCCACATCGTGACTGATGACCACGAGGCCACCCTCGTGGTTCTGGAGGAATCCGCGCAGCCACGTGATGGAGTCGGCGTCGAGGTGGTTGGTGGGCTCGTCGAGGAGCAGAGTCGTGTCCGAGCGCGCCCCGCTGCCGTCGGATGCGGCAAAGAGAATTCGAGCCAATTCGACGCGTCGACGCTGACCACCGGACAGCGTGCTGAGCGGCTGGCCGAGGATGCGATCTTCGAGACCGAGGCTGCTGGTGATGCGCGCAGCTTCACTCTCGGCTTCGTAACCGCCCAGGGAGGAGAAGCGGTCTTCGAGCTGGCCGTACTTCTTGACGGCCTTGTCCTGTGATTCCTGGTCGAGAACCTCGCCCATGAGAATCTGCTGCTTCTCCATGTCGCGGAGCATCGTGTCGAGTCCGCGGGCAGAGAGGACGCGATCCTTGGCCAGGATGCTCAGGTCGCCCTCTTTGGGGTCCTGCGGCAGGTAGCCGAGGTCACCGGTCCGGACGACCTTGCCCGCGTACGGCTCACCTTCACCGGCGAGGAGACGCAGCGTGGTGGTCTTGCCGGCACCGTTACGGCCGACCAGACCGATGCGATCACCGGGCTGAATTCGCAAGGACGGACCGGGCGCCGTGAGAAGGGTGCGGACACCGGCACGAACTTCGAGGTCAGTGGCGGTAATCAAGCAGAACTCCTCAGAACTAAAGACAACTACGGGCAAACGTGTCCTGACGGCAGACACAAGAACTTCCAATTTTACCGTGAGCTGGGGCCATCTCCGACCAGCGGCGTGTGAATCCGCTAACAGTGGGAGATCCGCGATGTAGATGGAATCCTCGGAGGATGACAACCCGAACTACCGACGCAGACGTCGTCATCGTGGGCGGCGGGCCGGCCGGGCGGGCGCTGGCGACGAGATGCGTCGCCCACAATCTGTCGGTCATTCTGGTCGATCCCCACCCCGCGCGAGCGTGGACGGCAACGTACGCGGCCTGGCTCGACGAGCTTCCGACGTGGTTGCCGGACGCGGCCATTTCCAGTCGTATCGCTCGCCCGTCGGCGTGGGCGCAGCGACCCGTAACGCTCGACCGCACTTACTGTGTATTGAATACATCGCTACTGCAATCAATACTGTCGACCGGATCTACGCAGTTCATAGCTACCAAAGTCACTCATCTGACCGCCAACTCGATCATCTGCTCCGACGGAACCCGTGTCAGCGCACAGGTCGTGGTCGACGCCCGCGGAACAACTCCAACTCCCCGAACGGCACAGCAAACCGCCTTCGGAATCGTGCTCGATCCCGCCGCCGCTGAGCCCGCACTCGACGGCAACGCAGCCTGGTTCATGGACTGGCGACGCGACAACGGAACCCCGAAAAGCGCGGAGCCGTCTTTCCTTTACGCCGTCCCCCTCGACGCCGACCGGACGCTCCTCGAGGAGACGTGTCTTGTGGGTCGGCCACCCCTGCCGCTGGCCGAGCTGAAACGGCGGCTGCACAGTCGGCTCGGCAATCGCGGCGTCACCCCTGCGGAAGACGCCCCCGTCGAACGTGTCCGATTCGCTGTGGAATCGCCACCTGGTCGGCGCGGTGATCCTTTCCGTTTCGGCGCACGCGGCGGACTGATGCATCCAGGCACCGGGTACAGCGTCGCCACAGCGTTGAACGAAGCAGACGGTGTTGCGTCGGCGATTGCCCGCGGCGACGACCCTCAGCGTGCTTTGTGGCCGCGATCGGCACGAGGCGTCGCAGCGCTACGGCGAGTGGGACTGAGCGCGCTTCTCACCCTCGAGCCTGGTGACGTCGAGGCCTTCTTTGCGACGTTCTTTGCGCTGCCCGTCGAGCAGCAACAGGCCTATCTGTCGGATCGCCGCGATTCGGCCGCTACGGCAAAGGTCATGACGTCATTGTTCGCAGCCTCACCGTGGCGGGTCAGACGAACATTGACGGTAGCGCCGCTTTTGGCGTTGCGGACGAAATAACGGTCATTGATAGCGTCACTACATATCGCCCGACCGATCACTGGAGTTTCCTTGTTCGTTCTTTATGCCGTCGTTGCCGTGATTCTGACTGCCACTCTCGCCGGATCTGCCTATCTCGACATCACGCGCGAAGAAAAACTGGTCGACACTCTGACCGGATTGGGCGTTCCCGAAGAATGGATTCCCGGACTCGGCGTCATCAAGCTGGTCGGCATCGTCGGTCTGCTCGTCGGGCTTGTGGTGCCGGCAATCGGCATCGCCGCTGCCATCGGGCTGATCCTGTATTTCGTCGGCGCCGTCGTCGCTCACCTGCGATCCGGCGACCAGAACATCGTGCCTCCCGCGATGCTCGGACTCCTCGCCGTTGCCGCCTTGGTGCTGCGTATCGCGTCGTCCTGACCCGCCGACGCGGTGATCGCGAACAACAATTCGACATCGCACCCATTGCTTTCTCTCGCGCAATTGCGCTGTAGCGACCATCATGGGAACCATGCGATCGATTTGGAAAGGCTCGATAGCGTTCGGTCTGGTCAATGTTCCGGTCAAGGTGTACTCCGCAACAGAAGATCACGACATCAAGTTTCATCAGGTCCACGCCAAGGACGGCGGCCGGATCAAATACAACCGCGTGTGCTCGGAGTGTGGAAACACCGTGCAATTCGCCGATATCGACAAGGCGTACGACGCCGAAGACGGTTCGCGTGTTGTTCTGACCGACGAGGATTTCACGAAGCTGCCGGCTGCGGAAAAGCATGAAATTCCGGTGCTCGAGTTTGTCGCGAACGAGCAGATCGATCCCATCCTTTTCGAGAAGAGTTACTTTCTCGAACCTGACTCTGCATCGCCCAAGGCCTACGTCCTTCTCTCGACGGTGCTGACGGAGAGCGATCGCACAGCGCTCGTCCACTTCACGCTCCGACAGAAAACGCGGCTGGCGGCGTTGCGCGCCCGGGACGGCGTCCTGGTAATTCAGACCCTGCTGTGGCCGGACGAGGTTCGCGCTGCCGAGTTCCCCTCGCTCGACGGCGCGGAGAAGCCGAAGCCGAAGGAACTCAAGATGGCACAGACGCTGGTGGACAGCATGGCGGGCGATTTCGACCCGACCGAATTCACCGACGACTACCAACTTCAGCTTCGCGAACTGCTCGAGAACATGATCGAGAGCGGCGGCAAGAAGGTCATCCCTGCAGCCGAGGTCGAACAAGGCGGCGAGGACGCCGACGTCGTCGATCTGGTGGCAGCACTGCAGCGAAGCGTCGACGAGGCTAAATCCAACGCGTCGAAGACCAAGACCCGCAAGCGCGCCTGAGCACCTACTGCCGAATGTCCTGTTCGTCGATCAAGGCATCCAGTTCGGCGTCGACGTCGGCGCTGCGACCACCACCCGAAGCGACGGCCAGTTTCACCGCGGGCCCGATCGCTGCTAGCCCGGCGCCGGTGAACATGTCCGCGTGCGAGGTGGGAACCGGACGGTCCACGATCACGCCGGATATGAACGGTCGCCACGCCGACGCAGTCCGCAGTGGATCGAAGGTGTCCGTCTGTGCCGAGAAGAACAGCAGATCACCGTCGAATCTGCCGGGGCGATACCGATGCGCAAGGTCAGCCCCGGCGCAGTACTCGTCGTACAGTCGCTCGATTGTTTTGCTCGAGGCCAACGGATGATCCCCGATACTTCGGCGTAGTAACGCTTCCGCAGCTGCGGGCGTCAACTCCACCGCATCAGGGACCGCTATCCCCAGCCCCGCGACCAATTCCGCGAGTGTGGGCTGTGCGCCGTCCATTGTCGGATCCTCGAGCACAAAACTGTCCAACAAGACCAGTTCGGCAACGCTCTCCCCCAATGCCTGCAGCTGCACGGCAGCAGCGTGCGCGATCAGTCCCCCGATCGACCATCCGAGTAGGTGATACGGACCGTGCGGCTGGACTCGGCGGATGTCCGCGACATAGCGCGCCGCAAAATCTTCGATCATCTCTGCCCGGAATTCCGGGTCCGTGAGGATCGGCGACTGCAGACCGTACAGCGGCCGGGCCGGATCGACATACGGAGCCAACCCGCCGTAGCACCAGGCCAGGCCGATCGCGGGGTGGATGCAGAACAGCGGTTCCGCGTCCCCTGACGTTCGGATAGGCAGCAGAATCGACAGTGCTGATGCATCCGGCTCGGACGCGTCTGCGTCGGCAACCTTGCGGGCCAGTGCCTCCGGTGTCGGATCCGAGAACAACCAACCGACGGGAACGGCGCTGCCGGTTCTCGCCTCGATCGCAGCCACCAGACGTGTTGCCATCAACGAGTTTCCCCCGAGATCGAAGAAGCTCGAATCTGCGTGGACTACGTCGACGTCGAGTTCGAGTACCTCGGCGAACGCCGCGCACAGAGCGATCTCGGCGGAACCTTCCGGTCTGCGCCCGCCGTCGTCGTCCCACGTGGGGGTCGGGAGCGCGGAGCGATCGAGTTTGCCTGCCGGCGACGTCGGGATCGAGTCGATCGTCACGAAGGCGGACGGCACCATGTGCGTCGGCAACAAGCGGGCGGCATGTCGGCGCAACGCTGCCGAATCAATACTTCCGCCGACGGCAGGGACGACGTACGACACTATCCTCGAATCACCGCCGGCCCCCACGACGGCCGTGATGGCTGCGCGGACCGAGGGTTCCGACGCCACGACCGTGTCGATTTCCCCCAGCTCGATACGGAATCCGCGCACCTTGACCTGATGGTCGACGCGTCCGAGGTAGCTCAACGAACCACCGCGGTCGCTGCGCACCAGATCGCCGGTGCGGTACATCCGCGTCCCTGCCTGGCCGTGTGGATCGGCAACAAACCGTGTTGCCGTCAACGCGGGACTACCGAGGTATCCCCGTGCGAGTCCGGCCCCACCGACATACAACTCACCGACGAGTCGCCCGGGCACCGAGTGCAGGCGCGAGTCGAGAACACGCGCGTCGACGCCCCGGATCGGGCCACCAATCGACACCGAATCCCCGACGGTCAACGCGTCGCTGATCGTGACCGCGACCGTGGCCTCGGTCGGACCGTAGGCGTTGAACATCCGTCGCCGTGGGGCCCACTGGGATACAAGCTCGGCTGAGCAGGTATCGCCGCCCACGATCACAACGTCGAGCTGGTCGAGTCCGCTGGGATCAACCGTCGCCAGGGCTGCGGGGGTGACAAACGCGTGAGTGACAGCGCAGCGCTCCATGACATCTCGCAGTTCGGCGCCGCCGTACACCGTCGGCGGCGCAATCACCATGGTTGCACCTGCGCCGACGGCAAGCAGCAGTTCGAGAACCGATGCGTCGAAGCTGGGAGAGGCAAAACTCAGGGTGCGGGAATCAGCGCTCACGCCGAATCGCTCGCGCTGTTCCTCCGCAAAAGCTGCCAGTCCCGCGTGGGTGACCAACACGCCCTTCGGTTTTCCGGTGGAACCGGACGTGTAGATCAGGTAGGCCGGGTGATCGACTTCGAGCGACACCGGACGCACGTTTGCACTGCTTTCGGCGAGGTCGAGTGACTCGAGTGTCACCCACCGCGAAGTGTCCGGCAGGTCGGCGACATAGTCACCGGCTGTCAGTCCGAGAACGGCCCCGCTGTCGCGAAGCATGTGTTCGATGCGTTCGACCGGATACGCCGGATCGACAGGCAGGAACGCCGCACCGGTCTTGGCTACAGCCCACACTGCGATCACGTAGTCGACGGAACGCGGAAGTGCAATCGCAACAATCGTTTCCGGGGCAGCGCCACGCTCGACCAACACGCGGCACAGTGCGTCGGATCGGCGATCGAGTTCGCCGTACGTCAGCGCGTCGGACCCCGCCACGTCGATCACCGCCAGAGCCAGCGGATCGGACGCGGCTCGGGCAAGAAGCTGCGGCAGCGTCATGGGGTGGGTGGCCGGATCACCGCGCAAAGCACAGGACTCATTCGGTCCGAGGAGGTCCACGTCGCCGACGACAACGGTCGGATCCGCAGCCACCTCGGCGATCAACGTCTCCAGCATCGCTGCAAACGACGCGGCGGTATCTGCGTCGAACAGATCCGTTGCATAGGTCAGGGACGCGGTGTAGCCGTTACCCTCGTCTTCCGTCTGTTCCACGACCGTGAATTGCAGATCGAACTTCGCGACGTCGGGCGTGATCTCCTCGGCGCGGATGCTCAGTCCGGGCAGTTCCCACGCCACCTGATGTGCGGCGTGGAAGGAGAACATCGTCTGGAACAACGGATGGCGGTCGGTAGTACGCGTCGGCGCAACAACCTCCACAACCTGCTCGAACGGAATGTCCGTGTGGGCAAAGGCGTCCAGATCAACGGTGCGAACAGTGCGTAGTACGTCGACGAAGGTCGCTGCGGGATCGACAATCGTGCGCAGTCCGACGGTGTTGACGAACATTCCGACCAGATCGTCGAGAACTCGGTGGCCGCGACCGGCGACCGGTGAGCCGATCACGATGTCGCTGCTGCGGCTCACACGAGACAGCAGCACGGCATATGCCGCCTGCAACACCATGAACGGTGTGGCAGCGTTCGATCCGGCAAGAACGTCCACCGCAGCGCGAATGTGCGACGGCAGCGTGACGGTGACGTGCGCACCGGCCAGCGATTGAGCGAGCGGGCGCGGCCGATCAACGGGAAGATCGATCAACTCGGGTGCACCGCGCAAGGTTTCCCGCCAATACGACGCTTGTGCGCCGAGCACACTTACCGGGTCGTCCACAGCGCCGAGCGCCTGGCGCTGCCACAGGGCGAAGTCTGCGTAGTGCACGTCAAGGGGTGTGAAGTGCGGAGCCTGTCCGGAGCATCGCGCAATGTAGGCGGTGAGCACGTCCCTCATCAAAGGCGCGACGGACCAACCGTCAGCGGCGATGTGGTGCACGACGATGACAAGAGTATGACGATCCGGGGCGGTCTCCATCAGTAGTGCGCGGATGGGTGCTTCGGAGGTGACATCGAACCCGCGAGCAGCAAATTCGGCGGCAATCGACACCCACCCACGGGCGCCCTCCGTCTCGAATTCCACCGCGGTGACGTTGCGCTGCACCACCTGATGCGGCCCGGTACCGGAGTCGGGGAAGACCGTTCGCAAGATCTCGTGACGCTCGATCACGTCCAACACCGCAGATTCGAGAGCTGGCACGTCGAGGCTGCCGTCGAGTGAGATTGCCGCCGGAACGTTGTACGCGGGTGAAGCCGGATCAAGTTGGTTGAGGAACCAGATGCGTGATTGCGCGTACGACAGTGGAATTCGCTCGGGTCGCTCGCTGACAGTGATCGGCGGCAGTGCCTGGACCGATGCCGTTGAATCCAGTGCAGCTGCCAGGTCTCGGACGTAGGGGTGTTCGAACAGCACGCGGACCGGAACGTGGCGGCCCAGTGATTCACCGAGACGCGCAACCAGCCTGGTCGCGAGCAGTGAGTTGCCGCCGAGATCGAAGAAATTGTCCAGGCCGCCAAGGTCCTCGGTACCCAGCAGTTCTCCGAACGCGTCGGCGACCACCAGTTCGGTGGCGGTGACCAGAGGCGCCACCGTTCGCTCGATCATGCCCAGTACCGGTGCCGGTAGTGCGGCGCGGTCCAGCTTTCCGACGGGGGTGAGCGGAACGCGGCCGATCGGAGTGATCGCCGAGGGCACCATGAACGCCGGCAGGGACCGGCGCGCGTGGCTCAGAAGTTCTTCCGCCGCAACTGTTTCCGTGGACAGCACCACGTACGACGCCAAAATCGTCTCGCCGCCCGGCCCGTCCACACCGACGGTCACGGCAAATTCGACGCCGGGGTGGCTGCTGAGAACCGAATCGATTTCGCCGAGTTCGATGCGGAATCCGCGAACCTTCACCTGATGATCGGACCGTCCGACGTAGTCGATCGTTCCACTGGTAGTCCATCGCACCAGGTCACCGGTCCGGTACATACGAGATCCACTGGGACCGAACGGCGCCGCCACAAATCGCGATGCGGTCAGCGCAGGCTGACCGTGGTATCCGCGGGCCAGTCCGAGACCAGCGATGTAGAGCTCCCCCGTCACACCGACGGGCACCGGATTTCCGGATCCGTCGAGAACAACAGCCGACACTCCGCGGACCGGTCCGCCGATAGTGACCGGCTCCCCCACTGCCAACGCGTCACTGATGCACACCATGACCGTGGTTTCGGTGGGTCCGTAGCCGTTGAACAACCGGCGCCCCGGCGCCCATCGCTGCACCAGTTCGGGCGGGCACGCTTCGCCGCCGACAACGATCGATTGGAGCACGTCAAGTCCGGTGGGATCGACCGAGGCAAGCGCTGCCGGTGTGATGAAGGCGTGCGTGACGCCTTCACCGGCGATGAGCTCAGCCAGATCCTGGCCGCCGTACACATCGGGTGAGGCAATCACCATCGTGGCGCCGGTATCGACGGCGAGCAGTAGTTCGAGGACGGAGGCGTCGAAGCTCGGTGACGAAAAATGCAAGGTCCGTGAGGATGCGGAGATGCCGTATCGCTGCGATTGTTCTTCGGCCAGCGCACTCAGACCGCGATGAGTAACGCTGACGCCCTTGGGTTTACCCGTCGAGCCCGACGTGTAGATGATGTACGCGAGGTTGTCGGCTCGGATAGGTGCTGCCGGAACCACCAGTTCGCGCGAATAAGCGGCAATCTCATCCATTGTCAACCACGGCACAGATCGTGGAAGCGACCCACACACAGATGTTGTCGTCAATCCGCGTGACGCCCCGGAATCGGTGAGCATGTGCAGGATTCGATCAGCCGGATATCGCGGATCGACGGGCACGAAGGCCGCACCGGTCAATGCCACAGCCCACAGCGCGACAATCGAGTCCACGGAACGCGGAATCGCTATCGCCACAATGTCTTCGGCGCCGATTCCCTCCGTGGTCAACCGATGCGCCACCGCTGACGCTCGGGAATACAGTTCGCGGTAGCGCACGGTCACATTGCCCGATCGGAGCGCAACCGAATTTCCGGCCTCCGTTGCAGACTGAGTGAAGATGTCCGCCAAGGTGCGCGAACCGACCCACGCCGGTCCGCGAACCGGCATCAGCGACGCGCGCTCGTCTGCTGTGAGCAGTTCGATATCAGCGATCGTGGTACTCGGATCGGCGATTACGGCCAGCGCTACCGACTCGAACCGTGCGGCAATCCGAGCTGCCGTGTCCTCGTCGAACAAGGCGTGCGCGAAACGAAGGGAGCCGGTGATCTCCGGGTTCTCGGAATCACCCGCCACGAGCGTCAGTTCGAGATCGAATTTCGCGACCGCAGGTTCGAGTGGCTCCGCATGCAAATGGACGCCATGCACGCTCACCTGCGGAGACCCAAGATTCTGATGGTAGGACAGCATGACCTGGAACACCGGATGACGCGGCGTCGACCGGTCGAGATCAAGTGCGTCCACCAACACGTCGAAGGGTAGATCGGCGTGTTCGAATGCTGCGAGGTCGCCCTCGCGTACAGCGTCGAGCAGGTCGGTGAACGACGCCCGGTGATCAACCGCTGTGCGCAGCGGCAACGAGTTGACGAACATTCCGATCAGCGCATCGAGTTCGGGGCGCCCACGGCCGGCAACCGGAGTTCCGATCACCACGTCGTCGGTCGCGCCTAGACGTGCAAGAACAACGGCAAGCATCGCGTGCAGGACCATGAACTGCGTTGTTCCACAGTCACGGGCCAGATCGCCGATGCGCCCGCCCGTATCGGCGTCGAGAACTATCGGGACGGAACCGACCGCGGTGGTGGACTCGGATCCTCGTGGACGATCCCTGGGCAGGAGCAATTCGTCCGGCGCGCCTGCCATTGCCGCCGTCCAGAATTTCAGCTCACGAGAAACCAAGCTTTCCGGATCGTGTGCATCGCCGAGAATCGTGTACTGCCACAGCGCGTAATCGGCGTACTGCACGTCCAGCGGCATGAGAATCGGTGAGTCTCCCACAGCGCGAGCCGAATACGCCGCAATGAAATCCGCAGCAAACGGGGTCAACGACCAACCGTCACAGGCAATGTGGTGGATAACCACCACCAGACGATGCACGTCCGGGCCTTCGCTTACCAGCAGCGCCCGCAGCGGAAGGTCCGCACTAAGGTCGAAGCCTCGACCCGTGAACTCGTCCGCCGCGGTGTCGGCGTCGTCGGCGCGTTGCTCCACCGCAAAATTCACGTCGGCCCATGAGCGAACGATCTGAACGGGACCGTCGGCGTCGTCGACATAGACGGTTCGAAGTGCTTCGTGACGTGCGATGACGTCGGCCAATGCCGCTTCGAGCGCCTCGACCGACACGTCTCCGGAAATCCGGATCGAGAACGGAATGTTGTACGCGGACGACGCCGGATCGAACCGGTTGACAAACCACAGGCGCTGTTGCGCTGCCGAGAGTGGTACCCGATCAGGGCGGACACCGGCCGTGAGAGCCGGGCGATCGTCCGAGGCCGTGGCGCACGAAGCCAGACGCAGTGCCAGACCTTCGACGGTGGGGTTCTCGAAGATCGAACGCACTTCCACCGCGATGCCCGTCGCGGCGGTCAATCGTGCGGTGACCTGCGTGGCAATCAGCGAGTTGCCACCGAGATCGAAGAAACTGTCGCTTGCTTGCACCCCGGTCACATCCAGAAGCGCTGCAAAGACATCCGCTACTGCCTGCTCCAGACCCGGCTCCGGGGCGCGACCGGCACCGAGGATTTCACGCGCGACCGGCGCGGGTAGCGCCCGGCGGTCCAGCTTTCCTACCGGCGTCAGCGGTATGGCGTCGATGGGGGTGATGGACGACGGAATCATGTAGCGGGGCAAGGTTTCCCCGAGCAACCCGAACAGAGCATCAGTACCGCTGTTTTCGCCACTGAACAGCACGTACGACGCCAGAGTCGTCCCCACGGAGGATTCGACGGCGATGGTTGTCGCGAACTGTACAAGCGGAGATTCCATCAACGCGGCGTCGATCTCGCCGAGTTCGATGCGGAATCCGCGGATCTTGAGTTGATGGTCGCTGCGCCCCACGTAGCGAAGTGTGAGGTCCTTGGTCCAGCGAACGAGGTCGCCGGTTCTGTACATGCGTGCGCCGCCGGACGAATATGGATGTGCGACAAATCGATCCGATGTCAATCCGGCGCGGCGATGGTATCCGCGAGCCAGCCCCGGTCCACCGATGTACAGCTCGCCGACGCCGCCGACCGGCACCGGTTGCAGCCGCGAGTCCAGGACGACGGCGTCGACACCGCGGATGGGTCCGCCGATGGTGATCGATTGACCGGGGTCGATCGGGTCGCTGATCGCCACCATCACCGTGGTTTCGGTAGGCCCGTACCCGTTGTGTAATCGGCGTCCCCGGCCCCAACTCTCGACGAGTTCCGGAGTGCAGACGTCGCCGCCGACAACAACGCATTCGAGGTCGCAGACACCGGTGGGGTCCACCGTCGCGAGTGCTGCGGGTGTGATGAAGGCGTGTGTCACCGCACTGGTTCGAAGGAACTTCCCGAGCGCGGCGCCGCCGTAGATGTCGGCCGGCGCGATCACCATCGTCGCGCCGGTGGACCCTGCGAGCAGAAGTTCGAGTACGGCACCGTCGAAGCTCGGTGACGCAAAATGCAGCGTCCGCGAATGCTCGGTGATCCGATATCGATCCTGCTGTTCCCGCGCAAGATTGGCCAATCCGGAGTGCGTGACGACGGTGCCTTTCGGCACGCCGGTCGATCCGGACGTGTAGATGATGTACGCCGCCGACGCTGGTGTGGTCGGTGTGGAGTGCTCGTCGTGGCCGATCGGTGAGTCCGGGTACGCCGCGACCTCTGCCGCGGTGTCCGGGTCTCGGAAGTCGATCCACGCGGCAACGCTGCCACCTGCTGCGGCCGCGACTGATCTGATGCCGATCCGCACTCCGGAATCCTCGAGCATGTGCGCGACGCGATCTTCCGGGTACCGCGGGTCGACGGGAACGAAGACTCCACCGGATTTGGCGACTGCCCACACTGCAAGAACCGAGTCGACCGACCGCGCAACTGCCAGCGCTACCGGTACCTCGCCGCAGACGCCCAGGTCCATGAGATATCGAGCGATCCGATTGGATTCACTGTCGAGCTCGCGATACGACAGTGCGCGCTCACCGTCGTCGACGGCAATCCGATCCGGATACGCCTTCGCCGTTACGCCGAGAATCTGCGCCAACGTGGCATCGGGCAGCCCTATCTGACCGCGTCGTGGCAGTACGACGGCACTGTCACCGGCACTGAGCGTGTGAAGATCACCGATTCGAGTTGTCGGGTCCAGAACTGCGGACTCCACGAGCGTCACGAAGTTCTCGGCCATCGCTTCGATTGTCGACGCGTCGAACAGGTCGGCGGAAAAGGTGAGTGTGGCGTCGATTCCGTCTGGTCTCGCGATCCCCTCGCCCGCGGCTTCGTGCCGTTCGGCGATCGTCAATTCGAGGTCGAACTTGGTGAGGCCGGTGTCGACCGCGCGGGCCGTCATCGAGATCCCGGCGATTTCGCCCGTCTGGGTGGTCGCGATCCGCGAGGTGATTGCCACCTGGAACACCGGATTGTGCGATGACGAGCGATCGAGTTCGAGTGCGTCCACCACAACGTCGAACGGCACGTCGGCATTGTCAAAAGCGTCGAGGTCGATGCTTCTGACCTGCTCGAGGTACTCGTGGAACGTCATGGCGCGATCTATGACAGTCCGCAAAGCGAGTGTGTTGACGAACATGCCGACAATCGGATCCAGAGATCTGTCCCCTCGGCCCGCGACCGGCGTTCCGACGACGATGTCGTCCGTACCGCTGTATTTGGCCAGGAGCAACGCAAAACAGGCGTGCAGAGCGATGAATGGCGTGGCTCCGTGGCCTGCGGCGAGCGTCGCCAGCTTCTGGTGAGCGGACGCATCGATCCTGAAATCCACGTGCGAACCGCGCAGCGACGGCTCGATCGGGCGAGGACGATCGATCGGCAGATCAAGTTGTTCGGGCGCGTCTGCGAGTTGGTGAGTCCAGAACACAATCTGTTCGGATGCAAGCGAATTCGGGTCGTCGACTTCGCCAAGGTGCCGACGATGCCACAGGGCGTAATCGGCGTACTGGACGGCAAGCGGATCCCACACCGGAGCGTTGCCGGCAACTCTGGATGCGTAGGCGCCGGTGAGATCGGCGGCAAGCGGAGCAAGCGACCAACCGTCCGACACCATGTGATGCAGGACAACCACCAGGACATATTCGTCGGTACCGGAAACCTGGATCAGCAGGAACCGCGCCGACGATTCACGCACCAGATCAAAACCGGCCGAAGCAAATTCGAAGATCCGGGTATCGAGCAAGCGTGGTTCGACGTCGATGGATTCCAGCGCCTCGAAGCTGTCACCGGGATCGAGGATTTCCTGAACTGCCTGGTCGCCGCGTTGTGGAAACACGGTGCGCAGCGATTCGTGCCGAGTCACGACGTCGAGAAGAGCCTGCTGCAGCGCAGCGGTGTCGACGTTGCCCCGCAGCGATATCGCAAACGGAATGTTGTACGCACCCGACTTCGGCGCCACTCGCCCCAGGAACCACAGTCGCTGCTGTGCGGGCGCGAGCGGTAGCGTCTCCGGGCGTTGTTCAACCCGCAGGGCACCACCGTCTGGCGTCTGAGTTGCGTGTGCGACGCTCGCGGCAATTCCGGACACGGTCGGGTGGTCGAACAGCGCCCGCAACGCTATGCGCACGCCCGTTGCCTCGGCAACCCGGGCAACCACCGTCGTCGCGGCCAATGAGTTTCCGCCGAGATGGAAGAAATTGTCGTCGAGCCCGAGCGGGCCGCTGCCAAGAATGTCGGCAAGAACAGCGGCAACGGCAATTTCGGTCGCGGTAGTCGGTGACCGGAACGCCGCCTGGGACCCCAGGATCGGCGACGGCAGGCTGCGTCGATCGAGTTTTCCGTTGGTGGTCAAGGGAATTGCGTCGATCACCATGAACGCGTCGGGAATCATGTACGTCGGGAGCATTCCGGCTGCATGGGCTCGGAGCGCCGGGGCGGCGACGGTTTCGGCGGTGGTCACATAGGTGACCAGAACGTCACCAGCCGGTGTGGGTGCCACCACCGTCACGGCGTCGTTCACTCCAGGAGCACCGAGGATTACGGCGTCGATCTCACCGAGTTCGATCCGGAAGCCACGAATCTTGACTTGGGCGTCACCGCGGCCGAGGTACTCGAGCCGGCCGGGTTCAACCCAGTGAGCCCGGTCTCCGGATCGGTACAGCCGCCCTCCGCCGGCGTTGAACGGGTCGGCCACAAACCTGCACGCCGTCAGGTCCGGACGCCCGAGGTAACCGCGAGCGAGCTGGCCGCCGGCTACGTAGATCTCCCCCGCGACACCTACGGGTACAGGTGAGAGGTGGTCGTCGAGCAGGTAGACCCGAAGTCCGTCGATGGCGTCACCGATCTGGCTGCCGGCCGCCGAGCGCGCGTGTGCACTGCCCAGTTCGAAACGAGTGACGTGCACCGTCGTTTCGGTGATCCCGTACATGTTGACCAGAGTCGGAGCCGCGTCATTGTGATTGTCGTACCAGCGTCCGAGGCGACGCAGGTCCAGTGCTTCACCGCCGAAGATCACGTACCGGAGCGCGGTCGGAGACACTGCACGCGAGTCCGCCTCGATGTACAGGTGAAACGCCGAGGGTGTCTGATTGAGCACCGTGACGCCTTCTTCGGCGACAAGGGCGCGGAAGGCATCGGGATCACGCGAAAGGTCGTGGTCGACAAGTACCAGCGTTCCGCCGTTCAGCAGCGCTCCCCACAATTCCCACACCGAGAAGTCGAAGGCAAACGAGTGGAACATCGTCCACACATCCGTGTGGTCGAACCCGAAATCACGGCGTGTGTTCTCGAACAGTCGCATCACCGCTGCGTGCGTGACCGGGACGCCTTTCGGCCTCCCGGTCGAGCCCGACGTGTAAATGACGTAGGCCAGGTTGTCGGCGCTGTGAAAACCCGAGAGTTCGCCCAGAGCGCCCGCGGAGAATTCGGCGGATTCGACGCCGACCACGACCGCGTCAGGAATCTCGAAGTCGGAAATGATGCACACCGGCTTCGCGTCGTCGATCACAAAACTCACCCGATCAGCCGGGTGGGCACGATCGAGTGGGAGATAAGCACCGCCGGCCTTCAATACGGCAACTACGGCGACGATCATGTCGAGCGACTTCGTCAGCATGATGCCGACAAGCGATTCGGAGCGCACGCCCTCCTGGATCAGCTTGCGGGCCAGCCGGTTCGATCGCTCGTCCAGCGTTCGATACGACATCCGCTCGGTGCCGCACACGACGGCAACAGCGTGTGGCAGGTCCCGGATTCGACCTGCCAGAATGTCGGTCAGCGTGCACACCGGTATCGGCGCCGATACCGCCGGTAGGAGCGCACCTCGCTCGTCTGCTCGAAGTAGCGCAACGGCCCCCAAGGCCAAACGAGGCGTCGTCACCAAAGCGGTCAGGATGCGGTTGAAGCGGCCTGCGAGATCCTCGGCGGCTCGCTTCGAACCGAGCCAGTCCACAACCCCGGTGATCGTCCGGTCTGCATTGGCGGGACCGCCCGCCGGGACTGTCAGCGAGACAACAAGGTCCGGGTCGGTCGCGATGTCGGACCCGATGGGCACCCCTACTATCAGTCCGGGAAACCTGGGGTGTGCGTCGAGTGCTTCGTCGAAGCAGAGCATCGCCCGGAACAACGGTCCGGTCTCCACCGTGCGACCGTCCCCGAGGGCTGCCGTGACCGATGTCAGCAGGGTGTCCGCACGATCGAAGGCTTCGACGATGACACCGTCCACGAGTTCGACCAATTCCGCGAGCGTCGCGGAGGTCGACACTTCGGTTCTCAGGACCAATTGATTAGCGAACATCGATACAAAATCGTCGGGACTCGGCGCACCGTAACCGCGCACCGATACGCCGATTGACACTTCTTCAGCGGAACCGTGGCGTCGTAGGAGGCCAACCATCGCGGCCTGCAGCAACACGAACACACTCGTATCCGTCGCTGCGGCCATCGACTCGAGACACCGGAACACCTCGGATTCGATGACGACGGGCGCCTGAGAGCGAATCCCGTCCGCCGACACCGGTAGTCCCAATTCTTCTGCAGGTGTCGAGAGCTTCCGCGCCCAGTATTCGATATTTTGCGAATGGCGAACATTGTCGACCCAGTTCCGCGCCCCGTGAAAATCTATATCCGACAATCGGGTATCAGGACCAGCGGCGCAGAACAATTCGAGGAAATCGAGGAACCCACGATGGTGGGCAGTGAGGGTCTCGTCGGTATAAAGATCCGGGTTGGCCGCAAAATCTATCTGGATGTCGGCGGTGGACGGCTGGTAAACGTTGACCGATAGATCCTCCACCGGCCCCGTCGAGATCACCCGGAGTTCACCGGTGGCGGCGCCAAGAGTAATGCCGGAATGAAACAGCATCAGATTGATCAGTGGTCCATGAAATCCTCGACCATCGGCAATGGCTCCAGTACCCGCATTGAGATCTCGTCGCAGATCCTCGTGCCGATACTTCTGATGCCGCAATGCGCCGGTGAGTTCCAGTTTCACCTCGCGGAGCACGTCACCGACGCAGTGGTTCGGGTCGATCGTCGCCCGCAGCGGTACAACGTTCGACATCATTCCGCCCGACCGTCTGGCAGCCTTTGTCGTGCGTCCGGACACGGGCATACTCAGGACCACGTCTCGGGTGCCGATCGTGCGAGCCAGGAACGCGGCCAAGGCTCCGATCACTACTGACGCGGTGGTCACGTCATGAGCGTCCGCGACGTCTGCGACTGTGTTTCGCAGCGCCGCAGGCACAGTCGCCGATCGGATCCGGGCCCACGACTGCGCTGGTGCCGTATTGCGTGCCAGTGACGTCCCGGACGGCTGATCAGCCATCTTCGTGTTCCAGTACTCGCGATCGCGGTTCCAACGCGTCGAACCCAGGTAGTCGGATTCGGATTGGACCAGAGCGGGGAGCGACGCTGTTTCCTGCTCGGGAACCGGTTCGTTCCGAACGGATGCGGTGTAGATCTCGGCTGTGCGATTCATCATCGACATCGCGCCGAACCCGTCGAGAGCGACGTGGTGAATGCGGCTGTACCAGTAGTAACGGTCCTCCCCAAGCACGAGAACTGCCATCCGCACCAGACGATCGACGAAGGGATCCATCGGGGTGGTGTGTTCGCGGTGCATCCAATCCTGCGCTGCTGCTTCAGGATCGGGCTCTGCGCGCAGGTCCACCACGTCCAGCTGGTCATCCATGTTCACGTCGAGCCACTGCCGAGGCGTGCCGTCCACCTCGACCAATCGGAGGTACCCCGATCCGATCTCACGTCCCGTTTGCTTACTCGCCGCGGTCAGCTCTGCAATGTCCAGCGGTCCGTCCACATCGACGTACTGCGCAATGGTGACCGGAATTTCGGGCCTCAGCTGTTGCGCGACGAGTAAGGAAAGTTGTGAAGGGGACAGCGGGAAAGTATCGGAAATTCTTCCTCGATTGGGGCTACCTTCCACACGGATCTCCTTGAACGAAGTAGTCGTGACACACGAGCAAAAACGCACCAGTCAACAAGCCGAGCCAAGAAAGGAGCAAATGCCAAAAGCTGACAAATTGCCCACTTGAGATCTCATCGTGACAATCCGCCGCGGCGTTACCACACAGATATACGAGAGCGGATCACAAATGCGGCAAAGCAGGACTATCGTCCTGCATATAATGGCGAAAAGTCCCACGGTAAACAAACTGGCGGGTCAGATACCTCACCATGAGACACCAAACGTCACAGGTTCTTGTACGTCAGATCCACTGCCTCGAGTGTCAGGCGAGAATCGTCGGCCATGGCGCGAAGTATCCGCTGAAACCGGAATGCAAGATCACGGGTCTCTTTCGGCGGAGCAATGCAGTTCACGTAGCCGACAGCTCGGGAACTATCCGTCTGACTCGGCAGCGAGATGAACAGTTCCGGCATGTCGGCAAGTTCGAATCCGACTGGCGCCCCGCCCATCACGGCCCGGAACCGTGGATGGGTGTCCATCGGTGTTTGCGCAAATACCAGTGTCCTGAACAGCGGCCCGTAGTCGAGTGAACGACGCTCGCCCAGCGCAGCCGCCACCGAGGACAACCGGATATCCGCGTGGATCAGCGCATCGACAACAGCATCATCGGTCCGCTCGATCAACCGGGTCAAACTCTCCGCGGTGTCGATGGTCAAACGAAGTACGACGTGATGGGCGTACATCGAGGCAAAGTTGTCCGGGTGCGGCGCACCATACCCTCGGAGCGGGACCCCGATCGAGACCTCCGAGGCTGAACCTCGCCGACGCAGCAATCCCGCGACGGCCGCGTGATACAACACGAACATGCTGGTGCACATCGATGCTGCCAGCGATTCGAGCCCTCGATACAGCTGTGGGGAAATGACGACCGGCGCAGAGGAACGCTCACCCGCGAGCGCAGGAAGCAATCCCAAGCTCGGCGCGGGTGTCGACAGCGCCGCACGCCAATACTCCAAGTTACGGGCCTGCAACCCGACTGAATCCCGACTCTTGTCAGCCCGCGGATCGACATCCGCCACGAGGGTCGCCGCGTCACTGGAACCGATCAATGCGAGTAGTTCACAAAAACTGCGATGGTGCTCGGTGAGGATTTCCTCGGAATACAAATCAGGATGCGCTGCAAAATCGACCTGAATGCCGCTCGTTTCGGAGTGCGAGTAGAGCGCGACCTCCAGATCTTCGACGGGGCC
The DNA here is from genome assembly GCF_050586165.1 of Rhodococcus sp. 24CO. Classification (NCBI taxonomy): domain Bacteria; kingdom Bacillati; phylum Actinomycetota; class Actinomycetes; order Mycobacteriales; family Nocardiaceae; genus Rhodococcus; species Rhodococcus sp. 24CO. Next base: position 592,886 of record NZ_JAZFNF010000001.1, on the reverse strand, counting down.
CGCTGACTCGAGATGCAGCACACCCCGCGCGTCACCCAGAGTGATTCCAGTTGGAAACAGATTCAACGCCAGAACCGGTGCGCGATGCGGTTGCTGGTCGCGGTAGCGGCGATGGCGAATCGCACCCACCAATTCGACCTTGACTGCCCGCACCAATTCACCCACTCGGCAGTGCGGATCGAGCATGACGCGCAACGGCACGATATTCGACGCGCTTGCACCGGCCACCCGCGCAGTCGACGACGTCGGCGCCGGCGTCGGAATTCGAAGAACTACATCGCCAGAACCCGTCGTGCGGCCGAGATACAAGGCAAACGTCGCGATGAGCACCGTGGACAGGCTCACGCTCTCCGCTTCGGCGATGCCTTCGAGAGAGTTGATGACATGTCGCGGCACAGTTCCGCTTCGGACGCGGGGCAACGCCACAACCGTCGCGGTTTCAGCCGCCAGCGACGTTCGGGTCGGTGCGCCGGCAAGCGTTGCGTCCCAATACTTCTGATCCTGGATCCAGCGTTTCGACACACGGTAGCCGACCTCGGTGTCGACCGCCGTGCGAGGCGAATGTGGCGAATCCTGAACCCTGTTCCGCACGGCATCGGTGTAGATCTCCGCCGCCCGAATCATCATCGACCGCCCGCCCGCAACATCGAGAGCGATTCGATGCACTCGGGCATACCAGAACCAGTGCTCGTCGCCGACGACCAGAACGGCCCACCGTGTGAGTTGATCGGTCGACGGGTCCATCGAACGAGCAGATTCGCGCTGCATCCAGTTTCGGGCCGCTGTGCGCGGATCGGGCTCTGACCGAAGGTCGACAACGTCGAACGAATGCGCGCCCCGGTTGCCACCGTGACTCATGACAACATCTTGCGTCCGCAGCAGTGATCGGCATCCGAATTCACGGCTTGCGAGTGAACTTGCAGCGTTCAGGGTGTCGACGTCCAGTTTTCCCACGATGTCCACGTAGTGGCTGACAGTCAGTGGCACGTCGGGTCGAGAATGCTGCGCCTCGAGAAGTTCCTGCTGCTGCGGCGAAAGCACGGTGAGTTGACCCTGACGAGATGACCGACGATCGCGCGAGGTTCCGAGAGCACGGTGTCTATCGGAGCTGCCTTTCACGCGGATCTCCCTTGGGACGTTCGGTACGAAAACGGCAAAATGCCTTCGCTGGTAACTATCGCGCGAACATATAACTCCGTTACCGGACATAACGCCTAACGCCGGCACCTTGATCAGGTACCGGCGTTGGACGGGAAAAAGTCTCAGTGATTCAGACGGTGAAACCCAAAGCTCGAAGCTGTTCGCGTCCGTCTTCGGTGATCTTGTCCGGGCCCCACGGCGGCAGCCACACCCAGTTGATCTTCATGTCGGTACACAGATCGCTGCGAACCAACGCGCCGCGAGCCTGATCCTCGATCACATCGGTCAGCGGGCACGCCGCCGACGTCAGCGTCATGTCGATCGTGACAACGCCGTCGTCCTCGAAGATCCCGTACACAAGACCGAGGTCTACGACATTGATTCCCAATTCAGGGTCGACGACGTCGCGCATGGCTTCTTCGAGTTCGTCGAGTCGTTCCGGTGCGGGCAATGTTCCGGAACCCTGCGCGCCACCGAATTCCGCAGTGGAATCGGGATTGGGGTTCACCGGAGCGGTGGCCTCGGACTCCTGTGTTGCTTGTGTCTCGGTCATTATCCCTGTCCTCTAGTCGTGTCGACCAAATCACTGCTGTTGCCTCGAGCGTTCACGGCACCGCCGCCTGTGGTGGCAGAAACGGTACCGCCGTCAACAATCTGGACAACTGCATCCTTGAACGCCATCCATCCGAGCAACGCGCACTTCACGCGTGCCGGGTACTTCGAAACTCCCACAAAGGCAATGCCGTCACCGAGAACGTCTTCGTCGCCCTCGATCTTGCCGCGACTGCTGACCATCTCGTTGAAAGCGGCCACGGTCTCGAGCGCATCCGTGACCTTCATGCCGATGACAAGATCGTTGAGCACCGACGTCGACGCCTGGCTGATCGAGCAACCCTGGCCGTCGTACGACACGTCAGCGACGGTGTCGTCGTCCGCGATGTGCACGCGCAGTGTTACTTCGTCGCCACAGGTCGGGTTGACGTGATGAACCTCGGCGCCGAACGGCTCACGCAGGCCGCGGCCGTGCGGATGTTTGTAGTGATCGAGGATCACTTCCTGATACATCTGCTCCATACGCATGATTCAGTTCAACTCCCCTGCGACACCAAAAAATTCCTGGGCACGCTTGATCGCAGCAACCAGCACGTCGATTTCCTCAGCGGTGTTGTACAGGGCAAACGACGCACGGGCCGTAGCCGCGACCCCGAGGCGGCGGTGCAATGGCCAAGCGCAGTGGTGTCCGACGCGGATGGCTACACCCTCGTCGTCGAGAACCTGACCGAGATCGTGGGCATGGATGCCGTCGACGACAAACGAGATTGCGCCGCCGCGGTTTTCGGCGGTCTGCGGACCCACGATGCGTAGGCCGTCGATTGCCGAGAGCTTCTCGAGCGCGGCTTCGATCAGCGCATGCTCGTGTGCGGCAATGGCGTCCATCCCGAAATCGTTCAGGTAGCGCACTGCAGCACCGAGACCGACTACCTGCGAGACCATCTGCGTGCCTGCCTCGAACCGCTGCGGCGCAGGCGCATACGTGCTGGCTTCCATCGTGACGGTTTCGATCATCGATCCACCCGTGATGAACGGAGGCATCGCGGCAAGCAACGCAGCCTTGCCGTACAGAACACCGATGCCGGTGGGGCCGAGCATCTTATGTCCCGAGAAGGCTGCGTAGTCGACATCGAGCGCATGGAAGTCCACTGCCATGTGCGGAACCGACTGGCATGCATCGAGAACCACGAGGGCGCCGACCGCGCGGGCCCGACGAACCAATTCCTCGACGGGAGCGATCGCGCCTGTCACGTTGGACTGATGCGTGAAGGCGACAACCTTGACGGCATCGGTCAATTCGAGCGAATCGAGGTCGATCCGGCCGTCGTCCGTGACGGCGTACCACTTCAGGGTAGCGCCGGTACGCCGCGCAAGTTCCTGCCACGGAACAAGATTGGCGTGATGCTCGAGTTCGGTGATGACGATCTCGTCGCCAGGACCGACGTGCCGATCGAAGCGGTCGTCACCGAGAACGTACGTCACCAGGTTCAGAGCTTCGGTGGCGTTCTTGGTGAAGACGAGTTCGTCGGAGTCCGCCCCGACGAACTCCGCGATCAGAGATCGCGCGTCCTCGTAGGCGTCGGTAGCCTCTTCGGCCAGCTGATGAGCACCCCGGTGAACCGCTGCGTTGCACGTGGTGAGAAATTCCCGCTCGGCGTCGAGCACCTGGAGTGGCCGTTGCGACGTCGCACCGGAATCCAAGTACACCAAGGGTTTTCCGTCGCGCACCGTACGTCCCAGGATCGGGAAATCTTTCCGGATCCTGGTGACGTCGAGCTCGCGCACCGAGGTGGTCATCGCGCTTATGCTCCCTGGGTTGCTGAAGCGTCCGCTGTGAAACGAACGTAGCCGTTGGTCTCGAGCTCATCGGCCAATTCCGGTCCACCGGACTCGACGATGCGGCCGCCGACAAAGACGTGCACGAAGTCGGGAGCGATGTAGCGCAGGATGCGCGTGTAGTGCGTGATCAGCAGAACGCCGCCGTTCTCGCGCTCCTTGTAGCGGTTGACGCCCTCGGAGACAGTGCGCAGCGCGTCGACGTCGAGACCGGAGTCGGTCTCGTCGAGGATCGCGATCTTCGGCTTGAGCATGCCCAGCTGAAGGATCTCGTGGCGCTTCTTCTCGCCACCGGAGAAACCTTCGTTCACGGAACGCTCGATGAACGCGGGATCGATCTCGAGCTCGTTGAGTGCTTCCTTGACTTCCTTGACCCAGTGGCGAAGCTTGGGGGCCTCGCCGCGCACTGCGGTAGCGGCGGTGCGCAGGAAGTTGGACATGGAGACACCGGGAACCTCGACGGGGTACTGCATCGCCAGGAACAAGCCGGCGCGAGCGCGCTCGTCGACGCTCATCGCGAGGACGTCTTCACCGTTGAGGGTGATGGAACCGGAAGTGACCTGGTACTTGGGGTGACCCGCGATGGCGTACGACAGCGTCGACTTGCCCGAGCCGTTGGGGCCCATGATCGCGTGTGTCTCGCCGGAGCGGACCGTCAGGTCGACGCCATTGAGGATCTGGATGGGCTCGGCGTTGGCGTCGCTGTTGGCAACCTCGACGTGCAGGTCCCGAACCTCGAGGACCGAGTTGGTGTTTTCACTGGTAGACATGAAATTCCTTCAAGATGAGAAGTATGAGGGCGGTCAGGAGCCGACTGCTGCGAGTTCGGCTTCGACTGCGGCTTCGAGGCGATCGCGCACCTCGGGAACAGCGATCTTGTTGATGATCTCGTGGAAGAACCCACGTACGACCAGGCGACGTGCCTGATCCTCCGGGATGCCGCGGGCGCGCAGGTAGAACAACTGCTCGTCGTCGAAACGTCCCGTAGCGCTGGCGTGTCCGGCTCCGACGATCTCGCCGGTCTCGATCTCGAGGTTCGGCACCGAGTCTGCGCGTGCACCATCGGTGAGGACCAGGTTGCGGTTGAGTTCGAAGGTGTCGGTTCCCTCGGCTGCCGCACGAATCAGAACGTCGCCGATCCACACGGTGTGCGCATCAGGCTTGCTCGAATTCGGATCGCCCTGCAGTGCGCCCTTGTAGACCACGTTGGACTTGCAGTTGGGCTGGCTGTGATCCACGAGCAGACGCTGTTCCAAGTGCTGTCCGTCGTCAGCGAAGTACACACCGAGCAGTTCGGCGTCGCCGCCTGGTCCGTCGTACTTCACCGTCGCCGAGAGACGAACGAGGTCGCCGCCGAGGCTGATCGCCGTGTGGCGAAGAACTGCGTCGCGGCTGAGACGAGCGTGATGCGACGTGACGTGCACGGCGTCCTCGGCCCAATCCTGAACTGCGACGACGGTCAGGTGCGCACTGTCGCCGAGAACGAATTCGACGTTCTCCGCGAAGGTTCCGCTGCCGCGCTGATCGAGAACAACGGTTGCCTTCGCGAACTGAGCCAGACGAATCTGGGTGTGACCGTAGGCCACTGTGTCCGCTCCGGCGCCTGTCATCGTGACGACGACGGGCTTCTCGACCTCGACCTCGGCTCCAACCGAGATGACCGTCGCAGCTTCGAAGCTCGAGTATGCCTGCGCTGCAATACGATCGGCGGGAACGCCGGCCTTGCCGAGGCGCTCGTCGTCGCGACCGACAGTCTCGACGGTGACATCGCTACCGGCCTCGACGTCGACGGTGATCTGCGCGTTGGCAACAGCACTGCCGTCGTGCAATCCGCGCAGGCGACGCAGCGGGGTGAACCGCCAGATCTCGTCACGTCCGCCGGGAACCTCGAATGCATTCACGTCGAACGAGGAGAACTGCTCACCCTTGTTCGTGATGGGCGAGCCTGTGGCTGCGCCCTTTACGGGAGCACTCGGGTTTTCCCCGGCAACTGCTCCGATGACACCGGTCTCTGGCGTGGTCACTAACCCACAGCCCCTTCCATCTGAAGTTCGATAAGGCGGTTGAGCTCGAGCGCGTACTCCATCGGGAGTTCCTTCGCGATGGGCTCGACGAATCCACGGACGATGGTGGCCATGGCCTCGTCCTCGGTCAGTCCGCGGCTCATGAGGTAGAACAGCTGATCGTCGCTGACCTTGGACACGGTGGCCTCGTGACCCATCGTGACGTCGTCCTCGCGGATGTCGACGTACGGGTAGGTGTCGCTGCGGCTGATCTGGTCGACGAGCAGAGCGTCACACTTGACGGTCGACTTGGAGCCATGGGCACCCTTGTTGACCTGCACCAGACCGCGGTACGACGCGCGTCCACCGCCACGGGCGACGGACTTGCTGATGATGGTGGACGACGTGTGCGGAGCCAGGTGGAGCATCTTGGCACCGGTGTCCTGGTGCTGTCCCTCGCCCGAGAATGCGACGGAGAGAACTTCACCGCGGGCATACTCGCCCATCAGCCATACGGCCGGGTACTTCATGGTGACCTTGGAACCGATGTTGCCGTCGATCCACTCCATGGATCCGCCGGCTTCAACCTTGGTGCGCTTGGTGACCAGGTTGTAGACGTTGTTGGACCAGTTCTGGATGGTCGTGTAGCGGCAGTGGCCGCCCTTCTTCACGATGATCTCGACAACTGCCGAGTGCAGTGAATCGGACTTGTAGATCGGCGCGGTGCAACCTTCGACGTAGTGCACGGAGGCGTTTTCGTCGACGATGATCAGGGTGCGCTCGAACTGACCCATGTTCTCGGTGTTGATGCGGAAGTACGCCTGCAGCGGGATGTCCACGTGGACTCCCGGCGGAACGTAGATGAACGAGCCACCGGACCACACAGCGGTGTTCAGTGCGGAGAACTTGTTGTCGCCGGCCGGGATGACCGATCCGAAGTACTCCTTGAACAGCTCCGGATGTGTCTTGAGACCGGTATCGGTGTCGAGGAAGATGACGCCCTGCTGCTCGAGATCCTCACGGATCGAGTGGTAGACGACCTCGGACTCGTACTGAGCGGCAACACCGGCAACGAGGCGCTGCTTTTCCGCCTCGGGGATGCCGAGCTTGTCGTACGTGTTCTTGATGTCCTCGGGCAGGTCTTCCCACGACTCGGCCTGCTTCTCGCTGGACCGGACGAAGTACTTGATGTTGTCGAAGTGGATACCTTCGAGGTCGCTGCCCCAGTTAGGCATCGGCTTCTTGTCGAAGGTGCGCAGAGCCTTGAGGCGGATGTCGAGCATCCACTCCGGCTCGCTCTTCTTCGCGGAAATATCCCGCACGACAGCCTCGGAGAGTCCGCGCTGTGCGCTGGCTCCGGCTACGTCGGAATCGGACCAGCCGTAGCCGTAGTGACCGAGGGAAGCGATGGCCTCTTCCTGCGAGAGCGGCTCGGTGCCTGCAGCTGCAGTGGTATTCGCCTGGTCTGATGTGACGGTCATGCGAGCTCCTTCCGGAGTCTTGTTTCTTGACGGCTGCTCCGCCGCGACGAGGGCTGAATTCGACGCGAGGAGCATTCTGACTGTGAAGAACTAGCGAAAAACTTTGGGAACTAACGGATCGGGAGGTTTCATTTACTCCCGTTCGATACGAGGGGAACGTGTGTCGTGCACGCGCAGTCACCGTTCGCGATGGTGGCCAAACGCTGAACGTGTGTGCCGAGCAGTTGGCGGAACGCTTCTTGTTCCGCGTCGCACAGTTCCGGAAACTCCTCTGCCACATGGGAAACCGGGCAGTGGTGTTGGCAGATCTGTACGCCGTTGCCCACTGGCCTGGTCGACGCGGCAAATCCGACGGCGCTGAAAGCGTCGGCGATGGCATCTGCCGTTTCCGCCACGGCGCCCAAGTCGGTGGGATCTGCCGGTTCGACATCGCCCACGATTGACTGGACCCGCCGCTTGGCGAACTCCGCGATAGCGGCGTCTCCACCGATTTCGCGTAGTTGGCGCATTGCCGCCCCGGCAAGATCGTCGTACGCGTGACCGAGACGCCCACGTCCAGTGGCGGTGATCTGAAATTGTTTGGCCGGACGCCCGCGTCCACGCTGACGGAGCGACGACGCGGATGCTGCGCGGGCTTCACCGGACTCGATCAACGCGTCCAGGTGACGCCTGACACCGGCTGCACTCAAACCGAGTCGCGTGCCGATTTCGGAGGCTGTAATGGGCCCTTCTTCGAGGAGAAGTTTGACCACCGCTGCCCGAGTCTGGCCTTCGACGCCCACCGCTACCGGCATTACGACAGGACTCTGCGAGGCAGCTGCAGTTGACTGACCTGCATCTTCCTTGCGTTGAGTACGTGTCGCATTTCTTTTCACAACACAAGTGTGACGGAATTCTTTTCGCAGGTCTACTAAGGGCAACCTGCATTACATTCGGGAATAGGCGGACTGCCCGCATTGTTCACAGTTGTCCGAGCCTTCCGTACGAGCCGCTAGGCTTCCTGGGTGCCGCAGACCTCCACGCAGAAGACGACCGCGCAGTCGACCCGCGCGATCCTGCTGGACAAGCCGAAACAACTTGTCCTCTCCACCCTCGGTGTCCGGCCGTTCGGATCCAAGCCCCGGCAATCCGTGATGGCAACGCTTCACGGCGACGAGGACGAGCGCCCCGGCCTGAACGAGAAGGAGACCGCTCAGCTTCGCGGAATCAGGCGTTTCGGCGCGACGGGCACCGTGTTGATGGCGGTGGGCGCACTCGGTGCGGGCGCGCAGCCCGTTCTCCAGAATCCGACGGCCGGACTACGGGTGCTGAGTCTCCCCGGACGAATGCCGACAGTCTCGCTGACGATGACGATGACCGGAACAGTTCTGGTTGTCCTCGCGTGGCTCATGATGGGCCGATTTGCCGTCGGCGATCTGCGCACTCGCGCCGGCGCGCCGCGGCGCATGAGCAGATCACAACTGGACCGCACGCTGTTGCTGTGGATTCTGCCGCTGACCGTCGCCCCGCCGATGTTCAGTCGCGATGTGTATTCGTATCTGGCGCAGAGTGAGATCGCGGCACGCGGCCTCGATCCCTATCTCATCGGCCCCAAAGCCGCGCTCGGTGTCGATCACGTGCTCACCAGAACTGTTCCGACGATCTGGCGTGACACCCCGGCCCCGTACGGGCCCTTCTTCCTGTGGCTTGGACGTGGCATCAGCTCGCTGACCGGCGACAACATCGTTGCCGGAATCTTCCTTCATCGCCTGCTCGTTCTGGTCGGTGTTGCGTTGATCGTGTGGGCACTTCCCCGGTTGGCGAAGCGCTGCGGTGTCTCCGCGGTCAGCTCCCTGTGGCTCGGCGCTGCCAATCCCCTGCTGCTGTTCCACCTGGTTGCCGGAATTCACAACGAGGCCCTGATGCTCGGTCTCATGCTCGCCGGAATCGAGGTGGCGCTGCGCGCTGTCGAAGGTGCCGGCCCGATCCGAGGGCGCTCGCTTGCTCTGTTGATAGCCGGTTCCGGCCTGATCGCATTGTCGGCGACCGTCAAGATTCCGTCCCTGCTTGCACTCGGTTTTGTCGGAGTGGCCTTGGCCCGCCGGTGGGGCGGAACCTGGAAATCGTTCTTCTCGGCAGCGCTACTGCTCGCCGGCGTGACCGTTGTGGTGATCGGCTTCATCAGCGTCGCCAGCGGCTTGGGCATGGGGTGGATCAACACGCTCAACACCGCGACAGCCGTGCGAAGCTGGATGTCGATACCCACGCTGCTCGGTGTTGGCACCGGATTGGCCGGAGTACTTCTCGGACTCGGCGACCACACAACGGCAATTCTCACCATCACCCGCCCGATCGCATATCTGGTTGCAGTGCTGATCACGGCCAGAATGATGGTCTCCGTCTACATGGGACGCCTCCACCCCGTCGGCGGGCTCGGAATCGCCCTCGGCGCGATCGTATTGCTCTTCCCCGTTGTCCAACCGTGGTACCTGCTCTGGGCCATACTCCCGCTCGCGGCTTGGGCAACGGCTCCGATATTCCGCGTCCCGGCCGTGGTGTTCACGTCGATCGTGAGCGTCATGCTCATGTCCAACGGTGCCGAATACCTGCCGTTCATGATCGTCCAAGCGGTCGTCGCGACGATCATCACCGCTTTCGCGTTGATCTACCTCACCCGGAATTCCCTGCCCTGGCGTGGCGAGAAACCAGTAGCGGAGATCACGAAAACCAGACCAGTGGACGAAGGCAACTCTGCCGGGGCTTACGCTGATTCTCCGTGACCTCGAGTGCAACAAGATCGTCGACGCCTGCCGTGCGGATCGAAGGCGTCGTGAAATCGTTTGACGGTGTTCGGGCCGTGGACGGTATCGATCTGACCGTTGAAACCGCGCAGGTCGTTGCCCTTCTCGGCCCCAATGGTGCTGGTAAGACCACTACGGTCGAGATGTGCGAGGGTTTTGTCACCCCCGATTCCGGGACGGTCCGAGTACTCGGACTGGACCCGATCGCCGATTCCGGCGAGGTTCGTTCGCGGATCGGCGTCATGCTCCAGGGCGGCGGCGCGTACCCCGGTTCCAAAGCCGGCGAAATGCTCGACCTCGTTGCCTCGTACTCCGCTGATCCGCTCGATCCCACCTGGCTTTTGTCCAAGCTCGGTTTGACCGATGCACGGCGAACGCCGTATCGACGCCTGTCCGGCGGCCAGCAACAACGCCTGTCGTTGGCGTGTGCACTGGTGAGCCGGCCGGAACTGGTCTTCCTCGACGAACCGACCGCAGGCCTCGACGCCCAGGCTCGCCTGCTCGTGTGGGAGTTGATCGATGCATTGCGCCGCGACGGTGTCAGCATTCTCCTCACCACACACCTCATGGACGAGGCCGAAGCACTGGCTGACGAACTGGTCATCATCGACCACGGCCGCATCGTCGCGTCGGGCACTCCCGCCGAAGTCACCAGCAAGGGCGCCGAGGGTCAGTTGCGGTTGACGACGATGTCCGGACTGAGTGTCGATTCACTTGCTCTGTCCCTCGCCGGGGAATTCCGAGTGAGCGAAGCCAATCCGGGGACATACTTGATCGAAGGCTCGATCGAACCGGCAACGGTGGCAACGGTGGCAACGTGGTGCGCCGAACAAAATGTCCTGATCAATGACATTCGCGTCGATCAACGTAGTTTGGAAGACGTCTTCCTCGAATTGACGGGTCGTGATCTGCGGGGATGACGGGAAACAAGGTCGTGAACAAAGCCGTGTCGAACAGCCAGAACAATGCTTCGGCGAACAGCGCCCGGGACCGACGGTTGGCTGACAATCGCTTCGAGCCCGGCACATTCTCCCCCGATCCTCGCCCCAACTCTGCGGCGAAGATGATGGCAGCGCAGACCAAGCTCGAATTGACGTTGTTGCTGCGCAACGGTGAGCAGTTGCTGCTGACGATGTTGATTCCCATCACGCTGCTGATCGGACTGTCCCTCCTGCCTCTGGGCGATCTGGGTGATTCACGGGTCAGCAAAGTACTGCCCGGCGTCATGATGGTGGCTGTGATGTCCACCGGGTTCACCGGACAGGCGATCGCAGTAGGCTTCGACCGCCGATACGGCGCCCTCAAACGTCTTGGCGCTACACCACTTCCGCGGTGGGGAATCATTGCCGGCAAGAGCGCGGCCGTCATCATCGTCGTGGCATTGCAATCGGTTCTACTCGGCGTGATCTCCCTGGCTCTGGGTTGGCGCCCGACGCCGACGGAACTGGCGATCGGCGCTGTGGTCATCGCTCTGGGAACGGTTACCTTCACCGCGCTCGGACTACTTCTCGGCGGCACATTGCGCGCGGAAATCGTTCTGGCACTTGCCAATGTCCTGTGGTTTGTGATGGCCGGAATCGGCAGCGTCGGACTGATCAGCGAAGACATCCCCGACGCCCTGCACACCTTGGTGCGCCTGGTGCCTTCCGGCGCCTTGGCACATGCCCTCGATTCCGCGCTCGCGTCGTCGATGGACTGGTTCTCAATCGTCGTGCTGCTCGTCTGGGCTGTGATCGGCGCAGCCTGCGCCGCACGGTGGTTCAAATTCACGTGAGCCGCACACGGACAGCACTCCGGATAGCCGGCGCAACCAGTGCGCTGATGCTACTGGCTGCCGTTCCGTCAACCGCGTCGTTGCCGACTGCGGGCCCGCTGGCACCGGCCAATCCCTACCTCGGTCCGGTCGGTACGGCAACAATGCACGGCGACGCCGGTTCGTCCGACGTCACTCCTCTCCCAGGGCCGGGTATCGAACCTCACGAGGTCACCGCGTTTCCCCTGATGTCCGCGTGCCCGACGATTCTTCAAGGTTCCGACGGCCTGATCGTCTCGCTCTGCACTACGATGCTCGGCCAGATCCCCACGATTCACCTCATCGATCCCAAGGCCGACGCGTCACCGTTCGGCCGATCCGTCGCACAGCTCCCCTTGGCGAAGGGCAGCCTGCTCGGGGGCGTCTATGCGTACCTCGATCACGAGAACCGTCTGGTTGCCGTCGACGGCAATCGTCAACTGGTTCGCATCGCGCATGCGCAAAACCCCGACGGAACCTGGCGGCTGGAACTCTCCGACGTGATCGACCTCTCCGGCGCCGTCGCAGCTGACGACAATGTCACCGGGTTGGCACCGGACTGGACCGGCAATGTCTGGTTCGCGACCGGCCACGGCACCGTCGGCGTTGTCGGCACCGATCGGATCGCTCGCACAATCGACCTCCCCGAGGGTGAACAGGTTCAGAACAGTATTTCCACCTCGCCCTCGGGAACGGCTGTCGCCACCACTCATGCGCTGTACCAACTGAGCCGCAAGGGCGACGATATCGCCGTCGATTGGCGTCAGCCGTACGACCGCGGCCCAGCGAGGAACCCCGGCCAATTGAGTTGGGGCACGGGGTCCACACCCACGTACTTCGGGCCGTCGACGGGCAGTGATTTTGTCACGATCGTCGACAATGCTCACCCGACCGTCAGCGTGCGGGTCTATCGATCCGATACCGGCAGCGAAGTGTGCTCCCAACCCGTCCTGACCGCAGCCGGCAAGGACGGCTCACCGAGCGGCAGTGAGAACTCCCCCATTGCGATCGGCCACTCCATCTACGTAGCCGGAACCTATGGCTATCCGTATCCGACCACACCGGAAGGCGCCGGGCCCGCTGTTCCCGCCACCGCGCCCTTCAACGGCGGAATGACCCGCGTCGACATCGATCCGGTCGGCTGCCATGTCGTGTGGGACAACACGATTCGAAGCTCTGCAGTCCCACACCTGTCCACTGCTGACGACAACATCTACACCGTGACGCGCGACGGCTCAGCCGATACGACGCCACTCGACGGTTACTCCTTTGCCGTCATCGACTCGAAGGACGGAACCCAGATCGGGTCCACCACGATGCCCGCCACCGTGGTGCACGACACGCTGCAGATGTCGGCCCTCATTACCGCGTCCGGCGAGTACTTCCAGGGAACGATCTCCGGAATTGTGCGAATTCGCGCGTACTGAGCCCCTCTAAATCCGCCGCATCACCGACACAACTTTGCCCAAGATGGTTGCCTGGTCACCGTCCATGACGTGATAGGCCGAGTTGCGAGGCTCGAGGTAGACGTGGCCGTTACGGCGCCGCAGTACCTTCACTGTGGCCTCGCCGTCGATCATCGCAGCGACAATCTCGCCGGAATGGGCCTCGTCCTGGCGGCGCACCACCACAACATCGCCGTCACAGATCGCGGCGTCCACCATCGACTCGCCGCGCACGCGAAGCCCGAACACAGTTCCGGAGCCGACGAGTTCGCGCGGGAGTTCCAGAACCTCGTCGGTGTGTTCTTCCGCGAGAATCGGTGCACCGGCCGCGATATCGCCAACCACTGGCACCTCGACACTGTTATTCGACGAACCCCCCTTGATTCCGACCAGGAAGGGCCGGACGTCCAGTTGCCGAGCCATGGCCGTCCCCCGGCGGAGGAATCCCTTTTCCTCGAGACTCTTGAGGTGTTTGGATACCGACGACGTCGACCGCAGACCTACCGCGTCCCCGATTTGCCGGGTGCTCGGCGTGGATCCGTTTGTGGTCACCCAGTCCCGAATCGTGGCGAGAATCTGCTGCTGGCGGAGCGGGAGGGTGGAGGCGTCGAGGCCACCGAACATGTCGAGTTCGTCGTAATGCGTCACTCGGAGAATCGTAGTGAGGGGTGCCGACAGTCTTCTGCATTAGGGCTTCTGCATTAGGGCGGGCTGCCCCGACGACAGGGGGCAGACGCGGAGCGGGCTGACCCAACGACACGCTGTAGTTGTTGGGGAACTACCATCGTTGGCGTGGTGAATCGTGTGTATGCCGGATTTTTGAGCTTGGTGGATCGCCTGCCTCTCCCCTCGCTGAAGACGCAGAAGATCATCGCGTTCATCGTGATCTTGACCCAGGGCGGTATTGCTGTCACAGGTGCGGTTGTGCGTGTGACTGCGTCGGGGCTGGGTTGCCCGACCTGGCCGCAGTGCTTCCCGGGCAGTTTTGTTCCGGTCGGCCATGGTGAGGTCGCGATCATCCATCAGGTGGTGGAGTTCGGAAACCGGCTGCTGACGTTTGTGGTCGTGATTGTCGCGGCTGCGATTGTCCTGGCAGTGACGCGGGCGCGTCGTCGCCGCGAGGTTCTGGTGTACGCGTGGATGATTCCGCTCGGCACTGTCATCCAGGCGATTATCGGCGGAATTACCGTGCTCACAGGGTTGCTGTGGTGGACGGTTGCCATTCACCTGGTTGCGTCGATGCTGATGGTGTGGATCGCAACCGTCATGTACGCGAAGATCGCCGAACCCGATGACGCGACCACACTGATCGTGATGCCGAAGCCGCTGCGCTGGCTCGCTGCGCTGAGTGGTGTTGCGCTTGCCGGTGTTCTGGTTGCGGGAACCCTCGTGACGGGAGCCGGCCCACACGCCGGCGACAAGAGCCTCGACCGGACGGTTCCGCGTCTCGAAATCGAGATCGTCACCTTGGTCCATCTGCATTCACAACTGCTGGTCGGCTATCTCGCGTTGGTCGTCGGCCTGACCTTCGGTCTGTATGCCGTGGGAACGTCAGCCGCAGTGAAGAAACGTCTGCATGTTCTGCTGGTGCTGATTGTTGCTCAGGCATTGATCGGCGTTGTTCAGTACTTCACCGATGTACCGCAGATTCTCGTGATCCTGCATGTCGCGGGTGCAGGTCTGTGCACAGCGGCAACGGCCGCGGTGTGGGCGGCAGGAAAGGTCAGACAAGACGTTCCGGCTGCAACTGCTGTACCGGCCTGACACAACCTGTCGGTCAGCTGAGCATCCGCTCCCTCGCGGTGTCGCGCCGCTTCCCCACCGGCACGGAGGAAGTGGCCTCGGCCAGCCCCATGACGGGCATGTTCACGTAGACCGATTCGTGCTGGCCGCTTCCGACGCGGTATGTCTCGTGATAGACGCCCACATCGCCGCCCTTACCGACGCGCCGGTTGAATGCCCTCCAGGCCGGCAGATGTGGATCGTTCGGGTTCTTCGCGAACGCTTCGAGGTCGTCGAAGCTTCGCCAGTACTGGATCACGGTAATCGTGCGCCCTCCCCAGGACATTCGTGCCCCGAGCATCCCTTTGTCCGGCGATCGCTGCAGTTCTCGAAGCATTCGAGGCATCGCAACAAACGCGCCGATCCACTTGTGGATCTTCCAGAGCTTGTTGAACCTCATGCCGATGATGAAAACCACAAACTGGCCGTCGACGTCCGCGGTGTATCGGCCGTTCTGAACTTGATGTCGATTCATGCGAATCCTTCCATCGCAGTGTCATGTTGCCTCGGTGCAGATAGTGACACTATCTATAATGGATAGTGCTACTATCCGAACGTGAAGTCAAGGGCAAAACTGTGAGGATCTCGGAGCTCAGCGCCCGAAGTGGAGTATCAATCGCTTCGATCAAGTACTACTTGCGCGAGGGCCTGCTCACCAGCGGTCAACAATCAGCCACCAACCAGGCCGACTACAACGAGGACCACGTGAGGCGCCTGCGACTGATTCGTTCTCTGATCGATATCGGCGGCCTGTCGATAGCAAAAGTTCGAGCGGCGCTGACCGCGACGGAAGACGAAACAACCCCGATGCACGACGCATTCGGGGCGGTGATGCATGGACTCGACGAACTTCCGACCGATGACGCGTCCACCGATATCGCCGCCGCGTACGACGAGGTACAGGCGTGGCTCGAGGCAAGGAATTGGAAAATCGAGGATGGCGCTCCGGCGCCGTACCGACTCGCGGAACTCATCGCGACGCTGCGCCGGTTCGGCTTCCCCGCAGCGGCAACGGATTTCGACAATTCCGCAGACTTCGTCGAGCGAACTGCCGAAGCCGAAGTTCAATACGCTCGATCCATGCCGGATCGCACCGCTGCCGTCGAGACCATGCTCATCGGGACGGTGATCTACGAGCGAGCTCTTGTCGAAGTGCGGCGGCTTGCGCTCGAAGCTGCCAGTTTCCGACTTGATGAAACCGACTAGATA
Source organism: Rhodococcus sp. 24CO (assembly GCF_050586165.1). Classification (NCBI taxonomy): domain Bacteria; kingdom Bacillati; phylum Actinomycetota; class Actinomycetes; order Mycobacteriales; family Nocardiaceae; genus Rhodococcus; species Rhodococcus sp. 24CO. The sequence continues at coordinate 576,866 of NZ_JAZFNF010000001.1, read as the reverse complement.
AACGAAGTGCGGCGAAGTCCCGGCACCAGGTGCCGGGGTTCGCCCCAATCAGTTGTTCAGGCTCCGTTGCGGGCCTTCGGGAAGCGCGTCTGGTGGGCAACCCACCCGGCCATCTTCTTGAAGTGGCCCTCGGCCGGCGTGACGATGCTCGTCAGTTCGCGTTCCCACTCGGCAACGGTGACGTTGTCGAAGGACGCTACGACGGCATTTGCCGTGGCCAGATCCTTGACCACCTGATCACCGAGAATGCCGTCGGCACCCACGAGAGTGATGCGCACCCCGACAACACCGACGGGCTGAATGACGGCACTCGCGGTGCCGCCGTGTTCGGCGACGAACTTGGTGATCGCTTTGACCGTCGACTTCGGAAGTTCCGGCGCGGTCGCGGACGGTGTGGCGTCCGACTTCTCGGTATCGGTGCTCATAGCTCGACAATACTGGTCGGTAGTTCGTCCGCAACACGAGGCATGGCCAATATGAGGCATGACCTGAGTCGACGCGACCTCGGGTGTAGAACAGACAAGATGCGAGCCATCTATGTTTCCGAGACCGGCGGACCAGACGTTCTCACTCTGTCCGAACAACCCGAACCCACGATCGGTGCACACGACCTACTCGTCCGCACCGAAGCCATCGGTATCAACTTCATCGACACGTACTTCCGAATGGGCATGTATGCACGCGATCTCCCCTACATCCCCGGCGACGAAGGCACCGGGATCGTCGAGGCTATCGGCACCGAGGTAACGGAATTTGCCGTCGGTGAGCGGGTGGCGTGGGCGGCAGCAACCGCAAGCTATGCCGAAAAGGTGGCTGTTTCCTCCACTGTTGCAGTAAAAGTTCCCGATGGTGTCCCTGCCCCGGTTGCCGCGTCGGCGCTCCTACAGGGCATGACCGCGCATTACCTCTGCAAGTCCACGTATCCGATCCAGCCGGGTGACACGGTGCTCGTGCACGCAGGTGCCGGCGGCGTCGGATTGATCCTCACGCAGATGGCAGTGAGTCTCGGCGCCAAGGTCATCACAACGGTGTCGTCGGATGCCAAAGAACAACTGTCGCGAGAGGCCGGTGCGTCGGAGGTCCTGCGGTACGAGGACGACATCGCGGCCCGGGTACGTGAGCTGACCGGCGGTGAAGGTGTCGCTGTGGCCTACGACGGAGTGGGTGCAACGACCTTCGATGCAAGCCTCGCCTCGGTACGAATCCGCGGGACCGTCGCATTGTTCGGGGCCGCCAGTGGCGCTGTGCCGCCGGTTGATCCGCAGCGGCTCAACAGCTCGGGTTCACTGTTCCTGACCCGGCCGACGTTGGCGCACTACATTCGCACGCCGGAGGAACTGCGGTGGCGGGCCGGCGACGTCTTCGACGCCATCGCGGCGGGCACCTTGAAGATTCTGGTGGGTGCGCAGTATCCGTTGGCAGATGCTGCCCAGGCTCATCGTGATCTGGAAGGCCGGGCAACTACGGGATCGATAGTGCTGATTCCCTAGGTTCGTGGCTGCAGGCGGTCAGCTGAACATTTCGCTGATCGTCTGCAGTCCCAGCACCGAATCGATGGCCAGGCCCACGAACAGCACGGACAGGTAGTTGTTGGACTGCAAGAAGAGCTTGAGGGGCTTGACCTCTGCGCCGCCGCGGACTCCGCGGTACAGCTGGTGCGCGAGGAGCAGGAACCAGGCGCCGGCCAGCAGAGCAACGATCGCGTAGACGAGACCGGCTGCGGGAACGAGGATCAGGCTGGTGACCACCATTGCCCAGCTGTAGAACAAGATTTGCTTGGTGACGTGCTCTTCGGTCGCGATGACCGGGAGCATCGGGACGCCGGCAGCCTTGTAGTCCTCTTTGTAACGCATGGCGAGAGCCCACGTGTGGGGCGGCGTCCAGAAGAAGATGATCAGGAACAGAACAAACGGTTCCCAGCTGAGTGAACCGGTGACGGCGGCCCAACCGACCAAGACGGGCATGCAGCCTGCTGCGCCGCCCCAGACGACGTTCTGCCACGTACGACGCTTGAGCACCATGGTGTAGATCAGCACGTAGAACGCGATGGTGATGACAACGAGGACACCGGCGAGAAGGTTGGCGCGCCACCACAGCCACACGAACGACGCCAGTCCGAGCACCAGTCCGAAGACCAGAGCGTTGCGCGTCGGGACGGCCTCACGGGCCAGTGGGCGCTTGGCGGTGCGCTTCATGACCTTGTCGATATCCGCGTCGACGACGCAGTTGAGGGAGTTCGCGCTCGCGGCGCCCATCCATCCACCGAACAAGGTGCTCAGCACCAGCCACAGGTCGACGTTTCCGCGATCTGCCATGAGCATCGCCGGAATTGTTGCCACCAGAAGCAATTCGATGACTCGCGGCTTCGTGAGCGCGATGTACGCCAGAACCTTCCCCATTGCGCGACCCAGAACGGTGTTCTGATTGGTCGCCCGCGGGGCTGCTCCGGGGCTGCCGAAGCCATGTCCGCTCGGCTGTTGCCCTGTCCGCACGTTCTCTCCTTGCACCACGCGTTACCGCACTATCTCTTCACGACACACTGCTGACACTTTTCTGGACTATCGCATTTTCTACTACGGACGATGGTAGACCGCGGCCATCGAGGAACCGAATCGACCCGGACAGCCAGGACCATTAGGCTGGGTGACGCAGCGGAGGGACACCTCTCCCTCGCAATCCACGTACACAATGTCAGGAGACATCTGCCAGTGTCGATCACAGACGAGATCCACGTCCTCACACAGCCAGTCCACCCCTCGGACTGGACCGACCTGGACACGAAGGCTGTCGATACCGCCCGCGTGCTCGCCGCCGATGCGGTTCAGAAGGTCGGCAACGGCCACCCCGGAACCGCAATGAGCTTGGCGCCGTTGGCATATACCTTGTTCCAGCGTGTCATGCGTCACGATCCGTCGGATGCGGAATGGGTCGGGCGCGACCGCTTCATCCTCTCCTGCGGCCACTCGTCTCTGACGCTGTACACGCAGCTTTACCTCTCGGGTTACGGCCTCGAGCTGGCAGACCTCGAAGCTCTCCGTACGTGGGGCGCCCTCACGCCGGGTCACCCGGAGTTCGGTCACACGAACGGCGTCGAGATGACGACGGGTCCGCTGGGCCAGGGCCTCGCGTCCGCAGTCGGCATGGCAATGGCTGCTCGTCGTGAGCGTGGATTGTTCGATCCGGAAACCCCGGTCGGTTCTTCCCCGTTCGACCATCACATCTACGTGATCGCGTCCGACGGTGACATCGAGGAAGGCGTCACGTCCGAGGCGTCGTCGCTCGCGGGTGTCCAGGAACTGGGCAACCTCATCGTCTTCTACGACGACAACAAGATCTCCATCGAGCACGACACCGCGATCGCTCTCGGCGAAGACGTCGGCAAGCGCTACGAGGCATACGGCTGGCACGTTCAGCATGTCGAGGGTGGCGAGAACGTCTCCGGCATTCTCGACGCAGTCGCTGCGGCCAAGGCCGTCGTCGATCGCCCGTCGATCATTCTTCTTCGTACGATCATCGGTTTCCCGGCTCCGAAGAAGATGAACACCGGCGACGTTCACGGCTCCGCTCTCGGTGCCGACGAAGTTGCCGCGGTCAAGGAAGCTCTCGGCTTCGATCCGGCCAAGTCGTTCGACGTCGACGCCGACGCATTGGCACACGCCCGTGAGGTCGTCTCCCGCGGAGCCGACGCGCGCAAGGCATGGCAGGTCGAGTTCGACGCGTGGGCGTCGCGCGAGTCCGAGCGCAAGGAACTGTTCGACCGCTTGTTCGCCGGTGAGTTCCCCGCCGGTTGGGCCGACGCTCTTCCGACGTACGAGCCCGACGCCAAGGGTGTCGCAACTCGTAAGGCTTCCGGTTCGGCGCTCAACGCGCTGGGCCCGATCCTGCCCGAGCTGTGGGGCGGCTCCGCCGACCTCGCCGGCAGCAACAACACCACCATCAAGGGTGCAGACTCCTTCGGTCCGTACTCCATCTCCACCAACGACTGGAACGCCAAGCCTTACGGCCGCACGCTCCACTTCGGCATCCGTGAGCACGCGATGGGCTCGATTCTCAACGGCATCGCGCTGCACGGCCCGACCCGCCCGTACGGCGGAACGTTCATGGTGTTCTCCGACTACATGCGTCCGGCTGTTCGCCTCGCCGCTCTCATGAAGACCGCGGTCACGTACGTCTGGACCCACGACTCCATCGGACTCGGCGAAGACGGCCCGACGCACCAGCCGGTCGAGCACCTCGCTGCTCTGCGCGCCATCCCGAACCTGTCCGTTGTCCGTCCGGGTGACGCCAACGAGACGTCGTTTGCCTGGCAGGCAGCGCTCGAGCACAAGACGGGTCCGACCGCTCTGGCACTCACCCGCCAGGACGTCCCGGTTCTCGAAGGCACCAAGGAGAAGGCAGCCGAGGGCGTCAAGCGCGGCGCATACGTGCTCGCCGATGCCGCCAACGGTGCTCCCGAGGTCATTCTGCTGGCCACCGGCTCCGAACTACACCTGGCCACCGAGGCTCGCGAGACCCTCGAAGCACAGGGCGTCGCAACGCGCGTCGTGTCGGTTCCGTGCCTCGATTGGTTCCTCGAGCAGGATCAGGCATACCGCGACGAGGTCATTCCTCCGGCCGTGCGTGCTCGCGTATCCGTCGAAGCCGGTATCGCAATGCCGTGGTGGCGCATTCTCGGCGACACCGGCCAGGCCGTCTCGCTCGAGCATTACGGCGCTTCCGCCGATTGCAAGACCTTGTACCGGGAGTTCGGCATCACCGCCGACGCGACTGTCGAAGCCGCGCAGCGCTCCCTCGCCGCTGTGAAGGGATGATCTCGATGACACAGAATGTGAACACCGAAAAGCTGTCCGCTGCAGGAGTTTCCATCTGGCTTGACGATCTTTCGCGAGATCGCATCCAGTCCGGAAACCTGCAGAACCTGATCGACACCAAGTCCATCGTTGGTGTCACCACCAACCCGTCGATCTTCCAGGCAGCCCTGTCCAAGGGCTCGGACTACGACGCTCAGGTTCGCGAGTTGGCCCAGCGCGGCGCCGATGTCGACGCCACCATCACGGCAGTCACCACCGACGACGTGCGCGCTGCGTGCGACATCCTGGCTCCGCAGTTCGAGGCTTCGAACGGCGTCGACGGCCGCGTATCCATCGAGGTTGATCCTCGCCTGGCACACGACACCGATGCGACTGTCGCGCAGGCCATCGAGCTGCACAAGATCGTCGACCGCCCGAACGTCCTCATCAAGATCCCCGCGACGCTGGCCGGCATTCCGGCCATCGCCAAGGTGATCGGTGAAGGCATCAGCGTCAACGTCACGTTGATCTTCTCGGTCGAGCGCTACGAAGCCGTCATGGGTGCGTACCTCGACGGTCTGGAGACCGCGAAGGCTGCGGGCCGCGACATCGCGTCCATCGAGTCGGTGGCGTCGTTCTTCGTTTCCCGCGTGGATTCCGAGATCGACAACCGCCTCACGGCGATCGGCACGCCTGAAGCTCTCGAGCTTCGCGGCAAGGCTGCACTCGCAAACGCTCGTCTGGCATACAACGCATACCAGCAGGTCTTCGAGGTGCAGTCGCGCTTCCAGGGGCTTCTGGCTGACGGCGCCAAGGCGCAGCGTCCGCTGTGGGCGTCGACGGGTGTGAAGAACCCCGACTACCCGGACACGCTCTACGTCACGGAGTTGGTTGCACCCAACACGGTCAACACCATGCCGGAGAAGACGCTCGACGCACTGGCCGACCACGGTGAGATCGCGGGCGACACCATCTCGGGCACCGCTCAGGAGTCGCAGGCAGTTTTCGATCAGCTCGCGGCCGTCGGCATCGACCTCGTGGACGTGTTCACTGTCCTCGAGACCGAGGGCGTCGACAAGTTCGAGGTGTCGTGGAACGAGTTGCTGGACGCGACTGCCGAGCAGCTCCGCGCAGCAACCCAGAAGAGCTGAGCCTGTGAGCGATTCCGCGGCGGCATCGGATTGGGTCAACCCCCTCAGAGACAGCACGGACAAACGTCTTCCGCATATTGCCGGGCCTTGCGCCCTGGTGATTTTCGGGGTCACCGGCGACTTGGCTCGGCGCAAGCTGATGCCGGCCGTCTACGACCTTGCCAACCGAGGGCTGCTGCCGCCCGGATTCGCTCTGGTCGGGTTCGCCCGGCGCGACTGGACTGACGCAGACTTCGCACAGGTAGTTCTGGACGCGGTCAAGGACGGTGCTCGCACCAAGTTCCGGCAGAGCGTGTGGGAGCGTCTGGCGGACGGTATCCGATTCGTCAAGGGCAACTTCGACGATTCCGAGGGCTTCACGAACCTGGCCGAAACCTTGGCCACGCTTGATTCCGAGCGCGGCATCGGTGGCAATCACGGCTTCTACCTCGCGATCCCGCCGGATGATTTCCCGCAGGTTCTCGAGCAGTTGTCGTCGTCCGGGCTTGCCCAGGCCGAAGAAGGCCAGTGGCGACGCGTTGTCATCGAGAAGCCGTTCGGGCACGATCTCGAGAGTGCTCGTGAACTGAACGCTGTGGTCAACAAGGTGTTCCCCGAGGACACGGTCTTCCGTATCGACCACTACCTCGGCAAGGAAACGGTTCAGAACATCCTGGCTTTGCGTTTCGCGAACCAGCTGTTCGATCCGATCTGGAACGCGCACTACGTCGACCACGTTCAGATCACGATGGCCGAAGACATCGGTCTCGGTGGCCGCGCCGGATACTACGACGGTATCGGCGCAGCTCGCGACGTCATCCAGAACCACCTGCTGCAACTGCTGGCGTTCACTGCAATGGAAGAGCCCATCAGCTTCGAGCCGCTCAACCTGCAAGCTGAGAAGATCAAGGTCCTCTCCGCCACCAGGCTCGCCGAACCTCTCGACGAGACTACTGCCCGTGGCCAGTACACGGGCGGTTGGCAGGGTGGTCTCCCGGTTGTCGGGCTTCTCGAAGAGGACGGCTTCGCGGCTGATTCCATCACCGAGACGTACGCGGCCATCACCCTCGAGGTCGACACTCGACGTTGGGCCGGTGTGCCCTTCTACCTGCGCACCGGAAAGCGTCTGGGTCGCAGGGTCACGGAGATCGCCGTGGTCTTCAAGCGGGCACCGCATCTGCCTTTCGACAAGACCATGACCGACGATCTCGGCCAGAACGCGCTGGTCATCCGAGTACAGCCCGATGAAGGCGTCACCATGCGCTTCGGATCGAAGGTTCCGGGATCGAGCATGGAAGTACGCGACGTCAACATGGACTTCTCGTACGGCCAGGCCTTCACCGAGTCTTCACCCGAAGCGTACGAGCGACTCATCCTCGATGTCCTCCTCGGCGAGCCGTCACTGTTCCCGGTGAACGCCGAAGTCGAATTGTCTTGGGAGATCCTCGATCCCGTCCTCGAGCATTGGGCTGCCGGTGGCAAACCGGACCCGTACGAGGCCGGTACCTGGGGACCGGAATCTGCCGACGAAATGTTGAACCGCACCGGACGCGAATGGAGGCGACCCTAGTGATTCTCGATTTGCCGTCAACCACCACGGTCCAGGTCAGCAAGAAACTGGTCGAGGTACGCAAGACCGGCGGCGCTGTCACGTTGGGTCGTGTGTTGACTCTTGTTGTCTGCACCCGCGACACCGGCAACGCCGAAGAAGCGATCGAGGCAGCCAACGAAGCAAGCCGCGAGCACCCGTGTCGCGTCATCGTGCTGCTGCGCGGCGACGAGCAAAGCGAACCACGCCTCGACGCCCAGATCCGCGTCGGCGGCGACGCGGGCGCTTCGGAAGTTGTGGTGCTCCGTCTCTACGGTCCGCTGGCGGATCACGAGAGCAGCGTTGTCATCCCGTTCCTGCTCCCGGACACTCCGGTTGTCGCGTGGTGGCCGCTCGAGGCTCCCGCGATTCCGGCCAAGGACCCGGTGGGTAAGCTCGCGGTCCGTCGTATCACCGACGCGACCGGCGCACCCGATCCGACGGCAACCATCAAGGGTCGACTCGCGTCGTACACCGCCGGAGATACCGATCTGGCGTGGAGTCGCGTCACGTACTGGCGTGCACTGTTGGCGTCGGCGCTCGATCTTCCGCCACACGAGAATGTCACCTCCGCTGTGGTGTCAGGCCTGAAAACCGAACCCGCACTGGATATTCTGGCTGGCTGGTTGGCTGCAAAGACCGGAGTTCCGGTGTACCGCCGCACCGGCGCGCTGAATGTGGAGCTGAAGCTCGAGACGCGCAGCATCTCCATCAGCCGCCCGCAAGAGGGTACAACCGCAACGCTGATCCGCACGGGTCAGCCGGATGCGCTTGTGTCCCTGGGGCGCCGGGAAACACGCGATTGCCTCGCCGAGGAATTGCGTCGACTCGATCCTGACGAAATCTACGAAGAGGCACTGGCCGGCCTCGAGAAGGTGACATATGAGTGATGTTGTCGTAGAGAAGTTTTCGGACGCAGTCCAGTTGGTGGACGCGGCTGCCGCACGGTTGGTGGACACCATCGTCGAGGCTCAGAAGGCTCGCGGCGTTGCATCCATCGTTCTGACCGGCGGCGGAACCGGCATCGCACTTCTCGAAAAGTTGCGCAAAACTCCCGGCGACATCGACTGGGCGCAAATCGACCTGTACTGGGGCGACGAGCGTTTCCTCCCGGCCGGCGATCCGGAGCGTAACGAGGTTCAAGCGCGCGAGGCGCTACTCGATCATGTTCCGGTCGATCCGGATCGGGTACATCCGATGGCCGCCTCGGACGGCATCTACGACGGCGATCCTGACGGCGCGGCAACTGCCTACGAGCAGTTGCTGGGCGCGCAGGCGCACGGCAAGCAGGTCCCCACATTTGATGTGCACCTGCTTGGCATGGGCGGTGAGGGACACATCAACTCGCTGTTCCCGCACACCGACGCGGTTCGTGAAGAGTCTCGTTTTGTGGTTGCGGTGACGGACTCCCCCAAGCCCCCGCCGGTCCGCATCACTCTGACTTTGCCCGCCGTTCAGCGTGCAAAGGAAGTGTGGCTGCTGATTTCCGGCGCAGCTAAGGCTGAAGCTGTTGCCGCTGCCGTTGGCGGCGCAGCCGCTGTTGACTGGCCATGCGCGGGTGCCACAGGGTTGGTTGCCACCCGGTGGTTCCTCGATTCGGGCGCTGCCTCGCAGCTGCCCTGATTTCAGATTCACTCCGGCCGGGAGTCGTCTTCGGGCGACTCCCGTGTCGGTGGAACTTCTGTGGCCACTCCCCCGCGGCGACCGCTACGCACAATCGCTAGCCTGCTCGAATTTCTTCGTGCCACAACCGAACTCATCGGCGTGACACCGTTTCTCCAGTGGGCACTCTGCCCGACACAACGATTCATGTTCCCCCCGGTCCATGTTCCTGAGCACTCACGAACTTTGACGCGCCCAGAGAGCTTTCGGTTCCTCTTTTGTTTCGAGGCCTTGAACGTGGCAGCGCCCGCGAGCAGAATCGGACAATGGCGTGGACACCTCAACCTGATGCCCTACGCGGGCGAGTAGCTGTTGTTGCCGGGGCGACGCGGGGCGCCGGACGCGGAATCGCCGCAGCTTTGGGCGAAGCGGGTGCCACGGTTATCTGCACTGGTCGGAGTACCTCTACCGGTATTCTTCAGTCGGATTACCAACGGAGCGAAACCATCGAGGAGACCGCCGCTCTGGTCACCGAATTGGGCGGCGTCGGAGTACCGATTGCCGTTGATCACCTCAAGAGCACTCAGGTGGCTGATCTCGCCGCGAGATTGCGCACCGACTACGGCCACATCGACGTGTTGGTCAACGACATCTGGGGCGCGGAACTGCTCAAGGGTGGACCCGCGGAGTGGAACACTCCAGTCTGGGAACACGATCTGGACAAGGGATTTCACATCTTGCGCCTGGCGATCGACACCCACATCACTACGTCGCATCATCTCCTGCCGCTGATGATTGACCGGCCAGGTGGCTTGGTTGTCGAAATAACCGACGGCACTACCGAATACAACGCCTCGAACTACCGCATTTCGGTGTTCTACGACTTGGCAAAAGTGTCGGTGAACAGGCTCGCATATACGCAGGGTCATGAATTGGCCCCGTTCGGATGTACCGCCATTGCCATTACACCGGGCTTCCTGCGATCAGAAATGATGCTCGACAATTTTGGTGTCACAGAATCGAATTGGCGAGACGCACTACTGCCGAATCAGGATGGGCCGACCGCGCCACCGGATTTTGCGCGCTCCGAGTCGCCGAGATTTGTCGGACGCGCAGTTGCCGCCCTTGCCGCCGATCCGAATCGGGCCCGATGGAATCAACGATCTGTCAGTTCAGGTGAACTCGGAGCAGAGTACGGCTTCGCGGACACAGACGGTTCGAGGCCCAACTTCTGGCAGCCGGATCACGATTAGTCGCCCACCCGAAATTTGGCGCCCTCCCAGAATGTCCGCTGATGCCGTCACTCCGGGGTGACGAACCGAGCTTCGACCGTCGGTGAAACGGGGATGAGGTGAACAATCCGTTCGGTGACCGGTAGCTCCCGGATGGCAACGATCGCGTCCCACTTGAACGCGCCGCACTCGCCTGTCGGCAGATCCGGCGCGCGCAGTCCCAGGCCTTGATCGTCGACGAGCCACACAATCGGAGGCGTCGGCTGGTCCACCATGCAGGTGCGGGGTTCCGTCGGCGCATCGGACGTAAGCCGGTAGCCTGCAATAACGGCGTCCATATTGCCCTCACGTCGTTCCTCGACCCATGACACTGAGTGCTCGACTACGCCGGCGCTCCAGTCACCCTCACATGTAACTACTCGGACGGGCACAAAGTCGGCCGGGATCGCCTGGGGCTCAGGAGCCGGTGCTGCTGCCTACGGCAAGTCGGAGAATCCGAGAAGATTGCCTGCCAGGCACGTTGGTTCCACCAGGCCAGGCACATTCGCCCGCGACGTCGGTGCTGCTACGTCTTCCGCGTTATTGCTCGGCGCACCACATCCCACCAACAAGGCGACGGCAGCAACTCCCAGCAATTCCCGTGAATAGCGCATAAAGGCACCGTACTTCCCAATCGACACGAGAATCAGCGAATCAATGGTTACCAATCGATTGACGGATTCACTGTCGACAACGCCCGATGACGATATGTTCGACGGGTGACCACAGAACGCCCCGACAGTTCGGGACCGGAAAGATTCGAGACGATCGACCAGTACATCGCGTCCTTCCCGATCGATGTGCAACCTGTGCTCGAGAGCATCCGTCAGAGCATCCACGAGGCAGTCCCCGGCGCCGGAGAAACCATCAGCTACCAGATGCCGACCATCACGGTTAACGGCAAAAGCGTGGTTCATTTTGCCGGGTGGAAACACCACATTTCGATGTACCCGCTCCCCGAGGGCGACGCTGAATTCGAGAAGGCAATCGACCCGTATCGATCAGCCAAAGCGACGGCGAAGTTCCCTCTGAACAAGCCGATCCCGCTCGATCTCGTCGCGAGGATTGCCGAATTGCTCGCAGCCAGAGACTAACCCGGCCTTCCGAGGGCTTTCGATCATCCACTTCTACCTGCCGCGCGCTGATTGTGCATCCGCGTGGTTGATCAACCGCGCGGATGCACAATCAGCCTGCGGCAGTGCCGATATCTACCGTTCAGCACGCCCGAATGGTCAGTTGCGGACGGTCTCGATTCCCGCCAGGATGAGATCGATGTCGGCAAGAAATTGCTCGCGGTCGTCGTGGTCGCGCAGCTGCGCTGTCACTTGACGTAAGAACGGGTAGTCAGCCGAGTCGAGCTGTTCCCACCCTGCGGCGATTGCCGAGAGGAAGGCCGATCGATCCGCCTAGCGTGTATGACGGCGGGCACCCGCGGCATACCGCGCGCAAGGCCGAGAACGTAGTTCACGAGTGCCCGCTCATTCGTAACGCTTTCGGCCATCGCATGTCACGCTTATGAGGCATGTCCGTACCGGGCACGCGATCAACATCGAGGGATGGTCGCATGGCATACGACAAAGCACTGGCAGACCGGATCCGCGATGCACTCGTGATCGAGGATGACGTCAGTGAAGTGAAGATGTTCGGCGGCCTGAGTTTCATGGTCAACGGACAATTGGCGGTCGCAGCGAACTCTCACGGCAACCTCTTGATCCGCGGCGCGCCGGAACGCGTCGACGAACTGTTGCTCCACAAGGGCGCGCACTGGCCTGACATGCGCGGAAAGCCGATGAGCAAAGGGTGGATCGAGGTCGATCGCACCGGCACCAGTTCAACCGTGGAGTTCAACGCCTGGATCAAGGAAGCCCTGGATTTCGCGCACTCTCAGTAGCCAAGAGTCTCTAATTGAACATGTTCAACTCTAATGCGTAAGCTCGACTTGAACACGTTCAAAAGAAGGAGACGTCATGAGTAGTCGCGGGGCCGAGACACGGGAAAAGCTGCTGGACACTGCCTTGCGACTCTTCCGCGACGAAGGCTTCCAGTCGACGACCATGCGCCGGATCGCGAGCGAGGCCGGCGTCTCACTCGGCAATGCCTATTACTACTTCGCCAGCAAGGACGAACTTGTCCATGAGCTGTATCGCGTCGTCCAGCGCGATCATCGCAACCGGGCACTTCCACTGTTGCGCGAGGGCGGCTCACTTGCGGAGAACCTGAAAACAGTTCTGCACTCCGGACTCGATGTGATGACTCCCTATCACGGCTTCGGCGGAACCTTCCTGCAAAGTGCGTTACCCACCACCTCGAGGTCCAGCCCGTTTTCGGTCGAGTCCACCGACGCCCGAGCAATGGCGATCGATCTGATGCGCGAAGCTCTCACTGCCTCCCACCAGCGGACCCCGCCCTCATTGGAGAAGCAGCTCCCCACACTTCTGTGGCTCACCTACATGGGCGTGACTTTGCACTGGGTCACTGATTCATCGCCGGGGCAGGCTCGCACTCGCGCATTGGTCGACGGCCTTGCCCCGGTAGTCGCAAAAGCCGTCAAGCTGGCCCGCTTACCGGTGGCCAGGAGCCTGGTCGGTGATGTCGCGAAACTGATGTCCAAAGTAACTGCGCGAGAAGAGGAGACCGTGCGATGAGCACCATGAACAACGTCGTCATTTGCGGAGCGTCGGGCTATATCGGGCAATACCTGCGGCGCTCGCTCGAAACGAGCGGGATCAATGTGCGGACGATCGGGCGGGGTGACTCGAATAATGCCGCTTGGTCTGACAAGCAAGGCATCGTCGACGTTCTTGACGGTGCGGATCTGGTTGTCAATCTCGCCGGACGCTCGGTGAGCTGTCGGTACAACAAGCGCAATGCCGATGAGATCTTTTCCTCACGGGTGGAAACCACAGCGCAGCTCGGTCGTGCGCTGGCCCGCACGCCGCGGCCGCCATCACTGTGGATAAATGCCAGCACCGGCACAATCTACCGAGACGCTCGTGATCGGCCGATGAACGAGACGACCGGCGAGCTGGGAACAGGATTCTCGGTGGCAGTCGCGCGAGCCTGGGAACAAGAGCTGTTCGAGGCACCGACAACCGTTCGCAAGGTGGCACTTCGGATGTCGATCGTGCTCGGAGCCGGTGGCGGAGCGATCAATCCGTTCATCAATCTGGCCCGCGTCGGCTTCGGTGGAAGAATGGGCGACGGTCAGCAGATGTTCAGCTGGATTCACGCCCACGATCTAGTGCGCTCCATCACCCACATCTACGACCACCAGGGCATCTCCGGTCCGGTCAATGTCGCCTCGCCCGATGCGGTGTCCAATGCCGTGTTGATGCGCGAGGTTCGGGCATCCCTGGGTCGAGTGCGCGGGATGCCGACGTCCGGCTGGATGCTGGAGTTGGGCGCACGCGTAATACGCACAGAAGCCGAGCTGGTACTCAAGAGCCGCTGGGTCGACCCGGGCGTTCTCTCCGACACCGGCTTCCAGTTCACGTTTCCGACTCTGGACTCGGCGCTGAACCAGATAATTCGGGAGACTCCGCGAGGCTTGCTTCCCGTTGCTTTGGGCTGAAACTCTTGGCAGGTCGGCACTCGCATTCAATCGAATATTGTCGAATCGGTCACAACACAGGGGGTGGTCTCTAGACTCCGAAGAAGCTCGATACGAGCAACAACGGTGTGAGAGAAAGTCGGTCGACCCAGTGACCATTCGGGTAAATCAGCCCCACGACCAGCAGCCATTCGGGATCGCACCTCGAGCACCTCAAATGGCGATGCCTGCTCATTTCAGGCCGAATCTGATCGCGGCAGCCCTCTCATGTGCCGGCATCATCATCGGCAGCATCGGACCGTGGACGTCGTTCCTCGCGCTGGGTAGTTCCGGTATCGGCGAATGCGGCGTGATCACCCTGGTCCTCGGGATTGGTGCGGCATTGGCATTGACTCCACTTCTCTCGAGGGGCGTCACACCGGAGACACGGAACCACTGCATTGGTCCCTTGGCGGGAATCGCAGTCTTGATCGTTGCCGTCGGCAACGCCGCCTGCATCCTTCAACGCGGTACCGAGATCGCCGGAAAAGTGATTGGCCCGTCAGTCGGATGGGGACTGTGGCTGGTCATGATCTCCGCGATAGTCCTGTCCATTACGTCGGCGACGCTCGCCCAACTGATCAGAGCGCAGGCCAGCGAATAGAACTTCGAGATTACGAGCGGTAATTCAAACCGACGTTTTCAGCAACCTAGCCATGGAGCATCGACGGCGTCATGAACGGAGAGTGCGCTGACGCGCGGAATCGGCGCCGATCAACAGTGTTATTGCTGCAAGCACGCCGAAGCCCGCCGTCAGTGTCGCGACAGCCGCCACGCCCGCCACGATCAGCGGACCACCCGCGTCGCCAAGTTCGCGGCCCAGTTCGGCTGCACCCATCGTCTGCCCCATGCGCTCCTCGGGCGTCGATGCAGCGAGTGCGGCAAAGCCGAGGGGTGTGATGATGCCGGTGCCGATGCCGACAGCGACTGCCGCGGTGAGAATCCCGACCAGACCCGGAATCATGGCTAGTGCCAGACCCGCGGCGGTGACAACCAATCCCCAAGCCACACCTCGCTCGACGGTAATCTTGCCGGCGTCGAGTGCTCGCCCGGCTCGCGGTTGGGCAAATGCCGCACACAACGCCAGAACTGATACGGCCGCGCCAGTTGCAATCGGTCCAAGTCCGGCATGAACGCCGGCAACAGGAAGAAACCCCACACCGACCGACAAAGCGGCCGTCGACGCCGCAAGAGCAGCGGTGGGACCGAGGAACTGACGATCACTCAAGCGCCGAGCCAGATCTACGACGGTTTGCCGTGCCCGAGGTAACGGCGGAAGTGCAGGTACGACGGCCTTGGCCCAGATCGCGACCACCAGCGCGAGAACGGCCATGACTGCAAACAAGAGTGCGAGACCGCCGATCCACACGATCACACCGCCCAGCAACGGGCCGAGCGTATAGCCGAGACTCTTGTAGAACCCGTAGGTTCCGAAAGCACTGCCGTGTTTGCCTTTTCGGGTTAACCGGGCGACCGAAGAACTAGCTGCCGGCGAGAATGCCGATGCTGCCGCACCTTGACCCAACCGAGCCAACCACAGCCAATCCGTATCGGCGACAACAACAAACAGCAAGGATGCCGCAGCAAATGCGACGAGTCCACCGAGCAGAACCGGCTTGGCACCGATCCTGTCCGCTAGCGTGCCGAAGACGGGTTTCAGCAGGACTTCAGCTCCGTCGTACAGGGCCAGCAGTAGTCCGAGATAGAGCAGTGAACTCGTCAGGTCGTCGAGATCGAACACGAGGTTCGCCGCAACGGCATGGGCTCCGAATGCAGTCGTAAATCCGGCCGCGTACAGCGGCCACATCTGCCATCGTGCGCCTTCGACCTGCGCCTTGCTGTCACTCATGAGCGATCACCGTCGTCTTCGCCTTCGGGAGAGTGCAGCGCGTTGATCACTCGCTCCGAGTAGTCCTCGAATCGCAATGTGCACTGCTGGAGAGCTGCAGTTGCGCTTACGGCATTGCTCGCGCCGAATACGTCGCGCGCCTTCAAGTCTCGATGCCAGCGACGAAGCCTGTCCAGGCTCTGCTCTTCTTCCTCGAGTTCTGCGAGCGTGAATTTCTGGATCCGGATCTCCTTGTCGAGTTCGGCTTCGTATTTCGCGCAGTCCGACAGGAATTCGGTCCAGTCCTCCTCGCGGGCTGCAGTGAACATCGCGGCGAATCGCGAGTTGTCTTCCTCGCTCGCACCCGTTGCGTTGAGGAAGACGATTTCACCGGACGCGCGGTCGACAAGTTCTTTCGCACGGTCGACGCCGGCCGCGAATGCCGGAACGTTGGGCACAGCCCAGGTGCCTTGCCCGATCGACAACGCACCAACTTTGCGCAGTTCTCGCCACACTGCAACACGGTGACGCGAGGGCTCGGCGGCAATCTTGATCAGGACTATCCGCCAGTTCACAGATGACTCGGAATTCACATCTGAGAATGTATCACCCGTTACATTCCCAAGTGTGAAGCCCGTTTCCAAACTCAATCGCTCACTTACTCTCCCGCGGCCCGCGCCGACGCCACCGTGAAGTACCGCCGCTCAGCCATCAGCCATCAGTCGCACAACACACGCGTAGTGTGAACTAACCGGCCCATCAGCGCTGAGCGCTGCACAAAGCCAACAAAAGCTAAAGTCGATGTATGACAGGGCTTTCGGTAGCGAAGTGGCTGAGCATGGCGGCGCTGTTCACAGCCGGCCTGACTGGATGCGGCGCTCCGTCCGAGCCATCACCGGACAAGGTCGAAATCGGCACCGCCTACAGCTACAGGATGTATACCCACTGCGGTGCGCGAGAAGCCAAGTTCGCAGGAAAGTATTGGGAAGCGGTCAATACTGTTGCTCGGCAAAATAATTCGCCCTCCGGTTGGGACGATCCGTACCAGAAGGGCACTATGACCCGGTTATCTGAAACCGCAACTGTTTTCGAAGCTGACGGAACCGAGAAGCGCTATCGATTACGACCGGGCGCCGCAACTTTCCAGCAAGTTTGCTCCTGATCGCACTCACGCAGCGCCTCGACGACTCGAGAGAATCGCAGCATGTCCCCACGCATTGGTTGGATCGGCGATCCGTTACCCGATCACGCGACATGGCTCGCACCCTTCCCCTACCCCGATTCAGGACCGACAGGGCACTGGCTAGCCGACCGCTACCCGCATGTTCTGCGGATCCTGCACCCGGCGTATATCCATGACGACGGTGAGCCTCGAGCGGTGACATGGTCCCAGATCGCCACTGCCGCCGGCAGAGAGTTAATTGTCGGGATGCCGTTTTCCGAGATCGTCGGAGCGTGGTTTCCCGATAGCGTCAAACACCCGGATCCGTGCACGACAATCGAAGGCATCTTCGACACTGAACCGGAAATGGGGTCACTGCCTACCGAGCTGATCGATATCGTCTACGACCACTTCGACGACGTGCAATCGGGACTGTTCTGGGACGGGTGGGGTGGGTTCCTCGACGAACCGATCCGCGGTTGTGCTCGTGCCTCGGAAGGCCTGCAGGGGTGGAACTACGAGGTCGTCACGACCATCCGGTCCGCACGTCGCGCCACCCGGACTCGCACCCCGAACTTCTGGTGGCCTGCGGACCAAACCTGGTGCGGCGCAACCGGGATCGACGAGATGGACACGCTTGTCGTGTCCGCCGACCTCGCCAGGCTCGAATCCGTCCACGCGAATCCAGCTCTCGAGACACAGTTGTACTCGCGCTGACGAAACACGCACCATTGCATCTGCCAACCCCGTTGGCGCACAGTGAAGTAGTGGAGAATTCACAGCCTCGACACGCGAAACATCCGGAACGCACACCGGCTTACGGCGTCGTGATGATCATCGTGGCTCTGACCGCGGCGATTACCATCAGTGTCATCGGCCCGGCATGGTTGCGGATTGCGGTGTACGTCCTGGCAGGTGCCGCGATTGCAGTCGGGTTCGTTTTTACGCTGCGAGACTACTCGAACTGAACTGCTCCCCGGAAGTCAGAACTGAAACTTCGTCAGTTCGAGATTCGGGGAGCAGTTCATGCAGAATCACAGATCGAAAGCACCGCCGGTCGCTGCTATGCGGCGCTGCCCATGCTCGCCGAGTCGAAGCTGCCGAGCCCGGTGCTACCGAGCCCGCTGCTCCCGACACCGCCCAGAGCGAGCGCATTGCTGCTGCCTGCGCTGAAAAGCTGGACAATTATGTTGATCACGACGGGGTCACCGGTGAGCGGGATTGTAGGCACAGGAAGACCTGCTTTCTGTTTCGCGAGTGGATACGAAGAATGTGCGTGGGAGACGGTGAGGTCCGTCAAAGTCCGCCGACACTACTGAATTCAATGCTTCCGGCACTGCCGAACGAGACGATCGGGCCGGCACTTCCGAAACCGAGTGCGCTGGCAAGAGAGCCGAAGTCGATGACCAGGCTGCCCTGGGTGTACGGCGAGTTGATCACGATGATTCCTGTCTGCGATGTTGCGGTTCGAGCGGCTAGGGCGAATCAGGGCACGGGCGTCGTGGGATCTTCGCCGCCGCCTGGGAGCGGAGCGTTATTGGTGAAGAGAAAGCTGCTGCCCGCGTTGAACATTTGCAGGACGGTGTTCATGACGACGGCCAAAGCGCCGGTCGTTGGTGAGGCGATCATGTATTGCTCCTGGTCTAAGCGGGGTGGCGGTGTGGTCACCCCCTCAGATTGTGGGGGCGAGAAACGTGCCCCTGTGCGAAGGATCTCGCACAGGGGCACGAAATGCGCGTCCCTAGGCGACGCCGCCGCCGTTCGTCGAGCCAGTTCCGGTGCTGCCTGCGTTGAACAGCTGCAGGATCGTGTCGAAGAAGGCACCGAGGAGGGCGTTTTCCTGGCCGTTGATCATGTCTTTCCCCTTTTTCGTTACTGGTCTGCGCGGTGATTCGCGCCACATTTTTATATCTCGTTTGTCTATTGAAAAGTGGCGTCCAGCCGGCAGAAGTGGGTTGTTACCAGTCGGTTATGTGAGGTTTCACAGTTTCGCTGGACGGATGTCCACATCGGTGCTGACAAAGGTGAGTGCGATCATCGCAGCACGCAGTTTGAGCAGCTCAGAGGGCAAAGTGGGGTCCAATCCGGTGAGGTGTGCGATGCGCTTGATCCGGTTGTCGACGGTGTTCGTGTGCAAGCCCAAGGCTGATGCGGTGCGCTGCCGGTGCTGGTCGTTCGACAGGTGCACGGACAGCGTCTGCAGCAGTTCGGGGTTGCTGTCGAGCGGCCTGAGTAGGCCGATCAGGCTGTCGCGCGCTGGGCCGCTCCGGGTCAGTTGAAACTCGAGCGCGAGGTCATCCATCCGGTATGACTGCGCAGGCAGCCCGAGCCTGCGGACGAGGTGAACCAACTCGCGCGTGTTCGCCTGGGCCGCTGGAAGATCCTCGAGCGCGGCATTCTCGCCGACTGCCGTGATCTGCACCCCGATCTTGGCCGTCGCCTGGCGCACGACTTCACACACCAACCCCCAGTGGGGTGTGCCCTCGATGAGGACCAGCCCGCGCTGCGGCGCCGGGGCTTCGAGCAACTTGGCTCCGAAGTGGGCGGCGACCTTGGCTTGCGCCGCGGCGAGATCGCGGTATGCCTGCAGGCGCTGGTGCGCGCCGTCCCTGGCCCCCGGCCGAGGCTTCGGCAGGTTCACGAGGAGCCGCAGAACGAGATAGCGGGGTGCGAGCTCGATACCCAACTGCAACGCGAGATCAGTGGGATCGTCTCCGTCCAGCATGACTTTGACGAGGGCGCCGGCGGAACTCCCCTCCAGCTGGGCGCCGGCAGGGATCGCCGCCAGATAGCTGACCGAGATGAATGAATGAAGGCGCTGCGCGACTGTGAACAGGAGGTGGTTGAGCTCCTTGAGGTTGGCAGAGTCCTCGACGCCCGCCCTGCTGAGGATAAGGTTGCGAATGACGCTGATGGCCTCGTCTGTTACGGCAAGGATGGCACTGAGCGGGACACCTTGTCGGGCCTGCCGGACGGTCAGGGTGTGAATACTGTCCAGGTCGCGGTCGGTCGGCAGCTTCCTGTGGTCCATGAGCTGGATCGCAAGTTGTAACCCCTGCGCGGTCACCGCAACCAAATCCTCCTGTACGGATTCCAGGTTGAGGGTTTTGAAGGTTGCGTTGGCGCGGGAGAAGTTCTTCACAAGTTCGGCCGCCAGCGGGACGAAGTCGCGGACCGCAGTGGAGGCGGGTTCGCCTCCGAGCATCAGCGGCCCCGAGGTATTCAACAGCGCAGTGGACATCGTAGACAAGCCTCCTCGAGACAAGAGTTTCGCGCGGCGCGATGGCCGGCGGCTCGGCGCGTTAGGGAGTGCGAAACCCGCCGCGGTGCCCGAATTGAGGACTTTTGCCGCTTGCGTCTGCCGTTCCCGATTACGTCAGGCGATGTGATGTCTACCACATGAACGGTCGTCCAATTGTCAAATGAGACAATTTGGATTTCTGGTCGGTCGGCATGACTTGGTCACGCCGACCGACTAAACCGGGAGGCTCCCGGAGAGGGCAAAATGACCGCTATTTAGCCGCTGTTTCGCAGCGCCGTCGCCAGACCGTTCATGGTCAGCTGAATACCGCGCCTCACCTGATCACTCTCGTCACCTGATCGATATCGCCTGATCAACTCGACCTGCAAGTGATTCAGCGGTTCGAGATAAGGGAAACGGTTGTGGACGGAACGCTCCAGGCCGGAATTGTCAGCAAACAAATCGTCGTAACCGGTGATCGCCTTGTACATCCGAACGGTTCGGGCATGCTCGTCGGTGATCATTCCGAAGACTCGATCACGTAGTTCTACGTCGGGAACCAACTCCGCATAGCGGGCCGCCAAGCCCATGTCGGATTTCGACATCACCATCGCCATATTCGAGAGCACCGTCCGGAAGAACGGCCACTTCTCGTACAAACGCGTCAGCGTCGCCAAACGCTCCGGGTTGCCGTCGATCCATCGCTCGAATGCTGCGCCTGTGCCGTACCAGCCGGGCAGCATGACGCGTGACTGACTCCAGGACAACACCCATGGAATCGCGCGCAGATCTGAGATCGCCTTGGTCTGCTTACGCGAGGCCGGCCGGCTACCGATGTTGAGTGCGCCGATTTCTGCAACCGGGGTCGAGGCCTCGAAATACTGGACGAATCCTGGTGTGTCATGGACTAATTCGCTGTATGCAGTACGCGCCAGAGCAGCAAGCTCATCGAGAACGGTGTACGCGGACTCGGCGTCGTTTCCGAGCCCTTCGACGTCGAGCAACGTGGACTCCAACGTCGCTGCAATGAGCGTCTCGAGGTTGCGATGAGCCAGCCGTGGTTCGGCGTACTTCGCTGCGATCACCTCGCCCTGCTCGGTGATCCTCAGCGAACCTTCGACGGCTCCGGGAGGTTGCGCAAGAATTGCCTCGTAGCTGGGTCCACCGCCACGCCCGACCGTTCCGCCGCGACCGTGGAAGAGCCGCAACCGAATTCCGCTCTTCCGCGCGGCGTCGACCAGATCGAGTTCTGCGCGATACAGCGCCCAGTTGGCAGCCAGGTAGCCGCCGTCCTTGTTGGAATCGGAGTATCCGAGCATCACTTCCTGGCTGTTGCCTCGGGACGTCACGATGGCTCGGTAAATCGGAATGTCGAGCGTGGCCAGCAGTGTTGCGGCGCCGCCCTGCAAGTCCTCGATCGTCTCGAACAGGGGAACAATACCGATGGGGCAAGACGGCTCACCGCCAACACCCGGGTCGAGAACTCCCACCTCTTTCAGCAGAACCGCGGCCTCGAGCATGTCGCTCACGGAGCTGCACATGCTGATGATGTAGTTGGGAACGGCACCGGCGCCCAGAACCCGAACTGCCTTGGCACCGGCGTGCATGATCGCCAATTCCTTGGTCGTCAGTTCGGAAAACTCCGCGTCCGGCGAGGTCAACGGCCGACGGGTGGTCAGTTCCGCAGAGAGCAGGTCCACTTTTTCCGATTCCGACAACGACGCGTAGTCCGGGTGAACACCCGACCAGGCCAACAACTCGGCAACGACGCTCTCGTGAACTTCGGAGTTCTGCCGCATGTCCAGCCCCGAGAGATGGAAACCGAACACCTCCACGGCTTCTCGCAGACGTTCGAGGCGATCATCGGCTATCACCGCGTCACCGTTCCGACGCAGTGACGTGTCGATCACGGCTAGATCGTGCTGAAGTTGCGCGGGTTCGAGGTATGCCTCGAGTCCCGAGTCGCCGCCGTGCGCCGGCATCTCCCCCAAGATGGAAAGTCCTGTGGCGGTGAGTCGTCCACGAATTCCCCGGACTGCGCGACGGTAGGGTTCGTCCGCCCGGAACACCGAATCGTCACCCGAGGTCGACGCCAGGAGATCCAATTCCGGTGTCACCGTGACCAACCGCGCCGACATCGACAGCTCACGCTCGAGGTGTTCGAGTTCGGCGAGGTGATGCTCGATTGCGGTGGCTGCCGCTCGGGTTGTCGCGCGATGCACGATCTCCCCCGTCACGTAGGGATTACCGTCGCGGTCACCGCCGATCCAGGAACCCGGACGCAAGATCGGCTCACGCAGGAGATCTGCCTCTGGCCATCGGCCGCGAAGCGCCTTGCGCACCTCGGCATTGATCTTGGGAATGACTTCGAAAAGGGCCGCGTCGTAGTAACGCAATCCCACTTCGATCTCGTCCTGGATACGTAGGCGTGAGAGCCTGATCAGCGCGGTCTGCCAGAGGGTGAGAATCTGTCGACGCAAGTCCAGATCCACCTCCGCGGTTTCCCCGACGCTCAATGCTGTGCGCTCGCGGTAGCGCATCAATTCGGTGATGCGGGACTGAGTCTCGAATACTGTCCGTCGACGCGTTTCCGTCGGATGAGCCGTGATGACCGGTGAGACAAGAGCTCCGCGAAGTGCTTCTTCTACCGTCGCAGCGCTGATGTCCGCACCGTCGAGTTTGCTGTAGGTAGCGGCCAGTGTGCTGTCACGCGGCGGTTCGCCGGCATTGATGTGAATGGCGCGCCGACGCTCACGGTGGATGTCCTCGGCCAGATTGGCGAGCAAGGCAAAGTGGCTGAACGCACGGATCACCGGGATCGCGTCTGCGGTGCTCACTCCAGCGAACAACGACACCAGTTCGGCGCGGTCAATTTCCGAACGGCGCACGCGGAACGACTCCACCCGGGCGCGTTCCACAAGATCGAATACGGTGTCGCCGGCCTGTTCACGAACAATCTGCCCAAGGATCCCGCCGAGAAGCCGAATGTCCTCACGCAGTGGCTCGGTGGCCTCGCGTGGCGTTTCACGATGCTGATTCGAAACAAATTCGGTCATCGTTCAATTATCAACTCAAACGCAGAACCCCGCTCGATGGCGGGGTTCCGTGTGAAAAACGTGACGTACGGCGATCAGGCGAACTTGATCTCCAGACCGATGCCGACGATCGAAATGAGCCAGATCAGAGCGGTGAAGACAGTCAATCTATCGAGGTTCTTCTCGACCACTGTCGATCCGGACAGGCTGGACTGGACACCGCCGCCGAACAGGCTCGACAGACCGCCGCCCTTGGCCCGATGCAGCAGCACCAGCAGAATCAAGAGCAAGCTGGTGATGACCAGCAGGATATCCAAGAACAGTTCCATGTCTGTCTACGGCCACCAATCCATTAGGGACAACTACAACCGATAACACCATACAGGCGATCACAGCTAACCCGACCACATACCCGTGCGACAAGTTGTCTCGTTCGGTGGTACCGATCACAACTCCGAGTTTCCGGCCCGCTAGTTTCGAAGTGACGCGACATTACCTTCGGAAGGCTTGTTCTGATGCACACCGACACCACTGGTCCCACTACACACGAGAGCACCCCGCGTCTCGCTTCCGTCCACAACTTCCGAGATGTCGCCGGAAACGGATACACGACAGCAAGCGGGACCACCATGCGGCGCGGTGTCTTCTACCGTGCCAACGTCCTCACCCCCACCGGAGCGGATCTGGCTGTTGTCGAATCGTTGGGGTTGACGGCCGTCTACGACGTTCGCTCCGAGGCCGAGGCTTCGGAAACCCCGGACACCATTCTCTCTGTTGCGAAGTACACGCACATCCCGATTCTTCCGGGAACAATTCAGAACTCGGCTTTGGCGATCCGCACGGTTGGCTCTGCGCAGGATTTCATGCGGGAACTGAATCGCAGTTTTGTGACCGACGACGCGACCCGCGCCGGGTTCTCCCAGTTGCTTACCGCGCTCGCGACAACACCGGGGCCCCAGTTGTTCCATTGCACCGCCGGAAAAGATCGCACGGGTTGGGCGGCAGCGTTGTTGCAGACACTCGCAGGTGTTTCGCAGGAGACCATCGTCGACGATTACCTGCTCACCAACACCTACTCCGCGGCTTACGTCGACGCGGCTGCCGAGCGTATTGCTCAAACGGCTGCGATCGGCCGGGCCGACGTGGTTCGAGTCATGTTGACGGTCGAGGAGAGTTACCTCGGCGCAGCCTTCGAGCAGGTGAGCGCCAGCTACTCGTCAATCGAGAACTATCTGCACGACGGACTGGGCCTCACCTCTGACACCATCGACGCACTCGGATCAAAACTGATTGCCTGAGAACGCAAAAACAGTGGGCGCGTAACCATTCCGGTTACGCGCCCACTGTTCTTTTCAGATCACACGCTAGCTGGGCAGTGGCCCGCCGGCTGCAATCGCAGACAACGTGGCGAACTCGTCCGCCTTGAGCGAAGCACCGCCGACAAGAGCGCCGTCGACGTCGGCCTGGCCGACAATCTCTCCGACATTCTTGGAGCTGACGCTGCCGCCGTACAGGACGCGTACGCCTGCAGCGACGTCAGCGTTGGCGAGCTCGGCCACCGTGCCGCGAACCGCTGCGCACACTTCCTGAGCGTCCTCGGCAGAAGCGACGCGACCGGTGCCGATTGCCCAGACAGGCTCGTACGCGATGACGATCTTGGAGATCTCCTCCGCGCTCAGGCCGGCCAGAGAACCCTTGAGCTGCTCAACGTTGTAGGCGACGTGATCGCCCGCTTCGCGGATCTCGAGGCCCTCACCGATGCACACAATCGGTGTGAGGTTGTTCTTCAAGGCAGCCTTGGTCTTGGCGAGGACAAGCTCGTTGGTCTCACCGTGCAGGGTGCGACGCTCCGAGTGTCCGACCACGACGTAGGTGCATCCGAGCTTGGCCAGCATGGAACCGCTGATCTCGCCGGTGAATGCGCCGCTGTCCTGAGCGGAGACGTCCTGCGCGCCGTACGTGAGCAGGAGCTTGTCGCCCTCGATCAGCGTCTGGACGCTACGGATGTCGGTGAACGGCGGGATAACCGTGACGTCCACTTTGTCGAAGTACTTCGCAGGCAAGGAGAATGCGATCTTCTGCACCAGGGCGATAGCCTCGAGGTGGTTCAGATTCATCTTCCAGTTGCCGGCGATCAACGGCTTACGTGCCATGTCGGATCAGCCTTCCAGTACTGCGATGCCGGGAAGCTCTTTGCCCTCGAGGTATTCGAGGGAAGCGCCGCCGCCGGTGGAAATGTGCGAGAAGCCTTCGTCTGGGATTCCGAGCTGGCGGACAGCCGCAGCAGAGTCGCCGCCGCCGACGACGCTGAATGCGCCCTTGGCGGTTGCTTCGACGATTGCTTCGGCAACACCGCGGGTACCGGCTTCGAACTTCGGGAACTCGAACACACCCATCGGGCCGTTCCAGAACACAGTCTTGGCTCCGGTCAGGATCGCGGCGAAGCGCTTGACCGACTCCGGTCCGATGTCCAGACCCATCCAGCCGTCGGGAATCTTGTCGAACGGAACGATCTTCGACTCGGCATCAGCCGAGAAGGAGTCGGCGACAACAACATCCAGAGGGATGTGGATGACGTCCGCGTACCGGTCCAG
The DNA here is from genome assembly GCF_050586165.1 of Rhodococcus sp. 24CO. Lineage (NCBI taxonomy): Bacteria > Bacillati > Actinomycetota > Actinomycetes > Mycobacteriales > Nocardiaceae > Rhodococcus > Rhodococcus sp. 24CO. The sequence continues at coordinate 551,036 of NZ_JAZFNF010000001.1, read as the reverse complement.
GAGGCCCTTGCAGGTCTCGATCATGGACTCTTCGCACAGCGAATTGCCCACGGACACACCCTGAGCCGCGAGGAACGTGTAGAACATTCCGCCGCCGATCACCAGTGTGTCGACCTTGGGAGCCAGTGCCTCGATGACGGCCAGCTTGTCCGAGACTTTGGAGCCACCGAGCACCACTGCGTACGGACGAGCTGCGTCGGTCGTGAGCTTGGCCAGCACCTCGACCTCGGCGCCGACCAGGTAACCCGCGTAGTGCGGGAGCAGCTTCGCGACGTCGAAGACCGACGCCTGCTTGCGGTGAACAACACCGAATCCGTCGGAGACGAATGCGCCGTCGTCACCGACCAGCTCGACGAGAGCCTTGGCGAGCTTGACCCGCTCGGCTTCGTCCTTGCTGGTCTCGCGAGGGTCGAAACGGATGTTCTCGAGCATCAGGACGTCACCGTCGGTGAGTCCTTCGGAACGAGCCAGCGCGTCCTGTCCTACGACGTCACCGGCGAGTTGCACGTTGCGACCGAGGATTTCGGCCAACTTCGCGGCAACCGGTGCGAGGGAGAACTTGGGATCGGGCTGACCGTCTGGGCGCCCGAGGTGCGCGGTCACGATGACCTTCGCTCCACCCTCGGCAAGTGCCCGCAGGGTGGGAGCGGACGCGACGATGCGGCCCGGGTCCGTGATTTCTCCGCCATCCAACGGGACGTTGAGGTCGGAACGCACCAGTATGGTGCGCCCCTCGACCCCAGCGTCCAGCAGATCCTTCAGCGTCTGAACTGCCACTGTTATCGAAACTCCGCTCAGAGTGACTTGGCGACGAGGCCGATGAGGTCGGCGAGGCGGTTGGAGTAGCCCCACTCGTTGTCGTACCAGGAAACGATCTTGACCTGGTCGTCGATGACCTTCGTCAGACCCGAGTCGAAGATCGACGAATGCGGGTCGGTGACGATGTCCGACGAAACGATCGGTGCGTCGGTGTACTTGAGGATGCCCTTGAGGGGGCCCTCGGCTGCAGCCTTCATCGCGGCGTTGATCTCGTCAGCGGTAGCCGACTTCTTCAGGTTCGCGGTGAGGTCGGTGACCGAACCCGTGGGGATCGGCACGCGCAGTGCGTAGCCGTCGAGCTTGCCGAGCAGCTGCGGGAGAACCAGGCCGATTGCCTTGGCTGCGCCCGTTCCGGTCGGAACGATGTTGAGAGCGGCTGCGCGGGCGCGACGGAGGTCGCTGTGCGGAGCGTCCTGAAGGTTCTGATCCTGCGTGTACGCGTGGATCGTGGTCATCAGACCCTTGACGATGCCGAACTCGTCATCGAGAACCTTGGCGATGGGGCCGAGGCAGTTGGTGGTGCACGAGGCGTTGGAGATGATGTTCTGGCTGCCGTCGTACTTGTCGTCGTTGACGCCCATGACGATGGTGATGTCTTCACCCTTGGCCGGAGCCGAGATGATGACCTTCTTCGCGCCGGCTTCGAGGTGTCCCTTGGCCTTTGCGGCGTCGGTGAAGATGCCGGTGGACTCGACGACGACGTCGACGCCCAGCTCGCCCCAGGGAAGCTCGTTCAACGGGCCGCGGTGTGCGAGGGCCTTGATGCGCTGATCGCCGACGACGATCGTGTCGTCACCGTCGAGCGACACGTCGTACGGCAAACGGCCGAGGATGGAGTCGTACTTCAGCAGGTGAGCGAGCGTCGCGTTGTCAGTCAGGTCGTTGACTGCCACGATCTCGATATCGGTGGTTCCGAGCGCCTTCTGCGCATCCACCGCCCTGAAGAAGTTACGTCCGATACGGCCGAAACCGTTTACGCCAACCCGGACAGTCACAATTCGCTCCTTTGACCATGATTCTGGTGTGCAACTTGACCCACGCAGTTCCGAATCCGTGTGTGCACGACGCGGACGTGGGGTTCATCGGTCGATGTGACCCTTACCCTAATGTGCTTGGCTCCGGAGTGCGCAGCCCACCCTGAAGACCCAGCCGGTGAGGGACCATCAGCCCTCTTCGAGTAGCTCCGAGTTGACTGCGGATTCAGTGTCCGGAATGCCGGTTTCCTTCGCCTTGCGATCGGCCATCGACAGCAGACGCCGGATACGCCCCGCGACAGCGTCCTTCGTCATCGGCGGGTCAGCGAGCTGCCCCAACTCCTCGAGCGACGCCTGGCGATGTTCGACGCGCAGGGCACCTGCGGCAGCCAAATGATCCGGAACATCCTCACCGAGGATTTCCAGGGCCCGTTCGACGCGTGCGGCGGCGGCCACTGCAGCGCGAGCTGAGCGTCGCAGATTGGCGTCGTCGAAGTTCGCGAGCCGGTTGGCCGTTGCCCGTACTTCGCGGCGCATCCGACGCTCTTCCCAGACAAGCCGAGTGTCCTGAGCGCCCATCCGGGTCAGAAGGTCACCGATCGCCTCACCGTCGCGGATCACGACGCGATCCGTTCCACGCACTTCGCGAGCCTTCGCCGAGATACCGAGACGGCGAGCAGCACCGACCAGCGCGAGTGCCGCTTCGGGCCCGGGACAGCTCACTTCGAGCGCCGAGGATCGGCCTGGTTCGGTCAGGGAACCGTGCGCGAGAAATGCTCCGCGCCAAGCTGCTTCGGCATCGCCGACGCTTCCGCCGACAACCTGAGCGGGCAAGCCGCGGACCGGACGGCCACGCAGGTCGAGGAGCCCGGTCTGGCGTGCGAGGGCTTCGCCTTCCTTGGCAACGCGCACGATGTAGCGAGCTGATTTCCGCAGCCCACCCGCACTCAACACGTGAACGTCGGCGCTGTAGGTGAAGAGATCGAAGATCTCGCGGCGTAGTCGACGCGCGGTAGATCCCAGATCCACCTCGGCTTCGACGACAACCCGGCCACCGACGATGTGGAGTCCGCCGGCAAATCGGAGCAGTGCGGAGACCTCGGCCTTTCGGCAGCTGACCTGAGTCACCACTAACCGGCTCAGTTCGTCCTTGACCTCCGCTGTCATTGCCACGAAGTGTTCTCCCTCTGTTCTGCTGATGAATGATCGGCGCCGGCCCCGCTGGCCGGTTCGAGAGTGCCTGTCCGCCCGGTCAGTTGGGCGAGGGCCTCGGCGAGTTTCACCGGATCGTGGATATGCGCCGAACCCGCTGCGGTATCGGCGACATCCGCATATCGGACTTCGGCGTGAAATTGTTGCGCCGCCCGCGCCAGGTGTTCACGTTCCCGTCCCGGCGGAACCGACGCAGAATCGACGACGACGTAGTCAACCCGGAAGTCGGGCACATGCTGGGAGAGTACGTGCAGGTGACGCTCGGCCGAGAATCCGGCCGTCTCCCCCGGTTCCGGAGCAAGATTGAGAACGAGCACCTTTCGGGCCGCCGTGGTCGATAGAGCCTCAACCAATTCCGGGACGAGCACGTGCGGGATGACACTGGAAAACCACGAGCCAGGTCCGAGCACCACGAGATCCGCTCGTCCGATCGCAGCCACCGCGTCGGGACTCGCGGGCGGATTTGCCGGCAACAAGCGCACGCGTCGAACCTTGCCCGGCGTCGTCGCCACTGCGACCTGACCGCGGATACACCGGCTGACGCGAGGGTCCTCTTCCAAACCCTGAACGTCGGCTTCGATGTCGAGCGCGATCGGCGACATGGGCAGCACCCGCCCGCGCACCCTCAACAGTCGCGCCATCTCGTCGAGCGCCTTGACCGGGTCGCCGAGCACCTCGGTGAGGCCGGCCAGAATCAGGTTGCCGACCGAATGCCCGGCCAACGCGCCGACGCCGCCGAAACGGTGCTGGATTGTGCGCGTCCAGTCCCTGACATCAGGTTCGTCGGCAGCCAACGCCGCCAGCGCCATCCGGAGATCACCAGGCGGGATCACACCGAGTTCGGCGCGCAAACGCCCGGACGAGCCGCCGTCGTCCGCGACGGTGACCACGGCAGTCACGTCGACGGTGAGTCGGCGAACAGCTTGCAGCGTCGCAAACAGTCCGTGCCCACCGCCCAGAGCGACGACCGCGGGTTCCCGAAGATCCTGCCCCGACGAACCGCTCATTCGCGGCCCAGATCTCGGTGCACGATGCTGACCGCGATGTCGGCCTCACTGCCCAACTTGCGTGCAAGAGCCTCGGACATGGCCACACTTCGATGCTTTCCACCGGTGCAACCCACAGCAATTGTCATGTAGCGCTTTCCTTCTCGACGGTATCCGGCGATCGTCAGTTCGAGCAGATGCAGATAGGTGTCGAGGTAGTCTTCGGCGCCGTCCTGAGACAAGACGTAATCGCGGACGCCGGCCTCCTGGCCCGTATGGTCGCGGAGTTCAGGAATCCAGTGCGGATTCGGCAGGAAACGCACGTCACACACGAGGTCCGCATCGATGGGCAAACCGTATTTGAACCCGAACGACTGAACAGTGACCTTCATGGTTCGGTTCGCCTCGACCCCGAAAGCCGTTTCGATCTTCTGCCGCAGTTGATGCGCCTTGAGCGCAGACGTGTCGATCACCAAGTCGGCGGCAGCCTTGACCACGGCCAACTGCCGACGCTCTGCCGCAATACCTTCGGCGAGTGTGCCGTCGACGCCCTCGCTTTGCAGCGGGTGGCTACGGCGAACCTGCTCGAACCGCCGGATCAAAACGTCGTCCGACGCCTCCAGATACAGGACACGCGTGTGGATCGGCGCGGCTTCCAATTCCGTGAGAACCGAACCGAGATCGCCGGTGAACAGTCGAGAGCGCACGTCGATCACCACGGCAAGTCGGTCAACCGGTGGATCGGACGTCAGGCTTAATCCCACCATTCGCGAGATCAATTCGGGCGGCAAGTTGTCCGCCACATACCAGCCGAGGTCTTCGAGCACCTTGGCTGCAGTACTCAGTCCGGCGCCGGACAATCCCGTGACCAGTAGAAAGTCCATGGTTCGGCTGTCGTTTGCGCTGTCTGTGGTCACTCGGCACTCTGCCCCGTCGTCGATATGGATGGTTCACTCGACACGGAGTCCGGCAGCTGTCGAACCAATTGATCCGACATTTCGAACTCCACGTCCTGTTTATCATCCCCTACCCCGCGCGGCAGCGCTTCCGCCTGGTTGACGGTGTGCGCAGGTTCGCCGCCCAACGCGTCGAGTACGGCCCGCGCCGTAGCGGCACCGATGCCGGGGACCTCCATGATCTCCTCGACTGTCGCGGTTTTGAGTTTTGCCACGGAGCCGAAATGGGACACGAGTGCGGTTCGCCGGGTCTCCCCCAGGCCCTTGACCGAATCGAGCACCGACGCCGTCATCCGCCGCGAACGCTTGCTGCGGTGGAAGGTGATGGCAAAGCGGTGCGCCTCGTCGCGGATCCGTTGCAGCAAGTACAGCGATTCACTGGTCCGAGGCAGGATCACTGGATCCTCCTCGTTGGGCACCCACACTTCTTCGAGTCGTTTCGCGAGTCCGACAACGGCAACGTCGGTGACACCGAGCTCGTCGAGCACCGCAGCGGCGGCATTGACCTGGGGCGCACCGCCGTCGACCACAAACAGATTGGGTGGATAGGCAAAGCGTCGTGGGCGTCCGGTCTGAGGATCGATCGCCGCTTCGGGCGCCAGGTCGCCTCCGTCCGCGTCCATACCCGCGGCCGAGTTCGCCAGGATTCCGAGGTCACGGTTGTGCCGGAGGAACCGCCGACGCGTGATCTCGGCGATGCTCGCGACGTCATCCGAGTGACCGTCGCCCGCAGCTTCCTTGATCGCGTAATGACGATAATCGGATTTGCGGGGCAAGCCGTCCTCGAACACCACAAGCGAGGCAACCACGTCGGTGCCCTGAACGTGACTGATGTCGACACACTCGATTCGCAGCGGTGCCGAGTCCAGATCGAGGGCTTCCTGAATACCCTGAAGCGCTGCCGATCGTGACGTGAAATCTCCTGCTCGCTTGAGTTTGTGTTGCGCCAGAGCTTCTTTCGCGTTGCGCTGCACGGTTTCGGCGAGATCCTTCTTGTCGCCGCGCTGCGGAACTCGCAGTTGAACCTGAGAACCACGAAGGGTACTGAGCCACACCTGGATCTCGGTGGCGTTGGGAGGAAGCACCGGAACCAGCACCTCGCGGGGAACGGCGCTGGAACCCGATTCCGGATCGCTCCCCGGCTCGAGGGATGCCTGCTCGCCGTAGAACTGGGTCAGGAACTGCTCGACCAGAATCGGGAGGTCGGAGTCTGCGTCGAGAGCAGCCCAGTCGATGGCGTCGCCGGCCTTCTCCACGACCCAGCCGCGTTGACCCCGCACCCGACCGCCGCGCACGTGGAATACCTGGACCGCGGCCTCAAGGTCGTCGGTTGCAAACGCGACGAGGTCGGCATCGGTACCGTCGCCGAGCACAACGGCCTGCTTTTCGAGCGCCTTACGGAGGGCTCCGATATCGTCGCGTAGTCGCGCCGCGGTCTCGAAATCGAGATCATCGGAAGCCTGCTGCATCTTCTTCTCGAGGTCGCGCACCAACTTGTCTGTCCGCCCGGCGAGGAAGTCGCAGAAGTCCTCGACGATCTGTCGGTGTTCCTCGGGGCTGACACGACCCACACACGGAGCAGAACACTTGTCGATGTACCCGAGCAGGCAGGGCCTGCCGATCTGGTTGTGGCGCTTGAACACTCCGGCAGAACACGTACGGGCGGGGAACACCCGAAGCAGCAGGTCGAGTGTTTCTCGGATAGCCCACGCATGCGAGTACGGCCCGAAATACCTGACACCTTTGCGCCGTGGACCGCGGTAGACGAACAACCGCGGAAACTCTTCGTTGAGCGTCACTGCAAGAACGGGATACGTCTTGTCGTCGCGGTAGCGAACATTGAACCGCGGATCGAATTCCTTGATCCAGTTGTATTCGAGTTGCAGCGCTTCGACTTCGGTGCTGACAACCGTCCACTCGACACTGCCGGCCGTGGTCACCATCTGCCGGGTACGGGGATGAAGCGTCGTGACGTCCGCGAAGTACGAGTTCAGACGCGAACGAAGGCTCTTGGCCTTGCCGACGTAGATGACCCGACCATGCGGATCACGAAATTTGTAGACGCCAGGCGCCACCGGGATTGTTCCGGTGGCGGGGCGATAAGTCGAAGGATCCGGCACAGTTCCACGTTAGTCGTCGCCACCGACCGATTCGGAAACACGCTGGTGGTGTCCCACGAATCGGCCTGGCGAACGTCAGTTGCTTTCGTGTGCTGCCGGTGCGTAGCGATCAGCGATGTCGCGCAGCTTCACGACGGCGTCCACCGCGTATTCGCGATCGTTGGACTGAATCGCCATGACCGGCATGTACTCGTCGTCGGGCAGTTCGATCCTGGCCCACGCGGCACCGTCGGGGAAGGACAAGCCTTCGAACAGATCCCACTCGACGATCTTCTCACCGAGAATGTTGCGAACCGCGATGCCCCGTTCACCCGCTCGCACCCGCGGGCGGGTGAGCAACAAAACACCACCGGCGAGAACACAGCCGATCGTGGCCATGGCAAGCTGATCTGCCGCACGGAAGTACACACCCGTAGATCCGCTTCGCAGCGAGATTGCCAAAGTGACGTGGACGATGACCAGGAGGGCCGCAACTCCGATCGCGTATCGCGTCGACTTGCGCGGTTTCGCGATCAGTTCCCAGTTGTCGTCAGGTGTGCTCATCGAAACGAATCCTCAGTCCATGGCTGTCGTAGGTGGCGCAAGGTGACGGCCGTGTCCAATGCTGCGGCACAGGCCTGCGCACCCTTGTCCTCGACACTACCGGGCAAACCGGAACGGTCCAGGGCCTGCTGTTCGGTATCGGTGGTCAGGACGCCGTTGCCGACCGGTGTGCTCTCGTCGAGAGAGACCCGCGTCAGACCAGCTGTCACAGCGTCACAGACGTACTCGAAATGCGGTGTACCACCACGAATGACCACACCGAGAGCAACAACGGCATCGTGCGTCTTGGCCAACGCCTGTGCAACCACGGGCAGTTCGATAGCTCCGGCGACGCGGATCAACGTCACATCTTTGATCTGCGCCTCTGCGGCCACACGCTGAGCACCAGCGATCAGTGCTTCGGAGATCGTGGCGTGCCACTGACCGGCAACGATCGCGAGTTTCAGGTCCTTCGCCTCGGCGATAGCGAGCTGAGGCTGTCCCTCACCGCTCATACCGCACCGTCCTGCTTGACAGCGGCCTGAGCGGCTTCGTACTCGTCGAGGCCGATCAAATCGTGGCCCATCCGGTCGCGCTTGGTGCGCAGGTACGTGAGGTTCTCGGCGTTGGCGCGCAGTGGCATCGGAACCCGATCCGTGATCTGCAGCCCGTAACCGTCCAGACCCACACGCTTGGCCGGGTTGTTGGTCAGCAGACGCATCGACGAGATACCCAGATCAACGAGGATCTGCGCGCCGATACCGTAGTCGCGGGCGTCCGCGGGGAGACCGAGTTCGAGATTGGCGTCCACGGTGTCGGAGCCGGCGTCCTGCAACTGATAAGCCTGCAGCTTGTGCATCAGGCCGATTCCGCGGCCCTCATGTCCGCGCATGTACAGAACGACGCCGCGACCTTCCTGCGCCACCATGTCGAGTGCCGCATCGAGCTGCGGACCACAATCGCAGCGCAGTGAACCGAACACGTCGCCGGTCAGGCACTCGGAGTGAACGCGCACGAGAACATCGCTGCCGTCACCGTCGGGGCCGGCGATGTCGCCGCGCACCAGCGCAACGTGTTCGACCTCGTCGTAGATGCTGGTGTAGCCAACTGCGGTGAACTCGCCGTGACGCGTCGGGATACGAGCTTCGGCAATGCGGACGACGTGCTTTTCGTGCTTACGACGCCACGCGATGAGATCGGCAATCGAGATCAACGCCAGGTTGTGCTCGTCGGCGAACACGCGCAGCTCGTCCGTCTGAGCCATTGCGCCTTCGTCCTTCTGGCTGACGATTTCGCAGATGACGCCAGCGGGGCGCAAGTCAGCCATGCGAGCCAAATCGACTGCAGCCTCGGTGTGTCCGGGACGACGGAGAACTCCGCCTTCCTTCGCGCGCAGCGGGACGACGTGGCCGGGACGGGTGAAATCGTTGGCACCGGAGTTGGGATCAGCCAACAGGCGCATGGTCGCAGCCCGATCCGACGCCGAAATACCGGTGCCGATTCCCTCACGCGCATCGACGGTGACCGTGTACGCCGTGCCGTGCTTGTCCTGATTGGTCGCATACATCGGGGGCAGACCCAGACGGTCGCAGTCGTTTCCGTCGAGCGGGACACAGAGATAACCGGACGTGTACCGAACCATGAACGCCACCAGTTCAGGAGTGGCTTTCTCTGCGGCGAAGATCAGGTCGCCCTCGTTCTCACGATCCTCGTCGTCCACAACGACAACAGCTTTACCTGCAGCGATGTCTGCTACTGCGCGCTCGATACTGTCGAACCTGGTCACGTGCTCGCACTCCAAAGTCTTGACTACTAGTCATCATCGAAAAACAACGAGTACATCCGATGTGGATGCACCGACAACCCTACTGGCCAAGCCTACTGACCTAGCGGGATACCAACCCTACGACCGTCCGTCAAGACCCGATCGAGTTGGTCCTACCTACCGGCAGCGTGCAACCGTTCGACGTATTTTGCGATCACGTCGACCTCGAGATTGACCGGCGTGCCGATCGTCGCGGTTCCGAGCGTCGTCAACTCCAACGTTGTCGGGATCAGCGAGATCTCGAAGTACTCGAACCCACGCTCACCGCCCAGCGCCGACACGGTCAGGGACACACCGTCGACGGTGATCGATCCCTTTTCCACGACGTACCGCGAGATGGACTCGGGCAGCGAAATCCGCACGACCTCCCAGTTCTCGGACGGCGACCGGGAGATGACGTGGCCGGTACCGTCGACGTGGCCCTGCACGAGATGTCCACCCAGACGGCTGTTGAGTGCTGCTGCGCGCTCGAGATTGACTCGGCTGCCGACGGCCAAGCTCGCGAGGCTCGAACGGTTCAGCGTTTCCTGCATGACGTCTGCAGTGAAAGAGCCGTCGTCGAGTACGTCGACAACCGTGAGGCAGACGCCGTTCACCGCGATCGAATCGCCGTGACCGGCGTCGGAGGTGACCAGCGGTCCGCGCACCGTGAAGCGCGCGGCGTCGACCAGTTCTTCCTTGGCGACAACTTCGCCGAGTTCTTCAACAATTCCAGTGAACACGCGTGCCTACTCCTCGTTCCCCGGAGCGGAATTCTCCGGAACCAGACTCAACAAAATATCGGGGCCGATCGTTACCGCGGACTCCAAGCGGAACCGGCGAGCATCGGCGATGGTGTGCACGCCTGCGTCGACGAGCGCCGATGCTCCCGCACCGAGCAGGATCGGAGCGATATACGCCTCGATAACGTCGACATACCCGGCGGCCAGGAATGCTCCCGCCAGACGCGGTCCGCCTTCGAGAAGTACGTCCGTATATTCGGTGAGTGCCTCGACCACCTCGTCGATGCTCTCGGTGTTCAAGACCAGGGTCGGAGCCGCATCGTCGAGAATCCTTGCAGTCGAGGGTATTTCACGTTTTCCGACTACCACGCGCACCGGCTGATGAGCCGCGAGATCCCCCGTCGCCTGACGCGCAGTCAACCAGGGATCGTCCGCAAAGACCGTGCCGGTTCCCACTACGATGGCGTCGACCTGCGCCCGCTGGGCATGTACGCGCGCCCGAGCGGCCGGACCGGTGATCCACTGGCTGGTGCCGTCTTCGGCAGCACTGCGACCGTCGAGGCTTGCCGCGTACTTCCACGTGATGTGCGGACGGCCGGTGCGCTGTTTGTGCAGCCAGGCACGCAGCGGACCAGCTTCGACCTCAGCCGCTCGTAGCCCGGACGTGACCGAGATTCCGGCGCGCATCAGCGTCGCTGCACCACCGGACGCTTCAGGATTGGGGTCGCCGACGGCATAGACCACGGATGCCACACCAGCGTCGATCAACGCCTGGGAACACGGCCCGGTCCGACCCTGATGGTTGCAGGGTTCGAGTGTGACGACGGCCGTGCCGCCGCGCGCTGCCCGGCCGGCTTCGGTAAGGGCAACGATCTCCGCATGCGGACCACCGGGCGGCTGGGTCATGCCCACGCCCGCAATGGTTCCGTCGGCGCCCAGGATGACGGCACCCACGGGAGGGTTGGGGCTGGTGAACCCGCGTGCTGAATCAGCAGCAGTCAACGCGATCTGCATTGCGGCGTCGAGATCAGAACTCGAGACCGGAACGGCCTTTGCCATGTCGGCGTTCTCAGACCGACAGCGTCAGGTGCGGCGACGCGGATGCGGCCTGCGCACGTAGCTTGCGCACAGCTTCTCCCGGGTCGCTCGCGCCGTACACGGCGCTACCGGCGACAAAGCAGTCGATGCCCGCTTCGGCGGCCTGTTCGATCGTGTCCGCGTTGATGCCACCGTCGATCTCGACAAGCAGTTTCAGCTCACCCGAGTCGACGAGCTTACGAATCGTGCGAGCCTTCTCGAGAACCTGCGGCATAAAGGACTGCCCACCGAAGCCTGGCTCGACGCTCATGATCAGCAACGTGTCGAAATCCTTGAGGATTTCGAGGTAAGGCTCGATGTCGGTTCCGGGCTTGATGCTCAGACCTGCTTTGGAACCGGCAGCACGAATGTCGCGGGCAACCGAACGCGGATCATCGGTGGCTTCGGCGTGGAACGTGACGTTGTAAGCGCCGGCCTCGGCGTACGGCGGCGCCCAACGCTCGGGGTTGTCGATCATCAGATGGCAGTCGAGCGGAATATCCGTTGCCTTGAGCAGGCTTTCGACCACCGGAAGACCCAGTGTCAGATTCGGAACGAAATGCGCGTCCATCACGTCGACGTGAAGCCAGTCAGAACCGGCAACAGCGGCCGCTTCATCGGCGAGGCGTGCAAAATCGGCGGACAGAATGGACGGTGCAATCATCGGGGAAGCCACGTGCCCGAGTTTAGCCGTGGCGTCTGCGCCCCTGCGCACGCCCGTCGGTGCGGTCGGGAATACGTCAGTGTTTGACTGCGGCGCGAAGCTTGCGCACCTTCGACGGAGCCTTGATCCGCCAAGCATCCTCGAGCATTTCCGCCAACTGATCCTCCTCGATCAGTTCGAGGTGCACCAGGATCGAACCGTGCCCGTGGTAGTGATCCGTCGTGAAGAACGGTGCTTCACCACTGGCGAGCAGCGCCTCTTTCTCGTCCAGTCCACACATCACGACCAATGCGCCCTCGGCTTCGGTCCGCAAGCGCGCAAATGTCTTGCCTGCCACCTTGAGTGCCGGGGTGTTGTACGACGTCGATTCCTCCACTGACGGAAGCGCCGAAGCGAGTACGACAACCTGTTCCCACGTAACCATGGAGGGAACCATACGACTCCGGGCGCCGGAAGTCACCTCCCCACCCCTGCGCGCCGTTTTGGTAGGTCCCGCTACCGAAACGGCGCACAGCGGCTACGCCAACGGCTTCCGCAAGGCCGCCATGAACATTGCATCCGTGCCGTGACGGTGCGGCCACAACTGAACCGAATTGCCGTCGCCGACGTCCGGCACACCGGGCACCAGTTCCTTGGTGTCGAGTTCGACGACTCCGTGACGGCGGACCGCGTCGGCAACAACGGCCAGCGTTTCCGACAGATGCGGCGAGCACGTGGAGTACAGCACCACGCCACCGGGACGCACCAATTCGATTGCCGCGGCCAGCAATTCGCGTTGCAACTTCACCAGCGGCGCGACGTCGGACGGTTGACGACGCCACCGCGCTTCCGGACGCCGACGCAACGCGCCGAGGCCGGTGCATGGTGCGTCGACGAGGATGCGGTCGTAGCCGGGTTCGAGGCCCGACTCGCGGCCGTCCGCCACGTGTACGTCGACGGGTAGCTCACGGGTGGTCTTGCGGATCAGTTCCGCGCGGTGGGCGACGGGTTCGACGGCGTCGAGGCGCCCACCGTCGATTCCTGCCAGTGCTCCGAGAAGCGCTGCCTTGCCGCCGGGACCGGCACAGAGGTCGAGCCAGCGGCCACCGTCGTCACCGTCGAGCGGTGCGAGAGTCAGGGCGCGGGCAACCAGCTGGCTGCCTTCGTCCTGCACGCCGGCCAAGCCCTGACGCACCGCGTCGAGCTGGCCGGGATCGCCGCCGTCGAGATGCACGGCGTACGGCGAGTACGGGCCGATCTCGCCGCCGGTGACGAGTGCAAGTTCTTCGGCCGAGATTTCGCCGGGCCGTGCGACGAGATGCACGGCGGGGCGGGCGTCGTCGGCGATCAGGACGTCTTCGAGTTCACCAGCCGCAGCACCGAGCGAATCGGCGAAGACCTGAGCAATCCACACCGGGTGAGCGTGCTCGAACGCGAGGTGCCCGATCGTGTCCTTCGGCGCCAGCAGTTCCACCCACTCGTCCTGCGTGCGCTCGGACACCCGACGCAGTACCGCATTGACGAATCCCGCTCGACCCTGGCCGGATTCGGCCCGAGCGAGGTCTACGGACGTTGCGACGGCAGCGTGTGGCGCGACGCGCGTGCGCAGGAGTTGGTAAGAACCCAACCGCAGTACGTCAAGGAGGTTGCCGTCGATTTCCTCGATCGGACGACCCGACGCGTGCACGATTACGGCGTCGAGCAGCCCCTGTGCGCGGGCGGCGCCGTACGCCAGTTCTGTTGCCAGGGCAGCGTCGCGGGAGTCGAGTTTGCGATCGCGCAGCAATCCGGGCAGTACCAAGTTTGCGTAGGCGTCACGCTCGCGGACCGCGCGCAGCACGTCGAGAGCCGCGAGACGCGGCTGATCGAGTCCAGCCGTCGGATCGGGCCGCTTCGCCTGCTTCGGCTTGTTGTTTCGCGACCCGTTCCGCTTGTCGCCGGGGCCTTGGGCCTGGCGGGCCGGTCGTCGTGATTCGGTCATGCTGCTCGTACCTCCGCGTCGAGTCGGGCACCGCGTGCCCAGTCCCCTGCCGACATCAATTTCTTGCCCGGGGGCTGTATCTGCCCGAGTCGCACCGCCGTCGTAGCGGTACCGATGTAAAGACCGTCCTTGCGTACCGCGATCTCCCCCACTGCCAGGACGTCGTCGGTGACGGTGACCGGTCCGAGCTTGACCCGCAGGTCACCGATCATCGTCCACGCCCCCGGCGCCGGCGTGACGGCCCGAATGTGGCGGTCAACAGCCGCGGCGGGACGATCCCAGCGCACTCGGGCCGCGTCGACGGTCACCTTCGGGGCGTACGAGACTCCGTCGTCGGACTGAGGAACTGCCGTGATCGCGCCGGCTTCGATTCCGTCGAGTACTGATTCGAGCAGGCCTGCCCCACCCTCGGCCAGTCGCCCCAGGAGATCACCGGCAGTGTCGGTATCGCGGATGCGTTCGGTCATCACGCCGTACACCGGTCCGGTGTCCATGCCCGCTTCGAGGCGGAAGGCGCTGGCACCGGTGACCTCGTCACCAGCGCTGATCGCTGCCTGCACCGGCGCAGCACCGCGCCACGCGGGAAGCAGCGAGAAGTGCAGATTCACCCAACCGAACTTCGGGATGTCGAGTACGTTCTGCGGCAACAGATTTCCGTAGGCGACAACAGGTGCGCAGTCCGGCTCGTAACTTTTCAGCTCGGCCGCGAATTCGGGATCGGACGCCTTGGCGGGTGTCAGCACCGGAATGCCGTGTTCGTCCGCGAGCATGCCGATCGGTGACCGGGTGACCTTACGCCCGCGACCGGCGACGGCGTCAGGACGCGTCACCACGGCAACAACCTCGTGATTGGCCGACTCGATGAGCCGACGCAAGGACGGGACGGCAGGTTCCGGCGTTCCGGCGAATACAACGCGCATGTCAGCCCTCCCTATTCTCAGGGCTGCCGAGACTGTGATCAGCTCGCTGGCCGCTCGAACGTGGTGGACTGCAAGTCACGAAAGCGCTCCCGGATGTTTGTACGAATGGAACCCTCAGTCTAGGGAGTGCTGAGCCCAGGTTGTACCGCGCGGCATACCGGGCGGGACTATCGCCAACTTCTGAGGTCGGAATCGACTGCAGAAGTCAGGAATTTGCGTCGATCACCACTTGCGGAATATCGGCGCCGAGCGGGACGGCCGTGCATGGTGCGTACCCCTCGGCATCGGGATCGAGCGTGGTGCGGATGATGTCGATCACGTAGGGGTCGTACGGCATCCGGAAGTGCCCGGTCAGGTTCTGCGGGCACAGCTCCTGCAGGACTATGTTCTCAGCGCCGGAATCTCGCAGCGCGATATTGCTTGATGGCTGGATCACTTCGTCGACCTGCGAGCCGATGGTCGTGTACTGCACCCCGGGAACGGTATCGCCACCGTTGTTGAGACTGCGCAGCAGATCCGATCCCTCCATCTGCTCGCGCACGGCAACCGAGAAAGTATCCTCGACAAATTCTTCGCCGCCAGGTATCGCCCGAACGAGCGGCACGAGCCCGTACATCACACCACCGTACGTCGGCGAGGCCAGCCCGATCCAGTGGTCGACGAACTGCGAACCACCAAGTTTGTTGGTGTAGTACCGAGTTACTGTGGCGCCCTGCGAGTATCCGATGACGTCGACGCGATCAGCGCCCGTTCTCGATCTCACCTGATCGACAAAGGCACTGAATTCGTCTGCGCTCGAGACGATGTCGCCGACGCCGTATGTATCTTCTTCGGGATCCCCGCCGTAGTTGAGAACAAAAACGCAGTAGCCGTCGGCAGCGAGGGCCGGCGCCACAGCTGCCCAGTCGGTGTACGCCTGAGTGTCCGTTCCGTGTGCAAGCAACACCGGACGCGGATGCTCGGCCGTGGGCCGGCAATTGAAATCGTTGGACCCTGCTGGCGCCGAATCGGGGTGGGTTTCTGCATATGCGGTTGCCGCGTGACGACTTGTCTGGGCCGGTCCGACGTTCGTGGGAACACTCGCCCCGGACTGCGCGCCGGCAACACTGGGTAGCGCCACCAGACACGCGCCAGCCAGCACCAATCCTGCAAATTTCGTCATACCCGACATAGTTCAGCACTCCCGCCCCGATCCCGATCCACACCACGGCCAATCATAAGTGCAGATGAACACGCATCCCTAGCTGGTCACTGCAGGCTTCCGGATGAAGAACGACCCAACCACCGCGATCAGGGATATGACGCCACCCCACAGGAATGCGGTGTGGATGCCCGACTGCTGAGCAGCAACATCTGTCGCACCATCGGCGAGGCTCGAGGCCGCTGTGTTCGACATGATCGTGACGAACAGAGCTGTGCCTGCCGCACCGGCCAACTGCTGACCGGTGTTGAAGATGGCACTGCCGTGTGAATACAACTCAGACGGAACCGATCCGAGCGACGACGTCATCAGCGGCGTCATCACCAACGCCAGACCCATCATCAGCATCGAATGGATGCCGACAACCATCGGCAAGCCGGTCTCCGTGTCGAGGAGCGTCATCAGCCACAACGCGCAACTGACCACGATGGCGCCGGGGATGACCAGCGGGCGCGGACCGACGCGGTCGAATACCCGCCCGACGAACGGCGCCAGAATGCCCATGAGCAGACCACCGGGGAGAAGCAACAAACCGGTCTTCAACGTGTCGAGGCCGAGCACATTCTGCAGGTACAGCGGCAGCAGGATCAGCGCACCGAACAGCGCCATCATGCTGATCGCCAGCATGGCCAGTCCGATACTGAACGTCGGGGTGAGGAATGGGCGGAGATCCAGGAGCGCGCGCCCGTCCTCTTGCCGTGACAACTGACGCAGAACGAACACCACCAGAGCGACGACACCGACAACGAGCGGCACCCACACCGGCACGCCGGATCCCTCGGCGGAGTGTCCGAGGCTACCGAGCCCGTAGACGATGCCACCGAATGCCAACGCGGACAGCACAACCGATAGCCCGTCAAACGGTGCCGCACCGGTCGTGGTGAGGTTCTTGACCAACGAAGAGCCGATGGCAAACGCCACAAGCGCGATCGGCAACACGAGCCAGAACATCCAGCGCCAGTCCAGTGAGCGCAGGATCACACCGGAGAGTGTGGGACCGATCGCCGGAGCGACGGCGATCACGATGGAAATGACGCCCATCATGGCGCCGCGTTTGTGCACGGGAACAACACGCAGGACCGTCGTCATGAGCAGTGGAAGCATGATGGCAGTACCACCGGCTTGGATCACTCGCCCTGCCAGAAGTAGTTCGAATCCAGGCGCCGACGCTGCGAGAAGCGTGCCGACGCTGAAGAGCGTCATAGCCGCTGCGAATACTTGTCGGAGAGTGAATCGCTGGAACAGGTAGCCTGTCGTCGGAATCACAACGGCCATAGTCAGCATGAATCCAGTGGTCAGCCACTGCGCCGTGCTGGCGGTGATATCCAGGTCCACCATCAATCGTGGCAATGCCACGCTCATGATCGTCTCGTTGAGGATCATCACGAATGCCGCGACGACCAGCACGGTGATCAACAATTTGCTACCGCGGTCGAGGTCAACCGATTCCGGTTGGGCTTCCGTCTCTTGAATGTGCATGCGCTACTGAGAACTCTCTGGTCTTAGAGGACAAATCAACTTATTTATCTGACAATATCAATCATCTTGAGAGTCACTGTCAACTTGATTTCGGCTGGTAAGTTGAGCGACATGGAGGACTGCGGATGACCACACACGACAGCGTCAAGCTCCCCGCAGCAAAACGCGCTCCCGACCTGCGCGAACGTCGTCGCCAGGAAACTCGCCTCGAAATATCACGGGCCGCCCTGGAACTTTTCGAACTCCACGGCTCGTCTGCGACAACGGTTGACGAGATCGCGCGTCGCGCCGGGGTCTCACCCAGCACCTTCTTCCGATGCTTCGCCACCAAGGAAGATTCGGCCCTCAGCGTCGAAGTCGAGTTCGAGGCGGAGATCGGCGAATGGCTTGATGCAATCACTGCCGATGACATGACTCTGACAGGGATTCAAGAGATCTACGGAAACGTCATCGAGCGACTGGAGACGTCGCCCGACCGGCGAGATCGAATATTGCGCGTTCGACGCCTCCTCGCGTCAGACCACCACCTGTGCGCGGCCTCGTTTGCCACAGAATCCATGGCGCTGATTCAGCTGACGGACCGCGTCGCCGCCAAACTCGGCGGGGAGAACGCCCGCCCTTACGCTCGGTTACTCGTCGAAAGTGCCGCGATGACAACACGTATCGCAGTCGACACCTGGGCAGAACGCCTGGACAACGGCGGCGACGCTGATCTTGCGCAGATTTACCGAAGCACGTGCGAGGATCTGCGACGCGCCGCAGCGAGCTGATCAACAAAAGTCAGGATGACAAACTCGGGGAATCGACGGCACGGGCAGGTCCCATGTTGCGCGAGAACACGATGCCGACAAGCAGGACCAATCCGGAAATCGCGATGAACCATCCGGTCCGGTGCAATCCAGCGTCGTCGACCTGGTGACCGGCCGTCACTTGCAGCACGACAACTGCAAGGTTCGCTCCGATGAACGCAACTGTCCGGTACACACCGATAGCGGCACCAACCTCGTCCACCGTCGTCACCGCATTGATCAGGCTCTGATTACCGATGTTGTTGAAACCGTTCGGCACACCCAATACTGCGGCAACAAGGAGAAGCACCAGGACCGGTGCTGTCGAGCTTTCGACCGAAGCGATCAGTACCCCACCAACCAGTAGCGCACACGTACCGACAAACAGAGTGCGGCGGGCTCCGTGCCGCCGATACGTGCGAGATCCAATCATTGTGGCCACCACACTGACGCCTGCGACGGGCAGCATCGTCAAGCCGGCCTCGATCGGACTCATCCCCCGCGCGTATTGCAGCCATTGAGGAATTCCGAAAAAGACGCAGTAGCAGCACGTGTACGTGAGCAGCGTCCGTCCCAGAGTGGCGCTGAGCGCTCGGTTTCGTGCCAGTGCCTCGACATCCAAAAACGGTTCCGGCGCCCGGTGCTCCCACCACACAAACAAGACGAGTCCCATCACCGCAACCGGAAGCAGCCACCACGTCGGGCTACCTGGCAACGAAACCAGTAGCACCATCGTCGACGTAATCGTCACGAGGAACAGCCCGATTCCGACCACGTCGAGGGCATGAAGTGCATCCCGAACCGACACTCTCCCACCACCGGCAAACCCCACATCGGCACGCAGAACCACGACGGCACTGATCGCGACGACGGGCAGGTTCACCCACAGGATCGACTGCCATCCGAACGCCCCTACCAGGAGACCACCAACCGTCGGACCGAGAGCCGCGACGGACTGACTGCAGACGACCAACGTCGCAATCGCAGTCCGAGACTGGCGCCCGTAGCGCTCGGAGTAGCTGCGGACCATGGTCATCGCGTTCGGCATGTGGGCTGAAATGCCGAATCCGAGGATCACGTACGCACCGATCAACCAACCGACATTCGGGGCAAGCATCCCGACGCACGATCCGATCGCGACCAGAGCCAAGCCGGCGAGAAATACCCGGCGGGCTCCGAGCAAGGCGCCGAGCCGACCCATCATCGGGGCACCCACTGCGGTCGTGATGTACATCGCGGAGATGATCCAGGAAACGCCGGCGCTCGACCCGAACTGAGCGGCGATACCAACAATTGCCACAGCAATCATCGACGAGTTCAGCGGCTGCAGAATGCTGCCCGTCGCTGCCGCACCGCTCACCCGGAACGGAACCGGCAAGGCCTTGGTTTCCGCCTCGTCCTCGACCGCCGTCATGCGCGCATCACTGACTCCTGCGCCGGTGTTACATCGGTCGACTCAGCAACACGACGCAGCAAACATCCTGCGAGATAGAGCAACTCACGTTCGACGTCAGTGAACTCCTGCGTCAGCACGGACGTAAGCCATTCACTAACGGCGGCGCGTTCCACGTCCAGGGTCCGGCGGCCGATGTCCGTGATCGCGATCAAACTGGCGCGGGCATCATGTGGATCGACGGTGCGCGTCACCATCCCCATCTCCTCGAGAAGAAGCACAGTCCGGGCGATCGTTTGCGGGACTACCCGCTCCAAATCGGCAAGCGCCCGCGCGCTCATCGCGCCAACCCGATCCAGATGTGCCAGCGCCTGCCATTGGGTCGGAGTCAACAAATGCCCGGAACTCTTGGTTCGGATCCTTCGACTAAACAGCGCCACGTCTTCCCTCAGCCGGTCGGCACGTTCGTCCATGCAGTTCTCCCTCATCTCATTAGCCATGATAGCTGCTTATTTTCTCCATGGTATTAGATATGAGCTGTCTTTATCGAAAGTTTTTCAGCAGACTATCTGTCAAATTGTGGGCGGTGACGTGACGTTGCGAGCCTAAACTGCTCCACCTGGACATCACTGTTGGCGCCCAACAATCCGCGCATTCGTCAGGAATCCCGCACATGATTCGGCGCCGCCGCAGCTCACGCGTCAGAATCAGTGGAACTAAGGCCACGGAGGAGTCGTCACATGGCGCGCGATGTAGACCCCGGATTGCTGCTCCGACGGATCGGATCCACAGAACCCTGGGATTCACCCGAGATGACCGCCTACGAGAACGAAGACCACTTGCAGCGGATCATCGCAACCGACCCGCAGTACGTACCCGGTGTCCCCGAAGGCGCTGTGACAGTTCGCGAGCTTTCGACCGCGGCAGGCCCCGCAGACGTGTGCATTGTCAGCCCGGACGGCACGATCACGATCGTCGAGTGCAAGCTTGCATCGAACTCCGAGCGACGCAGAATGGTGATCGGGCAGGTTCTCGACTACGCATCCGCGATCTGGGTCGATGGCGCTAAATCGTTCAGGGAGCAATGGAATCGCCAGCGGGGTAATGATCTTGCCGCGCTCGGGGAGACAGCGCTTGAACAACTCGACCTCAACATCACAGAAGGCCGCATCGACCTGTGTCTTGCCGTCGACCGTATCGACAACGATCTCAAGCGTTTGGTCGAATTCCTGAACCGAATAACCCGCGACGAAGTGGCAGTCACCGCTCTTCAGCTGACTTATGCCCGACACGGGGACATCGAATTCCTGATGCCGTCCACCTACGCCGCGAAATCGCCGCCGTTAAAGCCCGCAGTTCTGGCCCCACGACATCCTGGACCACACAATCATTCCTGGACGCACTCGGCGCCACGTCCGACCGCGTCTCCGCCCAGCGGATCTTCGAACTTCTCGAAAACCTCGATGACATCCGCGGACCACATGAGGCCCTGTGGTTCGGCAATCGTCCGGGAGGCGGCATCTTCTTGTACCCCTATGGACTCCGGTACGCACCCATCCAATTGTGGATCAACAAAACCGGCCGACTCATGGCCTACGGAACCTGGAACCAATACGAGTTTGTACGACAGCACCCGGGTTACGCCGAACTAGCCGGATTGATCGGGCAAGACCACCACTCCACCGCAAAAGGTTTCGCAATCGCCGACGTCGATCTCGACGACCTTTGGCAAGTTGTGCTGCGTTGCGCAATCGAAATCAACAGGTCAGACGCTTAAGACAGCAATCCCGGGAGACCGCACAGATGGCTCCCGGGATTACGACCAAACATTCAGTATGCTGACCTGCCTACAGCAGTTCGGAAATTTCTTCGGCGATCTGCTCGGGGGTGACCGTCGACTCGAACCGGCGAACTACCGCTCCGTCGCGATCGACGAGGAACTTCGTGAAGTTCCACTTCACTTCGTCCGTACCGATCGCCTCGGGGCGCGTCTTGCTGACGTGCTCGAAGAGGAATCCGATTTCGGGCCCGAATTCGCCGGGTGCCTCGCTGCGGAGGTGCTCGTACAACGGGTCCGCGTTGTCGCCGTTGACCTCGATCTTGGCGTACACCGGGAACGTGACGTTGTAGGTCGTGCTGCAGAACTCCTGGATCTCAGCGTCCTGGCCCGGTTCCTGATCTCCGAACTGATTGCTCGGGAATCCGATGACCCGAAGGCCACGGTCCTTGTTCTCTCGGTACAGGGCGTCGAGGCCTTCGTACTGCGGTGTGAATCCACACTTGCTCGCCACGTTGACGATCAACAGAAGGTTGCCCTTGTACTGGCTCAGATCCTCGGTGGATCCATCGGCAGCCTTGACGGCGAAGTTGTGGACACTCATGAATTCTCCTGATTATCGAAGTGATTATCTTGCTACCCAAGGTAGTTCATGCTTCGCCGGCGATTGTGATCGGACACACCAATACGGGTGCCGCACTCAACTGTCGGTATCGGTGGACCCGTCGTCGGCAAGAACGCGGTACAACGCACGACGCGCTTCGATCAGAACATCGGCAGCGGCCTTGATCTGCGCCGGCGTACCCACCGCGGCAACCTGACCGGCAGCACCCATCAGTTGTCCGATCAGCTCACGCAGATCCTGCTCAGGAGCGCCGACGCTGTCGCGAACCTCGTCCCACGGTGCACCGAGATCTTCCCGATGCTGCTCGACGTAGGCGGCACCTTCTTCGGTGAGTTTTGCAGTCTTGCGCCCGGCGACCTTGTCGATGATCACGAGGCCTTCGTCTTCGAGTTGGGACAGCGCGGGGTAGATGGAACCCGGACTCGGCTTCCACACTCCGCCACTGCGTTCGACGATCTGCTGAATCAGTTCGTAGCCGTGCATCGGTTCTTCGGCGATCAGGAGCAGAACCGCCGCGCGAACGTCACCTCGACGCCCGCGGCCTCCGCGTCCGCGCGCACGGCCGAAGTGTGCACCGGGCCCGAAGCCTGGGCCAGTTCCGCCGTCGGGTCCGAATCGTCCCCGACGATGCCCACGTCCACGCTCGCCGTCGGGAAAATGCCTGTCCATCATTGCTACCCTCCACCGATATCGCTGATAGTTCGACGATATATCGCATGGATCGAGGGTGCAATGCCTCGAAGCAGTATCAGCCGACTGTCGCGCGCAGCCCGTCCGCAAGTTTTTCCAGAGCGTCGATCTCGCGAATCCCTGGATCCATCTCTGCTCCGGACAACGTCACGTAGTTGCGGTTCCGCACCGCAGTCATCTGCGCGGTCACCGGATTCGATTCGAGGAAAGCGATTTTTGTTTCCAACGAATCACCGTCTACCCGCCGACGGTGAAGGTCACCGAGCACCAACACATCCGGGTCGCGGTCGGCAACCGCCTCCCAACTCACTTCCGGCCAGTCGTCGGACAGGTCCGCAAATACATTGACCGCGCCCACCTGATCTGCAAGAAGCCCTGGGGCCGAACAGCATCCGGCCATGTACGGAGCCTCGAGCCCGGAGAACCAAAAGGCGACAGTTCTTCCCGAACCGGCAACATCGGCCGCCGCTAGGGAAAGCCTCGACTGCAATGCGGCAATCAACTCTGCGCCACGATCCTGCACGTCGAAGATCGCCGCCAGCTCACGAATCTCCCGGTACAGGGTGTCGATCGTCAGCGTCGCGGTACGCGAGACGTTCTCCCCCTCTACGACGGCGTCGGTACAGACAGACGGCGACTGATACGTGGGAATTCCCAGTTCCGCGAATCGCGAGCGCTCCGCGACGACGGCGGAGGTGAAGGTGTGGGCGCTCGCCGATGTCACAAGATCGGGTTCGGTGTCGAGTACCACTTCGAGCGATGCGTCATTGTCCGCCAGTCTCGGCACCACGTCGTTCTGAGCCGCGAGTGGAGCGAGAACGGGATCGAACCAGGTGGAGGTGCCTACCATCCGGTCGCCCAGACCGAGCGAGAGCAGAATCTCCGTCGAACTCTGGTACAGCGACACAGCTCGTTGCGGCGCCGAGTCGAATGTTACTGTCAACCCGCAGTTTTCGAGCATCAGCGGGTAACTGGTAGGGCCCGCTGCATCAGCGGCAATTGCTGTCGGGGTCGCGGTGTCCGGCGCAGATGCGCTGGAGCATCCGGTCAGTAGTGCGGTGGTGCAGAGCAATCCGGTCGCGGCAGTGAGTGCTCGCGTCAGTGGTGCGGTGGGCACGGAAGGTCGTCCTTCGATCAGGGGCTCGGTCGCGGAGCCCAACATGTGGCAATCGCCATCTTCGATGTGGTGCCGGACGAGTATTCGGACTCGTGGGAAATCCCATCGCCGTTGCGCGTCAGTTCCGGATTCTCACCGGTATTCCCTCGTCAGACAGTGGTCAGTATAGGCAGCACATGTCCGTAATCCTGCAAAGCGCCAGGCCACCAAGAAATTCTCAGCCGATTCGACGCGGGTCTATCTGAATACGCACGGGCCCGGAGGATTTTCTGGCACTCCTTGCCGCTCGCGCGTGAGCTAGAGCGTCAGCCAGTGCCCGGCCATCCTTGCGCGGCACCCGAATCAGCAGACGCTCGGGAGCTACGCCCGCCTCGTCCTCACCTGAATACGGAAGCCGCTCGCCCGCGGGTAATTCCACGGGCCCGAGAAGAACCGCGCTCGCAGGCAGATCAGCGGAAGCTACTAATTCGGCAATCGCGGCACTACCACCGTCGATTGCCGCCAGATGCACCGCGGGGGGAAATCCGACCTCGTCTCGTTCGTCGAACTGACTGCGGGCGTGGCCAACTGGATCCCACCGGACCAAAGCCTGGACTGTCGGGATTCCCGAATCCGCGACCACGACTACCTCGCCGCCGTCGGACAGCGGAATCACCAAGGCGGCGGCCGACATCCAGCGCCGCAGTGTCTCTTCCTCGGCGCGAAGATCTGCACGTCCGAGCAATGCCCACCCGTCGAGCAACAAAGCAGCACCGTAACCCCCGGTCATCACCGGCTCTGCGCCGACGGTCGAGACCACCAACGCCGGGCCTTGGGCAACTTCCTTGACCACATCGCCACCACCGGACAGCACGACCTTCACCCCGGGGAACGCGCGACCGAGTTCCTCAGCTGTTCGGCCCGCCCCGACCACAACGGCACGAAGTGCCTTGGCTCCACAGGCATGGCACCGGTAAGCCGCGTCGGCGACGCCGCACCAACGGCACTCGGGAATTCCGGCACCGTCGGGACCGGCTGCAGACGGCAACGCCAACGGTCCGTTGCAACGACGGCACCGAGCCGGCGCCCGGCACTTCCCGCAGGCGAGCGTCGGAACGTACCCACGACGCGGCACCTGGACCAACACGCCGCGCCCGTCGCCCAATGCTCGTCTCGCTGCGGCAAAGGCGATCGCCGGCAACCGCGCTGCCCTCGCGCCAGGGTCCCGGGCCAACGCATGATCACTGTCCGCCAACGCGGTGATCTTGGGTGAGCAGTGCCTGACCACGTCGCGAGCGGCGACCAAATCGTGCGCCCACCCCGAATCGACCAGCACCTGAGACTCCGCGGTTCGTGAGAACCCGCCGATCACCACGGCGCACCCGGCCACATGCGCCCGCAATACCGCAGACTCGCGGGCATGCGGGTAGGGCGAGCGCGGCTCGGACAAATTGTCGTCGCCGTCGTCCCACACGACAACAAGTCCGGTGTCGGGAGTGGGGGCAAAAACGGAGCTTCGTGTTCCGACAACGATGCGCGCACTGCCGCGTAGCGCCGCGAGCCACCGCCGATAGCGCATGGCCGGGCCAAGTCCCGCTGAAAGTCCTACTACCGCTTCAGGTCCGGATACTTTCTCGCAGGCGGCGAGGACTCGATCGAGATCACGTTGATCCGGAACGACGATGACTGCACTCTTGCCGGCCGACGCCACCGAGCCGGCGAGTTCAGCCAACCGCAGTGGCCAATCTTCACCGGGCAATGCCTGCCAGACTGCTCGCGGAGCGCGCAGTTCGCGGACAGCGGTGACAAACGCGTCGCCGTACTGATAGAGGTGCCATCCTCGTTCGTCCAACGTAGGCGCGGCAATGTCACCGCTCGGTTCCCACGGCTCGCCCTCGACCTTGGCGTGGCGGGGCGGAACGGCAAGCCGAAGCACGTCGGCCCGGGTGCCGGCATAGCGCTCGGCAACGCGGTCGACCAACTGCGCTATCTCGGCGCTGAGGACTCGCTCGGCGGAAATGACGCGTTCGAGCCACCCGAATTTGCCCTGATGATCGCTGGTCGCTTCACGGGAGACGATGAAACCGTCGACCAGACGACCAGCAAAGCGGATGCGCACCCGTACACCGGGTTGCGCATCCGCTTCGAGTTCACGGGGAACGAGGTAGTCGAACTCTCGGTCGAGATGGGCGAGCGGGAGCATCGGGAGTACCCGGGCAACCGGATCAACCTCTGCCGCTACTCTTTCCGCGCCCACCCGCGCCCCGTCTGTACGTCAGTTATCAGAGACCTGCTGCGCTGCGCAGCTTGTCCGCACGATCCGTGCTCTCCCACGGGAGATCGATATCGGTGCGACCGAAGTGACCGTACGCCGCGGTCTGCGCGTAGATCGGGCGCAGCAGATCGAGGTCGCGAATGATCGCTCCCGGACGCAAGTCGAACACCTCGGTGATGGCCTGCTGGATCCGAGCCGGGTCGGTCTTCTCGGTACCGAACGTCTCGACGAACAAGCCGACAGGAGCAGCCTTGCCGATGGCGTAGGCAACCTGAACCTCGATGCGATCGGCGAGGCCGGCCGCAACGGCGTTCTTGGCAACCCAGCGCATTGCGTAGGCGGCACTGCGGTCGACCTTTGACGGGTCCTTGCCGGAGAATGCGCCGCCGCCGTGACGAGCCATTCCGCCGTAGGTGTCGACAATGATCTTGCGTCCGGTCAGACCGGCGTCACCCATCGGGCCACCGAGCACGAACTTGCCCGTCGGGTTGACGAGCAGACGTACGTCGGAGGTGTCCAGATCAATGACATTGATGTCTGCGAGCACCGAGTTGAGCACCTTCTCGCGAAGGTCCGGGGTGAGCAGGTTGTCGAGGTCGATGTCTGCGGCGTGCTGCGTGGAGATGACGACAGTATCGAGGCGAACCGGCTTGTCACCGTCGTACTCGATGGTGACCTGAGTCTTGCCGTCCGGACGCAGGTACGGCAGGACGCCGCTCTTGCGAACCTCGGTCAGACGACGCGACAAGCGATGAGCCATCGCGATGGGAAGCGGCATCAGTTCCGGCGTGTCAGTGGTGGCGTAGCCGAACATCAGGCCCTGATCGCCGGCGCCCTGACGGTCGATTTCGTCGTCGAGGGTTCCGTCGACACGAGCTTCGTGCGAGTGGTCAACGCCCTGAGCAATTTCCGGAGACTGCGCGCCGATCGCGACGTTGACACCGCACGAGTTGCCGTCGAAGCCCTTGGCGGAGCTGTCGTACCCGATTTCGAGAACTGTGTCGCGGACGATCTTGGGGATGTCGGCGTATGCCGTGGTCGTGACCTCACCGGCGACGTGAACCTGGCCCGTGGTGACAAGAGTCTCCACGGCGACGCGGGCACGCGGATCCTGCGCGAGGATCGCGTCGAGGATGGAGTCGCTGATCGCGTCACAGATCTTGTCCGGATGCCCCTCGGTGACGGACTCGCTGGTGAATAGCCGACTGCCGGACTTGCTCACAGATCTCCCTCTCGACGCCTTGAGTTCATGACTACAGCTTATTGAAATAACACGACCACCGTTCGGTGGCCGTTTTGTCGCTTCATTCAGGGTGTAGCTGCGCCGACGATATCCGTTGAACGCTCGGCGCAACACCCTTCCGCTCACCCGAAAGGGGTGAGAAGGACCTCATCCCGTTACGGGAATAACGCGATGAGCGCATCCAGTACGCGGCTGGCCATCAACGCTTTCGAACCGTGCTCGAGTGCAGCCTCGGATCCGTCGGAGCCGAGAAGCCAACCGTCGTTGTGATCAACTTCGAATGCTTTGCCCTCGCCGACTGCGTTGACCACGAGAAGATCGCAGCCCTTGCGAGCAAGTTTCGAACGGGCGTAGCTCAGGACATCGCCGTGTGCGTCACCGGTCTCGGCCGCAAATCCAACGATGACGGTGTCCGCGGCAAGATCACCAGCTCGACGCGATTCGACGAGGCCGGCAAGGATGTCCGCGTTGCGCGTCAGGGGGATCGAGTCGGGTTCGTTCGCGCCCTTCTTGATCTTGCTTCCCTCCACCGTGGTGGGCCGGAAATCGGCGACGGCAGCGGCCATGATGATGCCGTCCTGCCCGGGGGCATGCTTCTCGACGGCCAAACGAAGATCTTCGGCTGTCTTGATGTGGACGACGTCGACGGCTGCCGGATCCGCTAGATCGGCCGTGTACCCGGCGATCAACGTGACCTGAGCACCTCGCTGGGCGGCCAGGCGAGCCAGGGCGTATCCCTGCTTGCCTGAGCTGCGGTTGCCGAGGAAACGAACCGGATCGAGAGGTTCGCGGGTACCGCCCGCGGTGACCAGTACGCGACGCCCTTCGAGGTCACGAGGCAGAGCATCACTGCGTTCGAGGAGCAACGACGCGAGGCCGACGATCTCGTCAGGTTCGGGCAACCGACCGGCACCGGTGTCCTTGCCGGTCAATCGTCCTGATGCCGGTTCGATCACGTGGACTCCGCGCGAACGCAGGGTCGCGACGTTGGACACCGTTGCGGGGTGTTCCCACATTTCGGTGTGCATCGCCGGTGCGAAGACGACGGGACAACGAGCTGTCAGCAAGGTTGCGGTCAACAGGTCGTCGGCTCGGCCCATGACGGCACGTGCCATCAGATCGGCTGTGGCGGGCGCGATGACAACAAGGTCCGCTTCCTGCCCCAGTCGCACATGCGGCACCTGCGGTACATCGGCGAAGACACCGGTATGCACTGGATTGCCGGAGAGCGCCTCGAAGGTTGCTCGACCGACAAATTCCAGTGCGGACTCGGTGGGAATCACGCGAACGTGGTGACCACTCTCGGTGAAGCTGCGGATGATCGCACACGCTTTGTACGCCGCGATACCCCCGCCGACACCCACAACGATGCGTTTACGCGCCGTACCGGAAGCTTCCGCTACTCCCCCGGTGCCCGAAGCCGATTCGGGAGCGGCAGACGACGTGCTCACTCGCCTTCGGTGTGCTCGAGCAGATCAGCGTGGATTTCGCGCAGCGCGATGGAAAGCGGCTTTTCCTGCAGGCCCGGCTCGACGAGGGGGCCTACGTACTCGAGGATGCCGTCACCGAGCTGGTTGTAGTAGTCGTTGATCTGGCGAGCACGCTTGGCCGAGTAGATGACCAGGGCGTACTTCGAGGAGGTGCGTTCGAGCAACTCGTCGATCGGCGGGTTGGTGATGCCGAGCGGAGTGTCGTAGGCAGGCAGAGCGCCCTGGCTTGCGGCGGACGCGGCTGAAGTGCTGCTCACTCTTGTGTCTCCTGAATTAGATCTTGAATGAAGGCCTACATGAATCGATTTTATGCACCTGGATGGATGAAAATCAGTTCCCAACCAACAAGGATACCAACTCATCGCAAGCACGGCTGACATCCTCGTTCACGATGACCGTGTCGAACTCGTCCTGGGCGGCCAATTCGACTCGCGCCGTCTCCAAGCGCCTCGCGACGACCTCGTCGGATTCGGTACCTCGCCCGGTGAGTCGCTGGACGAGAACGTCCCAACTCGGCGGAGCCATGAACACCAGGAGAGCTTCGGGTTTTGCCTTGCGTACCGCACGGGCTCCGGCCAGATCGACCTCGACCAGTACGGGTCGTCCTGCTTCGAGAGCTTCTTCGATGGGGGCAGCAGGGGTGCCCGATCGCTGCAGTCCGCCGTGAATGTCGGCCCATTCGAGGAGTTCACCGGAATCGATCATCCGCTGAAACTCGTCGCGAGTGGTGAAGCGGTAGTCCTTGCCGTCCACCTCACCTGGGCGAGGATCGCGGGTCGTTGCCGACACGCTGAACATCAACTCGGGCAACCGAGTCCTCAGTTCGCGGACCACACTCGACTTACCGACAGCCGAGGGGCCGGCTAGTACAACCAGCCGACCCCTCCGCACTGCAGTCTTGCTCTCTGACACAGCCTCAGCACTCATAAGAAACTGTTTTCGCAGCGCTCATCACTACTGTTGCGCCAGTTTTTCTCACGGTTCGACTCAGACCTCGAAGTCGAACTTGGTGAGCAGAGCCCGACGCTGACGATCACCGAGGCCGCGGATGCGACGGGTCGGAGCGATCTCCAGCTCGGTCATGATCTCCTGAGCCTTGACCTTGCCCACCTTCGGCAAAGCCTCGAGCAGTGCAGAAACCTTCATCTTGCCCAAGATTTCGTTGTCTTCGGCGTCCTTGAGGACCTCTTTAAGGTCGGTGCCGCCACGCTTCAGGCGCTCCTTGAGCTCAGCCCTGGCCTTGCGGGCAGCAGCTGCCTTCTCCAAAGCAGCAGCGCGCTGCTCATCAGTCAACTGGGGAAGGGCCACGGTTCCTCCGTCTCGTCGTGTGCAAATTTTGTCTATTCCACTGGATAACCAGCAGCGATAGCGACCGTACTCACGCCTGGCGCGAATTGCTAACCCACCCCCCGCGGTCCGGTGCAGATCACGGTGGGTTATGCGTCTTGGATCGCATCTCGAAATCGATGTCCACGACAGCGCGATCTCGACTGAAACAAAACAACATGGACGTTTATATGATTGCGAAACCTATTCTAACACAAGACTTTTCGGTAAATCTACCGAATAGCACCCAAGGTTGTCCCAGGCCTCGGCCACGCCGCCACCGAACGTGCCCGGTGCCACAGTGAAATTTTTCGACGCAATTCGACGCGTTTGCGCGTGTCGCGAGCCGAACTCACGCAGAAAGCGAAGATTTCGGAGTGCCGGCGCTCGCGTCGGCACCGGCATTTCGGCTCGAACCCGGTACGACCAACGCCACGAGGACAGCAAACGCAGCCCAGAGTAGAGAATTTTCCAATGCAAAGCCGAGAACCGGGATGTCGAGGTCCGCTCCGACGCGCGGCAACCGGAACAGCACCACTGCTGCAGTCAGCGCAACGGCGGCCCACGACCAGGCGGGGATCGTGCTCCTCCCCCGCGGCGGCGTCAAGAGCACGCCTACGGCGGGCACGAGCCACACGAAGTGATGGGTCCACGCGATAGGTGTCACTACAGCGGCAAGCAGCGCGACCACGGTAAACGCCGCCAGATCTCCACGTAAGCGCTGCACACGCCGCGTCGCAAGAATCCCCAGCCCGGCAAGCACAACACACGCAGCCAGCCACACAGGCCCCACCATGGCGTCGGGAAGCACCCGGAGCGCCATTCCGCGGAGCGACTGATTTCCGAATACCGCCGGGTCCCCCACGGCGACGCGTCCCGACAGCGACGCGATGTCACCGAAGTAGTCGAGGCTCGCCCGTGGCAGTATCGCGAAACCCACAGCGGTGGCTCCGGCAAAACCCGCGACCCCTCCCGCAAACGCCTTCCACTTCCCGGTGATGACGTAGTAGCCGAGATAGACGATGGGCACGAGCTTGACGGCGCCGGCTATGCCGACCAAGACGCCCTCGGGCAGCCACTTCGGCCGCGCGAGGACGTCGATCAGGCACAGGAACGTCAGAAACAGTCCAACCTGCCCGTACCCGAGATGATCCGAAATCGGCGACGCGATCGTCCACAGAATCAGGAATCCCACATACACCGACAGTGGCCGCTTACGCGTGAGCGGCACTCCCCGGTAGCTCAGTACGATGATCGCGGCCAGCATCAGAAGACTGATGAAACTCCACGTCCACTGCATGAAACCCCAGGTGCCGATCACTACCGGGACGGCAACGACGGCGGCAAACGGTGGATACGTGAACGGCAATCTGGCGTTGAACGAGCCGTCGTACAGGTTTGTGCCGTCCAAGACGGCCTGCCCGGCCGTCCGGTACACCGCGAGGTCGTCGCCGTGTACACCGGTCAGAGCCTGAAACCCGGTGGCCAACAACCCGCACACCGCAACAAGCACCCCGACCCGCCACCAGCGACGCGTCCACAATCCGTCCAATCCACTCACCGCAGGACGGTACCACCGTGATCCGACACCACCGGATACGTCGTGATCGCTCACGGATCAGTTCGCCAACGCTGCTTCGATCTCGTCCCGATCACGCATGGCCGCCTCGCGGAGCGCCGATACCGACGGTCCGTACTTGAGAACACCGCGCGACGAATTCGGCAGGAGCAACTCCGTCGAACCGGCAAAGATCTCGGCCAGATCTGCAGCCGTCGCGCCTTGAGCGCCGAGTCCCGGAGCCAGGATCGGGCCGTTGAAGTCGGTCAGGTCCAAGCCGTGATCGCGAGTAGCGCCCACGACCAGTCCGACGGTGTCGCGGCCGTCTGCGTTGGCGGCAACGGCGTCGTCGACAATCGACTGCGCCACCGACACGCCATTGGCGCAGGACTGCTGCAATCCGCCGCCCTCGGGGTTCGACGTGCGCGCAAGCACAAAGATTCCGCGCGCATTCTCGCGGGCAAGGTCCAGGGCCGGAGCCAAGGCGCCGAATCCGAGATAGGGCGACACCGTCACCGAATCCGAGGTCAGGGGCGATTCACCGAGCCATGCGTGTGCATACGCATCCATGGTGGAACCGATGTCGCCGCGCTTGGCGTCCGCGACGACAAGCGTGCCCGCAGCGCGAAGCACCGAGATGGTGCGTTCGAGCACGGCAAAACCTTCGCTGCCGTATGCCTCGAAGAACGCAACCTGAGGTTTCACGAGTGCGACTTCACCGGTGAACGCCTCGACGCAGATCTCGGCGAAGGTCTCGAGACCTTCGGCGTTGCGCGGCAGGCCCCACGCGTCGAGAAGAGCAGGGTGCGGGTCGATACCGACGCACAGCCGCCCCCGGTCCGCGATCGCGGACCGGAGACGATGACCCCAACTATGACTCACGACTGCTGTGCCGGCTGACGAAGACCTGCATGCAGTTCCTGCAGGGAGTGAACCCCGATGTCGCCGCGGAGAACCGCTTCGATGCCCTGAACGGCAGCCGAAGCGCCCTGCACCGTCGTGATGCACGGAATGTTCGACGCCACAGCGGCACTGCGGATCTCGTATCCGTCGACGCGCGGGCCGGAGTTGCCGTACGGGGTGTTGATGATCATCGCGACCTCACCGCTGCGGATCTGGTCGACGATGGTCACAGCGCCCTCCGGCACCTCTTCGCCGGACTGCTTGTACACGTTGGTGCACTCGATACCGTTGCGGCGCA
Source organism: Rhodococcus sp. 24CO (assembly GCF_050586165.1). Classification (NCBI taxonomy): domain Bacteria; kingdom Bacillati; phylum Actinomycetota; class Actinomycetes; order Mycobacteriales; family Nocardiaceae; genus Rhodococcus; species Rhodococcus sp. 24CO. The sequence continues at coordinate 518,137 of NZ_JAZFNF010000001.1, read as the reverse complement.
AGACCTCTGCGGTTCCATCAGTGGCGAGGATCGTGAAGCCCAGATCCGCAAGGCGCTTGACCGGGAAGATCAGCGAACGCTTGTCCTTGTTGGCAACCGAGACGAATACGGCACCTTCGGTGGGCAGCGATCCGTAGGCGGCGGTCTGCGACTTGGCAAAAGCGGTGCCGAAGTCGAAGTCGATACCCATGACCTCACCGGTGGACTTCATTTCCGGGCTCAGCAGGGTGTCGACGCCGGTTCCGTCGGCGCGACGGAAGCGGTTGAACGGCAGCACTGCTTCCTTGACTGCGATCGGTGCGCCGGCGGGGGTGTTGCCGCCGTCGCCCTCTGCGGGCAGGATGCCGCTGACCCGCAGTTCGGCGATGGACTCGCCGAGCATGACGCGAGCACAGGCTTTGGCCAACTGCACAGCCGTCGCCTTGGAGACGAACGGGACGGTGCGGCTGGCGCGCGGGTTCGCTTCGAGGACGTAGAGGATGTCGTCCTTGAGTGCGTACTGCACGTTGAGCAGGCCCTTGACGCCGATTCCCTTGGCCAGAGCCTCGGTGGAGCGGCGAACGTTCTCGAGGTCCGCACGGCCCAGGGTGATGGGCGGCAGCGCACAGGCGGAGTCGCCGGAGTGGATTCCGGCTTCCTCGATGTGCTCCATGACGCCCGCAAGGTACACCTCGGTGCCGTCGCACAGAGCGTCGACGTCGATCTCGACCGCATCTTCGAGGAAGCGGTCGACCAGCACGGGACGGTCGTCCGAGATCTCCGTGGCCCGGGAGATGTAGTTGGCGAGTGAAGCCTCGTCGTACACGATCTCCATGCCGCGTCCACCGAGCACGTACGACGGACGCACCAGGACCGGGTAGCCGATGCCTGCTGCGATGTCGCGGGCGCCGTCGAACGTGGTGGCGGTGCCGAACTTCGGTGCGGGCAAGCCGGCTTCGGTCAGTACTCGACCGAATTCGCCGCGATCCTCGGCGAGGTCGATGGCTGCGGGGGTGGTTCCGACGATGGGAACGCCTGCAGCTTCGAGCCGCTTTGCCAACCCGAGCGGGGTCTGGCCACCGAGCTGGACGATGACACCGGCAACGGTGCCCGACTGTGCTTCGGCGCGGTAGACCTCGAACACGTCCTCGAATGTGAGCGGCTCGAAGTACAGGCGATCAGCGGTGTCGTAGTCCGTGGAGACGGTCTCGGGGTTGCAGTTGACCATGACGGTCTCGTAGCCGGCCTCGGACAGAGTCTGCGCAGCGTGGACACACGAGTAGTCGAACTCGATGCCCTGACCGATGCGGTTGGGGCCCGATCCGAGGATCAGGACCTTGGGACGCTCGGTCTGTGGAGCCACTTCGGACTCGGCGTTGGGGTCGAGCTCGTACGTCGAGTAGTGGTACGGCGTCTTGGCTTCGAATTCTGCGGCGCACGTGTCGACGGTCTTGTAGACCGGGCGAACACCGAGCTCGTCACGCAGGGCGCGAACTGCGTCCTCACCTTCGTGCGTGTCTCCGCCGAGTTCGGGGCGCAGGGCCGCGATCTGACGGTCCGAAAGTCCGTGGTATTTGGCCTGACGCAGTGCAACCTCGTCGAAAGTCTCTGCAACGCGCAGCTTTTCGCCGAGTTCGTGGATCTGCTGGAACTGGTCGAGGAACCACGGGTCGATCTTCGTGGCGTCGAAGAGCTGCTCGATGGTGGCGCCGAGGGCAAACGCCTTCTCGATGCCGTACATGCGGCCGTCCTGCGGAACGCTGATATCGGCGAGCAGAGCCTCGAGGCTCTCGGCTTCGACCTCGGGGCCAGTCCAGTAACCCGCACGCTTGGTCTCGAGCGAGCGCATGACCTTGCCGAATGCCTCGGTGAAGTTGCGGCCGATGCTCATTGCCTCGCCCACCGACTTCATCGTGGTGGTCAGTGTTCCGTCGGCGCCGGGGAACTTTTCGAATGCAAAGCGAGGAGCCTTGACGACCACGTAGTCGAGCGTCGGCTCGAAGCAGGCCGGCGTTTCCTTGGTGATGTCGTTGACGATCTCGTCGAGGGTGTAGCCGATGGCGAGCTTGGCGGCCATCTTCGCGATCGGGTACCCGGTCGCCTTCGATGCCAGTGCCGACGATCGGGAAACGCGCGGGTTCATCTCGATGACAACCAGACGGCCGTCGGCCGGGTCCATCGCGAACTGGATGTTGCAGCCGCCGGTGTCGACGCCAACCTCACGCAGGATGTCGATGGAGAGGTCGCGCATCGCCTGGTATTCGCGGTCGGTCAGCGTCATCGCCGGAGCGACCGTGACGCTGTCGCCGGTGTGGACACCAACCGGGTCGACGTTCTCGATGGAGCAGACGATCACGACGTTGTCGCGACTGTCACGCATGAGTTCGAGTTCGTATTCCTTCCAACCGAGGATGGATTCCTCGATCAGGACGTTGGCGGTCGGCGACGCAGCCAGACCGCCGCCGGCGATCCGGTTGAGATCGTCGACGTTGTACGCCATACCGGAACCGAGGCCACCCATGGTGAAGGACGGGCGCACGACAACCGGGTAGCCGAGTTCGGCAACCGTGGCGTGTACTTCGTCCATCGTGTAGCAAACAGCCGACTTCGCGGATTCGCCGCCGACCTTGGCAACGATGTCCTTGAACTTCTGGCGATCCTCGCCGCGCTGGATGGCGTCGAAGTCCGCGCCGATGAGCTCGACGTTGTACTTCTCGAGGATGCCCTGCTCGTGCAGCGCCACTGCGGCATTGAGAGCGGTCTGACCGCCGAGCGTCGCGAGGACGGCGTCGATCTTGTTACCCTGCAATGCTTCCTTGGCGATGACCTTCTCGAGGAACTCCGCCGTGATCGGCTCGACGTAGGTGGCGTCGGCGAACTCGGGGTCCGTCATGATGGTGGCGGGGTTGGAGTTGACCAGGCTGACGCGCAGGCCCTCCTCCTGGAGGACGCGGCAAGCCTGGGTGCCCGAGTAGTCGAACTCGCAGGCCTGACCGATGACGATCGGACCGGAGCCGATTACCAGGATGTGCTTGAGATCTGTACGGCGTGGCATTAGTTCTTGACTCCGGTTTCTTTCCGTGCGGAGAGCAGGCTGGTGAAGCGGTCGAAGAGATACGCGGCGTCGTGCGGGCCGGCTGCGGCTTCCGGGTGGTACTGCACCGAGAAGGCCGAATCGTCGAGCAGGCGAACACCTTCGACGGCTCCGTCGTTGGCGCAGGTGTGACTGACCACGGCGCGCCCGAACGGTGTGTCGAATTCCTGACCGGCTTCACCTTCGAGTGCGAAGCCGTGGTTCTGAGCGGTGATCGCGATGCGACCCGTCTGATGTTCGATCACCGGGATGTTGATGCCTCGGTGGCCGAACTTCATCTTGTACGTGCTCAGGCCGAGGGCGCGGCCCAGGATCTGGTTGCCGAAGCAGATACCGAACAGCGGCAAGCCCTGTCCGATGACCTCTTTGGTGAGGTGCACTGCGCCGTCGGCGGTGGCCGGGTCGCCCGGGCCGTTGGAGAGGAACACACCGTCGGCCTTGAGGTCGAGGATCTGCTCGAGGCTCGCGTTGGACGGCAGTACGTGGACGCGAATGCCGCGCTCGGCGAACATGCGCGGGGTGTTGGTCTTGATACCGAGGTCGATGGCGGCAACCGTGTACAGCGCCTCGCCGCCCTTCGGCTCGACGACGTAGCCACTGGTGGTGCTGACCTCACCGGCGAGATCGGCGCCGAGCATGGTGGGCTGATCCTGGACCCGTCGGACCAACTCGTCGTCGGCGGCGATGGCTTCACCGGAGAAGATTCCGGCCTTCATCGAACCGCGCGTACGCAGGTGGCGAACCAGGGCGCGAGTGTCGATTCCGGCGATGCCGACAATCGACTGCTCTTCGAGCTTGGCCTGCAGCGAACCCGTCGCGCGCCAGCTCGAGGTCACCCGAGAAGGGTCGCGAACGACGTAACCGGCAACCCAGATCTTTGCGCCGGCACGCTCGCCGGTCGGTCCGACCGACTCGTCGTCTTCGTCGTTCCAGCCGGTGTTGCCGATCTGCGGCGCAGTGGAGACCACGATCTGGCGGTGGTAGCTGGGATCGGTGAGCGTTTCCTGGTAGCCGGTCATGCCGGTGCTGAACACCGCTTCGCCCAGCGTCTGTCCAACCGCGCCGAAGGTGGTTCCGCGGAACACCCGTCCGTCTTCGAGGACCAGTACTGCGGGGCTGCTGTCAAAGCCGCTCATGCGTTCTTTCCGTTCTGCTCGATGTCGCCAGAGCTTGCGTCTTCATTGTTGTTCGTCTTGTTCGAAGCTGTAACCGGCTTGACCCAGTCCGGGTACACCATTTTGTCGTCGCCGCGCACACCCGTGTCGATCTCGGTTCCACTCGGCAACTCCCAGCGGATGACCAGGACCCCGTCCTTGCTCATGACCTTGCCTGCGAGACCGTTCTCGGTGCGGATCGCGCGGATCGACTTCTCGGGGATCCAGATAGCCGACGCCCCGTCACGCTCGACGAGAATTCCGTTGGAGTAGCGACTGATCTCGCAGGTCGCACGGAATCCGAGATCACCGACAGCGATGCGGTCCTGCCAGCTGGGCGCGATAGTGCTGCCGACGTACAGGCCGGTGGTCGGCATGACCAGCAATTCACCCAATGTTGCGGGAACTGTTGGCAGCTCGCCGATCTTGTCTTTCTGTCGTCGGGCGCGGCCACGCCAGCCGATGAACATCAAGCCGATCATCGCGGCCCAGAAGACCACCAGACCGACAATCCACAGAACTCTTTCCATCTCCATGACGCCTACTCCTTGCTGCTCAGCAGCCGCGGCGATCCGTCGTGTGCAGTAACGCGGCCACGTAACAGTGTGGTCGTGACCCGAGCAGGCAATGTCATCGACTCATACGGAGTGTTATTCGCGACACTCGCCAATGCCTTGCCGTGCACGGTCCATTCTGCGGAGGGATCGACCAACGTGAGGTTGGCCGGCTCCCCCACCTCGATGGGGCGGCCCTGATCGTCGAGGCCGACAATCGCTGCGGGACGCTCACTCATGACGCGAGCAACGCCGCGCCAGTCGAGCAGTCCAGGCTCGACCATTGTTTGCACGATGATCGAGAGCGCCGTCTCGAGGCCGAGCATGCCGGGGCGCGCAGCAGCGAACTCGCAGCACTTGTCCTGCTCGGCGTGCGGAGCGTGATCGGTGGCCACGCAGTCGATGATGCCCTCGGCCAGGCCCTTGCGCAGGGCAGCAACGTCGCTGGCCTCACGAAGCGGCGGGTTGACCTTGTTGATGGCGTCGTACGTCTCGAGACGCGAATCGTCGAGCAGCAGGTGATGCGGGGTGACCTCGGCAGTGATCGAAATACCCTGTCCACGAGCCCACTTGACGAGTTCGACGGTTCCCGCTGTCGACGCGTGGCAGATGTGGACCCGGGCGCCGGCGTCACGGGCGAGTAGTGCGTCGCGGGCAACGATGGACTCTTCCGCGGCGCGCGGCCAGCCGGCCAATCCGAGGCGAGCCGCCGTCGGGCCCTCGTGTGCAACTGCGCCGACGGTCAACCTCGGCTCTTCAGCGTGCTGCGCGATCAGAACGCCCAGCGAGCTGGAGTATTCGAGCGCGCGGCGCATGATCAGCGGGTTGTCGACACAGTGGCCGTCGTCGGAGAACATCTTGACCTTGCCGACACCGGCAGCCATGGTTGCCATCTCGGCGAGTTGCTTGCCTTCGAGGCCGACCGTGACAGCGCCGACGGGATGGACGTCGACGAGGCCGACTTCCTGGCCGCGTCGCCACACGTGATCGGTGATGACCACGGAATCGGCGACCGGGCTGGTGTTCGCCATCGCGAACACTGCGGTGTATCCACCCAGAGCGGCTGCCGCGGAACCTGTTTCGATGGTTTCCGTGTCTTCTCGACCGGGTTCACGCAGATGCGTGTGCAGGTCGACAAATCCGGGAAGCAGGATCTGGCCGCTGCCGTCGATCACCTCGGATGCAGTGGCCGGATCCAGGTTCACGCCGATCTCGAGAATGACTCCGTCGCCGACTCGGACGTCGACGGCTTCCCCTTCTCCGTAGACCAGTACGTCCTTGAGCAGGACACTCACGGGCGATTCTCCGTTCTGATTGCTTGTCACATCGCACCATCCTCTGAACCGACCAGAAGCCGGAACAAGACAGCCATGCGCATGTGCACACCATTGGTAACCTGCTGCAGTACAGCAGCTTTGGGCGAATCTGCGACGGCGGACGCAATTTCCATACCCCGCAACATCGGGCCGGGGTGCAGGACCACCGCGTGATCGGCCAGCATTCCGAGACGCTTCTCGGACAGGCCGTAGTTGATCGAGTACTCGCGCTGCGACGGGAAGAATCCGCCGTTCATACGTTCGGCCTGGACCCGCAGCATCAGGACAGCGTCGAGTCCGGGCAGTTCTGCATCGAGCGAATGCGAGACAGTGACCGGCCAGGTGTGCGCGCCGACCGGCAGCAACGTCGGCGGGGCAACAAGAACAACCTCGGCGCCGAGCATCGACAGAAGCAATGCGTTGGAACGGGCGACACGGCTGTGCAGGATGTCACCGACAATGGCGATCCGCTTGCCCTCGATGTCGCCGAGACGCTGGCGCAAAGTCAGAGCGTCGAGCAACGCCTGAGTGGGATGTTCGTGAGTGCCGTCGCCGGCGTTGATGACGGCAGGGCCACCGTCCGACGCGCTGCCGGTCCACTGGGCGATCTGATGAGCTGCGCCCGACGCGGGATGACGAACGATCAGAGCGTCGGCGCCGGCAGCACGCAGTGTCATCGCGGTATCGCGCAGCGATTCACCCTTCGACACCGAAGAGCTGGATGCGCTGACGTTGATGACGTCGGCGCTCATCCACTTGCCGGCCACCTCGAAGGACACCCGAGTGCGGGTGGAGTTCTCGAAGAACACCGTCATGACTGTGCGGCCACGAAGTGTCGGGAGTTTGTGTACTTCACGGCCCAGGAGGGCCTGCTCGAAGCGTTCGGCCTCGTCGAGAAGTTCGATCGCGGACTCTCGGTTGAGGTCTGCGATGGAGAGAAGGTGCTTCACGCGCTCTTACCTCCGGAAATGACCACGGCGTCCCGGCCGTCGTGTTCCTGGAGGAGTACCTTGACGTCCTCGGACCTCGCGGTGGGAACGTTCTTGCCGACGTAATCGGCGCGCAGCGGGAGTTCGCGGTGGCCGCGGTCGACCAGTACCGCAAGCTGCACCGCACGCGGACGGCCCAGATCACGTAGAGCGTCCAAGGCGGAGCGGACGGTACGGCCGGAGAACAGGACGTCGTCGACGAGCACGACCAACGCGTTGTCGACACCACCTTCGGGAACGGAGGTCCGTTCGAGGGGGCGGTGCGGCTTGGTACGGAGATCATCACGGTAGAGCGTGATATCGAGAGATCCGATGGGAGTACGCACACCGGAGAATTCTTCGATCTTGTCGCGAAGACGTGTCGCGATGGTGGTGCCCCTGGTCGGAATACCGATCAGGACGACGCGAGGCGCAGTACCTTCTGGTCCGTCGAGTGCCGTCTTCTCGATGATCTCGTGCGCGATTCGCGCGACGGTCCGGCCCACATCCTGGGCGGACAGCAATTCGCGGGTCTCGGCGTCACTGGCCTGCGATGTATCTGGACCTGCAAGATCGGATGGGCGAGACCCTTCGGGCACGCTCATACAGCGACCTCCTTCTCCGCCTCACTGGACGGATCGTTAAAGGATGTCTGACGGTTCCCCACCCTATCAGCCGACAGACCTGAAACCCGCCGCGCGAGCCGTCATCATGACGGGTTGTGTGCAGACACACAACCTAAGCTCGCACGGCGGGCGGTAGTACTGAAATACGCGGAACGGTAGAGCTACTCGGTACCCGAATCGGTGTCCTGCGCACGCTGCGAAGTCGCTGCAGCGGCCGAACGAACCTGCGGAGCTACGAGGACAACCTGGCCGAGGATTCCGTTGACGAATCCCGGCGAGTCGTCCGTCGACAACTGCTTTGCCAATTCGACGGCCTCGTCCACGGCAACAACCGGCGGGACGTCCGTCGCATGGAAGAGTTCCCACACGGCAATACGCAGAATCGCGCGGTCGACTGCAGGCAGACGCTCGAGCGTCCAGTCCTGCAGGTGCGACGAGATGACCTGATCGATCCGGTCGAGGTTTTCCGCAACTCCGGACACCAAAGTGACCGTGTACGGGGCAACGGGAGCTACCGCGTCGTCCTTGACGGACAGATCGGAACGCTCCGACGCCAGTGCAACCGGATCGAGGTCACGTGCCTCGGCTTCGAAAAGGAAGTCGACAGCACGCTTGCGCGCCTTGTGGCGCGCACCGAGTTTCTTATGAGTGCCGGACACTTTAGGAATTCACACGCCCGAGGTAGTTACCGTCACGCGAATCGACCTTGAGCTTGTCACCGGTGTTGATGAACAGCGGCACGTTGATCTCGGCACCGGTCTCGAGGGTGGCAGGCTTGGTGCCACCGGTGGAGCGGTCGCCCTGCAGGCCCGGATCGGTGTGCTGAACGACAAGCTCGACCGTGACCGGGAGCTCGACGAAAAGCGGGACGTCCTCGTGAGTTGCAACCTGAACGGCCATGTTCTCGAGGAGGAAACGCGACTGGTCGCCGACAACGGTTTCGCTGATCGGAATCTGGTCGTAGGTGTCGCCGTCCATGAAGATGTAGTCGCTACCGTCGTGGTACAGGTAGGTCATGTCGCGGCGGTCGACCGTTGCGGTCTCGACCTTCACACCGGCGTTGAACGTCTTGTCCACTACCTTGCCCGAGAGCACGTTCTTGAGCTTGGTACGCACGAAGGCAGGGCCCTTGCCGGGCTTGACATGCTGGAACTCGATAATCGTCCACAGCTGGCCTTCGATCTGCAGAACCAGACCGTTCTTGAAATCACTGGTGGAAGCCACTTGCTTCGCGTCTCCTAGGGGGTCGGGAAACCGTCTCAGATGACGGTAAGGTCTTTTGCGGTCAGTGTGAGCAGCTCTGGCCCCTGCTCACGAACAACGAGCGTGTCCTCGATCCGTACGCCTCCGCGCCCGGAGAAGTACACGCCCGGCTCGACGGTCACCGCCGCGCCGGAAAGAAGTGTACCGGTGCCGAGCTTCCCGATTCCGGGAGCTTCGTGGATTTCCAGCCCCACACCGTGTCCGAGGCCGTGCAAGAACAATTCGCCGTACCCTGCGTCGTCGATCACCGAGCGTGCCGCAGCGTCGACGGCTGCGCATTCCGCACCGGGAACCAGGGCCGCGCGGCCGGCCGCTTGGGACTTGGCAACCAGTTCGTAGACGTCCCGTTGCCAATCGGAAACAGTCTCCAGCACGTAGGTGCGAGTCATATCGGAGTGGTACCCGCCGACCTGGGCGCCGAAGTCCAGTTTCACGAAGTCACCCGACGCCAATACAGCACTGGTCGGCCGGTGATGCGGAATCGCGGAGTTTGCTCCGGCGGCCACGATCGTCTCGAACGAAATTCCATCGGCGCCGTTCTCGAACATGAGGTTTTCCAGTTCGCGGCCCACCTCGCGTTCGGTGCGGCCCGGTCGCAGTCCCCCGCGAGTGATCAACTGCGCCAACGCATCATCTGCCGCCGCACACGCGGCACGTAGCAATCCGATCTCATGCTCGTCCTTGACCATGCGCAGTTTCTCGACGAGCCCGCTCACCGGTTCGAACCGGACGGACGGCGCGGACTCCGTCCAGGATCGGTGCTCGGCAAACGTCGCGACGTGCGCCTCGAAAGCCAAGACGTCGCCCGAGAAGGTTCCGATCAGATGCGCTGCGCTCGAACGATTGATTTCGGCCCGCAGATCCGGCACCTGCTCGGCAACTTGCGTGACGTAACGACCGTCCGTGCAGATGACCGTCGCATCCTCGTCGCCACTTGCACCGTGCGCACTGTCACCACTGGCGTCTTGTGCGCTCACCACCAACGCGGCGTTCGAACCGGTGAACCCCGTGAGGTAGCGGATGTTCAGAAGGTCTGTGACGAGAATCGCGTCGAGTTCGCGTGCAACCAGAAGTGCACGGAGGGCGTCGCGGCGGGACCGATGATCAACTGACATGACTCGAACCTACCCGCTTGTCGTGGTCTGTCCCTCAACCCGAAACGCGCGGTTACAGCAATAATTGTGGGTTAGGCCACAAGTGGAATCTGTTCTAGTTAGGCTGTAGGTATGAACGCGTGGTTAGTACGTGGCCTCGGCATGGCCCTGATACATGTTGTGTTTCGCGCATTGCTCGGTATGGCAATCGCGCAGTGGCCTCTCCAGGGCTCCACCCTGCGATGGCTCTCCCTGTTCATCGTCATCGCACTCGCCGCGATCTGGGGCGGCATCGACGGCATTCGTGATCGTCGCCACTTCCCCGACCCGGACGACGGTGCAGACCTCCTGATGCTGTGGCTCAAGGCCGCCGTTGTCGGCGGGTTCGTCGCCGGCGCAGCCAGCTGGCTCCTGAGCCTCGTCCCGGCACTCGAACTGACCCAGCAGGGTCTGTTCTTCGAGATCACTGCCGGTGCCGCTTTCACGATTCTGCTCATCTTCGTTCCCGCGATGGTCGCCGTCACCGTCGGCCGGTTCATCACCAGCCGCGAGCAGCGCAAGCACGGCACGGCGCCGCAAACTCCGTCGCATGAGCGCCATCACGAACCTGTCCCCGTCAGCGAGGGCTACGACTCCCCCACAACCCAGCACGCGTACAGCGGCGCTGCCATGACGGTCGAGGAATCCGACGCCGACACAACCGTCTTTCCCGCCGTCGATCCAGGCAAGCGCGAACAGTAATTTCCACGACTGAGGGCTCCGAGGACATCATCCTCGGAGCCCTCAGTCGTGTGTCGATATCTCGTGTGTAGGTATTTCGTGTTTACGTACTTCAGCCGCGCTCGGCGAGGAACCTGATCGCGAGTGGGTACCCCGCAACACCCATCCCGACAATCACGCCGGCTGCGATGGGGCTGAGGAGTGAATTGTGCCGAAACTCCTCGCGCGCATGGACATTCGAGATATGGACCTCGACCAGGCCGGCGGTCAGCTCGACACACGCATCACGCAATACGACAGAGGTATGGGTCAATCCGCCGGCGTTGAGAATTACCGGTTCACCGGCATCCGCCGCGTCGTGAATCCAGCCGAGCAGATCGCCTTCGTGATCGCTCTGACGAACGACCACCTCGACGCCCAATTCCTTGCCGGCCGCGACACACAGTTCGACCAGATCGTCGTGCGTGGTCGCGCCGTACACCTCCGGCTGACGCTTACCGAGGCGTCCGAGATTCGGTCCGTTGACGACGTTGATTTTCACAAGCGAACCGTTCCGCCGGACGACCTCGGCGGTCGCGCGATAGCCGAGTACGCCGCAACCAGCAGCGACGGATCCGGGCCTTCGAGCCGGCCAGGCTTGGCCAAGCCGTCGAGAACAACGAACCGCAGCAGTCCGGCTCGGTTCTTCTTGTCGGTCTGCATTCCGGCGAGCAACTGAGAAAAGGCGTCGTCGTCGTACGACGTCGGGAGCCCCACCAACTCGAGGATCGACTTGTGGCGATCAGCCGTCGCGTCGTCGAGGCGACCTGCCAGTCGACCCAGTTCAGCAGCGAATACCAGGCCTACCGACACCGCAGCGCCGTGACGCCACTTGTACTGCTCACGACGCTCGATCGCGTGTGCCAGAGTGTGTCCGTAGTTGAGGATTTCGCGCAGATCCGACTCCCGAAGATCGGCTGCGACAACCTTGGCCTTGACCTCGACGGAACGTCGAATCAGTTCGGGCAGAACAGTTCCCGACGGATCCAACGCTGCCTTCGGGTCCGCCTCGATCAGGTCCAGGATCACCGGGTCCTGGATGAAGCCGGTCTTGATGACCTCCGCCAAACCGGCGACGATCTCGTTGTGCGGCACCGTCTCGAGAGTCGCGAGATCGATGAACACCGCGCCCGGTTCGTGGAACGCACCGACGAGGTTCTTGCCCGCTTCGGTGTTGATGCCCGTTTTGCCGCCCACTGCCGCGTCGACCATTGCGAGCAGCGTGGTCGGAACGTGCACAACCTTCACGCCGCGCATCCACGTCGCTGCCACAAACCCGGTGAGGTCTGTCGCTGCGCCGCCGCCCAGGCTCATGATCGCGTCGCTGCGGGTCAGGCCGATACGTCCGAGCACATCCCAGCAGAAGCCGGCCACAGCCAGATCCTTGCCGTCTTCGGCGTCCGGGATCTCGATGCGATGCGCGTCGATTCCCTTCTCCGCCAACGCAGCACGCACGGCCTCAGCCGTTTCCGCGAGCGGTGGCTGATGGAAGATCGCGACGGTCCGCGTGCCCTCCAACTCGGCAACGATGTCGCCGAGCAGACCTCGCCCGATCACAACCGGGTAAGGACTTGCGGTCTTCACCTCTACAACTACGGGTTCGGTCACTGCTCCACTGCTCCGCTCCGGTTGATCATTTGTCTTCAAGTTTGGACACCAACTGCGCGACGACGCGTGACGGACTACGACCGTCGGTGCGTATCCGGATGGTGGCGGCGCGCCGGTACAACGGACGTCGACGCCGCATCAATTCCTGATACTTCACCTTGGGATCACCACCCGCCAGGAGCGGACGATGATTGTTCGCGCCGGTCCGGCGCAGCCCTTCGGCAACACTGATCTCGAGATAGATCACGGTGTGGCCGTCGAGCAGTGCGCGCGTGCGCTCCGACAGGATCGCACCGCCACCGAGCGAGACGATGCCGTCAGTGCTGGCCAGCGCTTCCCGAACCACGTCTTCTTCGATCTCACGAAAACGTGGCTCGCCGTCGTGCGTGAAGATGTCGGGAATCGTCCGTCCGGTCGTCTTTTCGATCTCGGCGTCGGTGTCAACCAGGTCGAGTTCCAACGCCTGCGCGATACGACGGCCGATGGTTGACTTACCAGCGCCGGGTGGGCCGATAAGTACAGCTTTCGGTTTCATCGTGGCAGGACCTTCCGCTTGGACGCTCTCAGCGAGGCGGTCGGGCTGCGATACCGTCGGCGTAACGCCGGTAGTTTGCTGTGGTCTCGGCAATGGAATCACCGCCGAACTTTTCGAGTGCGGCTTGAGCGACAACAAGCGCAACCATGGATTCCGCAACAACACCGGCAGCCGGAACCGCGCAGACATCACTGCGCTGATGGATGGCAACTGCCTCTTCACCGCTTTCCATATCGACCGTCGCCAATGCGCGCGGCACCGTTGAGATCGGCTTCATCGCGGCGCGAACCCGCAGTGCCTCGCCGTTGGTCATGCCACCTTCGATACCGCCTGCGCGGTTGGTGGAACGGACGATGCCGTCCGGGCCGGGGCGAATCTCGTCGTGAGCTTCGCTGCCGCGACGACGCGCGGTCTCGAAACCGTCGCCGACCTCGACACCCTTGATGGCCTGAATTCCCATGAGGGCAGCGGCAAGTCGTGCGTCGAGACGCTCCGCGCCGCTGACAAACGTTCCGATACCGACGGGCAGGCCGTGAATGACAACCTCGACGACGCCTCCGAGGGTGTCGCCGTCCTTCTTCGCTGCTTCGATTTCGGCGATCATCGACTCTTCGGCAGCCTTGTCGAAGGCACGGACCGGGCTCGCGTCGATCGCATCCAGATCCTTGCCCTCCGGCACGGGTCCGACATAGGGCTCGGACGCACCGATGGAGATGACGTGCGAAACAACCTCGACGCCGAATACCTGACGAAGGAAGGAGCGAGCGACGGTTCCCGCAGCAACCCGGGCAGCGGTCTCACGAGCACTCGCACGCTCGAGGATGGGACGGGCGTCATTGAAGCCGTACTTGAGCATGCCGCTGTAATCGGCGTGGCCGGGACGCGGTCGCGTCAACGGTGCATTGCGAGCCTGATCGGCGAGCAGATCCGGATCGACCGGATCGGCGGACATGATGGTTTCCCACTTAGGCCACTCGGTGTTGCCGATTTCGATGGCAACGGGGCCACCGAGCGTAAAGCCGTGGCGGACACCACCGATGATGGTGACCTTGTCGGCCTCGAACTTCATCCGCGCGCCACGGCCATAGCCGAGTCGACGACGGGCAAGTTCGGACGAGATGGCCTCAGAGGTCACTTCGACCCCCGCAACCATGCCCTCGAGCATCGCGACGAGGGCGGGACCATGGGATTCTCCAGCAGTTATCCAACGCAGCACGACGACTATCTTTCCACGTCGCGGACTGTGGTTGTGACAGTGGTCCTTCGACCTCTGTCCGATTGCGCAATGTCACACCGGAAGGGGCACTACGCGAACGTGTGCCGTTTCCTCACCGAAACGCGTACCAGTTGGGAGAAACCAGATTATAACGACTGAATTGATCCGGGTTCGTGGTGCAGTTCGCCGCATATTGATATATGACGTGCGCTTCTGTTGCATCGAGACTGCGAGCTCCGCCATCGCACCCCGGGCCCGGTCGAAGGCGCCCTCCGTACCGACAGCCGTCAGCCATAGGAGAGCTGACCCACCGTCGCAGGTTCGCGGAGAAGAACAGCGGGACGCGGTAAGGACACGACAAGGTCGCATTCGTCGACTGGGCGGTACCGGAGATCGGCTCAGAACAGGAATGCCGATTGTTGGCCGACTCGATCGCCAAACGACCCGGGACGCCCCAGGAAACGTCCCCGCGGGGACGTCCCGAAAACTAATGGTCACCGATACGCCCGGTGTCGGCCAAAGCCGAAATGACGCAGCCGCGGTATCGGAGGCTTCAGAGCCCGGAACCCCATCTCTTCGACTGTTTCCCAGTTACCCATGGCTAGTTCGCGTGGCTCGCCATCGATTACCTGAACTGTGAGATGGACCGTTCCACGCATCACGCCGGTTCAACTGGTCTACGCGGAAGGCTCGCCAAATCCTTCTATGCCATGTCCCAGCCGTCCTCCTGCTCTCAGCGCTGGCGTGGGCGACGTAGCCGAAGCGGAGCTGATCGCGACGGATGATCCTGTCAGCAACGGCGAGGCGTTCGGCCAGGTCTGTTTCGGATCTCTACCCGCGGTGTCCACAAAAGCAAATTCCTCCACAACTAGGTCAGTAGTTGTCCTAACTGCCTCGTAGCGTGGTTCTCAAGAGCGAACAGAGCGCCCTCTACAGAAAAGAGCAGAAATGGCCTCCGTACAGAATGAAATCATCATCGATGCCGACCCCGCGGACGTGTGGGCCGTTATCAGCGACTTCACCGACGGACCCGTTCGGATGGCGCCGGGATTCGTGACCAACAGCAAACTCGAAGAGCCTGGCGTCAGGATCGCTACCTTCGCCGACGGAACCGTCGTGCGTGAACGGCTCATCGCGCTCGACCACCAATCGCGTCGACTCGCCTACTCCGTCATCGGCGGCACCATGGCGCCGACACACGACAATGCGTCGATGCAAGTCTTCCCTGACGCCGACGGCCGCAGTCGATTCGTGTGGATCCACGACGTACAACCGGACGACCTCGCCATAGCGATGGGCGCCGCGATGGAACACGGCCTGGGCATCTTCAAACAGACAATGGAGGCCATCCGATAAGCCTCGAGTTCTCTTGTCCCACATCGAAGCACCTCACATCCCGATATCGACAGAAAGCGATATTTCGGACACGATCCGTCGATAGGCTCTGCTCGACAACTGGACAAAACAAGAGAGGTACTCCATGGGATCCCTTAACGACTGGCTACTCAACAGCGATAGCGCATTCTCGGGAATTGTCGGCGGCATCCTCCTGACGATCGCGATGCTCTCCGGCGGCTCGGGCATGTAATCCACCACCGCGCCCGGAAATCCGAGGGCGCGGTGACCGGGATTGAATGCTCCCGTCATCCAATGTTGGGTTCGGGGCACCCACACGACGGCTCGGGACTGCAACAGGCCAAAAGGCGTGACCATAGCCACAAAGGCTGCAAGATTGTGTTGCACTTCACTTTTGCATCTCACTCATCGGGAAGTCGTATTCGACATTTTCCGATCGCTGATTATCTACGGCTCTCAGTGCAACTGCCCAGGCAGTGCCGCCTGTGAACTGCTGTGCCGTCTGCAAAAGGAGAAGCTCGAAGTGAAGCCCAACAAGACCGCGAAGCTGGTTGTGGCCCTTGCCGCAACCGCCGCTCTGGTGTCCGCCTGTTCCGGTGCCCGTGGCGACGACCCGTCGGCGACGTCGAACGGTGCATCCGTTGCGACAGCGGACGCCGCGTCGAAGAGTTCCGACGCCAAGTTCGGCACACTTGCCTCCCCGTGCGGTGACGGAGACGCGAAGGGCGCGACGGATCAGGGCGTCAGCGACACCGAGATCAAGATCGGCTTCGGCGACGACCGCGGCTACGTGAAATCCCCAGGTCTGAACAAGGAAATGAGCGACGCCGTCGGTGCGCTCATCTCCTGGTGCAACGATCAGGGCGGCATCAACGGCCGCAAAGTGGTCGGCACCGACTACGACGCGGCGATGACGCAGGCCAACTCGGTCATGCAGGAAGCCTGCGCCAGCCAGTTCATGATGGTCGGCCACGGATTTGCGATGGACCAGACCGCAGAACAGACCCGCGTCGCCTGCAACATGGTTGCCGTTCCCGGATTCACGGTGTCACCGGACGCAACCAATGGCCCGATGTCATTCCAGGGTGTGCCGATGCCCGTCGACTACTCCAATGCCGCAGCCTGGTTCCAGATGGCCGAGATGCACCCGGACCTCCTCAATGACTTCGACGTCGTCAACAGCACGATGCCGGCAATCATCAACTCCACCACCAAGACCCGTGCAATGGCCGCGGCTGCCGGCTTCAAGCTCAAGGACTGTGGCGTCACGCTGAACTACGAGGGTGAGTCCAGCTACGTGCCGTTTGCCGAGAAGTTCAAGGAATGCGGCGTCAAGGGTATCTGGACCTCCCGTTCGGCCAGCCCGCCGGAGCTGAACTTCGTCAAGTCCCTCGATCAGGTCGGTATCGATCCGATCTTCTTCGGTGAGGCCACCTGGTACGGCGAAGCCGTTTCGGCCTGGAACAAGGAAACCGGACTGCTCGACAATCTGAACGCGGACATGATTTTCCAGATGCTCGAGAATGCCGACAAAGTTCCGGCTGTGAAGCAGTACTCCGACCTGGTATCCGCCGGTGGCGGCAAGACGGCACTCCTCGGTATGCAGGCTGCATCGTCCTTCCTGCTGTGGGCTACCGCTGCCGATGAGTGTGGCAGCGACCTGACGCGTCAGTGCATGGTCAACGAACTGTCGTCGATCCACGACTGGGACGGTGGAGGGTTGCACGCTGTTACCGATCCGGGCAAGAACATGCCTGCCACCTGCGGCCTCATGACTTCGCTGAATGGCGCCGAGTACTCACAGGTTTTCCCGGCGACAGCCGGCGAGTTCAAGTGCGACCCCAAGTACCTCATCGCCAACGACAAGAGCATCTGGGGCACCGATCTGGATGCCGACCGTATCTCCACGAAGTACCTCAACGCGAACGTAATCAAGCCGCAGGCCTGATTCGCTGTACAGCCGGTGGCGCTCAGCGCGTGCCACCGGCTGTCCTTGCGCTGAATTTCCGGACCAATAACGCGGTCACACCCTCAGGAAGCCACCAGATCGTCGATCTGGTTGATCGCAGATGAGGCGCCCTCGACGACACCCATGTCAAGAACCTGCTGCAACGCCTCGGCGGACTCGTAAGAGCTCACATAGGTCGCTCGCGTGCCGCCGTTGTGCTCGGTGAAAGTGAAGACGTTCTTCGAAATCGGCATCTCGGGATTCTTGTTGAAATCTTCATCGGCGAAGCCGTCATCGAACGAGAAGCTCGTCGGTTCGTCGGTGGCCGTAATCTCCCAGTAGCCTGCAAATTTCTCACCGTCCGGGCCCGTCATGAAGTAGGTCGTGCGACCCCCCGGAGTGAGGTTGTGCTCCACCACGGTCGCCGGGTAAGTCGGTGGGCCCCACACCTTCTCCAGCTGACGCGGGTCTGCGTAGACCTGCCAGATACGTTCGACCGGCGCGGCAAATTCCGCGACGATGGTCAGCGTTCGAGTGTCGATGTCCTGCTGGACGTCCGTAACAGGCATGGTTCAGCCCTCCTTGGGCGAGTCGAGTGCGATGAGTTCGTCAATACGTCCGATGCGGCCGCGCCACACTTGTTCCAGTTCGGTGAGCATGGCCGCCACCGACCGCAACGCCGTCACGTCGCCACTGGCGAGATGCTCGCGACCGGTGCGTCGCTTGGTGATGAGGCCGGCTTTCTCCAACACGGCGACATGCTTCTGCACCGCAGCGAAGCTCATGTCGTACTTCGCCGCGAGCGCGGAAACCGAGCACTCCCCGGCCAGCACACGGCGCATGATGTCGCGCCGCGTCCGGTCCGAAAGCGCACGGAACAGTGCGTCCGCGCGGTCCTCGTCATCTCCGTTCACACCACCAACGTACAACCAATTGGTTGTAGATGTCGACCCCCTGGCCACACCCATAGGCTCACCCGGGATTACCGTCAGGGCGCGACGATGCAACCGGGCCCGATCGGCAAACCCGGTTTCACGGTTACAGTTTCGATCGGCCCACCTGCCGAAGTCTGGTACGCCATCAGGGAATGCTCGCCAGGGGCAGTAGGAGTCCACAGAGTAAATGCATGACCGAGAATCACCGGAGACACGTAATAAGGATTGATCGTGTCCCAGATAAGTTCCTGCGGAAAGAACGTCGATGCACGATTGAAGTCGACAATGGAGACGCCAGGCTCCGAGACATCGGCCGTCGTGGCCACCACCAGGTACGTACACCCGGCACCATACGGGGTGGTCGGGCCGCCACCGAGCCCAGGAACGACCATGACGTCGACCACCTCGGCCGAGGCAGCAGGCGCAAACCATGTGGCAGCCGATGCGCAAATGAGCACGGCGAGCGAGGAAACTCGGGTAGCACGGGAAGCTCTCATACCAAAAGGTCGGTTTAATGCGCCGGAGTGTTACTGGCGCACCGAAGCCGACTCGCCCACGAAGTCGTCGTGTGATGCACCACGTCACCACAATTCAAGGCGCGCAACTGAACTCGACTTCATCAAATGGTCCGTCAAACCCTCGAGGTTGAGGGTCAGACCGGAGCGTCGCGCGCGCATTCAACGACCCAGGCAGCAATCTGAGCTCGTGAGGTAAAGCCCAGTTTGACGAGAATATGCTCGACGTGCCCCTGAGCGGTTCGCTGCGAAATCACGAGTTGGGCGGCAATCGCCTTGTTGGTCAGTCCTTGAGCCACAAGACGGGCAACCTGCCGTTCTCGTTTTGTCAGGACAGCGTCCGCGGAGGTCGTTGCAACCGGCGACTGCTCTCGGAGGGCGTAAGCGACCGCGTCGCTGAAACTCAGAGCCCTCCCCTTGCGGTGATCCGCCTCGAACGCTCGCTTCCCCAGCGCACGACGGGCAAGCTGCTCACACTGCTCATGGTGAGCAAGGAGTTGGAGATACAGGACGGTGGAGCTACCCACTGCCCGCCGCAACGACTCGGCGGCTCCCAATAGGACGGCAGCGCGCGCTGCTTCGCGCCGCTCGCTCGCGATCCACGCCAGTGCCTCGAGGTCAGCGGCAGCTATGAGCGGGTCATCAACCAGCCACGTCAGCCGAAGTCCCTGCTCCAGGAGCCGAGCGGCACGTGCGCCGTCGCCCTGTCGCCACACGGCGACTCCGGTTGCCCACAAGGAGTACGACCGATACACAGATTCCCGACGCGACTCGGTTATCGCGAGCACCTGTTCATGGCAGGCCGTGGCCTGAGTCGCGTCGCCCTGCAATTCGAAGGTCCATCCCAGCGCCTGCAGGACCGCAATGCCTACTCGCGATACCTCGGCTAGAGCGTCGTACCACTCGCGGGCGTCGCTCAGCCGTGCTCGTGCTGTGGACAGATCCCCGCCGTAGAGCGCCAGCATTCCACCTGCCGCAGCGATGAGCGCGTCCGTCGCGGGGTCTGCCAGTTGTTCAGCCAACGCCAGACCCTCGTCGACCAGCGCGTTCCCCACCGGCAAATCGCCTTGCATGCCGGCGAGCAGAGCATTGGCGTACAGGGCTCTGACTCGTTCCAGGGCCGGAACGCGCGACTGGTCAGCCAGCACGCGGTCGAGCCAGTGCCGTCCTTCACTGTGGCGACCGCGCGAAACCCAGAAAGGGAATAGGGCGACCGCAATTCGCACCTCGGCCACGATCCCGTCGTCACCAGATTCAGTCGCACTGAACTCCATTGCCTCACGCAGGTTTGGTTGCTCTCGGTCCAGTCGCTCGAGCAGTTCCAACTGCCGCGGACCGATCCAGTCGGCCTCCGCATCCAGCACCATCTTCAGGTACCAGTCACGATGACGGCGCCGCAACGCCGTGTACTCATCGGCCGGCCCGATCTTCTCCCTACCGTAGGCACGTAACGTCTCGAGAATCCTGTACCTCACCACTTCCCCAACCTGCTCACGCGCAAGGATGGATTTGTCGATCAGGGAAGTCACTGTGTCGATCACTTCTGCCGAATCCCGATCGTCTGCGCAGATTTCTTGCACGGCGTCGAGTTCGAAGCTGCCCGCGAACACTGACAGGCGCGCCCATAGCCGTTGTTCCTGCGCGGTGCACAGCTCGTAACTCCAGTCGATCGACAGCCGCAACGTCTGCTGGCGTGGTGGCACACCGCGGGGACCGCGAGTCAGTAACGAGTACCGGTCGGTCAGCCGCGCCACAATCTGGTCGATCGACATTGCCCGCAGTCGTGCTGCCGCCAGCTCGATCGACAGTGGCAAGCCGTCGAGATGATGGCAGATCCTGGCCACCGCGACTCTGTTGTCTTCGGTGAGTTCGAATCCCGGCACTGCTGCGGCCGCCCGATCCTCGAACAAGCTCACCGCATCGAAGCGGGTCATCGCCCGCAGGGAAGGATTGCCCTCCCAGGAAGGAACCGTCAACGGTGGAATCTGGAGCACCGATTCCCCGTCGATACTGAGCGGCTCGCGACTCGTGGCCAATATTCGTAGATCCGGGCAGGTGCGCAGCAACGTGCCGACCAGCGCGGCGGCCTCGTCGACCACCTGCTCGCAATTGTCCAGTACCAGTAGGAGATTCCGCGAGGCGAGAAACTCCACCAGTACGTCCTCGAGCGGGCGCGCAGACGGATTTCGTACTCCCAACGCGGTGGCTACCACGTCCACCAACAACGACCCGTCGCGCAACTCGCCAAGCTCGACCAGACACATTCCATCACTGAATCCGCCGCACATTTCCGCTGCCACGTGCAACGCGAGACGTGTCTTACCCACGCCGCCTATTCCGGTCAAGGTCAACAAGCGCGAGACCGACAGCCTCGCCCTGGTCTCGATCAACTCACGGCGACGCCCGACGAAACTAGTGAGCTCGAGAGGTAACTCTCCGGTCGAACTCCGCACGGCCTGCCCCGCGTGGATATGCGGTCGAGCCGACGAAAACTCTCCGCTGATCGAAGGTGTGCGAGGCGGATCCCCTTCTTTCCGTGGACGATCCGGTCCAGACAACAAAGCCATGTCGTCAACAGCAAAGCCCTTGGCGACCTGGACCTGTCGTAGTTCGTCGCCGAAACTCGCAGCAGATGCGGGGCGTTCTTGCGAATCGCGGGACATCGCCCGCTCGATCACCGCGCTCACGTCCTCATCGATGCCTCGCTCACGCAGATTCGGGACGGGCTCTGTGGTGATCCGAAGAAACTGCGCCACCACTTGCTCGCCGCTGCGACGTTCGAAAGCGGCATGACCGGTGACGGCGCAGAACAGGGTGGCGCCGAGACCGTAGATGTCGGAGGCAGCGCTCGGTGGGTCACCTCCGAGCACTTCGGGGGCAGTGAACGCCGGAGATCCGGTGACCGTGCCGGTGGTGGTTTTGAATCCTCCCGAGATGTGGGCGATGCCGAAGTCGGTGAGCGCCGGCTCGCCGTAATCGGTGAGCAGGATGTTTGCGGGTTTGACGTCGCGGTGGATGATGCCATGGCGGTGTGCGCTCTCGAGAGCACCGGCCATCTTCACGCCGAGGCGAAGCGCTTCGGCTGGTTCGAGTGGGCCATCGCGGCGAATTCGGGTTTTCAACGAGTCACGCGGGTGGTACTGCATCACAATGTAGGGGCGATTTCTTTCGGTAACGCCCGCCTCCAGCACTCCCACGATGTTCGGGTGCCCCGTCAGGCGTCCCATCGCCCGCTGTTCACGAACGAAGCGCGCCTGCACTTCGTCATCGAGGTCGGCGGTGAGGACCTTCACGGCCACATTACGGTCGAGCGAGGACTGCACGCATCGGTAGACCACACCGAACCCGCCGCGCCCGATCTCCTGCGCCTCGTCGAATCCGGCCGCGCTCAACTCCTCGGTAATCGTCGGGACCGCGGCACGTCGAGTCGCGAGCGGATCGGAGTCGGCCATCGGGTCGTCCATCTCACCACACCGCCCTCGCGACTTCGGTCATGGAGAAGGCGCACGACGCTTGCACTCATCTCGAAATGACTTACCTAGGATATGCCCGACGGGCGCGACGATGTCCAATTGCTCAGGGGCCTCACCTAGCAATCCAGCCATGTTTCAAACGACGTTCTCAGCTCGAAAGTTCGTTAGCGCCCAATGCATCGAGGACAGCACCTGCCTGTTCTGGGCGACAGCACCTCGGAAGTCGACCCGTTACGTGTCGACAGACCAGATCCCGATGATCCGAACTTCATGCTCCGGTCCCCTCAAAAATGCTGCAGGCGAACTGATGCCGTTCTTGCACCAGGCGTGGGTCACGAGCGAGTACAGCGTCTTGGACTTCGCGGACCCGCTCGTAGACGAGCGATTCCAGCCGCGCGAGGAGAGCGTCGTAGTCAAGCCAGGATCGCACCCTTCCAGCTTCCGGCCATCTTCTGTGGCATTCGCGCTGCGCATCAGAGAGATCAATGCCAATGACGGGAAGGAAGAAGTTGCGCGGGCCACCTGCCTGACTTGGTCAGGCGCGCCACTTCTTCATGGAAGATCTCTCCGATCTTGATCCCGAACCCGCGCGGCACTTTCAACTGTGCCGTGGCGGCCATGCCCAGCTTGTGGCTGAGTGTCGGTTCACATATCGGCGCCCACCGCACTCGCCCGGCTTCGATCTCGATACCGCACGCAGATAGCGGTAGGACGCCGTAAGCAAGACCCGCTTCGATGAGATCCTTCGCGACTTGAAGTGAGTCGGTCGCAAATCGAGAGCTGAACTTAACGTCAAGCCGCAGAGCTGTGTTCTCGAGGGTATTGCCTATGCCAGTTCGAGAGCTGGGCAGTACAAGTGGAAAGCCCGCGAGTTCAGCGAACTTGATTGCACGATTCGGTTGTAGATCCGATGCCTGCCCACCGACGAGGACAAGATCCTCAACCAGAAGGTCGCTGTAGAACAGGCGCTCGTCCGGCACCGAATTGATAATCGCACTGTCGAGAGTATCTTTGAGCAACTCTTCGACAAGTTTGTCTGTAGGCGCAACTGTCACAAAGAAATTCACGTTCGGGAATGTCGCAGACAGGCTCCCCAGCAGTGGGGCGGCCAAGATGCCCGCAGCCGTCTCCGGCAGTCCGAGACGGTAGCCTCGCTCGACTCGTGCCAAGGGAGACCCGGCGTATTGGATCGCGAGTTCTAATTGGCGCAATGGTGCGGAAGTGGTCGCACGCAACCGTTCGCCCTCTTCGGTCAACTGCATCCCGCGAGCGGTTCGGACAAAGAGTGTCACACCGAGATCATCTTCGAGACGACGCACCTGACGACTCAATGCCGGCTGAGCGATCCCGAGCACGCTCGCGGCACGAGTCATCGAGCCTTCGTCGGCGATACACAGAAAGTACTTGAGTCGATGCGTGTCCATGGTCGATCCAATTCTGCCAGCCATAGCAGTTTGATATGACTCAATGCCTGAAATCGGTATTGGCATTGAATGTGACTGCTGTCATAGCCTCGCTACAACGGAGTCCCAACGGAATGTATTCGGCTTCCACCACCGAAACGATGAGAGGAGACCTCAATGGAGGGACTGGAGCGGGACTGGTCCGATGTCATGGGTTTCGATCGGTTGCCCACCCATATTGTCGGGAAACGCGTGACCGAACTAATGGACCTGACCGGCAAGAAGGCGATTGTGATCGGCGCCGGTGGCGATGGCTTGGGTCAGGCCGTCGCAAATCGCCTTGCCGGACTCGGTGCAGATATCGCACTGGTCGGCCGGACTTTCGAGAAAGTGGAGAGACGGGCGAAGGAGATCGAACAGCGATGGGGTGTGAACACCGTGCCGATCGCTGCTGACATGTCGGATTGGGATCAGGTTCATCGAGCGGTAAGGGATAGTCATGCCGCACTCGGCGGACTCGACATCATGGTCAACAACCCCGTCATGGTTGTTGCCGGCCCCTTCGAACAACATACGAAGGAAGATATCGACCACACGATGCTGGGCAGCCTGACAATGATGATGTACGGCGCGCACGCAGCGCTGGAATATCTGCTGCCGCAAGGATCGGGCAAGATCATCAACATCGGGGCCGTCGGAGGGCGAATGCAGCACCGCGGTCTGGTTGTCTACAACGCCGCTAAAGCCGGCGTGATCGGGTTTACCCGTAACCTCGCCCATGAAATGGCGCCCCGCGGTGTCAATGTGTTGGGTGTAGCTCCGGGCATCATGATCAAACCAGACATGAGGGAGTACCTCCTCGATCCCCAGAACGACAGGGAGCGCGCCGCACGCGGCGCCATCGTGGAGGCGATAGACAATTATGTGCAACTCGGCAGGGTCGGTCTACCCGAGGAGATTGCCAACATGGTTGCGTACCTGGCTACGGAAGCTGCCGATTACATGTGCGGCCAGACCATTGATGTGGCCGGCGGGCAGTTCATGAACTGAGTCGCTCTCGTGCGGCCTCGATTGGTGAACAAGGACGCGGAATCAGCCCGCCTCTGCAACAACGACCTCATACCTGCCACCCAAGCCAGCATGCAAACCCAATCTTAAATTGATTGCACACCAACACTTTCGAATGAATTTATATCACTGGTAGCGATCTTCGCAGTGTTGATTCAAATGTCTCGAGCGGTTGACTCGACTCCGGCCGCAGGTCCCGCATCAAGCGACAACTGCCGTCGGACCGTCACAACCCCATTCAACTGACAACTCAATGGAGAGGTCATTCATGTCTCACATCAACGACATGCTGGACACCGCCGTTACACAAACCGGTCTCAACGATTTCGGTGACGACTCATTCCGGGAAGGCCTCGAGATCCTCCTCACCGCTCTCCGCGATGAAGCGAAGTTGAATGCCGTGGGTGAATCGTTCTTGCGCGACCGCATCATCTTGCACCTGACGCAGCGACTTCAGGTCGAGGACTGGTATCGGCGCCACCCGGAGATTGACGATGGTTCCATCAAAGCTCCACTGATTGGTATCGGCCTGCCTCGCACCGGATCAACAGCACTGTCGCTGCTGTTGGCTCAAGATCCCTCGGTGCGTTACATCAAGCGGTGGGAATCGTCACATCCGTGTCCACCTCCGTCGACGGTGCATGGGGTCGACCCGCGCATCCCACCGGACCTGGGCGAGATGGTCGGTTCGAGGCATCATGTCCCCGTCGACACTCACGGACCGATGGAGTGTCACGATCTGATGGCGCTGGACTTCAAGTCGCATATGTTCCATTCATTCGCTCAGATACCTTCCTATTCAACGTGGTTGATCGAAAAGGCAAATCTCACTCCGACATACGAGTATCAACGCCGAGTAATGAAACTTCTTCAATGGGGTGAGCCGAGCCGACAGTGGCGGCTCAAATGTCCGTCGCACGTGATGTCACTCGAGCACCTCGATCGAGCTTTTCCCGATGCACGATACGTCATGACACATCGTGATCCGACCGATGTCATTCTCTCCGTGGCTGACCTGTTCGCCGACATCATCGCGGCGTTCACCGACGATGTCGACAAGCACTACATCGGCCAACTCAACGTCGAACATTTGTCACTGGGCATGGAACGAACATTGAAATTCCGCGCCGACGGTGCTGATGAACGGTTCTACGACATCGACTTTCGCGCCATACAAGCCGATCCCATTGGTCAAGTCGAAGGCCTGTACAGATGGCTGGGAGAGCCTGTCGGCCCGCAGTTCGAAGATCAGATGCGGCAGTGGTGGACACGGGCCGCCGCTGAGCGCGAGCCCAGCATGCGCGCAGAACCGGCGGAATACGGGATCGATTTCGACCAGGTACGTCCACTGTTCACGCAGTACATGGACAGCGCCCACCGTTGGACCAATCGTCAAACCACTGAACAGTAAGGAAGATTGATGTCTGTAGATCTGACCGGCGGTATCGATCGCTCACGTGAGTTCGTCTTTTCCGAACGCCCCGAGGATCCGGAGATGCGGGACTCGGTGAGTTTCTGGGTGCTCGACGATCGCGGCGAAGTTGGGTTGCCGCGCATCGGGATCGAGGCCATCTCCAAGAACTGGGATGCACACGACATCCAGGTCAATATTGCTTTTCCGGATGGACGAGTATTCCGGTTGCGCGAAACCACCCCGTCTGTGCCGGTCGCCGGTACCGATGGACAGCCCACGGTGTTGGGCGCCGGTGGATTAGAGTTCCGCTGCCTCGAGCCGTTCGATACCTGGGCGATGACATACGACGGGAAAGCAGTCCAGACTTCCTCTTCGGACCTGGTAGACGGCAACACGGATGGTCCGTTGGTCAATGTCAGCTTCCACGTCGAAGCGAAGATGGCCGTTCCGCCGTGGGTGCAGGGAGCGCTGCGCAGCGAGGCAAGTGCTCAGCTTACATCGTCGGTAGAAGGCGGCCTCATGGGCGGCCCCCGCTACGAACAGTTGTTCCGAGCTACCGGTCGCGTGGCAGTAGATGACGGCGAGGAGCACCGTTTCACCGGCACCGGTCTGCGGATCCGCCGCCAAGGTATCCGCAAGCTCGAGGGATTTTGGGGGCACTGCTGGCAGTCGGCAGTATTTCCCAGCGGTCGCGCTTTCGGCTACATCGCCTATCCGCCACGCGACGACGGACAACCCACTTTCAACGAAGGCTACATCTTCAGTGGCGAAGGCAAGCTGATCCCGGCGCGAGTCGTGCAGGCTCCGTGGCTGACTCGGCTGAGGCCGGCAGGCGAGGACGTCTCGCTTGTCCTCGAGACTGCTGACGAGATATTCAGCATCGAGGGCGAAACGGTGTTCGGCGCACACGACGTTCATCACAACGACAAGACGTATTCGGCGCAAGGACTTCAAACCAATTTCCCGTCGGTACACCAGGCCGGGGTGCGCTACAGGTGGGACGGCGAGGAAGCCTACGGAATGCTCGAACGCTCCAACCCCCTCAACAAAATCTCGGTGGACTAACCCCCGCTCCGCTGTCGAGCTCTCGTCGAGATCTCGAATTTCACTCGCCAGCGCCGCAGCCGAGAAAAGTCCGGACTGAAGTGATCGCCAATCTGCACCCTCTCACGCAAGCAACCCAGGCAGTGACAGCGGCGAGGTCACTAGGCACTCCCGGTCGGGTGTTGTCGGACGATTCGGAATGGATCAACGGACGGCTGTGGTCCATCGACTGCGGCTCGCATCGTTGCCGGTGACCAGTCGACTGCGCCACGAAAGACGCTCTGCCCGTCATGTATACGCGATTTCACCCATCTATCCGGGAATACTCCACGAGAAGGCAAGCCCAATATGAAACAACTGACACATCTCGAGCGCCTAGAGGCGGAAAGCATTCAGATATTCCGAGAGTCGGTGTCCGAGAGCGAAAATCCGGTGATGTTGTACTCGGTCGGCAAGGACAGCGCGGTGATGCTTCATCTGGCGATGAAAGCATTTCATCCCTCGAAACTGCCGTTTCCGTTGCTTCATGTCGATACGACGTGGAAGTTCCGGGCCATGTACAAGTTTCGCGACACCATCACAGAAAAGCTAGGCGTAGACCTCATCGTTTACAAGAACCCCGAGTGTGTCGAGAAGGGCATCAATCCGTTCGATCACGGCTCCGCCACGCACACCGACATGTGGAAAACGGAGGGGCTCAAGCAGGCGATCGACCTCCACGGCTTCGACCTTGCCTTCGGAGGTGCCCGCCGAGACGAAGAAAAGTCTCGCGCAAAGGAGCGAGTGTTCTCGATTCGCACTGCCCAACATCGGTGGGATCCGAAACAACAGCGCCCCGAGTTGTGGAGTCTCTTCAACGCGCGCAAGGCGCCGGGTGAGAGTGTGCGGGTCTTCCCCTTGTCGAACTGGACCGAACTGGACATCTGGCAGTACATCCACCGGGAAGACATTCCTATTGTCCCACTGTACTTCTCAGCTCCACATCCCGTCGTCGAGCGCGACGGAACACTCATCATGGTCGACGACGATCGAATGCCCCTGTTGCCGGGCGAGGTACCGGTGACCAAGAACGTCCGGTTCCGAACGCTCGGCTGTTACCCGCTCACAGGTGCTGTCGAGAGCAACGCGTCGACACTCACCGAAATCATTCAGGAAATGCTCCTTACAACGAGCTCGGAACGGCAAGGTCGTGTGATCGACCACGATGCGAGCGGATCCATGGAGCGCAAGAAGCAGGAAGGCTACTTCTGATGGCGCACTCAGTCAACGACCTTGTCGCAAACGGCATCGACACGTATCTCCAACTGCACGAGACCAAAACGATGCTGCGGTTCATCACGTGCGGCAGCGTCGACGATGGCAAGAGCACACTCATCGGGCGGCTCCTGTACGACTCGAAACTTGTTTTCGCAGACCAACTTGCAGCCCTCGAGAACGACTCGAGGAAGGTAGGCACCCAGGGAGACGAACTCGACTTCGCGCTGCTGCTCGACGGGCTGACCGCCGAACGGGAACAAGGCATCACGATCGACGTCGCCTATCGTTATTTCTCGACCGAGCGCCGCAAATTTATCGTGGCCGACACTCCGGGCCACGAACAGTACACCCGGAACATGGTGACCGGTGCATCGATGGCAGGCGTTGCCGTGATCCTCGTCGACGCGCGGAAAGGAATCCTGACCCAGACCCGACGGCACGGCTACCTCGTGTCACTACTCGGCATACGAAATGTCGTTCTCGCGGTCAACAAGCTCGATCTCGTCGACTTCTCCCAAGAAGTATTCGACGATATCGAAACGCAGTACCGGGCCTTTGCGACGGAGATCGGTCTCGACGACATCGTCTGCATTCCGATGTCCGCCCTGCGTGGTGACAACATCACGGAGTCCAGCCCGAACACCCCCTGGTACTCGGGACCGTCCCTGATGGAACATCTCGAAACAGTCGAGA
Organism: Rhodococcus sp. 24CO; assembly: GCF_050586165.1. Classification (NCBI taxonomy): domain Bacteria; kingdom Bacillati; phylum Actinomycetota; class Actinomycetes; order Mycobacteriales; family Nocardiaceae; genus Rhodococcus; species Rhodococcus sp. 24CO. Next base: position 488,865 of record NZ_JAZFNF010000001.1, on the reverse strand, counting down.
TCGCCGATGACATTCAGACGAACCCTTTCCGCCTACCTGTGCAGTGGGTCAACCGGCCTAACCTCGACTTTCGCGGTTTCGCCGGTCAGATAGTGGGCGGCACAGTGAATTCGGGCGATCGTGTTCGCATCCTTCCCTCGGGCGCCGAAAGTACCGTTGCCCGGATTCACACAGCCGACGGCGACCTCGATCAAGCCGTCGCAGGCCAATCCGTCACTGTTGTTCTCGCCGACGAGGTCGACGTGAGCAGGGGCGACGTAATAGCTGCAGCGTCGTCTCCACCAGCCGTGTCGGATCAGTTCGAGTGTCACCTCGTCTGGATGAGCGAGGAGCCGATGCTTCCCGGTCGGCAATACCTGATGAAGATCGGGACCCGTACCGTCGGCGCGAGTGCAGCTCAGCCCAAGTACAAGGTCAATGTCAACACTCTCGAACAGACAGCTACACGCACTCTCGAACTGAACGAGATCGGAGTGTGCAACCTCAACCTCGACCGACAGATTCCATTCGACCCGTACACCGAGAACCGGGAAATGGGTGGCTTCATCCTGATCGATCGTTTCACCAACGCGACAGTGGCGGCAGGGATGCTCCACTTCGCGCTTAGGCGAGCCGACAACGTCCACTGGCAGGCCGTCGAAGTGAATCAGCAGGCCCGTGCTCGACTGAAAGGCCAACGCGCTGCACTTGTCTGGTTCACCGGCTTGTCCGGTGCAGGAAAGTCGACCATCGCCAACCTCGTGGAACAGCGATTATTCGACCTCGGCTTTCACACGTATCTCCTCGACGGCGACAACGTCAGGCACGGACTGAACAAAGATCTCGGTTTCACCGATGCCGACCGTGTGGAGAACATCCGCCGCATCGCAGAAGTCTCCCGGTTGATGGTCGATGCGGGAACCATCGTCCTGGCGTCGTTCATCTCTCCCTTCCACGCGGAACGTCAGTTGGCACGTGATCTGATCGGCGATGGCGATTTCGTCGAGGTCCACGTTGACGCGTCTCTCGCGGTGGTGGAGGCCCGAGACCGAAAGGGACTGTACGCGAAGGCAAGGCGGGGCGAACTCCTGCACTTCACCGGGATCGACTCACCGTACGAACCGCCTGAGTCGCCGGATATTCGACTTGACGCAAGTGGCGACATCTCAGCCGAGGCATCGGCTGAGATAGTAGTTGCCCATCTGCGCGCGGCGGGCATCCTTACACCGGAAATGGATGTGTGAACTTTCATGGACGATCACACACTCGCCGCAACGCTGGCAGCAGAAGCCGGCGAACTGTTGCTCGAGATCCGCGCCGAAGGTGGCGCGGTGGGAGACAAACGAGCCAACGAACTCCTGCTTCGCCGGTTGGCGGAACTGCGACCTGATGACGCAGTGCTGTCAGAAGAAAGCGCGGACAATCCGATTCGACTCGAACGTGATCGAGTCTGGATCATCGACCCCCTCGACGGAACACGGGAATACGGCGAGCCCCCACGAAGCGACTGGGCGGTCCATGTCGCGCTCGCCGTCAGCGGGACTGCATCGGTCGGAGCCGTTGCACTGCCCGGGGCTGATCTTGTGTTGCATACAGGAGATCCGCGCGGTGTTCCGCCCGCAGGGACGGGCCCACTGCGACTTGCGGTCTCCCGGACCCGCCCGCCGGCATGTGTCAATCACCTCGTCGAGCGCTTGGGCTCAACCCTGGTTCCGATGGGTTCGGCCGGCGCCAAGGCGATGGCGGTTCTGCGGGGCGAGGTGGACATCTACGCTCACTCCGGCGGTCAGTACGAGTGGGACTCCTGCGCTCCGGTCGCCGTCGCCGCAGCAGCGGGCCTGCACGTCTCTCGACTCGACGGCGCACCATTGCGGTACAACATGCCCGATCCTTACCTGCCGGACTTGCTTATCTGCCGTGCAGAAGTTGCCGAGATGATACTCGAAGTCCTACGTAGTCAAACGATTTCAGACGCCCGAACATAATCCGGCGCAGACCAGCGTGCCGTTCGAGGGCTCCCGAGGTTCACCAACAGATGTCAGAGGCAATAATGGCTCGATCCAGATCCTTCCGGACCGCAACAGCCGCTGCGGTCATTTCCGCCACGCTCATCCTGAGTGGATGTAGTGGCTCAGCCTCTGATACCGGTGACCGGAACGCAACCACTGCAGGCGAGCCGGTGCTCGGTGGCATCGCTCGTATCTTGCAACCGGCTGAGCCTCGGTCGCTCGATCCGGCGGCACTGACCAACAGTTGGGCGCACCAACCCGTGATAGGCAATGCCCTGTACGGAACACTGATGATCAACGACACCGTCACCCTCGAGATCGAATACACGATGGCCACGGACTTCTCCACCACCGACGACGGGACCAATTTCGTCTTGACCCTGCAACCAGGCTTGACGTTCACTGACGGCACCCCGCTCGACGCCGCAGCGGTCAAGTTCAATTGGGACCGCCTGCGCGACCCTGCCCTGGGATCGACCTCGATCCGCCAGGCCGCACAGGTCTCCTCGACCGAGGTCATCGATGCGACCACACTGAAGGTCGCGCTTGTGTCCTCCAATCCGAACTTCGCCCAGGGGCTGATCAATACCGGCATGAACTGGATCGCCTCCCCGACCGCCTTACAGAAAGGACTGGGCGAGTTCGACAAGGCACCGATCGGTGCGGGCCCGTTCACCCTGGCGAAGTGGACCCGTCAGGACACGATCGAACTCGAGAAGAACCCTCGGTACTGGGATGCGCCGAAGCCTTATCTCGACGGCATCACGATTCGAATGCCCGCCGATAGTACTCAACGGGTCAACACGATCACGACCGACGGTGCGGACCTGTCCTCGGAAGCTAGTTGGATGACCTTGTCCAAGGCCGAGGAGGCGGGATTCTCGACCGAGGTCGTGCCGACTGGGGGTGGACAGTTCATAGCAATGAATATTCGCCGGGCGCCTTTCAACGACGAACGGGCCCGTCAGGCAGTCGTTCTGGCTGCCGACACCGACGCGCTCAACTGGTCCGTCTATAGCGGCAAAGGCCAAATCGCACAGACACTGTTCCCTGAGTCCTCACCGTTTTACACCGACATCTCGTTGCACACTCAGAACAAGGCGAAGGCACAGAAACTATTCGACGAGTTGGCCGCGGAAGGTAAGCCGGTCACTTTCACCTTTCTGTCCTACCCGACCACGGAGAGCAAGTCGCTCGGCGAGAGCCTGCAGGCGCAGCTGAGCGCATTCAAGAACGTTCAGGTCCAGGTCGAGGTCGCGGACTATGCCGCCGTCACAGCACGAGCAGGTTCTCGCGACTTCGACACGATGATCTCGACCGCCGTCATCGCTGACCCTGACTACGCATTGTGGACCGCATTCCACGGCCTATCCCCCGGTAACTTCACCGGCATCAACGACCCGGAACTCAATGCCGCACTGGACGCCGGTCGCACCAGTACAACAGTAGAAGGACGCAAGACAGCGTACGAAACCGTGCAGGATCGACTCGTCGCTCTGACTCCGGTCCTGTGGACCATCCGACCCGCACCTTCGGTCATGGCGGGCAAGAACCTGCGTGGTATCGAGATGTACGCCTTGGGTTCACCACTGCCCGAGGAGCTTTGGTTCCAGAAATAGCCAACTATCGGCCACCGCATGACTGACGTTCTTGTTCCCAACGCAGCACACATGCACGCCGATTGGCACTACTTCGCGATAGACGGCCTGAACACATCGCGTTCATTGACGACATCACGAGCCTTAACGGCCTGGAACCCTACCTCGGGTCCGGCGAGTCGCAATCGACGCGGACTTGGCCAACCGACGACCGAGATGCCGAATGCGGTCGACACGCACCGGCTGCTCGGAGCCGGTGATACTGAGAGAGAGCAGAACTCGGCCGATCGGATCGAAGATCGGTGCGGCAAGGGCTTTGAATGCAATCTCATCCGAGTCCGACAGCTCATCAAACGAGATGAGAACCTCGTCGACCTTCTGGAGCATCTCGGCGAGATTCTGCTCCGCATCGCTGTCCGTCGGCTCACTCCGCAGCCGTTGAAATGCACCAGTCACGTCAGGAGAGGGTATCGCGGGCATGACACTGAAGCCCCGTGTGCGCACCTCTCGGAGGAAGCTGCGGTAGCGGTCGGCACGGTCGGCAGTGACGTCGCCGCGTTCGAGCCACGCAGAGACGTCGTCGTCCCAGGCCACGAACACGGCGCCGATCGGTGCGAGCAGCGGTGAGCGGTCGCCTACGTAGGCGATGCTCGAGGTGAGTGGCTCCGGGCCGCGACGGGCGAGGAAGATGACGTCTGTGCCAGCGATACCGGAGAGTCCGACCTCGACATCGAGCTCGAGAGACAAGACCTCGGCCTGTTCAATTGCCGCTTCGATCGCCGGGTGTTGTTCGAGCGCGGCGAACCCAGTTGCCGCCAGCGCAGGTCCCAGCACGTAGGTGCGATGAACGGGGTCGCGGATGAGGAACCCGGAATCACACAGCACGGCCAGCGTGGCGTGGGCCGAGGCGATATTCATTCCGAGATGCTGCGCGAGCTCGCTGATCGTGAAGCCCCGCGACGGGTGGGCAGTGAGGAACGAAACGATATTCACAGCACGGACGGACGCGGGTGCAGCTCGGGCCATGCGGTAAACATATCGGACGTCTATCTCGAAAACTACTTTTCACTGAAAATGATTTTGTTATAACAAGGTCGGCATTCGCCCCAGCGCGCTTGCCGGAGCATTCCCGCAGCTTGCGTCAATATATCGGCCTGGCGAAACCCCACTCGGCCTTCAGGTCCGCTCTTCGAGGTCCGCGTCGTGAGCCGCTGCCTCACCTCGGTCCAGACTGGTCAGTTCATCGATCTCCGCGGGCTCGAGCGCGAAACCGAACACATCCAGGTTCTGCGCTTGCCGTTTCGGATCAACTGATCTCGGCACGGCGACGATATCTTGCTGCACATGCCAGCGCAGAGCGATCTGAGCTGGTGTCCTGCCATACTTTTCGGCCAGAGCGACAACGATGGGTTCGCGCAGCAGCGTGCCGTCACTACCGAGCGGACTCCAGGCCCCAGTCACGATTCCGTGGCGCGCGTGACACTCCCGCGTCTGCAGACGCGCCAGCGTGGTGTTGAGTTGAATCTGATTGATCGCCGGTACCTGTCCGGTCTCCGAGATGAGACGTTCGAGGTGCGCGGGTTTGAAGTTGGATACGCCTACCGTCCGGATCAACCCCTCGTCAACGAGATCGCGCATGGCCGTGAAGGTTTCGACGTAGCGGTCCAGGCGTGGCCGCGGCCAGTGAATGAGGTACAAATCGAGATACTCGAGGTCGAGCTCCGTGAGTGACCGCTCGAGGCCGCCCCGCACGTCCCCCGAATCCTCGTCTTTACCCTGGATTTTCGACGTGACGAACATTTCCGACCGCGCGACACCGCTGCGATTGACGGCCGCGCCGACGGCCTTCTCGTTGCCGTACGCGGCGGCGGTGTCGAGGTGGCGGTAGCCAACCTCGATCCCCGACGCGACGGCACGCTCGGCGTCGGCACCGGTCAGTGGCCAGGTGCCCAGTCCGATTCGAGGGAGAACGGCCCCGGAGTTCAGGGTGATAGTGCCAGGGGTCAAAGTCATGGGGCTACTTTCCGCATTCGGCGACGTAGGTGTGTGGATAGTGTCGGATTTCAATCAGACTTTCTTCAGGATGTCTCGTAGCGGCGCCCTGAGTTGGCGGACACAGACGAGCGCAATACGGTGCCGGGAACACCAAGCCCGGGCGCACCGATGGCACGGAAGATCAACACCCCACGTCGACGGCCGAGTGTGTCTACCCGGTTGGGCAGGTCGGGCGGCACTGCGGGCCCGATGCGAATGCGGATACGCCCATCGGGGTCCGTTACGGCACTGAGGTCGTGGACTCCGGCGCCGGGCAGCGCTTCGAGCCAGTGGCTGTACGCGTGCAACGACCAATAGCCGGTCAGCCCGGAGGGCGCGAGAGCCTCCAGCCATTCACCTTCGCCGAGTTCGTAGTATCCGAAGAAATACTCGGTATCGGCATCGCCGCGAGCAGCCTCGGCAATGCTCGGGTGGGGCGGGGCGAAGTGATTGGGCGTCGTACCGATCAGTCGCGCCCATTCGATGTACTGGCGGACGGTGCGAAGCGTTCGTTGTGCGGCCTGTTCCAGAGCGCCGGCGGAAGCTCCCGCCTGGAGTCCGTGATCGGAGTGCCCTGCTCCACCCGTGAGAGTCAGGCTGACCGGCCGACCCTCAGGACTGCGATGCAGAGTGCGCACCAGCAGGACTCGGCAATCGGGTTGGATCTGCAGGCGTCCGTTGCCCTGAGCGCCCGCCGCCAGATCGAGCGCGAAGCACCCGTCCGGACCCAGTTGCGCGCGTTCGAAGCTCGCCTGTCCCGCCGCCAAGAGCGCTCCGCCCACGCCGATCGAATAGAGGCCAACCGCCACCCGCTCCGAGTCGTGCAAGCGGCCTTCCAATCGGTAGTGCCGCGCCGGATCAATAGGGGCACTGCACAGTAGATAATCCGGATTGGGCCCGCCCATAGTGGGCACCGACCGCGTCAGACCCCCGGCGGTCAGTTGGTGGCGGAGAAAGTTGTCAGTGAGACTACTGGTCACAACGCGGGCCAGGCAGCTTTCACTCTCGACACCGGTGACCGAATCGGGTGCGGCGGCAGACAACTCGGATCGAGCCATCGCTACGGCAGCATCGAGTGCCATCCACCCTGCCTGGCCGTCAGACATTCGAGCGATCCGTTCCCAGTCCGACCTGCTCACGTGGAATACCGAATCGACACATATAGTCGCCGAACTGCTCCGCCACCATGTCACCGTCTAGACCGAAATCCTCCAGGGCGTAGGGATTGGAGCCTCGTGAGCCCTTCGGATTTCTCAAGTACCAGTCGGCCACTGCCTCGCGTACCGCCGGTGGAGAATCGAGATCGAGTGCGCTGTGCACCTCCGCCATCACTGTGATTGGGTCGTCGACCAAACGGTAGTAGTCGACATGCGTCGCCCGCGTGCCATAAGGAGAATCGCTGAACGTCATGATCCGGTCGATGTGACGCTCGATGAAGTCGAGCATTTGTCGGCCGACAAGATGTGGGTCGACCGGAGAGTTCGAACGGGACTCACGAAGTTTGAGGGTCATCTTCGAGATGGACGCCAGAATTTGTACCGGATCCCGATGGGTGATCACGAAGCGCGCGTCCGGATAGACCTCGAGGATTGCATCCGTCGCGATGACATGGTTCGGATGTTTAAGGGCCCAGCGGGGCCGCGGGGTGCGCCATTGCAGGAGCTGCAATTGCCTCTTGTGCACACGGTATGCCGGGGTGAGATCCGTTGACATCAGGTAATCGAAGTACTCCGGCACGTTCATGAGATTGTGAAAACCGGCCGACGAGTAGCTCTGTTCGAGGAAGGCGTGACATTCCTCGGGCCCGTCGGCATCCGAGAGGTGCATTGCATCGAACCCCGAGATTCGGTGTGTCTTGCGTCGTTCGGCTTCGGCCGCCTTGCGGCGACGTACGGACCCCGGATCAGCACCAGGGGGCGGTGAGGGCTCGCTGACCTCCCACGTACGGATGAGTCGGAACCTCTCGTCCCGGTCGAACAGATACTGGAAGAACGTTGTACCCGAACGGGGCAAGCCGCACAGGAACACCGGATCCGCGATGACTTCATCGGCGATCTCGGGGTGCCTGCCCAGCCATTCGAGACCCTCCAGGCGGTCGGCCGTCCTGGCCACCAGCGAACTACCGACAGAGGCCTCGGATCCGAGCGCCAGGTCGGCGGTCGCGTTGATTGCCGCCACCAGGTGATCGAGATTGGGCCTCAGCAAATCGGCCTCGGGGTCCGAAATCCCAACGCGCGTTTCCGCTTCGGTTGTGATGGCACCGGCATCCAGCATCTACATTCCCCTCGTTAGCCAATTGAGAACTCGAATTGTGAACTACACGAACGTTATTGACAGACAGAAGCGAAGGCGGAAAATGATTGCGCAGTCAGCGGGCGAGTGACGCTCCGGTTACGTAAGCCTGTCACGAGTGATGAATGCCACCATATTGCGGTAATAGTGGAATTGCAATAGCAAAACTTAGTTACGCAGTTCGGAAACGGAATGACCCGACACAGCACTCAAGAAGAATCGACTGTTTGCCGAGCATCGATGACGACCTGCAGGACTCCTAGGTCACCTCCGACATCGGCGACTGTACTTTTCACGACGGCCACGTCCTTGTCGAGAAAATGGCTGACAGCGCTGGTGAACGCCGAGACCGACCCTCTCGCAGCAATATTCTCCATGACATGACAGGCAGCGGATCCATAGGGCAACGCTTTCAGCAGTGTCGCTTCGTTGATACCGAGCTGCCGTCCAAGGTCGGCCGCTTCGGCGAGCAGCCCGATCTGCGCCGCGAACAGTGCGTTGTTGACCAGCTTCACACGCTGCCCTGTGCCCACCGGCCCAACATGGAGCACCGGATCGCCATAGGTCCGCAAAACTGGACTGACTCGCGCTACTGCGTCATCGGCCCCTCCCACAAACAGGGTTAATCGGCCGTCCGCAATATCGTGTGGTCCGCCACAGACCGCAGCATCGAGCACATCGATGCCAAGGAACTCGACCCTGGCGGCGATGGCCTCGACCGTGTGTGGACTACCCGTGGTGTGTACGACCAAGACGGATCCCCGCGGCATCCCGGTCAGAAGTGTGCCGTCGAGACAGATCTCCCGAACTTGCTCGTCGGTGTACACGCACATGACAACCACGCCGGCGCCCTCACCGACCTCGGCGATACCGGAGACAGCCTGCGCCCCCGACGCCGTTATCGCAGTGCGTGATTCATCGGACCTGCCGAGCACCCGCACCTCGTGGCCGGCCTCGACGAGCCGTCGCACCATGGGTAGGCCCATCCGTCCCGCTCCGATGAATCCGACGCGTGTCATCGCAGGTGACACGGCTACGCTCGCTGCCATCGATTACTCCGTGATCCACAGCTCTTCGGGCAACGGAGACCCCAAGGTATACAAATCGATGCCGTGCAGTTCTTTGCTGGAAATGACCGAGGGTGCCCCCAGGACGTACCAAAGGCCCGGATTAAGCGCGACGAGACGCTTCTGCACAGTCTCGTACGCCGTCTTGCGCTCCTCCACCGACGTACCGACGCGGCCGGCATCGAGTGCGGCACTGAGTTCCGAATCGTTGATGCCCGTGAAGTTACCCGGCGATGACCCGTGAAAAGCGGTCCACAGCGCGTAATCCGGATCCTGAACTATCGCAGACGAAATCATCATGTCGAAGTCACGCGCGCCTGCCCTGGCCGTAACTGCGGCGAAGTCCGCGACCTCGACCTCTGCCTCTACGTGTGCGAATGCACTCAACTGGGCCTGCAAGGCCTCCGCGACTGCCTTGCTCTCCTCCGACGGGTAGGACAAGAAGGTGAAGGTGACCGGCTTACCCTCCGCGGCCAGCTCGTCGAACAACTTCTGTGCGGTTTGCTTGTCCTGCGTCGGCAACGTGACGTCGACGAAGTACGGCGACGATTGCGGGAACAAGGTTTGCGGATATGCCGCCTCACCACCGAAAACAGCAGCATTGATCGCGTCCAGATCCGTGGCTAGAACCACTGCGCGCCGTGCCCGCTCATCGTCGAATGGTGCACGGCGAAAGTTCATTCCGAGGAACTGCCCACCACCGGTCGGCACAACTTCGGTCGGGAACCCGGACGCGTCTGCCTTGGCCAGAACGGACCAGCTCGATTCCGAGGACAGATCTGCCATTCCCGTCGTGAGCGCGTTGAACCGCTGGTTGGTATCGGCTGTCGAACGAATCGTGAGGCGATCCAAATACGGCTTCGGCGCATCCCAGTAGCCGGGGTTACGTTCGAGTTCGATCGCGTCCTGTCGGGTCCACTTGACCAGCGTGAATGGGCCGGCACCTACCGGGTTCGCATCGAATGCCTGCTGCCCCTTCTGCAGGGCTGTCGGGGACGCGATCCAGTTCATCGCGTTGGTGATCAAGCCCTGGCCGAAGTGTGGGTTCGGTGCCCGCAGAGTGATTTTCAACGTGATCGGATCGACTACTTCTGATGCAGAGACCTGTCCGGCCTGCCGGATCGCCGTCCCGCCGAGAGCCGGATCGCGCAGGCGGTCCCAATTGAACTTGACCGCAGCGGCATCGAACGGTGTCTCGTCGGTGAACGTCAGGCCTGGTTGCAGGACCAGCGTGAAGGTTGAACCACCGTCGGTTGTGGAGAAGTCCGTCGCCATCTTGTATTCGAGCTCGAGCGTGTCGAGATTGTTGACCATCAAGGTTCCGTACAGAGCATTACCGAGTACCGGCTGGTGCGAAAAGGTATTGGACAGGTTTACCGGATCGAGGGACCGTGGCTCGGCGGGCTGCAGAATGCCGGCTACACCTCCGGCCACGGGATCACCGGCCTCAACCGAAGCAACGCTGGAGTCGCCAGAACTTGTACCACCGCATGCACTCAGAAGAAGAGCTGAACAGACTACAGCGACTACCGCGGTGCTGAGGCGTGTTTTCTTGAGCATCGTCGACCTCTCGAATGTGAAGAAGAAATTGTGCGACCATCACGGAAACGTGCACATCGAAACTGACGAAATCGTCAGTGCAGGGGCGAGCACCGAATGTGGAAAGTCGGCACAGCCCAACGCAATTACTCGTCGGACACTTCTACCTGGACGGTAGATCTACCGTCCAGGGAACTTTGTCGAACTGCTCGAGGCAGGAGGTGCATTGCATCGACCCCGGAGAGACTCGAATTCTGAACTACACGAACATCATTGCCGGCATGGAGTGCACGCAAGAAGGCACTCGCGCATACAGCGGGTGAGTAGCTTCCCGACTCCGTCAATCTGTCAAGTGTGGCGAATGCCACTCTAGTATGGGCAATAGATCAATTGCAATAGCAAAAAATCTGAGAGCATCGGGTGAGTTACTCACTCGAGAGGCAGCGCTCGTGCACCTCCCCCACGGATCCGCCGCAGCAGAATCTTCGTGGACGCACTTTCGTGGGGTGCGGACGGCTGACTCATTGCGGGTTCGACGATTCAACATCCGTCGAGAGCGCCTGGCGGTTCGCGGGCCTGGTAGCGGATCGCGCGAAGCAATCAGCGGTTGTATCGCACCCCCGCGACGGCGCCGCCGTCGACGAGCAAGTCCGTGCCGCTGATGAAGCTCGCGGTGGGGCCGAGCAGAAATGCGACTGCGTCAGCGATGTCGTCGGGCGTGCCGACGCGTCGTGTGGCAGACCCAGCAACCATGGCACGCATCCCTGCTCCACTGTCACCGGCGAGTTCCGCCTGCCCCATCGGGGTCGAGATGACACCGGGACTGATCGAATTGATGCGTGCACCCCGCGCACCCCAGGACGCGCTCGCTGCCTGCACGCGGAAGTGGTTGCCGCGCTTGGCCAGGCTGTAACTGCGCCCGGGATCAGCATCGGCATCGACAAACGCAAGATCGAGCAGATCGCCTGACGGTGTTGTCGCCAGTGCCCGCTCCTGCTCCGCATCAAGTGGCGCGGCAAAGTATCCGGCCATACTCGATATGACCACGCCCGCCCCACCCGAGGCGACGACTCGCCCGAATTCCTCCAGTACCAACGCAACCCCCAGAAGATCGACGTCCAAGACAGCTGACGTAGTTGCGTGGACCGGAGACACTCCCGCAGTGTGGACAACATCGGTGACCGCTCCGAGATCGGCTGCGGCGTTTGCAAGTGCAGCCACCGACGAGCCGGACGAGACGTCAACTTGCTGAGTAACCACGTTATGGCCCTCGCCGGTCAATTGCGCTGCAACAGATTTCAATACAGCCTCGTTGAAGTCAGCGAGCAGCACGGTCTTTCCGGCTCCCTGCCGGCGAGCGATTGCTTGCCCCATCCCACCAACACCGATTACTACCAACACATTCGAACCCACGACAGCCTCCTTTTGATTAGGACTATTCAGTTACTTCGTGATCCACAACTCTTCAGGCAACTGTGATCCAATTCCATACAGTTCGACGCCGTGCACGTTCTTTCCTGTGACCACCGACGTTGCCGCTCGCACGTACCAGAGTCCGGGTGTCAGAGCGACGATCCGTTTCTGCACGATCTCGTACGCCTCCTTACGCTCGTCCACCGATTCGGCTATGCGACCGGCGTAGAGCGCGTCGTTGAGTTCCGGGTCGTCGATACCTGTGAGATTGCGCTGCGAACTGCCGTGAAAGTTGGACCACAGCTCTGCGTCGGGATCCTGAATCATTGCACCCGTGGCGATCATGTCGTAGTCGTGCGAGCCGTAAATGGCTAGCCCTGCAGCAAAGTCGACGACATCAACTTTGACATCGACGTTGTCGAAGGCACTGAGCTGGGCTTGCAATCCTTCCGCCCCAGCCTTGTTCTCCACTGTCGAAAAAGATGTGTACGTGAAGGACACCGGCTTACCCTCCGCGGCCAGCTCGTCGAACAGCTTCTGTGCTTGTTGCTTGTCTGTCGTCTTCAGCGGGATATCCGCATGGAACGGTGATGTCTCCGGGAACAGCGTCTCTGGAACCTGCCCTTTACCGTCGTTGACGGCAACGTCCAAGGCATCGAGATCCGTTGCCAGTGCAACCGCCCTTCTCGCACGCTCGTCGTTGAACGGAGCTCGGCGGAAATTCATCGCCATGTATTGACCGCCGCCCGTCGGCGCCGTCACGACGGGGAATCCGGCAGCTTTAGCCATGGCCAGGTTTCGCCAACTGATTTCCGAGGTCAGGTCGCCGCCACCGGTCATTACCGTGTTGGTTCTCTGGCTGCTGTCGTTCGCTGTGCGGAGAACAATGCTGTCCAAGTACGGTTTGGGAGAATCCCAGTAGGTGGGGTTCTTCACGAACTCCATTCTGTCCTGACGCGACCACGCTGTCAGAATGAATGGGCCGGCACTGATCGGGGCCGCATCGAACGCAGCCTGCCCTTTCTGCAGTGCTGTCGGGGATGCAATCCAGTTCATCGCGTTTGTCATCAACGCCTGCGCGAAGTGTGGGTTGGGCGCGTCCATCCTCACACTCAAGGTGGTGGAATCGGCGACCTCCGTCGCGTTTACCTGGGTTGCCATTGCGAGTGAACTCGATCCCAACGCAGGATCTGCCAACCGATCCCAATTGAACTTCACGGCCGCTGCATCGAATGGTGTTCCGTCCGAAAACTGTAAGCCCGGACGGAGTTTCAGAGTGAACGTGCTTCCACCGTCGGTGGTGGTGAAGTCCTCGGCCAGCTTGTACTTGATGTCGAAAGACTCGACATCGTTGGTCATCAGCGTCCCGTACAACGCATTCCCCATTAATGCGTGATTCGCCCAGTTATTCGTCAGCCCTGCCGGGTCAAGAGTCCGCGGCTCATTGACCTGAATGACACGTGCTTCTCCGCCCGGCACAGGCTCTCCAACAGCCGATAACTCGCCCTGACTGTCGGCACCGGAGCTGCTACAAGCGGTCAGCACGAGTGCCGTCGAACAGGCGGCGGCGAGTGCCGCGGTCAGGAAGCGGGTGCGTCGAATCATCATCGACCTCTCTGATGTAGTCAGAGCAAGGGAAATTATTTGGCTGCAGTCGAGCGCGTCCAGGGCGCCACGGGCGTGGAGAGACCACGATCCGGCGACGTCATGTCGACCCGCAATCGCGTCAGCTCCATACGCTTGATCTGCCATCGGCCGTCGATATCGAGCTCATACTCTTCGTGATAGTGTCCCCAGCCTTTGAGCGACAGCCCGCGGTGAACATCTTCGACCCAGTCGTACATGGCCCAGACTCCCGTCGCGGTTCCGTCGCTACTCACTGCAATTTCGGGAGTGTGCCCCTGGTGCACGGTGATTGCCGACGCCAGGCTGCGAGATATGTACTCGACGAACTCGTCAGCGCCGACGATTGTCGGTGTTCGGTAGCTTCCCGCGGGGCTGATTACCGACGATGGACTGTCGGCAGGCGATGTCTGCAACAATTGCCGGACGCTCTCATGCGATTGCTCGTCGACGAAAAACTGCAGGTTGTCGGCAAATAGCAAGCGAAAATCGTCCCATTGTTTCGTGTCCAGGGTGCGAAAGTAGCGCGCCTTCAGGCTCATCAGATCGAGGCTGTCTTCGGATGCAGTAATGACTGTGCCTTTCCTTGTGCACTTGCGACGAACTCTCGGTCGATTTCAGGAAAGCTCTAACGCACGAGGGAACCTGGCCGCACCAACCCGCGCGGACGAACTACGCCGAGTTCGAGATGTGTGATCACTCCGGGTGGCGCATCGCAGACATCGGGAATCGCGTTGGCGCCGATGTACCCGGTCCACGGCAGGGCGCCGCTGTCGTCTTCGTCGTTGATGCTGCCACCTCGGGAAATGTTCAGTTCAAGTCCCGGATCGCCCTCGATGACCACGCGGTAGCCGGTGTCGTCCCCGCAATCCCATCGAGGCTCGATGGCATCACCCATGATCCAGAACCCGTGGAAAGTGATCAGCGGCGCACCGTCGGCCCACGCGGTCCATTCGTAATGCTGTCCGGCTACTGTTCCGGCCTCGACGAGACCCCCCGGATAGGCAGTGTCCGCTGTGGCGGTGGCCAATTCCAGCGTTGTTGTGATGTCGGTGATCGTCGCGCCGAGGGTGTGGGCGATCATTTCCATCGACTGTGCGTAGATGTGATGGGTGTCTGCCGAACGGCTCGGGTTGGCAAGAACATCGTCGGGCGCGCGCCCGAACCCCATGGCTGGGATGTAATTGGATGGGTACGCGAGAAAGTTGACGGTCTCGTACACATGGATGCGGTCGATCCGGCTCATCAGGCGAATCAAGGTCAGCGGCAACAGATCACTCATGTAGCCCGGATGCAGACCGGACCCGTGAAATGAGGTGCCACCTTCTTGGCAGGCTGCCTCGATCGTGTCGAGGTACTCACGGGTGCGCTCAGTCCGGAAGAATGGACCAAGCGGGGTGACCACGTTCTTGCCGGACCGCAGCAATCGACAGACCATCTCGAGGTCCGGGAGCGTTCCCTGTGGCGCGAAGTGCACACAGTCGGCGTCCAGAGCGACGATGGCATTGACGTCGTCCGTTGCGATCACACCGGTGTCGGGCAGACCTGCGAGCTCACCGGCATCTTTGCCGACTTTGTCGGGGTTGGTGACCAAGACACCGACCAGCTCGAACGCCGAGTTCTCGACGAAATGGCGAATCGACTGGCGGCCGACCTTTCCTGTGGCCCATTGGATCACGCGGTAGGTGGGCGCTTCCTGCGAGGTCGTCATCGGACTCCTGAAGATGTGTCGGGTTACTCAACGTAGCACGACAGAAGAGCACCCCTCTCCAAAATAAGAATGACACTCCGCGGTCAATCACTTCACAGTCGCGCCATAACTTCTCGGACGAGTTCCGGTTCACCAATTGCGATACCCTTCCCGAGAAGGACAATCGGATCGCCGGAAAAAGACTGGGGCGCAACCACTCCGCCCAGGAGGGTTCTGAGTGCGAAGGTTACACTCGTCGTTGTCGATGATGTTCTGCACGAGCGCACCGTGAACATCGTTCACCCCATGAATGTCAAACGGCCACCAAGCGAAGTTGGATTTTGCGTGGCATGACGCAGCGAGCTACCCAAAGCAGATTCCTGCACGGATCGCGATCCCATCGAGGGATGGCGATATCACCAACTGCGGGGCGTCGCCGCCGCTCGCCATGCGGAGTTCGAACTAGCTCATCTCCGTCGAAATCGACGGGACCGCCGACTCCACGGCGATGCGACGCACGCCCCCACTCCGAGCTGATCGATCACGGAAAGACCAGTAGCGCAACCTAGCCGGATGAGCCGACGGCAAAGGGCCACGCCTCTGAAGGATTATTGCGGCGGACGTAGTTCACCGAGCTGCCCTGTCATGGCTGCCAGGCCCACTCCGAGAAGCCCGATGGCCATGAATCCGCAGATCAATGCAAGTACGCCGACGATCAGGAACTGAGCGACCAACCCACGCGAACGCGTCGTGCCGAGCGGCCCCAACTCACCCCGACAGAATCCTTGTGCCGGTGCCGAATACTCCACTGCCCGAGCTGTTCCAGGAGGAATGACCGCAGCGCAGCGTCCGATCGTTGATTTCAACGATCTCAGCCTGCGTTCATTGACATACACGTCGATCGACAGTGGCTCCGTATCCGATAATGCCACTCTGTGTGCACCCCACGGCAGTGCTTGGGTCCTGCCGTTGATCGTGACAATCGGATGATACGAGGCGCCCCACAACAGCGCGAGCTTCACCCGCTTCAACACGATCAGAACGGTCCCCGGAACCGATCCGACTCTGGAATACGACTCGATCTCACTCACGTCAGCATTCCATCCTGTAGTCCAGCCACCTGTCGGCCCAATGTACCGGCGCCGCGACCGTCATCGAAATCGCACAGGACCCGCTTCTCCTGCACCAATAAGCACCACTAGGGCGCGACTGACGATCTGAGTACAACCGGCGACGTTGGGGGCCGAAGAACGTCACTGACATCATCGAGCGGTACAGGGTGGTCAACGAGAGTTGCCCACGGATATTTCTCACTCGTTGCGGCGAGGAACGCGACGGCCTGACCGAGATGGCGCGGTTCGTAATTGTGCACACCAGTGATGGTCAGCCACCGACGAACGACATCCTCCGGGTCTACTGCAACGGCAGGGCCTGGGCTGACTGACCCGGCAAGTACAAGACGACCGCCCAGGTCGAGGCGTTGCAGGGCAGCGTTCACTGCAGCCGGGGCACCGGAGAAATCAATCGCAATATCGGCGAGCAACCGATCATCACCGTCGGAGGCACCGAACCGTTGAGATTGACTTTGGCGCACCGGATTCGGCTCCACCATCTGCACTAGCGCGCCCGCCTCGGTTGCAGCAGCGGCAGCGGTCACACCAAGCATCCCAGCACCGTAGATCAGCACTCGTTTGTCAGTGAGCTGCCCCGCCGCTTCGAGTGCTGCCATCACTGTCGCGGTCGCGCACGCTGCAGGTGCGGCCACCGCGTCAGTCAATGAATCGGGAACCAGCGCGATCGCGACCCCGCTCGGCAGAACGATATGCGCGGCGTACGACCCGCTCAATGTCCATGGACCTTGTGCTGATTCGTGCCCCACCTTGCGCACGTTCACGCATTTGGCGGTGAAACCCTTGGCGCAGCGAGGGCATCGATGGCACGGGACCGTCACCGACCACACGACTCGGTCACCGACAGCGAGTGGACGCACGCACTCCCCCACAACGTCAGGGATTGCACCACGTCCGATGGCGACCACTCGCCCGACGGCTTCGTGCCCGAGGATCGACGGACACGGCGCGTCGCGGCGTCCGGACACGGTATGCAGGTCACTGCCACAGACCGTGGCGAGGCTGACACGGACGAGGACTTCCCCCGGCCCGAGTTCGGGAATCTCGAGTTCCCTGATGTCGACGCCGTTGCGGTTCCATACGGCAGCTCGTGTCAGACGAGGAGTGATCTGATCCATCCGGAAACCCTTTCCACGATGTAGACGATGACAAAAATGACGATGACGATCGCGCCGGCAATCTGGAAGTTCAGAGTGCGAATCGACTCGAACAGCAGAAATCCGACACCGCCTGCGCCGACGATGCCCAAGACGGTAGACGTGCGGATATTGACGTCGAGCAAGTAAAGGCTGGATCCCACTATCGAAGGAATAGATTGTGGCAGAACAGCACTGAAGATTCGGTTCCACCATCCTCCGCCTACGGATGTCACTGCGTCGAGCGGACCCGGGTCGATCTCCTCGACAGCGTCGGCGACAAGTTTGCCCAGAAATCCCACCGAGCCGATCGCAAGGGCGCACGTGCCCGCCACCGGGCCGAGCCCGACAGCTGCAACGAACACGACGGCGAGAATGAGTTCGGGTACGGCGCGTACCACAACGATCCACGCCCTCGCGAGCCAATAAAGCACAGGATGCGGCGTCGCATTGGCAGCGGCGAGGATTCCGACCGGGATCGAGAGTCCGACGCCGATGGCCGTGGATACGACACCGATAGCAACAGTCTGGACGGTGGCGTCGAGTAGTTCGACGCCGAGGGAGGAGAAGTCGGGCGGCACCATGCGTCCGAAGACCTCCATGGAAGGCCCAACCCACGTCAAAAGAGCTCTGGGGTCGATGTCGAGTACGACAAACGAGGCGATGCAGGAGGCGATCAGTAGCGTCGAAGCACCGATACGCATCGCTCGATCACGGCGGGGTCCACCGATCGACGGGACGAGCAGCGTGCGCCGTACAACGATCGCCACCAATTCCATCGCGGCGATGATGACCAGAATGACAAGCACGATCCCCAGGGCGCGCGGATAGACAAGTCCACGCAACGCATCTTGTAGTGCAAACCCGATTCCGCCGGCACCGACAAATCCGAGAACCACCGACATCCGCAGGTTGATATCAATGCGGTAGACGAACGCGCCGATCCACGACGGAACAACCTGAGGAACAACAGCATTGATCATTTCGCGCAGATAGCCGGCGCCGGTGGCGCGGATCGCTTCCCGTGGCCCACTGTCGGTTTGCTCGATCGCATCGGCAAACAACTTTCCGAGCATGCCGATCGAATGCAGTGCCAGTGCGAGAATCCCGGGGAGGACACCGATTCCCAGTGCCCGGACGAACAGCACTGCGAACAGCAGGTCGGGCATGGCTCGACAGAACGTGATGACGGCCCGCGCGACGCTGTACACCCACGGGTGCGGCGTCGTATTGCGGGCAGCGAGAAAAGCCAAGGGGATGGAAGCGATCGCAGCCAGGACAGTACCGAGCACCGCCATCAACAGCGTGTCGAATGCGAGCGAGACGATCCGGCCGGTGTCGTCCACGCGCGGCGGGAGCATGCGTCCGAGTAGACGCTGAACATCTTCGAGGCCGTCGATCAGTGTCGCGGGAGCGAAGTCGATGTACTTCGCCGAGAGTACTGTCGCGACCACTGCGGCCACGCTCACAGCGGGGAGTAGCCAACGCCGATTTCGCGTAACTGGCTGTGTAGAAACAATTTTCGGTGGTGGCTGACCGAGCGTGGTGGTCACGTCGATCCCACCACCGACAACGCGTCACGCTCGGGTGCGAGGCGTTGGTAGATCGGCATGACGTCCTCGCGTCTCAGCCCGCTCGCCGGACGATCGAGAACAACTTCTCCGTCGCGAAGGCCGACGAGCCGGTGCGCCCAGCCCAGCGCGAGGTCGACCTGGTGCAGCGTGCACACGACGGTCAGTTGTTCCTCGGTGCACACTCGCTGCAGCAGGTCCATGACAACGCCGGCGTTCTCCGGGTCGAGCGAGGCCACTGGCTCGTCGGCGAGCACGATGCTCGGCCGCTGCATCAGGGTGCGTGCAATGGCCACGCGCTGTTGCTGCCCGCCGGAGAGTGTATCGGCGCGGCGCTCGGCTAAATCGGCGAGTCCGACGCGGTCGAGGCAGCTCAGTGCCTCGATGCGCATTGACTTCGGATACGTCAGCGCCCCGTAGCGGGGAATACGCAATCGCCCGAGACCTCCGACGAGAACATTCTCGAGACAGCTGAGGCGTCCAACGAGATTGAAATGCTGGAAGATGAATCCGATGTTCTTGCGTAGTTCGCGCACGTCCCGCGCCGGAGCTGTGTCGATACGGGTGTCCAGCGCGGTAACGCTGCCTGACGTGATCGGATGCAGTCCGTTGATGCAGCGCAGCAGTGTGGACTTGCCGGAGCCCGAAAGACCGAGCAGCACCAGCATCTCGCTGCGGTGTACGTCGAGGTTGACGTTCTGGAGTGCGGTGGTGGACCCGAAGGTCTTCGTGACGTCACGTGCGCTGATGACTATGTCGTTCGGGGATGTGGGCATGATCAGCCTTGGCACTTCTGCGAGCCGGTGACCTCACACACATGGCGGACGCCGTCGTAATCGCTGTCCTGTGCCGGGACGACGCCCCAAGCGCGCTCGTCGGTAATGCGGCATTCGTCGGAGCAGATTCCGTCAGCCTGGAAGGCCGCGGAGTTCATACCCTCGCCGAATACATCCTTCAGGGTCGCGATCGCCTCGGGTCCGAGTTCATTGTTGGCAGCGAACAACGATCCTGCGATCATCTCCGACTTCCAGACAGTCTTGAGCTCACCTGGCTTCAGCTCACCGTTGTCGATCATGGTCTTGTCGACCATTGTGTCGAATGCAAAACCGGCGTCACAGTCCCCGCTCTTGACTGCGAGCGCCGACGCGTCATGTCCGCCTGCGTAGATGGGGGTGACCGCGGCGGAGATGTCTGCCTCCGAACCGGAGGCGATAACACCTTCCTCGATGAGCCCGGCAGTGGGATACAGAAATCCGGATGTCGAACTGGGATCGACGAAGCAGACCTTTTTGCCTGCATAGTCGGTGAGACCGTTGACGGACTGGTTGTCCGAGCGGGTGATTGCGTAGGACTGGTATCCGGGAGGAGTTCCTTCGTTCTTCACGACAGCACCGAGGGGTGTCATCTGTGCACCGTTGATACCGGCGACAACATAGGCGAAGGGACCGAAGAACGCGAGGTCGACGTTGCCGGCGATGAGACCTTCGACCACGCCCGCGTAATCGGATGCCTGGACAAATTCGACGGTCGCCCCGGTCTCGCGTTCCAGTCGTTCGATCACCGGATCGTAGCTTGCCTTGAGATCGGTGGAGTTTTCAGCCGGAATTGCGGCCAACGTCAGGGTTTTCGGAAATCCCTGTTCAGTTGTGGTTTCAGCACTGGAGCCGGAACAACCGGCAGCGACGAGTGCGGCGGTGGAAAGAAGGGCCGCAGCAATGCTGGTGCGGCGAAGAGTGCGGGTACTCATGTCGTGGTCCGTTCGGTCGAGTGAAGGCAGGAAGACAAGGCGTCAGTCGAGTTCAGGGCTAAGCGAATTCAGAGAAGGACGAGGCTCGGGAGGTCGGTGATGCTGTCGAGGATGTGGGTCGCGCCGGCATCGATCAGAACCTCACTCCGGTGGGCGCCGGTGCGGACCCCGGCAACGACGGACGCACCGGCGCGTCGACCCGAGCGGATATCGCTCGCGGTGTCACCGACCACGGCGACGGCCGCCATGTCACTGACTCGGCAGTGCAGTGCAGCAGCCAGCACGAGATCCGGATGCGGACGCCCTCGGAACGAATCCCCCGGCGCCAGATAAGCATCAGCGATAGTGCCCCACTCCAGAGCATCCAGAATGCGATGCTGCGTGGCCGGGGAAAAGCCGGTCGTCAACACCACTGCAACGCCGGCCTCCCGGAGCTGTGCAATGGCGTCGGCAGCACCGGGCACTGAGGTCACGCCGCCGTCGATGCGCGCGTCGTACGCCGCTTCGAAGGCGTGATTGGCGGCTTGGGCGCGGTCTTCTCCGCCGAAGAGTGCTCGAAAGACTTCGATTTTGGACTGGCCCATCGTTTCGAGGACATAGCGGCGAGCGTCTTCGCGGTCTGTGCCGGTCTCGGCGAGACCCACCGCAGTGGCCGCGGCATCAAAGGCGTCGATGACGAGACCATCGTCGGCGACAGTGGTGCCGGCCATGTCCATCACAACTAGTTCAATGGCAGGGCCGACTAGGGCAGTTTCGCTAAGCGCTTGTGTCGCGGTCGAATTCGTCATGACACACACGATGCAGGTTGGTATAGACCAAGGTGAATCCGTTGCATGAACTGACAATGAACTAACAGTGACATCTTGGTCTAGACCAAGAAATGATAGTGTCTGACGCATGGTGGTCGACGCAGAACCTCGGATGCTCAAGCATCAGATCGTGCGAAAGAATCTCGACGCGCTTCTCGACGACCTGTCACCAGGAGACCCGTTTCCCTCCGAACGAGATCTCGCCGAGAGGTACGACGTATCTCGGGAAACTCTGCGTCAGGCCATGCGGGAATTGCTCGTTGCCGGGCGCATCGAGCGGCGCGGTCGAACAACCGTTGTCGCCGACCCCAAAGTCGTTCTGCCGCTTGCTATCGGCTCCTACACCGAGGCCGCACGCGACAAGGGCATGGCTGCTACCCGAATTCTGGTCGGATGGTCCATCGACGGCGCTGACGACAACCTCGCGGGTCTCCTGCACATCGAACCGGGAGCCGCAGTCGTACAACTCGAGCGAGTGTTCACCACCGACAATGTCCGAGTCGGACTGGAAACGACCCGCATTGCCGCAGAGAGAATCCCCGGTCTGATGGAAACCTTCGACTACAGAGATTCTCTGTACGCCGAACTACGCACACGCGGAATACAATTCGATCGGGTCGTCGACAGCATCGAGACCGTACTCCCCGACGCCCGAGAAGTATCACTACTCAACGTCGACCCCCGAACCCCGATGTTCCTCCTCAACCGAGTGTCCTACGACATCGACGGAGTGCCCATCGAACAGAGGCGATCTCTCTACCGTGGTGACCGCATGACCTTCACCGCAGTCATGCACGCGTAAACACACGCGCAGACAATCGTCGCCGACTAAAGTTCTGGTAATGGAGCGAAGCAGCGACGCGGCGCAAACCCGCAGCGGTGGCAACGGCCGCTCGCGGTTCGACCGGTTCGTCGAGCATGCCGAGTTGCGAGTCAGTCAGGCACCGTTCTTTTTCCTGTGTGTCGCCATTGTTGTGGCCTGGTTTATCAGCTTGCCGTGGTGGACGGATCTCAAGACCTGGCAGGTTGCCATTCATACCGTGGCGAGTGTTTTCACGCTGCTGTTGGTAGTACTGCTCGAGAATGCCGGACGCCGCGCAAGTGAAGCGTCGCAAGAAAAACTCAACGTCATCGCCGAAGCACTGGCGGCCATGCTGGATTCATCCGCATTCGATGATCCCGAGCTCCGAACTGCCGCCAAACGACTCCGGGAAGCTGTCGGGCTCGAAGAACGCCACTGAAATGTGACTGCCCATTTCGCCCGAACCGTCGCGACGAATCCGAATTTGCGGTTCTATGGACGTGCATGCTCATTCGTCAGATTTTCCCTCGCTGCGGCAAACGGAGAAGACGTGAAGGAAGTGCACAGTGGTCGAACACATCGGTAGCAGCGCCGAGGATATCTTGCTCCGCGGCGGGCGCTTCTTCACTCCTGGGAAATTCTCGGACGACCTTCGCACCGTGAACCGCACAGGCGGCCGCGAAGGCGATATCTTCTACCGCGATCGTTGGAGCCACGACAAAGTGGTGCGCTCTACGCACGGGGTCAATTGCACCGGGTCGTGTTCGTGGAAGATCTATGTCAAGGACGGCATCATCACCTGGGAAACCCAGGAGACCGACTACCCGACGGTCGGACCGGACCGTCCCGAGTACGAACCGCGTGGCTGTCCACGCGGGGCAGCTTTCTCCTGGTACACGTACTCGCCCACGAGGGTCCGCTACCCCTACGCACGTGGTGTGCTGGTCGAAATGTACCGCGAGGCACTGACCCGACTCGGCGATCCCGTAGATGCGTGGGCCGACATTCAAGCTGATCCGGAGCGTCGACGAAAGTACCAGCAGGCCAGGGGAAAAGGGGGCCTGGTGCGGGTCACCTGGGCCGAAGCCACCGAGATGATCGCCGCGGCACACGTGCACACCATCAAGAAGTACGGGCCCGACCGCGTTGCGGGGTTCTCCCCCATTCCGGCGATGTCGATGGTGTCCTTCGCTGCGGGGTCGAGGTTCATCGAACTCATCGGCGGCGTCATGACGTCCTTCTACGACTGGTATGCGGATCTCCCGGTGGCATCGCCTCAGGTGTTCGGTGACCAGACGGATGTGCCCGAGTCCGGGGACTGGTGGGACGCGTCGTATCTGATGATGTGGGGATCCAACGTCCCGGTCACCCGAACCCCCGACGCTCATTGGATGGCGGAGGTTCGGTACCGCGGAACCAAAGTTGTCGCTATCAGCCCCGATTACGCGGACAACACCAAGTTCGCCGACGAATGGATGCCGTGCGCCGCCGGCACCGACGGAGCTATGGCGATGGCGATGGGCCATGTCATCCTGTCGGAGTTCTTCGTGAAGCAGCGTGAGCCGTTCTTCGACGACTACGTGCGGCAGTTCACCGACCTGCCGTTCCTCGTCACCATCGAGGAGCGCGACGGCCGACTTGTCGCCGGCAAGAACCTGACCGCCGCCGATCTGGGTGAGGCGAGCGAAAATGCTGCGTTCAAACCGGTTGTTCTCGACAGCGCGACCGACAACGCTGTTGTACCCAACGGTTCTCTCGGTTTCCGTTTCGGAGACGAAGGCGTCGGAAAGTGGAATCTCGACCTGGGCGATATCGTTCCTGCTCTGAGCGTCGATACCGATTGGGGTGAAACTGCAGAAATACATCTTCCGCGCTTCGACACCCCGGATGGTCACGGCGAATCCATGATCCGCGGTGTACCGGTGCGACGCGTGGGTGATCGACTGGTGTGCACTGTCTTCGATCTCATGCTCGCCCAGTACGGGGTGCAGCGCAACGGAATGCCGGGGCAGTGGCCTTCCGGCTTCAACGACCCGGCTGAGCCTTACACCCCCGCGTGGCAGGAATCGATTACCGGAGTCAGCGCCGCGCAAGTGATCCGCATCGCGCGTGAATTTGCCACCAACGCAGTTGAATCGGGTGGCCGCTCGATGATCATCATGGGTGCGGGTATCTGCCAGTGGTTCCACGGCGATGCCACCTATCGAGCAGTTCTCAGCCTCCTGCTGCTCACCGGGTCGATGGGACGCAACGGCGGCGGGTGGGCGCACTACGTCGGCCAGGAAAAATGCAGACCCGTCACAGGTTGGGCGACAGTGGCAATGGGGACGGATTGGCTCCGACCACCGCGTCAGATGGCCGGCACTTCCTATTGGTATGTCCACACCGACCAGTGGCGCTACGACGGCTACCAGGCGGACGCACTGGCCAGCCCCGTCGGCCGCGGCAATTTCAGTGGCCGACACACGATGGACGTGATGACATCGGCCGTCTCGATGGGATGGACCCCCTTCTATCCGCAGTTCGATCGATCGAGCCTCGATCTGGCTGACGAGGCAGATGCACACGAATGTGACGTCGCCGAACATGTGGCCGGCCAATTATCTTCGGGTGCACTTAAACTCGCAGTTACCGATCCGGACAACC
Organism: Rhodococcus sp. 24CO; assembly: GCF_050586165.1. Classification (NCBI taxonomy): domain Bacteria; kingdom Bacillati; phylum Actinomycetota; class Actinomycetes; order Mycobacteriales; family Nocardiaceae; genus Rhodococcus; species Rhodococcus sp. 24CO. Next base: position 463,780 of record NZ_JAZFNF010000001.1, on the reverse strand, counting down.
CCCAGAACTGGCCGCGAGTACTGAGCGTGTGGCGCGCCAATCTACTTGGGTCGTCGAGCAAAGGCAACGAGTACTTCCTTCGTCATCTACTCGGTACGGACTCGAACTTGCAGGCTGAGCAGACGCCGGAGGACCTGCGGCCCAATGACATCACATGGACTGACGACATCCCCGAGGGGAAACTCGATCTGTTGATGTCTATCGACTTTCGGATGACGTCCACAACTTTGCTTTCCGACGTGGTTCTGCCTGCGGCAACGTGGTACGAGAAGCACGACCTGTCGAGCACGGACATGCATCCGTTCCTTCATGCCTTCTCCCCCGCTATCGACCCGCCGTGGGAAACCCGCTCGGATTTCGACGCTTTCGGCGCGGTTGCCAAGGCATTCAGCGTGCTGGCGGAAAAACACCTCGGAAAACGCCGCGACGTCGTGATGGGAACGCTGCAACACGACACACCAGGGGCTATGGCCTACGCATCAGGTAGAGAACAAGATTGGCGCTCGCAAGGAAAGACGCCCGTCCCTGGCAAGACGATGGGTCCCCTCGTCGTCGTCGAACGCGACTATCCCGCCGTCGCCGAACAGTGGGCCGCGCTAGGCCCGTTGGTCGAAAAAGCCGGACTCACCACCAAAGGCGTCACAACGCGCCCGACGCGTGAGGTGGAAGAACTCGCTGCCAAGCACGGGGTCTTCGATTCGGGTGCTGCCGCAGGTAGACCGGCACTCGACACTGCCGCGAAGATGGCTGAGGCAATCCTCGCGCTGTCCGGAACTTCCAACGGCAGGCTCGCGGTGGAAGGGTTCGCGCAACTGGAGAAGCGAACCGGGAGGTCACTCACTCATTTGGCGGCGGGCAGTGAGGAACGCCGAATCACCTTCGCGGACACACAGGCTCGACCTGTCCCGGTCATCACCAGTCCGGAATGGTCAGGCAGTGAAACCGGTGGCCGACGCTACGCGCCCTTCACCGTCAACATCGAGGAACTCAAACCCTTCCACACGCTTACCGGTCGAATGCACTTCTACCTCGATCACGACTGGATCGAAGAACTGGGCGAACAACTACCGATCTACCGCCCACCACTCGACATGGCGAGCCTGTTCGGCGAACCTGCTCTCGGGGACCGGGGCGGCGGAATCGGTCTCAGCGTCCGCTATCTGACGCCTCATTCGAAATGGTCGATCCACTCCGAGTACCAGGACAACCTGTTCATGCTCTCCCTCTCGCGGGGCGGGCCGACGATGTGGATGAGCCCCGGCGACGCTGCCAAGATCGAGGTATCGGACAACGACTGGGTCGAAGCCGTCAACCGTAACGGTGTAGTCGTGTGCCGGGCGATCGTGTCGCATCGAATGCCGGACGGCGTGGTCTTCGTTTATCACGCCCAGGAACGCACCATCGACGTGCCGCTCACGGAGACAACGGGAAAGCGTGGCGGCATTCATAACTCGTTGACCAGACTGTTGATCAAACCTTCCCACCTTGCCGGCGGCTATGCCCAAACGTCATTTGCCTTCAACTATCTCGGGCCCACCGGAAACCAACGCGACGAAGTGACCGTGGTGCGTCGTCGCTCGCAGGAGGTGACGTACTGATGCGAGTCATGGCGCAGCTGGCGATGGTGATGAATCTCGACAAGTGCATCGGTTGTCACACCTGTTCGGTGACGTGCAAACAGGCGTGGACCAACCGGTCCGGCACCGAGTACGTGTGGTTCAACAATGTGGAAACCCGCCCAGGTCAAGGATATCCGCGCACTTACGAAGATCAGGAGAAGTGGAACGGCGGGTGGATTCGGGACCAGAAGGGCCGACTTCGACTCCGGGACGGTGGCCGCCTGAAGAAACTCTCACGCATCTTCGCCAATCCGAAGATGCCGTCCATCCAGGATTACTACGAGCCGTGGACGTACGACTACGAGAATCTCACGCAGGCTCCCCTGGGTGAGCACATGCCGGTAGCGGCCCCGCGCAGCCTCATCAGCGGCGAACCCATGAAAGTGGAGTGGTCGGCAAATTGGGATGACGACCTGGCCGGCTCACCCGAAATCGTTCCCGACGACCCGATTCTGAAAAAGATCAGCATGGAGGTCAAACTCCAACTCGAAGACACGTTCATGTTCTACCTGCCGCGTATCTGCGAGCACTGCCTCAATCCGTCGTGTGTTGCGTCCTGTCCGTCGGGTGCGATGTACAAGCGGTCCGAGGACGGGATCGTGCTCGTCGACCAGGACAAGTGCCGTGGCTGGCGCATGTGCGTGTCCGGATGCCCGTACAAGAAGGTGTATTTCAACCACAAGACCGGTAAAGCCGAGAAATGCACGTTCTGCTATCCCCGCGTCGAAGTGGGCTTGCCGACAGTGTGCGCGGAAACCTGCGTGGGCCGTCTGCGATACATCGGCCTCATCTTCTACGACGTGGACAAGGTTCTCGCGGCCGCGACAGTTCCGGATGACAAAGACCTGTACGAGGCGCAACTCGACGTGCTGCTTGATCCGAATGATCCCGAGGTGATCGAAGGTGCTCGCGCAGAGGGCATCTCGGACGAGTGGATCGAAGCAGCACAGAAATCTCCCATCCACGCACTGATCAAGGACTATCGCGTCGCGTTGCCGCTTCATCCGGAGTTCCGCACCATGCCGATGGTCTGGTACGTCCCGCCGCTGTCCCCAGTCGTCGACGCCGTGAGCCGCGACGGTCACGACGGGGAAGACGTCGGCAACCTGTTCGGCGCTCTCGACTCGTTGCGAATTCCGATCGAATATCTCGCCGGCTTGTTCTCCGCAGGCGATACCGATGTGATCGACGGGGTTCTGCGACGACTCGCCGCCATGCGGTCGTACATGCGCGACATCAACCTAGGACGCGAACCGCAGCCGCACATACCCGAGGCCGTGGGAATGACCGAGGAAAGCATGTACGAGATGTATCGCCTCCTGGCATTGGCGAAGTACGACGAGCGCTACATCATTCCCACTGCGTATGCCGTCGACGGACACAAGCTCGAAGAAACAGCCACCGACTGTGCTCTCGACTTCGACGGTGGGCCGGGCATGCACGAGTCCGGCCCCTTTGGCGAGGCCAGTGGCGGCCCGGTCCCGGTGGCAGTCGAGACCTTTCATGCGCTCAAGGAACGTCAGACTACCGGCGAACTGTCCGCCAACTCGACCAACCCGTCCCGGGTCAACCTTCTGAACTGGGATGGCAAAGGTTCGCCGAGCGGACTCTTTCCTGATCGAGGTGAGACCCAATGATCAGCTTCGGCAGACGTCGGCGCAGCGCTGGGCAGGACCGCTTGGTGTGGCACGCTGCCGGATTGTTGTTGGCGTACCCCGACAATGGACAAGGCGAAAGACTCGCGCTTGTCCAGGATATTCTCGAGCATCTCCCACCCGACACCAGAGGCCAACTGGCACATACGCACGGCTTTTTGCGCGACTGCGATGAATTCGCAGCGGCGGCGCAGTACGTCGAGACATTCGATCTGAAACGGCGCAGCACGCTGTACCTCACGTACTGGACTGCGGGCGACACACGCAATCGCGGGCGCGAAATCCTGGCGTTTGCCGACGCATACCGCGCGGCCGGCGTCGACCCACCGAAAAGCGAATCGGCAGATCACCTGACCGTCGTTCTCGAGTTCGCTGCTCTCGTCGACCCGGATTCCGGCGCGAAACTTCTTTCGGCGCATCGGGTTCCAATTGACATGATCAGTGCGTCATTGGCCGCTTCGGACTCGCCGTACGCTCCTGTTCTCAGGGCAGTGTGCAACACACTGCCGCCGGCTTCCGACAACGACATGCGTCGCGCCCAGCAGCTCGCCGCCTCGGGACCACCCGCCGAATCTGTCGGACTCCCACTCTTCACCCTGACCGTCCCACCCCGCCGCGAAGGAGTGACGTGAGATGTCTGCCGGTGAAATCTACTGGGACATAGTGCCGTACGTCGTGTTGGCAATCTTCGTCAGCGGCACATGGTGGCGTTACCGCTACGACAAGTTCGGCTGGACGACGAGATCGTCGCAACTGTACGAGCATCGATTGTTGAGAATTGGCAGCCCCCTGTTCCATTTCGGCATTCTGGTGGTCATCATCGGACATGTCATCGGCCTGGTGATCCCACAATCCTGGACCGACGCAATCGGGATATCCGACCACATCTATCACCTGCAAGCGCTCGTTCTCGGTTCGATCGCGGGCCTGGCAACCTTGGTCGGCGCCGGGATCCTGGTGTATCGCAGGCGGACCCGGGGACCGGTGTTCATGGCCACGACCTGGAACGACAAGCTGATGTACGTCGTGCTGATCGCCGCAATCGTCGCAGGTCTCGCCACGACAGTGCTGGGATCCGGAGCGTTCGGCGAAGAATCCAACTACCGGACGACGGTATCCCCGTGGTTCCGATCCATCTGGATCTTCCAGCCTCGTGGCGACCTCATGGCACAGGCGTCACTCGACTTCCACATCCACGTCACGATCGCCATGGTGTTGTTTGCGTTGTGGCCGTTCACGCGCCTGGTACACGTGTTCAGCGCACCGGTCGCGTACCTGTTTCGGCCGTACATCGTCTATCGCAGCCGCGACGACGCGCGCAAGGGTGAACCTGTCGGCTCACGGCCCCACCGTCGGGGTTGGTGAACTCACAGTCCACAATCGCCACGCAGATGCGATCAGCAGAACGATGCACAGGACTACCGCCGGCCACACCAGAATCTCGCCCACCGTCTTCAACCACGGGGTCGACGCCGTCACCGCAACGGTCAGTGACGCAGCCGAAGTCATCCCCATCGGGAACGCCGTCGACCAACGTCTGACGTCGTATTCCAATCGAGGCCAGATCAATTCGCAGATCAACAACACGCCGTAGCAGCCGAGAACGAGAATCATGAGCACGATGCTCAATCGTTGAAACGACAGGTGAAGCGCTTCCGGCCAGCCCACCACGGGCGCTGCCGCTGTGAGTTTTCCGGCCGCAAGCGTCGAGATGGCCAGGGCGCCGCCGAACACCCAGTGATCACCGGCCCCGACTCGGAGCTGATTGAACGAGAACCGTACGAGCACCAACACGTAGAACCCCAGGCCAAGCACAAACGCAGCCACCGACGGAATCGCAATCCAGTGCGCCGTAGTCGTGGCAGCGAGCGTCGCACCGAGTACGGCCAAACCCTGCGTTGCGACGCACAGCAGAAAGTGCACGCCGACGGTCGGCGAAGTCCAGTGTCGAATCACCGCCGGTATGAGCACGATCCACGCCACCAGTGCAATCGCGAGCGCGGCATAACCGACCAGATCCCAGTCAAGCAATACAACGCGCGTACCCAACACGGTTGTTGCGGCCACTCCGGTGAGAGCCGGCGGAGTGTCGGCCTCGTCGATCCACCGGGCGCGATTGTCGACCAACCGCGACACGAACACCACAGCCAGAACCAGCCAGATTGCTGCGCCAATCCCCAGCCACACCAGCGAAAGGACCTCGAATCCCACCAGATGCAAGGCCACCGACACGATTCCCGAAGACATCGCGGCAGCTCCCGCACCGGGAGGAATTACCTCGAGCGTGCGGTTGGCTGTCGATCTCGCGCGATGATCGCCGGTCACATCCTCAATGATGAGCGATGATGCAGTGTATGTCCTGATTTCGACTCCAACGACCAGGAGTCAGGAAGGAGAATCGGCTAATTCCAGTTGTCGATCTTGACGTCACGGGGATCTGGTGCGCCAGTGCCGGTTTCAACCATCGACTTCAGGCTCATCAGGAAGAGCGCCCATTTGGTACTGCAATGGTGCAGGAACTCCACCGGTTCCTTCCACCCTTCGTGCGAGAAGAGGACGACTGTGAAGTCGTCGTCGCGTCGTAGGTCCCACACCACGCGGGTCCCGATCCACTCTTCCGGCCCTGCAGTCACCTCCCACAGCACTCGTTTATCCGGCTGGAGTTCTGCCACCGTCATTTCGATCCTGCCTTCACCGAAGCGGAATTGAAGCGTCCCTCCGATGTTCGGATCGCCGTCGGTGTCTCTGGTCCACCAGCCGGCCAGACCGTCAATCGTCGTCAACGCTGCGTAGACATCGCCGACAGAGGACGACTTGATCCCAACCCTGTGCAGAATGTCGACCATCTCGAGTTCCTCCTTCTTCTCATTTCCGGTTGTTACGTTCGATTGCCTCCGCGATCCGTTTGATGCGCTGCAACCGGGCATCCCACGACGAGCCGACTGCATTCAGCTGCGCTACGGCGCGAGCAAGTTGCGCGGCATCGACCCGGTAGAGCCTCTCCCGGCCGGCGGGCGTCACATGTACCAAACCAACGCGGTCGAGAGTGCTGAGGTGTTTCGCGACTGCTTGACGGGTTACGGGTAGCTGTTCACTCAGAGTGGTTGCCGTCCCCTCCCCGTTTGCCAACAGCAAGTCGAGCATTCGTCTTCGTGTGGGGTCCCCGATCGCTGTCCACAGGTCGTCGTCGATAAAGTTCATCCGCTCGCCCCCAGTCGGGTGGCGCACTCTACGAGCCGCGGCAGATGCCGGTTCCATCCCTCGACGTGTGAGTTGTACTGCTCCTCGAGAACCGCGACCTCCCAGCCCATTTCACGGAACCCGGTTTCCGTCATACGGAGCGTCGTACCCTCTCCCGAGGGAGTGAGTTCGAATGTCACCAACAGGCTCTTTGTTGGGGGCACCGCGTCGTCGACCAAGTGAGCCCATCGGAATGAAAACAACCGGGGCGGCGCAGCGTCGACCACCTCGATCCGGGCTACATGACGCTCAGGCGAGGTCCGCTCGCCCCACACGAGTTCGCCGACGGAACCCGAAACCGGTTCCAGGTCGACAACCTCGTCGGACCACCACTCCGTCAAATGTTCAGGACTGCTGATGACTTCGTGAACCACGTCGGGAGCGGCTTCGACGTAGATTGACCGCTCGATTCGTCCGTACTCCATTACCGGCACCTCTTCTGCAACGATTGGTTGCATATCAGAATATCGAGCCGCAATCGCATACGCAACCATTCGTTGCGCTTTGGACGCCCCGACTCCGACCACGACCTCGCGGAGACAATTCAGTCGATGGCGCCATAATTGGCTGACTGGGTGCCGAGTAAAGACCGTCACTTCGCTTTGTCTCAGATCCTTTTCGACCCGAACGAACCCCGGGCCCTTCGTCCACGACTCACCCGTTTCCACGTGTCCTGTGGCACACCGGCGTAATGTCGGCACTGTCAGGTCAATATGCAACCAAGCGATGCAGCCTCATTTCAGCGGTGACGGCAAGGCCGTGCACCCCGCTTCGGGAGAGCGGAAGTAACACAACTCCTGAACGCGGCGAGCGTGTCTCACCGGCAACAAATTCGCACACGGCAGGCAGCGTTCACCACCGCCTGACTGATTCGTCCAGTGAAAGGGTTTTCGATGACAACAGAACATCAACAACACTCGGAACACGAGCACAGCCATGGTGAAGGGTGCGGCCACGTTGCCGTTCCGCATGGTGACCATGTCGATTACGCGCACGACGGGCACCTACATCGTCCCCACGGCGATCATGTCGACGAATGTGAGACCTCGGAGCACGTCGTACACGAACGCCACGATCACGTCCATGGCGAAGGGTGCGGCCATGTCGCCGTTCCGCACGGCGATCACACGGACTACGTCCACGATGGCCATCGACATGCCGCACACGGTGAGCATTACGACGAACACTAACCGCCACGCTGGACACGTTCACACGGAACTGGCGCACTCACCACATTCCATGAGGTCAATCGTTTCCGATTCGGTTGACACGAAACACTTTTCACCTTCATCGCAGTTCCGACCGGTATCTCCTGCGGCAACGATCATTCGGCCATCGCCGTCATCCGCGCACTTATTCGATGTACCCGGTTTCGGGGTCGATCATGCCGAGGAAGTTTCTGATCGACCTGCGGTGATCGTCAATCGTCGACAGGTACGGCTCGGCGTCCGGAACCTCGCCATCCTGAACACTGGCCACCTGTACTGAGCCACCACCGAACCCGTAGTTCTTGTTCGGTCCGGATTCCCAGGTGTAATCCTCACTGCCATTTTCGCGCACCGTGACAGTGAAAACCTCGCCCTCGACGATGAGCGTGAAGGGACTGTCTTTAGCTTGCGGGCGGTAGTCGTCTGCCCACTCGTTGGTGTTCACGCCCCGACGCTCTCACAAATGAACGGGACGAGCAGCGCGAATGGACCCTGCGCCCTCCCGTGGCAACCGCCGCCGGCGACAGTCAGGGAACAGTGACGAGAGACGGTGCCGCGCCCAGGCATGGTCAGGAATCACGCGCACGATGCGCAGAAACGCTCAACGCGGTTGCCGATGATCGCGAAGAGGTCGTCATCACACGTGCCGGACATGAACCGGTCGTCATGGTCTCGCTGGCGGACTACGAATCGTTGAAGGAGACCGCATACCTGCTGCGAAGCCCGGAAAATGCCCGGCGTCTCCTGAGCGCGATCGATCGCCTGGAGTCGGGCGAAGGAACCGTCCGAGATCTTGTTGACTGAAACTGGTCTGGGACGAAAATGCTTGGGAAGACTACGTCTGGTGGCAAACGCAGGACCGGAAAGTACTCCTACGAATCAATTCACATCATCACTGACGTCGAGCGCATTGATAACGAAGGAATCGGAAAACCCGAACCACTCAAACATGGATTTCGAGATTACTGGTCGAGGCGGATCACAGACGAGCATCGTCTGATTTACAAAATCGCCGACGACCAGATCCGAATCGCTGCGTGCCGCTACCACTACGGACACTGAACACGCTCACCCGATCGTCCAGGCAAGTAGCGCGGCGCCGCACATCGATGGCCCATGAGGGATCTGCGACCGCCTCGCCAGCAGAACAGCCACCACCACTGTGATCACCGGGGCCAGAAAAGCAGACAGCAGCCAGACCTGCGCACCACCCAACCCCGTGATCGCACCCAGCGGAAGTGCCAGCTTCACATCACCTGCGCCCAGAGTTCCTGGCGAAATCAGGTGCAGCACAAGGTGTATTCCCGCCAGCAATACCGATCCCATCACCGCGGTCCACAACGCTCCCGACCACACGGACACACCCAGCACGACGGCATAGCCTGCCGCGGTGAAGCTGTTCGGCAATCGGCGAACCGCAACATCGACAACCGACACCGCGACGCACCACCACACAAACACCAAGCCCGAAACAAGCTGTACCGCAGATGAAGTCGCTACACCGACAAACAACCAGCCCACCGCGACGCATAATTCAGGCGCACCGCAACGGACGCAAATGCCGGCATACAGGTTTCGGCGCAACCAATCGTCAACAAGAAAACGCGCACCAAAACCGGCTACCGCGCCCGTAACTGCCAACACCACCATCATCCACATGGCATCGAGCATGGAGGCGACCACCCACCACTGCAGCCGACGAAATCGTGCTGTGGACTACCCCGCCGCTGTGGATAAAGCTAAGCGATGGCGGCAGCCATCGCTTCACGCGGTGCGGGCTTGCCAGTGAACTGCTCAACCTGCCCGAAGGCCTGATTGAGCAACATCGCCAGTCCACCGATCACGGTGCCACCGGCAGCCTCGACGACCGAGGCCAATGGCGTCGGCCAGGGGTTGTAAATCGCATCGAGGACAAATGGTGCCTTACCCAGTTCCGAGGCAAAGGGTGCCGCCGCATCAGCGGGAACGGTGCTGACGAGAACAGCTGAGTCAGCGCAGATTCCGCCGAGACGAGGATCGTCGAACGCAACAAGATCGATGTCCAAACCAACCGCGCCGCCGCATTCGATGGCGCCCGATGCACGACCCGGATCGCGGGCGACAACAGTCACGGTGCGAACACCCATATCCGCCAAGGCAACCAGCGAGGGCCGCGCCGTTCCGCCGGCCCCGACTACCACGGCGGGGGCACCGGTGAGATCACCGACACCGCCGGCGATCAAGGCACCGCTGACACCGTCCACATCGGTGCAGTCAGCTCGCCATCCGCCGTCGATGCGCACCAACGTGTTTGCCGACCCGATAACAACGGCGCGCGCGGTGCGCTCCGACGCGTATTCGAGGGCCGCGATCTTCCCTGGCATCGTGACCGACAGTCCGACCCATTCGGGCCCGAGTCCGTCGACAAGCGCGGGTAACTGCTCCCCCGTGCATTCGATCCGGTCGTAGGTCCAGTCGGTCAGACCCAAGGCCTCGTATGCCGCGAGATGCAGCAACGGGGACTTCGAATGCTGAATGGGGCTGCCGAGAACTGCTGCCTTGCGTGCGGTTGAGGTGCTACCGACCACTGTCGAGAATCCCGCTTTCCTGCGCTAGAACGATGTTGGCGAGGTGCTCGTCGTAACTTTGCGTGAAGAGCGTTTCGCCTTGCATGTTGATCGTGACGAAATACAGCCAGTCGCCGGGGGCCGGAGATTCAACTGCCTGGAGCGCCTCGATGCTCGGTGACGCAATAGGCGTGGCGGGCAATCCGGGCATTGCGTAGGTATTCCACGGTGTCACCCGTGCGCGATCATCATCCGTCGTCGCAACTTCGGTGGTGTCGAGCGAGTAGTTGACCGTGGAGTCGAACTGCAACGGCTGATCGACAGCCAAGCGGTTGACGATCACGCGAGCGACCTTCGACATGTCGTCGGGCAGAGCCTCACGCTCGACCAGAGACGCCGCGACCAACAGTTGGTACGGCGAGAGTCCGACGCCGGATCCGGCGGTCAGAATGCCGGTGCTTTCGTACTTCTCGGCACTGCCTTGGACCAATGACCGCAGGATTTCCGTCGGCGTTGCGGTGGGATCGAAATCCCAACTACTTGCCGCAATGAGGCCTTCGAGTTGACGGTCTTTGTCCGGCACGCCCTGCACGGACGACATCGCCCACGACGGAACTCCCAACGCAGCCAGATCGGAAGATGCTCCCGCAGTATTCAATTCGTCGGCCGAGACACAAGTCTGTGCACTGGCTGTTCCGACGCAACTGGCTTCCTCGATGAGGTTGTAGATGCCCTTCTTGAGCGCGCCGGTCTGCGCGTCACTGCTGTCGTGGAGTTGACGCCCCGCGGCAACGACGACCAGGCCGACACGAGATTCAGGAGCGACCAGGGTGTCCAGAGCCTCTGCGGCACTACTTTGCACAGGTACCTGGTAGAAACCGGGCTGAACTCTCTGGATCTCGGCGGAGTTACTCACGGCCGCGTTGTAGAACGCTGCCGAACTGGCAACCACGTCCTTCTCGGCGAGCGTGGCACCGATCTCCGACGCAGTTTCACCCGGAAGAATCTGGATCACGACAGGTGCCCCGCCCGGACCGGCGTAGTCCGCCGCCGCTTGCGTGCGGTTCATGTACCACGTCGCGCCATAGGCACCGACGCCGAGAACCGCGATCACCAAGACGAGGAGCGCGAGGACACCGACCTTCTTGCCCCGTTTAGCTCGCTTGGACTGCGCTTCGCGTTGTTTGCGCGCTTCTGCCCTGGACAGGTGCTGCGGCTCGATGGTCTGTGGCAGCGCACGCATGACCATGGTCTCGTCGTTGTCGAAATCGAATGAACCGGTGGGCCGGCCGGAGCCGCCCTCATCCCACCGCCCGCTCACCGATCGGACTCCGACACAGGCGTGTCCCCCGACGACTCCCCTGGTTTCACTGCTCTACTCCGCTCGTCCAGCCAGCCTTGCAGGATCTCCACTGCCGCAGCCTGATCGATCATCGGACGCTGACCGCGAGCTTTGACTCCACTTTCGCGGAGGTTGCGCGCAGCCGTGACCGTCGTCAGTCGCTCGTCGGACAGTCTCACCGGGATCGGTTCGACGGCCCGCTGCAGTCGTTTTGCGAATGCAGTGGCGATGCCGGCGGCTTTACCTTGCTCGCCGCGCAGCGTCTGTGGCAGTCCGACGATAACCTCAACGGCCTCGTATTCGGACACGATGTCGATAATCCGCCGGATATCCGGCGCGTCGGGTCCACGTTCCTTGGAGCGAGGTACGGTCTCGACCGGTGTCGCAAGAATTCCGTCCGGGTCGCTGGACGCAACCCCGATCCGGACACTGCCGACGTCGATCGCGACGCGTCGGCCGCGGCCAGGGTCGTCGACGCCGGGGCGATCGGGACCCTGCAAAGCCGCTGCCACCGTTAGCTGCCGCCCGCCAGTTCCGCGACCCGGTCCCGGATCGCATCGAGCGCCGCCGGGATTCCGGAGGCGTCGGAACCCGACCCCTGAGCCATGTCGGGCTTTCCGCCGCCGCGGCCACCGATCTTCGGTCCGAACGAGCCGACGAGGTCGCCGGCCTTCACGCCGAGTGCCTGCGCGGCCTTGCTGGCGGCAACCACGAAGGGCACCTTGCCGTCGGTGTCGCCGAGCAACGCGACCACTGCGGGCTCCGAACCCAGACGGCCCTTGATGTCGGTGACAAGTGTGCGCAGATCGTTGGCGCCGACACCGGCCGGTGCGGGTTCTGCGATCACGAGCACACTGCCGATGCGCTTGGCCTTGCCGACGAACTCGCCGGCTGCAGCCAGAACGGCCTTGGCCTTGGTCTGCTCGAGTTCCTTCTCGGCCACCTTGAGACGCTCGACGAGCGCTTCGACGCGAGCCGGAACCTCTTCGGACGGAACCTTGAGCGATGCGGACAGCCCGGCCAGAAGCGCGCGCTCCTTGGCCAGGTAACGGTAGGAATCCAACCCGACGTACGCCTCGACACGGCGGATGCCGGAACCGACGGACTGCTCACCGAGCAGAGTGACCTGACCGATCTGAGCGGAACTTCCGACGTGCGTGCCGCCGCAGAGTTCCATCGAGAACGGGCCGCCGATTTCGACGACGCGGACCTCGTCGCCGTAGTTCTCGCCGAAAAGTGCCATGGCACCCATCGACTTGGCCTTGTCGAGGTCCGTCACAAACGTGTTGACCGCGAAGTTGGACGCGACAGCCTCGTTGGTGACAACTTCGATGTCCTGCTTCTGAGACTCGGAAAGCGAACCCTGCCAAGAGAAGTCGAAGCGGAGGTAGCCGGGCTTGTTGAGCGAGCCGGCCTGCACGGCGTTGGGGCCGAGCACCTGACGCAGCGCGGCATGCACCATGTGCGTGCCGGAGTGTCCCTGGGTTGCACCCTTACGCCATTCGGCGTCGACGTGTGCGAGGACGATGTCGCCTTCGGTGATCTCGCCCTTCTGGACGGTGACCTTGTGCGTCCAGACCTTCTTGGCGATCTTCTGAACGTCGTTGACCTTGGCTTCGAGCCCCGGCGCCGTGAGCGATCCGATGTCGGCGATCTGTCCGCCGGACTCTGCGTAGAGCGGGCTGCGGTCGAGGATGACCTCAACCGACTGCCCCGCCTTGGCGACCGGCACACGGACGCCGTCGACGATGAGCGCGAGGACGTGAGCTTCGGAGACCAACTCGTTGAAGCCGGTGAATTCGGTGGGACCGCGATCGAGCAGTTCCTTGTAGACCGTGAGGTCGGCATGCGCGTGCTTGCGAGCCTGAGCGTCGTCCTTGGCGCGCTTGCGCTGCTCGGCCATGAGGGTGCGGAAGCCGTCTTCGTCGACGGTGAGACCGGCCTCGGAAGCCATCTCGAGCGTCAGGTCGATCGGGAAGCCGTAGGTGTCGTGCAAGGCAAATGCCTGATCGCCGGCGATGACCGACTTTCCGGACGACTTGACTGTCTCGGCCGCGTTCTCGAACAAGGCCGAGCCCGATGCCAGCGTCTTGAGGAACGCGGTCTCTTCGCCGACGGCAACATTCTCGATGCGCGTGAAGTCGGTTTCGAGAACCGGGTACGACGGAGCCATCGTGTCGCGGACGACAATCATGAACTCGCGCATGGTGGGCTGCTCACTACCGAGCAGTTTGGCGGAGCGCACGATGCGACGCAGCAGCCGGCGCAGCACGTAGCCGCGGCCGTAGTTGCCGGGATTGACGCCGTCCGCAATCAGCATCGCGGCGGTGCGGGCGTGGTCGGCGATGACGCGGAAACGAACGTCGGAGGTGTGATCGGTGCCGTATACGCTACCGGTCAGCTCAGCGGCCTTCTCGATGACGGGACGGAGAAGGTCTGTCTCGTAAACGTTTTCGACACCCTGCAAGAGGAAAGCAACACGCTCGACACCCATGCCGGTATCGATGTTCTTCTTCGGCAGGGGTCCGAGGATCGGGTAGTCACCCTTGTTGGTGCCTTCACCGCGCTCGTTCTGCATGAACACGAGGTTCCAGATCTCGATGTAGCGATCCTCGTCGGCTTCCGGGCCGCCCTCCACGCCGTACTCGGCGCCGCGGTCGTAGAAGATTTCCGAGCAGGGGCCACACGGTCCGGGGATACCCATAGACCAGTAGTTGTCTTTCATGCCGCGACGCTGAATGCGCTCTTCCGGCACACCGACCTCGTCGCGCCAGATGGCAAATGCTTCGTCGTCGTCGTGAAAGACAGTGGCCCACAGGCGCGTCGGGTCGATGCCGTAGCCGCCGTCGTCAACCGAACCGGTCAGCAGCGCCCAGGCGTGCGAGATGGCTTCCTTCTTGAAGTAGTCACCGAAGGAGAAATTGCCGGCCATCTGGAAGAACGTGTTGTGGCGGGTGGTGATGCCCACCTCTTCGATGTCCAGGGTGCGGACACACTTCTGCACAGACGTGGCACGCGAGTAGGGCGGCGTCTGCTGGCCGAGGAAGAACGGCACGAAGGGAACCATGCCGGCGTTGACGAACAGAAGGTTCGGATCATCGAGAATCAGCGACGCGCTGGGCACCTCGGTGTGGCCGGCCTTGACGAAGTGGTCGAGGAATCGCCTGCGGATCTCGTGGGTTTGCACTAACCGGTCCTTACCTTCATGAGCGTCGAACTGTCGTTGTCCAGCCTAGCGTGCAGGGACCTTAGCGCTTTAACCCCGCACGATTACAGCTTCAACCCCGCACGATTCGGCGCAATTTCCCCACTCGATCCGCGATCTCCCGCTCATTTCCGTGGGCAGTCGGCTTGTAATAGTCGACACCGACCAGTTCGTCCGGTGGATATTGCTGCCGGAGAACACCGTCGCGGGTGTCGTGGGGGTACTTGTATCCGACCGCATTTCCCAATTTCTCGGCCCCCTTGTAATGACCGTCACGTAGATGCGGCGGCACGAGGCCCGACTTTCCGGCGGCCACATCGGCCATGGCCGCGCCCAGCGCTTCGATGACGGCACCTGATTTCGGAGCGGTCGCAAGATGGATCGTGGCCTGGGCAAGGGCGAGGCGCGCCTCCGGCATTCCGATCAACTGCACGGCTTGAGCAGCGGCCATAGCGGTCTGCAATGCCATGGGATCGGCCATCCCGATGTCCTCGCTGGCGTGAACCACCAGTCGCCTCGCAATGAATCGCGGGTCCTCCCCCGCAGTCAGCATGCGTGCAAGGTAATGCAGCGCCGCGTCGACGTCGGACCCTCGAATGCTCTTGATGAATGCGCTGATGACGTCGTAGTGCTGATCTCCGTCGCGGTCGTACCGAACGGCAGCTTTGTCGACACTCGCCTCCACTGTCGCGAGATCGACTTCGACGGGTCCGGGTTGGTCGCCCGCGGTATCGAGTGCTGCGCCGGCTGCCGCCTCGAGAGCAGTGAGCGCGCGGCGGGCGTCGCCGGACGCCAGACGCACCAAATGTTCCATCGCGTCGTCGGCAATGGTGACTGCGCCGCCGAAACCACGCTCATCGCTCACTGCCCGCTCGAGAAGCTCCTGAACATCGGCAGCGGTGAGCGCCTGCAATTGCAGAACCAGTGAACGGGACAGCAATGCCGACACCACGGAGAACGACGGATTCTCGGTGGTGGCGCCCACCAACAGCACGATCCGATTCTCGACAGCGGCCAACAACGCGTCCTGCTGGGTTTTCGAGAATCGGTGTACCTCGTCGATGAACAGAACGGTTTGCTCACCGTTCAGTAGCCGTCGCCGGGCAAGTTCGATCACACCGCGGACCTCTTTGACACCGGCCGACAGCGCAGACAGCGCCTCGAAACGCCGACCGGTCGCGCCGGAAATCAACGACGCCAGTGTGGTCTTGCCGGTACCGGGAGGCCCGTACAGCAGTACCGATGCAGCGCCCGATCCCTCGACCATTCGCCGCAGCGGCGCACCGGGCCCGAGTAGGTGCTGCTGGCCGACAACCTCACCAAGAGTGCGCGGGCGCATGCGAACAGCGAGCGGAGCACCCGGCGGTACCGAGGACAAGGCGCGCTCGGCTACCGAGACGACATCTGGTTCATCGACGATCTCGGATTCTTCCGGAGTTGCCTCGAACAGGCCGTCATCCGCCACCACACTGTCTTCAGCTTGCCAATCGCTCACAAAACGACGCTACTAGAAGGTACCGACGCGTCGAAGTCGCAAGAGGAAAGCACAGCCGAGTCGAATTGGATAGCGTGTCGCCATGAGCACTTCTGAAATCGCCACCGTCCTCGCGTGGCATGACGCACTCAACAGCCAAGACATCGACACGCTCCTGCAGTTGTCGAGCGACGATATCGAGGTGGGCGGAGCCGACGGCGCAACGCAAGGATTGGCAGCACTGAGCGAGTGGGCCTCGAGCGCCGGTGTGACGCTCGTTCCCGGCAAGATGTACGTCCACCACGGGGTTGTCGTTGTCGAGCAGACTGCGACGTGGGCCGCAGAACCCGGCAAGACCGCCACCATCGCGTCGGCGTTTCGCGTGGTCGAGGACCAGGTCACATCCACGTTCCGGCACCCGGATCTTGCGACGGCGCTCGCGGCAACGGATCTGTCCGAAGCGGACGCTCTCGCCGACAACTGAGATCCGACACACAAAAGCGCCCGTGCTCCAGCACGGGCGCTTTGTCAGTTCGTGGACCTGCTACTCAGCGCGTTCGCTGAGCGCAGCGACAACCTCATTCGCATGCGCCTGCACCGCGGCGTTGCCCGCGAGTTCAGCCGATCGCGCCAACCGGGCCCACCGGCGCAGCAGCGCATCCGAACGCGGAATCGACAGATAGTGCTCACGCACTGCAGCGATCCGCGCATGATCATTGGGCAGGAACATGTACGTGCTCAGCCATACCCAGATGAGTTGGGCCTCGACAAGTCCACGACCGAGTTCGGCTTCGTCGGCAAGTGCCGGCCACATGCCCACCACTTCCGAACGCCACGCGTCGACCATCGCCGACGCGCGTTCCTCGGTCAGGTCGACGTTGCACAGGCATCCCGGGAACGACACGAGTGCGTACGTGATGTCGAGAAGCGCGTCTCGGTATCCGCCCCACTCGTAGTCGAGGAATCGAACACCCTCGCCGTTGACGATGATGTTGTCCGGGCACAGATCGGATGGACTGAACGCACGGAATCGCCCACCGCTGAACAGATTCTGCGCATGGTGAACCTGTTCGAGAATATTCGGATCGACAACGACACCCAGCGTGTCCGCCAACATCGACGGCACGTCGGTGACGACACGCGCCACCTGATCAGCCACTTCGTCGGAACTGTGTACAACCTCGGCGCGTCGAAGCAGGGCTGTGAAATCTTCTTCACGGCCGACGGTGGCTGCGTGCATGCGACCCATTGCCTGGGCCATCGCCATCAAGGTATTCGTGACGGTGTCCGCGTCGCTGTCCTGGAAAAGGACGCTGATCGCGGTGGCGTCACCGAGGTCGCTGAGCACGAGGAGCCTGGCGTCCAAGTCGTACGCCAGGAGCTCCGCCCCGGGACGGGCGTCCTTGGCCAAGGCGTTGGCGAATTGGTACGACACAGCTTCCCGAAGGAACGCGGTGTCGGGATCGAACACGTGGATTGCCTCAGCAGGCGGGGTCACGCCGTTCTTCACACCCAGATAGGGATCGCGGACCTGCTTGATCACCAATGTGCGAGGCAGGGAAAACGGGTTCTCGGCAACTCGAACGCGCAGCACGATGGTGCGTCCACTGCCACCGAGATCCGTGGGATCTACGAGGGTGACGGGTGCTCCGGTGCGGCGAGTGAGCAACTGCTCAGCAGCTGCCACGACTTCGGATACGGGGTCTGCCAGTAATACGGTCATCACTGATCAACTTACCCGTAAATGACTGGAATCATGCGTCTTCGCCCGCTACGGTCAGCGCGCTTTCTCGTCGCCGATCAGACCTGAAATGCCTTTCAGCGCTGCAGCAAACTCCTCATCGGCTCGGGTCTTGAACCACAACACGAGCGTGCAAGCGGTGACAATCCCCAGCATGTTGACGGCGAGCTGCAACGACGACAGCCCGGCAATCCGCCATTCACCGTTAGCCGCAGCAACTACCGCGAAACCGGCCGCCGGGACTGTAGTCACTGAAATGAACACGCCGACCAGCGCGGCGGATTTCGCCGATATCAAAGCCAACATGCCTGCCGAACCGGCCAGAAGGGCGACGACAAATGAAATCGGTCCCACCTTGTAGATGAAATCGACTTGATGCAGTGATTCGAGAGTGGTGACGTCCATCCAGTCGAAGAACTTCACCACGAACGTCGCGAGCAGCGTGATGCCCATCGCCACCGGGAACGCGACGACCAACGCAAGAATCGAGCGTCTACGTAGCTTTCGGTCACGTCGAACCAGGGCCACCGCGAGAGCGGCCAGCGGGCCGAATTCCGGCCCCACAACCATCGCTCCGACGATGGTGACCGGTGAATCCGTGACTACACCGATTGCCGCCAGGAGGCAGGCGATAGTCAGGAACGCGACAAACAATCCGTTAAGAGTCGATTCCTCGCGAGTCCGGGACAACAGTTCTTCCCAGACCACGGTCTCCGCGCCGTCGCCGGGTGCATCGTGTTCTGCTTTGCGGGCCGCGGCCGACAACACTGTCTCCACTGGAACCAGCGTCACCGCGCCGTGCTCGGGGATTCCGAGATCCTTCATCGCGACTATGACGTCGTTCGCAGACTCGCGGGCAACATCGGCCTGCACCACATCGCCACGTGGATCGATGGCAATGCCACGCGACACCACAATGTGGGTAGCCCCGCATTCCGCCTCGAGCGCACCGAGAACTTCCTCGGTGCGCTCGGGCGGGCAGATCACCCTCAGGTGCAGCATGGCGCGCTGTGGGCGGTTCTACTTGCCGTCTGTGGCGTCGCCACCGGCAGCGTCTGCCTTCTTCTCCGGCTTCGCGTCGACGCCGGATTCCTTACGCTGCTGCGCCGTGATCGGGGTGGGTGCATCCGTCAGCGGATCGACGCCGCCACCCGACTTCGGGAACGCGATGACCTCACGAATGGAATCCATTCCGGCGAGGAGCGCGGTGATGCGGTCCCAACCGAAGGCGATTCCGCCGTGCGGGGGTGCGCCGAAGGCAAAGGCGTCGAGCAGGAAGCCGAACTTGTCCTGTGCCTCTTCCTCGGAAATACCCATCACCTTGAACACTCGTTCCTGAATGTCCTTGCGGTGGATACGGATACTGCCGCCGCCGATTTCGTTGCCGTTGCAGACGATGTCGTATGCGTAGGCGAGAGCGGTTCCGGGATCGGTGTCGAACGTGTTGAAGAACTCCGGCTTGGGCGAGGTGAACGCGTGGTGCACCGCGGTCCATGCCGAGTGGCCGAGAGCAACGTCACCGGACGCGGTGGCTTCGGCGGCCGGCTCGAACATCGGAGCGTCGACGATCCAGACGAAGGCCCAAGCCTTGGGGTCGATGAGATCCTTCTTACGGGCGATCTCGCCGCGAGCAGCACCGAGAAGCGCGCGCATCGGCTTGGTTGCACCCGCCGCGAAGAAGATGCAGTCACCCGGCTGCGCGCCGACGTGAGCCGCCAGGCCCTCGCGCTCGGTGTCGGTGAGGTTCTTGGCGACCGGTCCGCCGAGCGTTCCGTCTTCTCCGACCAAGACGTAGGCAAGTCCCTTGGCGCCGCGCTGCTTGGCCCATTCCTGCCACGCGTCGAGCTGCTTACGCGGCTGGCTTGCGCCACCCGGCATGACAACAGCGCCCACGTACTCGGCCTGGAACACGCGGAACGTGGTGTCCTTGAAGAACTTCATGCACTCGACGAGTTCGATGTCGAAACGCAGGTCAGGCTTGTCGCTGCCGTAACGACGCATCGACTCGTTGTAGGTCATGCGCGCGATCGGCGTCTTGATCTCGTGGCCGACGAGCTTCCACAGTGCGGTCAATACTTCCTCGGCCAACAGGATGACGTCGTCCTGGTTGACGAAGGCCATCTCGATGTCGAGCTGTGTGAACTCAGGCTGACGATCGGCCCGGAAATCCTCGTCGCGGTAGCAACGGGCGATCTGGTAGTAGCGCTCGATGCCGCCCACCATGAGGAGCTGCTTGAAGAGCTGGGGGCTCTGGGGCAGCGCGTAGAAGCTACCGGGCTGCAAACGCGCCGGAACCAGGAAGTCGCGGGCGCCTTCAGGGGTGGAACGCGTGAGCGTCGGGGTCTCGACCTCGACGAACTGGTGGTGCGCCAGGACGCCACGCGCAGCGGCATTCACCTTGGAGCGCAAGCGAATTGCGTGTCCGGGTCCTTCACGACGCAGGTCGAGGTAGCGGTACTTCAGACGCGCTTCCTCGCCGACCTGATCGTCGAGCTGGAACGGCAGGGGAGCACTCTCGTTGAGTACCTCGAGCTCAGTGGCGTTGACCTCGATTGCGCCGGTGGGGATCTCGAAGTTCTGGTTTCCCTCGGGGCGGACCTCGACAACACCGGTCACGCGAACGCAGTATTCCGCGCGCAGGCGGTGCGCCTGCTCGGCGACGTCACCTGCCCGGAAAACTACCTGCGAAACACCGGATGCATCACGGAGATCGATGAAGATCACTCCGCCGTGATCACGACGCCTGGCTACCCAACCGGTGAGCGTTACGGTCTGCCCTGCCTGCTCGGGTCGCAATGAACCGGCGAGATGTGTGCGCAGCACGGGATTCCTTTCGAACAACTTCAATAAACGACGACCGACTACTTTGCCTGCGATCCTACGGAGCGAACAGCCCAGACCGGAAACGCGGACCCGCCTCGCATGCGAAGCTATGGACCAGAAGTGACGGCAAGCACTTGTTGACGACAGAAGAAAGCGGACATAGATGACCTTCAACGAGGGGGCCCGCGGTGAAGCGGGACGCGTTCAGGTTCAAGGCGGCGGGGGCGGTAGCCGAGGCAGCAAGGTGGCAATCGGCGGCGGCGCGGGTGGCATCATCGTGCTCATTCTTGCCCTTCTGTTCGGTGGAGATCCCGGTTCGCTATTGGGCACCTCCACCGAAACATCGAGTTCCTCGAGCGGACTGAGTTCGGTCGACGACTGCACCGGTACCGATGCAAACAACGACGTGAACTGCCGCGTCACACTTACCGTCGGAAGCCTCGACGACGTGTGGGAAGAGCAACTGATCAAACAGACCGGGACGGCGTACGTCCGCCCCGAGGTCGTCCTGTTCAGCGGATCGGTCAGCACGGGGTGCGGTCAGGCAACCAGCGAAGTCGGCCCGTTCTACTGCCCGGCAGATCAGACCGCGTACTTCGACACAAGCTTCTTCCAATTGCTGGTCGACCGGTTCGGATCCAACGCCGGCCCCTTGGCGCAGGAGTACGTCGTTGCGCATGAGTTCGGTCACCACATTCAGAATCAGCTCGGCGATATCAGCCGCGCGCAGGCCGACCCGCAGGGTGCAGAGTCGGGCGCGGTGCGCACCGAACTGCAGGCCGACTGCTACGCCGGCGTGTGGGCACATTACGCCGACACCATCCCCGACGAAGCGACCGGCCAACCATTCTTGAAAACGCTGTCGCAGAACGATATCCGCGATGCATTGTCAGCAGCATCGTCAGTCGGCGATGACCGGATCCAGCAGTCCACCAGCGGGCGGGTCAACCCCGAAGGCTGGACTCACGGTTCATCCCAGCAGCGGCAGTTGTGGTTTGCAGCCGGGTACAAGACCGGCCAGGTGTCTGCTTGCGACACCTACTCGGCGCGCGATTTGAACAATCCCCCGGCAGTGAGCAAGTAAGACTCGCCCCACAACCATCTCACCGACAACTATTTTTGTCTTGACAATATTTACTGTCGGTGGGATGGTTTCCTCATGTTGGAAGTCGCAGTCATCGACAAACCCGCCGTCGCGGAAGCGTCACTCGACCCCGTCCGGCAAAAGATCCTGGCCGCACTCGTGAACCCGGCATCCGCTGCTGCACTGGCACCGCTCGTCGGACTGACCCGCCAAAAAGTCAACTACCACCTGCGAACCCTCGAAGAACACGGACTCGTCCATCTCGTCGAGGAACGCAAACGCGGAAGCATGACCGAACGAGTCATGCAAGCAAGTGCCGCGTCGTACGTCATCTCCCCTGCCGCGATGTCCGCACTGGCTCCCGATCCACGGAAGTTCCCAGACCAACTCTCGGCGCGATGGCTCGTTGCTGTGGCAGCGCGAATCGTGCGAGAGGTCGGCGAATTGATCGCCGGAGCAACCGCCGCCGGAAAGCCTCTTGCGTCTTATGCCATCGACAGTGACATCACTTTCGCGACAGCCGCAGACCGAGCGGACTTCGCCCGCGAACTCGGCGAAGCAGTCAACGGCCTGGTTGCCAAGTATCACGACGGCAACACCGCGGACAGCCGCCCGCACCGCCTTGTCGTGGCGCTGCATCCCAGCGTGAAACCGTCCACACACTCACCCGAATCGGAGAACTAGCCATGTCGAAGAAGTTCGAAATCCGCCGCGAAGTTGTTGTACCCGGAACCCCGGAGCAGATCTGGGCTGCCATCTCCGCCGAGACTGCCGGATGGATGTTCCCATCGCCTCTCGAGATTCCGGCCGACGGTTCGCGCCCCGACAGTCCCGTCATCGCTACCTGGGAACCGCCCACCGAACTCGGCATCCACATGGACGGCCCCGATGGCTGGTTCAACCACCTCGAATATCTCGTGGAAGCCCGTGACGACAGCACGGCCGTGGTGCGCTACGTCCATGCCGGAGTCTTTGCCGACGACTGGGACAACCAGTACGACGGAGCCAGCAAGCACACCGACTTCTACCTCCACAGCCTCGGCCAGTACGTGCGTTACTTCGCCGGGCAGAGCGCCACCTACGTCGGCGCCGAAGGTCCGGAAGCATCCGGCACACCCGCAGCGATGGCAACTCTGCGCAGTGCACTCGGAATCGGATCCGACACCGCCGTGGGCGACACTGTGACTTTCGACGTTCCCGGCATCGGCACGATCACTGCTGTGATCGACTACCTCAACGACTGGTTTGTCGGACTGCGTACCGACGACGCACTGCTTCGGTTCTACGGCCGAAATGCCTTCGGCGGCAACGTCGATGCGGCGCACCACCTTTTTGCCACCAACGCCGACGGAGAAGCAGCCTCAGCAGCTTGGAAAGGCTGGCTGGACGGCGTCTATGCGTAAGCGCGATATGCACAGCAACGCCCTGTGGTCTGCCGTCGAAACCGAGCGCACTGCTCTGGTCGACGAGCTTGTCAGTCTGAATCAGGCACAGTGGAGTCACCAGTCACTGTGCGGACGGTGGACTGTCGAGGATGTCGTCGCGCATCTCACGGCGGCGGCGAGCGTCGGCGCACGGCGTTGGATTGTCAGCGTCCTGGGCACACGGTTCGACTTCGATCGACACAACGACCGACGCCTCGCCGAGTATCGAGGCACGACCCCGGCTGAGACCCTCGAGCGGTTCCGCCGCGTTATCACCAGCAGAACCTCGGCGCCGGGGCCAACTGCTGCATGGCTCGGCGAGGTGGTCGTGCACGCCCAGGACATCCGGCGTCCGCTCGGACTCTCATACATTCCAGCCGTCGAGACAGTCACCGAGGTTGCGCGTTTCTACGCTCGACGGGACTTCACTGTGGCCAGTCGCAGCACAATCAAAGGTCTTCGCGTCGAAGCGACCGACGGGCCATTCTCGACCGGCGACGGTCCACTAGTGAGCGGCACGACCTTGGCACTCACTATGGCCATGGCTGGGCGGCGCGTTTACTGCGACGAACTCACCGGGCCCGGAGCAGCGACAGTGCGGGAGCGTTGCACAACCTGACTGCGCTCCAGCAATGCCGCGTGGTTCAGATTCCGGTCTGTGCCGTCACCCTCCCCTTGTCGATCGCTGTCATAAGTGCGGCATGATCACGAGCATTGCGTTTGGTGTACGCCGAGGCAAACTCACTGATCGCGAAGTCGAATTCCGTTCCCTCGCCAAGATATTCGGCAATCGCAATGCGGTCACCCGATCGAGCGTGTGCATAGGCCAGAACGCGAGCACACAGGCGTCCGTACGCCTCCATACCTTCTGGTTTCATACCTTCGATCACCGCTGAGCCCTTACCGTCTCGAAGTTGACGGATGTA
This sequence comes from Rhodococcus sp. 24CO, assembly GCF_050586165.1. NCBI lineage: Bacteria > Bacillati > Actinomycetota > Actinomycetes > Mycobacteriales > Nocardiaceae > Rhodococcus > Rhodococcus sp. 24CO. Next base: position 439,493 of record NZ_JAZFNF010000001.1, on the reverse strand, counting down.
GAAGTCATGCTCGAGTTCGTCCGGACCTGGCCCTCGCTCCCAACCGAGAAAGATATCGCTACTGGCCTGCATCAGTCGCTGACCATTCACCACCCGCTCCCCCTCATTGCGGAATATCGGGCCATTCACGTAGCCGGACAACACCGACGGCAACGCCTGCTTGACCTGCAGGATCAGTGGATCATCGGCGTCACGTCCCTTCATCAAGATCATCCACGCCCGCGTGCCGACACTGCCCACGCCGACCACCTTGCGCGCCATGTGCATCATCTCGAAGCTCTGTAACAGCACGCGGCGGTCCCACTGAAGGGTGCTGCGGTACGAACGAATTCGTCCGTGGAGCACCTCTTCGACATCCTCGAGATCCCGCCCGTCGTACAGCTCCTCAACCGGCACAATCAACGGAGGATCACTGATGAATCGCCTTCTGCCATCGACAATCTCGGTAAATTTCGACGCGGCTTGCATGCTGTCCCGTCGGCGCGCCTTATCGAGAGTGGAACGCGCCCGTTCGAGCATTCGCTTCTTGATCTGATTACTCAGCTCTTCGAGGCCGTCCTCTGGTTCGATGTGCGAATACCACACCGCGAGGTTTCCCAGCTCCGCCTGACGAATCATCGTTTCCCGATATTCGGCGGCGCAACCAAGAGTTATCTTTCTACGTTCCTTACCTGAATATCCGTTGTCCTTACCCGCTATCGCCAAACTTGCCGCCAGACGTTTGACGTCCCATTCGAAAGGTCCTGGGTAGGTCTCGTCGAAATCATTGATATCGAACGCCAGCTTTCGCTCCGGGGTGGCGTAGACCCCGAAATTGCTCAAATGCGCATCTCCACAGAGTTGCGTATTCATGTCGGAATTTCGACTCCGTGAAAGGTCGTCGCACATAACCAGCGCGGCCCCACGAAAGAACGAGAAACGCGACGCCGACATACGGCCGTAGCGAATCGGCACCAACTCAGGCACGCGAGATTCGGCCTGAGATTCCAGAAGGGAAATCGGGTCGCGGTCGCTGTCAGCAAGTTCAGCCAGCATCGCGAGCGGCGTTTCTCGGCGAGCGTGCTGTCCGAGAGCCTTGCGGTCCCTGACGCTGGGGTGCTGCGCGGGTACTGCTTTGTCAGCTGGCGCAACCTTGTCGACCGGTACTGCAGTCATCTGCCCGACCTTTCAGTCCTCGGTGGGCCTGCGGAGTTGACGGCCCTTGCTACGGCTTCGAGGCGTCGGACGCCGCGTCTCCACCTGATCCGCGTGCAGCACGGACCAGCAATTGGGGACTCGACACCAACGCCTTGCGCCATGGAAGTACCCCGTCGATCTCAATCTGAATCGACAGGCTCAGAACAGTTCGAATCAAGACGATCATGCCCAGCACAGCCGCATCTGTCAGAGAAGGCGACGACGTCACGGTTTTCACGAGATCTGCGGCAACCAGAATCTCCAGTCCCAGAAGAATGACGGCACCGAGGGTTTCACGGAGAGTCTTGAATGCCGCACTTCCGTTGCGGGTACGAAACCACGAACGACCGGCAATGACGAAGGCGAAGACAAACCCGAAAACCATCGAGACAACACCAAGCACTTCAAACCATTCGGTGACCCACTCGAAGAACTTGATCTTGTCCATGGAGATGATTCTCGAGGTATATCGCTCAGAAGTCGAGCAAGCGCGCCGATTCTCTTCTGCCAACCCATCTATCAGAACGTGTGCTCTAATTGGCCGGTGATGACTTTCGTACAGCTCTGGTGGCCGCATTCACTGCGGCCTTGAACTGTGCACTTTTCGGCCGCCCTCTCGCGCGGCCGACGATTCTCGCCTACATGTATCCCGGTTGACGCAGTGAGATGCCCCTACTGTGAGGACCGAGCATGACCTTCGAAAACGACCATCGCGTCAACGGAATCGGCAATGTGCTGATCAGTTCTCGTTCGCTTGCCGAATACCGGGCGATGTTCGCCCTCACCGACGATGACCTGTCCGTGCGAATCCTCGACTGCCCCAGCGGCGGCTCGAGTTTCACCAGCGAAGTAAGCAACCTCGGCGGAAATGTAACTGCATGCGACGCAGCCTATCTCGGAAACAGCCCCGATAATCTGGCTGCCATTGCCCTATCGGAGACCGACCGCGGGAACCAATATGTCCGCGCGCACGCAGAAGTGTACGAATGGACTTTCTTCGCTGATCCCGATCAACACCAACGCGACAGGGCGCGCGCCTCGCAACAGTTCGCAGCTCATATTCGCCAACACCCCGACCGCTACATCGCGGGTAGGCTGCCGACACTGCCCTTCCCTGACGCCAGCTTCGATCTGGTACTCAGTTCCCACCTGCTCTTCAGCTACGCCGACACCTTGGACCACACCTTCCACGTCGACGCAATTACCGAATTGATGCGCGTTACCTCAGGCGAGCTGCGTATCTTTCCGTTGGTGGCTGTGAGTTCGGTGGAACCGTACCCACAACTTGCCGAGCTTCTGTCAGACCTGCGAGAGCGCAACATAGCCGGCCGCACGATCGAGGTCGACTACAACTTCCAAAAAGGCGCCAACCAGATGCTGGTGTGCAATCACTGGCCGTACGTCGCACAGTGAATTTCGCGTGACTCGCGAATTACCGGGGTTCCCGTACGATCTGTCAGTGACCAATACAACTCCCGAAAAGTCGGGTTTCTTTAGCCGCCCCACACTTTGGAAGCTGCTCTTGGTAGTCGTTGTCTATCTGGCATTCTACGTCGCCGTCGGGCAGGTGATCTCGCGCGTTTTCTCCGATCAGATCAACACCGACAACGTGGTGGCAAGCGCCTCCAGCATTATCTTCGGACTTGCATTACCCATCGCAATCGGCGCGATCGCGCTGCTGATATTCATCACGAAGCTGGGCTGGCTACGCAGCATCTTCGGTCCGCAACCTATCCGCGGTCGCGGCTGGATGTGGATCGGTCCGATTCTCGTAACCGCCGCAATTGCCGCACACCTGACCGGAACCGACTGGAGCGCGTGGTCCGCCGGCGAGATCATCTCGCTAGTTGCTCTCGGTGTGTGCGTCGGCATTGCCGAGGAACTCCTCACCCGCGGTATTGCGGTGAAGATGCTGCGTGACGCCGGCCACGGTGAACTCATCGTCGCGGTCGTGTCGTCGCTGCTGTTTGCCCTGATGCACACCGTCAACTTCATCTCCGGGATGAAAGCATCGACCGTCCTGGCCACCGTCGTCTACACGTTCGGTTTCGGCATGTGCATGTACCTGGCCATGCGCGTGACGGGCACGATCTGGGCCGCAATTGTGCTGCATGGTCTCACCGACCCGACAACGATCCTCTCAACGGGCGGACTCGACACCTCAGTGACCGGAGCCAGCGGCGCCTCGAGTGTTGCCTCGCTCCTCACAGTCCTTCTGATCATCTTCGGCGTAGTCGCCGTCTTCCTCATCCGAGGGCGAGTCAGCACAGATCAGCCCGCGAACACCGCCGCCTGACAGCAGCCTACCTTTCGGCGCAGCCGAAAGATGAGAAGCCGCCGACACCTACGGGTTTCGGCGGCTTCGTCATGTTCGGGAACCGGAAGGCACATTGCTCACTGCATGATGGTTTTTGCCTTGAGCGCTCGGAACTCATCCTCGTTGATCGCGCCGGCGTCGAGAAGGCCCTTGGCGGCTGTGATCTGATCAGCCGAAGATTGTCCAGCGACCTCACGAACGTACGCGCCCTGTGCCTGCATCTGCTTTTGCGCCGCGGCAATCGAGCGCTGCGTCATACCGTCATTCCGGACGATCACATAGATCATCGCCGACAGGAAGGGCACGACAAACAGGAAAATGATCCAGATCGCTTTGTACCAGCCTGACAACTCGTGGTCTCGAAACAGGTCTGTGATGATCGAGAACAACACGCTCAAGTAGGCGACAAATGCGAGACAGACAAACATGAACCAGAAAAACTCCCAGAAGCCTTCCATTGCGGCAACTCCGTACTGTCGATGTTTCCGGATAGGAAGCCAGGTCACTATTTCACTACCTGCGACGTCCCACTTGTGAATCTGCTTGTGTGCACTGCTCCGGTCGCCAACAGCGGCTCGCTATGACCCGAAACCCATTCTTACCGTCTGTAATTCATAACACATGGACTACGCACCAGCACCTGTTATGGCGTCGGTGATGTCACGCCGGGCGGCCTTTTCCACGAGGAGCGGGACGAAAGCCCGTATCCGCCCCCTTTTGAATCGCGCGTGAATCATCCGCACGCTTCGTTCGATATCTACAGGTGCGACGGTCGGATAACGGGTGATCAACCGCGCAATCACCTGTTCGACCTGGAGCAACTCTTCGTCGCCGGTCATCGGCTAATCGTCTGTCCGGTAGCCAGCTGCCGTCAAGACTCGAAATAGATTCGAAAGCATCACGATTCGGGATTCGATCAAGCCAGGAATAACTTTGCCGATCACGGGGCATACACAAGCAAAGGGTGTGTTTGATCAAGAACGTCCTGCGTGGAAGCACTGTCCGGAATATGGGTGTCGAGGAGCGAGCGTGGGAAAGAAGTCGAAGCACAAGAAACACAAGAACTCTGAGCTCGAAGCTCCCCGAGTTACCGGCGTGGAACCCTCCTCGGCCGTGACAGAAAAGCCCATGAAGTACAAGGAATACCGCCGTGATCTCAAGCCTGTTCACGCAGAACTCGTTGCATTGCAGGAGTGGGTCAAATCCTCCGGCGCCAAGGTCTGCATTGTGTTCGAGGGCCGTGACACTGCAGGAAAAGGTGGGGTGATCAAAGCGATCACCGAGCGAGTGAGCCCTCGCGTCTTCCGCGTTGTTGCACTCCCGGCCCCGACTGAACGGGAAAAATCCCAGATGTACATCCAACGGTATGTGCCGCATCTACCGGCAGCCGGCGAGATAGTCATCTTCGATCGCAGTTGGTACAACCGTGCCGGAGTCGAACGGGTCATGGGCTACTGCACGAACGAGCAAGCACACGAATTCCTTCAGCTCATCCCGACAGTCGAACGCGCAATTGTGGAATCCGGGGTCATTCTGTTGAAGTACTGGCTCGAGGTGAGTGAGGAACAGCAAATGCTGCGCCTGCAGAGCCGAATCGACGACCCACGAAAAATCTGGAAGTTGTCGGGCCTCGATCTGAAGTCGTACAGCCATTGGTACGACTATTCGCGGGCCCGCGACGAGATGTTCCGCTATACCGACACAGGATGGGCGCCTTGGTATGTCGCGGTCAACGACGACAAGAAGCGCGGCCGGCTCAACATCATCAGCCACATCCTGAGTCAGATTCCGTACGAACCCTTGGAACATCCCGACATCAAACTGCCACACCGACAACGCCCCGACGGATACAAGACACCCCAGCAACCGCTGCACTGGATTCCTACCCCCTACTGAAAATCCTGCCCAGGGAAAGGACGTGCGGCACATGAGCCCCACGGAAGCTGCGCCGCAAAGTCGAGCGCATTCAGACTCAGCCGACAACACGCCCTGGCATGCCCAGAGCGCGGAGTCCGTCGTCGCAGCGTTGACTTCCGATCAGGAGTCGGGGCTGCGTGCCGACGACGCGGTGGACCGTCGTCGTCAGTACGGGCCCAACGAAATTGCGTCGACGCCACCGCCCTCGATGTGGTCGATTGCGCTGGCGCAGTTGAGGGATCCGATGAATCTGATGCTGGTCGCGGTGGCTGTGGTCAGCGTTGTCATCGGTGAAATTCCCACTGCCATCGTGGTTGCGGTACTTGTCGTGCTCAATATCGTGCTCGGCACCCGGCAGGAGGTGAAAGCCCGAGCCAGCGTCGATGCTCTTGCAAAAATGCAGACGCCCCAAGCACGGGTAATCCGCGATGGGACACTGATCCAACTCGACGCCACCGAGCTGGTGCCTGGCGATATCGTCGAACTCGAAGCGGGCGATATCGTCGCCGCCGACGGACGCCTCCTCACCTCTACCACTTTGGAAACTCAGGAAGCGGCGTTGACCGGTGAAAGCGCACCGATCCCGAAGGACCCGACGACGCTGGGCACCACAGACATTCCCCTGGGAGATCGAAGTAACCTGGTGTTCCAGAACACCTCGGTCACCCGCGGTACTGCCACCATGGTCGTCACCGAAACCGGTATGCATACCCAGATCGGGCAGATCGCGTCGATGCTGTCGGCGGTCGCACCTGGCAAGTCTCCGTTGCAACGCGAACTCGACTCGCTCACCAAACTGCTCGGCATCATCGCGTGGGGCGCAGTGACGATCATCGTGGTTATCGGCGTGATCCGTGGCCAGGACCTGACAACTCTTCTCCTGCTGGGTATTGCGATGGGAGTCTCCGCAATCCCGACCGGCCTACCCACCTTCGTCCAGGCGATGCTGGCCTATGGTGCACGTCAATTGGCCGACGCGAAGGCAGTCGTCAAAAACCTCACCGACGTCGAGACCCTTGGTGCGACGAGCGCCATCAACTCGGATAAGACCGGCACGCTGACGATGAACCAGATGACCGTACGGTCGTTGTACGTCCACGGCCGGTGGTACACCGTCGAGGGCGAGGGTTACGCCAAGACCGGGAGAATCACGCAGGTCGCAGGCGAGGCGCCACCGGACTTCACGCTGCTTGCGTACGGCCTGTGCCTCGACAGCGACGCCACCGTCTCCGATGCCGGCGAGGTTGTGGGCGACCCGACCGAGGCAGCACTCGTTGTACTCGCGGCAAAGATCGGCGTCGACGCCCCACTCACCAGAAAGGCGTATCCGCGGGTCGCGACGGTGCCCTTCGACTCCGCATACAAGTTCATGGCGACGTTCCACCATCTCCAGGTCGACGGCGGTAACCAATTTGTGGAACTGGTCAAGGGTGGTCCGGACGTGGTCCTGGCTCGGTGCTCCACGGCGTTCCTGCCTGGCCGTCGGCCTGTACCGATCGACGAGGTCCGTGAGGAACTGACAGCGGCAAACCGGGCTATGTCCGAGAAGGGCCTTCGGGTACTGGCGTTTGCCGTTCGACGACTCGACGGACAGGAGTCAGCTGTGGGGGCCGACCCCATGTCGTTTGTCGAGGACCTCACGTTCGTCGGCATGGCCGGCATCATCGATCCCCTTCGCCCGGAGGCGATCGAATCGGTGCGCACCGCCCACACGGCAGGCATCCATGTCCGCATGATCACCGGCGATCATGCGATCACCGCGTCAGCGATCGGAGCCGAACTCGGACTCGGACCGGGCGCCATCGGAGGCGGCGAACTTCAAGCCATGACCGACGAGGACCTGTCGAACGCGATGCCGAACCTGCATGTATTCGGCCGCGTCACCCCGCAGGACAAACTGCGTCTGGTCGACATCATGCAGAAAGATGGTGCGGTTGTCGCGATGACCGGTGATGCCGTTAACGACGCCGCCGCACTGAAGAAAGCGGACATCGGTGTGGCGATGGGATCAGGCAGCGAAGTGACAAAACAGGCGGGCAAGATGGTGCTCACCGACGACAACTTCGGGACCCTCATCACCGCAATCAGCTTGGGACGCAATATCTACGGCAAGATCGTGTCCTACATTCGCTACCAGATGTCGAAATTGTTCTCGCTGGTTCTGCTCTTCCTGGCAGCGAGCATTTTCAATATCAACGAAGGTGTCGCGCTCACCCCGCTGATGGTGCTGTTCCAGCACTTCTTCATCACCCTGTTCCCTGTTGCGGTCATCATGCTCGACCCGCCGCCCCCGGACCTGATGAAGAAACCACCCCGAGATCCCAAGACGCCGATAGCCAATCGAAGGGCAGTCATACAGTGGCTGGCTTACGGCATCCTGCAGTTTGCCGTCACACTTGCCGCGATGCTGCTCGCCCCAGGCGAGATGAGTACCACCGAGGCAAATATTCCCATGACCATGGCGTTTGTGGTGCTGTCGTTGGGCTCCATCTTCGCCGGCCTGACTATGCGTCGTGATCCGGAATCCGGCCTCATTCCGCCGGTGCTCGGAGCCCTCAAGATCTTGGCGATACCCACCGTGGTTACCGTGTTCGCCGTCGAGGCAGGGGTACTCCAGGATCTCCTCATGACCACCTCGCTGACGGGTAGCCAGTGGCTCGTCTGCCTCGGATGGTCGCTGATCATTCCGATCGTCGTGGAGTTGGACAAGGCGATCCGACGCCGACGCCTCGTGCAGCCGTCCCCTATTCCCGCCACATCTGCGGTCGCCCCACAGCGTGCTCACGCGCGATGATGCACACTCGTCGTACCGACAGGGTGACTGATTTGACGGATATCTGAGCTTTGTGGCTGCGACGGGAAGGAATCGAGAAATGTCGTGGACAGAGGGTCTAGGTCGACTGCCGGGGATCGCGACCGCCCGGGGATACCACCGTGAATGGCTGCGCACCGACATCACAGCCGGCCTTGTCCTCACCGCCCTGCTGATACCGGCCGGCATGGGGTACGCCGAAGCCGCGGGACTTCCGGCATACGCCGGTCTGTACGCCACCATCGTGCCGCTCCTCGCATACGCCCTGGTGGGACCGTCGAAAATCCTAGTGCTGGGACCAGACTCGTCGCTCGCACCACTTATCGCTGCCGCGATTCTGCCACTGGCCATCGTCGGCGACGAAGACAACGCGCTCGCGCTGGCCGGTGTCTTGGCCATCCTGGTCGGGCTCATTCTCCTGATCGGAGGATTCCTGCGCCTCGGTTTTGTCACCGAACTGCTCTCGAAACCCATCCGACTCGGCTACCTCAATGCCATCGCCCTTGTCGTTGTCGTCGGTCAGATTCCCAAACTGCTGGGGTTCTCCGTCGACGCGTCCGGCTTGCTCGGTGAAGTAGGTGAGATCGGAAAGTCCGTGGTGGGCGGGGACATCGATCCCGTCGCTGCCGCTGTCGGAATCGGCTCGCTTGCTGTCATCATCGCGTTCCGACTCTGGGTCCCCGTCGTCCCCGGAGTCCTGGTGGCCGTCGTCGGCGCAATCATCTTGTCCGCCGCTGCCGGCCTCACCGATGACATCGGGATGGTCGGCGCCCTCCCTGAAGGTCTCCCCCTGCCCTCTGTCGGCGGCGTCAGCTGGCAGGACGTCGGGCACCTGATCGGACCTGCGGCCGGTATCGCTCTGATTGCATTTGCCGACACCGGCGTTCTCTCCCGCACCTTTGCTGCCCGGCACGGTGAGGACGTGAACGGCAGCACCGAAATGAAGGCAATCGGCGTCGCCAATGTGGCGGGCGGACTGTTCGGCGGATTCCCGATCTCGGCGAGTGGCTCCCGAACACCGGTAGCCGAACAAAGCGGTGCCCATACACAATTGGCGGGAGTTGTCGGCGCACTCGCCGTGCTGGTCTTTGTCCTCGTCGCCCCAGGCCTCACCGCGTACCTACCCGACGCGACCCTCGCAGCCGTGGTCATCGTCGCGGCCTGCGCTCTGATCGACGTGGGCGGAATGGTCCGGATGTGGCGCATGAGCACCGTGGAGTTCGGCCTCGCTGTCGCAGCATTTCTCGGCGTTGCACTCGTGGGGGTACTCCAGGGCATTCTTGTGGCGATCGGCTTGTCGTTTGTCGCGGTGGTAGCGCAAGTCTGGCAGCCACATCGCACCGAACTCGTGGAGATCGCGCACCTCCAAGGATTTCACGACGTCGAACGACATCCCGACGGACAGCGCATTCCCGGGCTGGTCCTGGTGCGATTCGACGCTCCACTCTTCTTCGCGAACGGGGAGATCTTCGACGAGTACGTACGCTCCGTAGTCGCCGACGCGCCGACGCCCGTCGAATGGGTAGTCATTGCAGCAGAGCCGATTACCGGCCTCGACACCACTGCAGTCGACGAATTGGTCGACCTCGACACGTACCTCGAAGGCAAAGGTATCCGGCTGGCGTTTGCCGAGATGAAGGGGCCGATCAAAGACAAACTCATCAGATTCGGCGTCGGCGACCGATTCGATGCGACTCATTTCTTCCCGACCATTGACGCTGCCGTCAACGAATTCCGCAGCCGAAGCGGGAACACCAACCACTAATCCCGGGAGTGCGGCACATGGATTCGTTCTGGACGGTCTTCTGGCTCAGCGTGATCTCGCTCGCGCTGCTGTCTTACCTGGTACTGCTGTTCGAGATCAGCGCCGACCTCTTCCGGGACCGTCAGACATCGGGTTGGATGCGCGCTCTCTGGGTGTGCTTCCTGCTCCTCGTGCCCTTTGTGTCGGGCCTGGTGTACGTCATCGCGAAAAGTGACGGCATGGCCGAGCGATCCCGAATCGCCGACGGAGCCTCCCATATCTGACGGGGTTCGTCAGACCTTCTTGACGACGCTCGACTTCAGCTGCATCGGGCCGATACCGTCGACCTTGCAATCGATGTCGTGATCACCGATCCCCTTGACAAGACGGATGTTTCGCACTTTCGTACCGGATTTGATACCGGTGGGACTGCCCTTGACCTTGAGCGTCTTGATGACAGTCACGGTATCGCCGTCGGTGAGTACGTTTCCGACGGCGTCCTTGATGACGCCGTCTTCTTCGGCGGCCGATTCTTCCGGCGCCCACTCGTGTGCGCATTCGGGGCACACCATGAGCGCACCCATCTCGTAGGTGAACTCACTGGAGCATTCGGGGCACGGCGGCAAGGTGTCTTCCACGCGATCAGCCTATCCGCCGCCCCGGCTACCCAACTTTTGCACTTCATAACCAGTTATTGGTCAATATTTTGCACTTAATGAAAGTTTGCACTCTGTGCAATTATTGGAGGCATGGGTAGCGAAACACCAGGTCTTCGAGAACGTAAGCGCATTGCCACACGCGAACTGATCGAACGCACCGCCGTCGAACTCGTCCTGGAACTGGGTTACGACGAGGTGACCGTGGAACGGATCTGCGAAGCCTGCGATCTGTCCACGCGCACGTTCTTCAACTACTTCCCCACCAAGGACGCAGCGGTCGGCGGAATCGCGATAGTCGTCCCGCCCACAGAGGTGATCTCGGAATTACTCGACGCCCATCCGAACGACCCACTGCACGGAGCACTGGCTGTCTTCGCCGAAGCCATGAAGATCATGGACCAACGACCTGATCTTCTCGTCCACCGACGCCAATTGTTCGAGCGACACCCGACCTTGCTCCAACAGCATCTGGCCACGTTCCACGAACTCGAGGACACGCTCACCCGGATGCTCACGGAGGAACTACTCGAACGACCAACCCACGGTCGACTACCCGCCGATATGGCCGCGGCCGACGAGGCCACCGCCACCGTGATCATCGCCGGAGCCGCCATGCGCTATGTGTTCCGAGCCTGGCAGAACAGCGAAAGAGATCGTCCGCGAGCCGAACTCGTTGATCCCGCATTGACGTTAATGACCCACATCCTCGGGGCCACCCAGTAGTTCGTCTACCGCTCTCGTCACCAAGGAGCCACATGTCCACTCGAGAAGTTGCATCAACAAGCGCAGACGAACCAGACACCGCGTCGGACAAACGATCCATCATCCTGGTGTTCGTCGGCCTGATGATCACGATGCTGCTGGCGTCCCTCGACCAGATGATCTTCAGCACGGCGTTGCCCACCATCGTCGGCGAACTGAACGGCGTCAATCACATGGTGTGGGTGACAACCGCCTACATCCTGGCGTCGACGATCATGATGCCGGTCTACGGAAAAATGGGCGATCTGATCGGCCGAAAAGGCCTGTTCATCGGGGCGATCAGCATCTTCATCGTCGGTTCTGTGATCGGCGGTTTGTCCCACGACATGACCACGCTCATCGCCGGCCGCGCAGTTCAGGGACTCGGCGGTGGCGGCCTGATTCTGCTGTCGCAGGCCATCATCGCCGACGTTGTGCCAGCCCGTCAGCGCGGCCGCTACATGGGCGCGATGGGTGGAGTCTTTGCGCTCGCATCGGTTGCAGGTCCGCTCCTGGGCGGTTGGTTCACCGAAGGCATCGGTTGGCGGTGGGCGTTCTGGATCAACGTGCCGTTGGGTCTGCTCGCGATAGCCAGTGCGTCGGCGTTCCTGCATCTACCCAAACCCAAGCTCGGCAAACCGTCCATCGACTACCTCGGCATGATCCTGGTTGCCACTTCTGCAACCTGTTTGATCCTGTTCACGACGTGGGGCGGCAACACCTACGACTGGGATTCCGCCGTCATCATCGGTCTGATTATCGGCAGTATCGTCAGCGCAATCGGCTTTGTGATGGTCGAGCGACGAGCAACCGAACCTGTCATTCCCATGCACCTGTTCTCGGAGCGCAACTTCGTCCTGACCACAACCGCCGGACTGATCATCGGAATCGCGATGTTCGGCGCTCTCGCCTACCTCCCCACCTACATTCAGATGGTGACCGGCAAGAACGCCACCGAAGCCGGTCTGATGATGATTCCGATGATGGCAGGACTCCTGGTGTCCTCCATCGGTTCGGGACAGATCGTCAGCAAGACCGGGCGCTACAAAGCCTTTCCGATTGTCGGCACGTCCATCGTTGCCGTCTCTCTGGTTCTGCTTTCCAGACTGACTCCGTCGACATCTCTAGTCGTGTTCGGGATCTATATCGCCATCATGGGCGTCGGCCTCGGTCTGGTTATGCAGATTCTGATCCTGATCGTTCAAAACACCTTCCCTGCAGCCGAAGTCGGTACCGCAACCGCGTCGAACAACTTCTTCCGCCAGATCGGCGCGTCATTGGGCAGCGCGATCGTCGGCAGCCTCTTCGCATCGCGGTTGTCCAATCTGCTTGCAGAGCGCTTGCCAGCCGGCGGCGGTGGTGTCGGCGGAGAGGAGAACTCACTGACTCCGGGAATCCTCTGGAAATTGCCGGATCAAATCCGCGAAATCATCGTGGGCGCCTACAACGACGCGCTGGCGCCGATCTTCATGTACTTGGTTCCGCTGGTGGTTGCCGCGGTCATTCTCCTTCTTTTCGTGAAGGAGAAGCCGCTAGCCACCACAATCGACCGCTCAGCAGCGCCGATCGAGTAGAAACCGATTGTTCGCTATTGTGACGTGATGCCCGCCGAGACGAGTCCGACCAGATCCAGATTTGTGGTTCTGGTCGGATTTTGCGCTGTGCTGGCAATTGTCATCGCCGGCGGATTCTGGTGGGTCAGCCGTAGCAACGACGCGCTGGCCGGCGAAACACTCGACGCCTTCCCCACCCTCGATCACAGCACCCTCAGTGAGTCACAGTCCGAGCTGGTGGCCACGCTCGAGAAGGAATGGGAATCCGGTGCGCCAGGCACGACGTATGCCGAAGGTGTCGAAGAATCCTGGTGCGCTGACTTTGTCAGCTGGAATATGAACAAGATCGGCATGCCGTATTCGAACCCCAATTCCGGTTCGTGGCGAATCCCCGGTGTCTACACCTTGCAGGAGTACTACGAATCCGTCGGAACCTTTGTGCCGCTCGATCAGGACTATCGACTGAAGACCGGCGACACGATTCTGTACGACGATTCCAGCCCCTTCGGGCAACACGTCAACATCGTGCTCCGCAATGACGCCGGCATGGTCACCACTGTGGGCGGCAACGAGAACAACTCGGTGATGCTTCACCGATTCAACCCTGATGATGTCGCCGGCATCGTGGGGTTCGGGTCGTTCTGACGGCGCAGCGCAAAGTCGCCCCCCTTCTCCTAGATGTTGCGAGGTGAGCGGAAGGTTGGTGAGGCGAGTAGTTTCTGGTGTCCGTTGGGTCGATCGGACCGTGGCACTAAATTCGGTAAATTTCATGTTTCCGTCCGTGACTGATTTCAGTTCTCGGTGAATGAAGCATGCCGTAAAGGGAATCCGCCCACCTGATCTCGAGTACTTCCAACACAAACGGAAGGGCTGGCAGATACTCTGCCAGCCCTTCCGACACTGCGACTGCAAAGTAAGAAGACTCCCCCGGGCTCGGGGCTACGATGCGCTGTCTACACCTGCAGATTCACGTCCACTTAGATCACGAAGCACGTGAGACTGCGGTGCTCAGCGCGTTGGTGATTCGGTCCGCGCCCCAAGGCAGCGAGATCGGGGACGGGAAGCCAAGGGCATTCGGCACTCCGGAGTTGCGGGCGATCGACACAACCGATCCGCGTTGGACCGCAGACAAATTGCGCCACTGCTCGTTGTCGCGCATGTAGTCGATGTCCCCCGCAGGTGAAATGACAACGGCGATGTCGGTGTCGAGTTGGGCGACGTACTCGTAGCTGATCACTCCTCGCCCGTCAGCGTCCGTCGGCACCGTCTGCGCCCAGTCGGTCAGCTGGAAACCCAAGTCCTTCATAAGCATTCCGATACCGCGATCCTCACCGGCGAGGATGTACAACTGCCCGTTCAGGTCTCCGATCACTGCGTTGAAATTCACGCCCTCGAATTCGGGGTGAGCAGCCCGGACTGCGGCCAGATCAGCCTCGGCCGATCCGACAGCGTCCGCGGCTTCATCCTCTCTGCCGAGCGCCTTGCCGATCTTGCGCGTCGAATCCTGCCACGGTTCCACGTTGGCCTGTTCATCGAAATGCACGACCGGGGCGATACTCGAAAGCTGCTCATAGGCACGCTCATTCAGACTCCACTGACCGGTGGCGACAATGACGTCAGGATCGAGCGCAACGATTTGTTCGACGTACGACTGCGGGTCACCCTCGAACAGCAGTGTCGGAATCTCCTTGTCACCGGCGGACAGCAGCGCGTCGACGCCACCACCGGGGTTCGGCGGCAATACTTGATATCCCATGTCCGCCAACGCGTCGACCTGCCAGGGCCACGCCCCCACGCCGTTCGTCGAGACGAGGATGTTCGTATCAGTGGGCAGTGCGATGGGCGCGACACCCATCGAGATCACCATGTCTGCGTCCTGCGGCGACAACGGGAGCACTCGCTCGGCGCCGAGCGGAACCTGCGCTTCACCGAATTTTCCTGTGACGGTGACTGTTTCCCCGTCGGCAGTGTCGAGGGAGTTCCCGCCGCACGAGGTCAGGAGAAGTGCGAGGGCAACGAACGCTGCGGAGAGTGCGCGCTTCACAGCGGGTGTCCATTCGGTCCGCCGGGATTGCCGGGAACGGTGCACGTAGCCATAGCGCGATGCGCCAGGAAACAGAGACTGTCGTTACTCAATTTCCACTGCCCGTCTATCCAATACCATTTGAGTGTCGCTTGTCCCGGCGCGGAGCCGGGCAACGAGGTCACGAGCTGGGCGCGCGCCACCTCGTCGGTCACTGTGACGGGGTCCGTGAGATCCCAGCGATAGATTCCGGCCGCGATGTTCAAGGCACTTCCCACAGCTCGCACGGTGGGTACGCCGGCCGCGCCGCCTTCGAGCGCCGAGGCGACATCCGCGTCACTTGTCGCCGAGTTGAGTCCGCGCTGCAGTTGACTGTTCAGTTCGGCAATGTCGGGCGTCGACGGCCCCTCGGATGCCGATGAAACCGCAGGGGCGGCACTCGCTGCTGGGGCGCTGGTCGAGGCAGGTGCTGCGCCCGCTACCGGGGCGCTGACCGCCGCCGACGCTGCAGGTGCGGGGGTGGCCGCCGGAACCGGAGCCTGAGGTTCGAGCACGGCGACGCCGTCGTTGGCCGCAGCGGCGGTCGAGCCTGCGGTGCCGGCCCCCGCCGGAGAAGCCATGGTCACGACCACCTGACGTTCCTGGTCGCCGAGGTTCATGCCAAACAGAACGAGTCCGGGGATCGCAATCCCAACAACCATTGCCGCACAAGTGGAAACCGCGACTGTCGGCCAATGAACGCCGCGGCGCGGCGCGGCGGTTTGTTGATAGCGACCGGCGTCCTCGTCTCTCGACTCATCGAGGTCGTAGTCCGTCTGAATGCTCATTGCGTCGTCTCCGTTAGGCGCTCGGTCTTCCTGGTGGCCCACTTCGTTGAGGCCGTTGCGTGGCGAGTGGGTTCTCACCATCACGTCAGGATTTAGGTTAGCGTAGGCTAACACTCACATAACGGTCGACAGTACATAGGCCCGGAAGCGAGGGGTTGAGCGATCCCTTGCTAACGCTCAATTCCCAGAGTCAGCCTCCGTTCCGCGGGGTGCCCATCGATCCGGCCGGCGCTCCCCCGCCGACCATGCCGGAAGCTTCCTGCTGCGTAACACTGTTGGCATAGTCATTGGTGGGGTCTCGGTAGATGGTGTGGATGTGACCCCAACCCGAGGTTGTGTATCCCGCGACATCAGCGCCGGCCGATCCCTGCTGGTTAGCGAACTCGATGTACACATTCGGGCCGGAGATCTGGAAGTAGATTCCGCCCCCTTGCGTCATGTCGTATTCGGTTGCCCCGGACCAGTTCACGTATGTCTCGTCCAAGGTGGCTTCGATGGCAGCGAGTTGCTCCGACGTCGTCTCTTCGTCGGCCAGGCCCGCCCAGTTCGCAATCACGTCGAGCAGAAGTTGTTTCTGTTCCTCCGTCAGGTCAGAGCCGGCAATACCCGTTCCAGTGGGGTAATCACAGGTGCTCCCCGGCGCACACACCATGGTGGATACGCTCTCGCTCTGATAGAGCTGAGCCTGTTGCTCTTCCGTCAAGCTGTCGTAGAACGCGAATGCGGTTTCATAGGTGGTTGCGAAGGGTTGTACCTCGTTACCGTCGGAGTCCGTGTAGACAGCGGGCTGAAGACCGAGGTGCGTCGGGGCGAAGGTAATGGAGTCAGCGGCGCCGTCCATGGTGGCGTTGATACCGAGGTGGTGGCCACCGAATTGAAGCTCCCATGTGCCCGAATCCGACGGGTCGCCGAAGAACGCGATGTAGTACTGGCCCAATGATTCCTCGGTCGCACTGCTGTTATCGTGCAGGAACTCGTCGCCGCCCATAATGCCGGTGACGGTCTCGTATCCCTCATCGCTGAGGAGAGCTTCGAGCACCTTCAACGCCGCCGCTTGCTGCTCGCCGGTCAACTCGGAGATGTTAAGCCCGGCACGGTCGACGAACGTCACCGGGAAGTTCGACCACGACGTGGTCTTGGTCTCGTCGTCGTACGCGTACGTCACCTGCTCGCGCTGCTCACTCGACAGAGTCTGCAGAAATGCCTCAGCCGCTTCGGCGGTGCTGGTGATGGTCTCGGCCGTGGCACTCGAATCGCCCGTGGTGGTCGCCGAATCTACGGTCTCGACGTCAGCGACTGACACCGAGGTAGTCGAGCTGGTGGCGGTCGTCTCGGCGGCACACCCGCCCAGGATCAGACCGCCGGCCAACAGCGCAGACACTAGGGCCATGCGGCGGCGACCATGTTTGGCCGCGGGAGAACTCTGAGAACTGTGAATCGTCATGACACAAAAGGTATTCGGCAATCCTGCACACCCTCCGCGAAGAACCTGGACGTTTGCTGTGAGAAACCTGCGGCCAATCAGTCTCCTGCCACAGCGCAGCGCAGGACGCGAGATCGGCCGGCGCGATTTCGACGCCGACTGGTTGAGCGTTACGGTGTTCGAACGAATACTCAGATGACGAACTCCGACCGCTCAACGCGTATGCCCGCCCAGCGCGTGAGGCTGCCGACGACTCGCGCGGCTGGCGAAGTACGGAACTTCCGTCTGCGCGAATTGTCACGAATTCGGCTG
Organism: Rhodococcus sp. 24CO; assembly: GCF_050586165.1. Lineage (NCBI taxonomy): Bacteria > Bacillati > Actinomycetota > Actinomycetes > Mycobacteriales > Nocardiaceae > Rhodococcus > Rhodococcus sp. 24CO. Next base: position 421,989 of record NZ_JAZFNF010000001.1, on the reverse strand, counting down.
TCGCAGTATCGGTTTTTCGATCTGTTCACGAAGGATATCGCCGTGACCTGCATGTCTGGCGAACTCTTGGGTCATGGCGAGCAGCGTCCATCGCATGCTGACATTCCCCTCACGCGGGTTGTCCATGGTGTCGTCAAGGTCGAAGCCCGACACAATCACGCGTGACCGTTGGCTTGCGCGCTCGAACTCGGCGATGACATCTGTCAACAACTCGTCGTCTGCGACAGCGAAAGTACCCTCGTCCCGGCGCGAGTACCCATCGCATTCGGATTCGCCGAGTTTTGCCCAAAACCGTTGGAACCAGATCCGTTCCGCGGCAGCGGCATGCTTGATCAACGAGATCGGCGTCGTCAGGGATGAGACGAGCCGTCGGCGGGAGTCAGCTTCAGACAGGCCCCGAACAGTCTCGATCAGTGCCTCACGACTCTGGTCGAGCATATTCTCGATGATCGACCGCTCCGTTCCGGAAGTAATTATGTTGATGGGCATAAGGTTTCACTCGATTCTGTTGTGTGGATAGTCAAGCTAGGTCGCCATGTGTCAGTCGGACTGGGGTATGCAAGGCAGCGATCCGTTTCAGGGTGACGCGAAATGTCCGGAGCGGAGAGACGAGTCGGGGAAAGAGCATGCGATCCGCTTGTCGTCAGGGAATTGTCGTCAGGGAATGTGCGCTCGAGGGCTCCAATAGAAGGGCCAGCGCTATAGCGCGTTCCACAGTGTTAGTGGACGACTGCCACAACGCAGCCTATCGCACAGTTGCGTTCGGGAAAGGAAATCTCGACTGCACCGGTGCAGGCTTCGGATCGGACGCGTTCCGGATGCGCCCACCTGGGCTCAGGATATGGGAGATCTACATCAGAGAAACACATACCACCGCCACCGAATGTCGGCCATTGCTCTGAACTTCTGTGTGTTTACGCAGTCCTAGCGTTCGGGGACTGCGCTCGACAGGGTCGCTACGTCGGCACCGTTAGATACACAAGTGCGCCAGCCGTCACTACAGCGGGCGCGACGGTAATCCACCATGACCAACGTCGATCCTCACCCACGATGCGAAGCGTTGAAATCATCCATGACAGCCCACTGACACCTAGCAGCAATGTCAGCAATCCCCCGACGAGAAGCTCATCGGGGCGGGTCATCGAAGACAGCAATTCCGGCTGGTTGTACCGCATTGCAAGCAACCCAACGATTGGCAAGATGGGCATCAACGCGATGAGAACCACGAACCATCGCGGCGATGGTCGTTGATTCTTTACTGCGTGCACAACCGTGATTGTTTCCGGCCCAGTTCATCGGAGCAGCGCGGCTCAGCATCGGCCATGTCCAGAACATGCTGTGCGCCGTTTTCGTCGTACTTCTTCCCCACCGATCTCATCCTCCGACTCTCGAAAAATTCTGAGGAAGGCTCAGACAAAACGGATGACCCGCGGGATCGAGGAGTACGCGGCATTGCTCGGGCGCAAATTGTTCGGAAGCGATTCGCGCTCCAAGTCGAACAGCTTCAGCTTCCGCGGCATCCAGATCAGCGACGACGAGGTCCAGGTGAAGTTGTTTCGGCACCGCACTTCCGGGCCAGGACGGCTCGAGGTGATCCGAAACTCGCATCATCGTCAACAATCCTTGCGCGATCTTCACGACAACGAACTTCTCACTGGAGTAAGTGATTTCTCCGTCGAGTAAATCGCGCCAGAAGGCCGCGAGAGTCTCGGGGTTATCACAGTCGAGTGTTATCGAACCCAGATGTGCAACAGCCATATACGGGAGATTACCTCGCACAAGGAGCACTGGTACCGAAACGACAGTGCCGGCGATGAACCGAGGCCGGCACGCCAGCACTGCCCTTTCGATCTCGCTGTCCGGCAACCAACCACAGCGCTGCAACCATCCCCGGAATCCATCGGAAACGACGTCAACAAGTCGTCCCCGCTCGCACGACGCTGCGGTCGAACCCCGTGTCACTCGCAAGATTGTCGCGGCGCTTTATGCCTCGATCCCCTGCACGAGGACAATGGGACACCGAGTCCAGAGACTCCGAGATCCCACTCCCCCGCGATCAATGGTCAATCGATTCAGCCTGCGTTTCGGACACCGACCAGACGGACCATTTCTCTTGCCACACAATGAAATTCAGTGGTACCGATTTGGATCCGCGGGGGTGTACGGGGCAACGGTTACCGCGTCGATGCGCGGATCCGCGATGAGCAGTTCGATCGCTTCGGCCGGTCCGCCGATCACTGCGAAGTCGGGATCGACATCGTTTGCGACACACCAAGCGTGATCCGCCGGCCATATGAACGCCGGGTCAGCGTCGGACGCACCCCTCGGGTCAAACTGGACATCGTGGCCCCAGTCATCCCAATCCGTCAATGCACCGCGGAACAGCCAGTAGTCACGGTTGGGGATCCTCACCATCGGAATGTCATCGCCGATGACCTCACATCCCCAGCCGTCCCACAAGCAGAAATAACAGTTATCCGGCGTGGAGGTGTAACCGGATAGTAATTCCAGGACGGTTGCGAACTGCCCGGGGTTCTCCACATACCAACTTTCCGCAAAACCCAGATCCGTTGTCGTCTGGACCTCGGAAGGAACGTCGGGAAGGAATCGAAGCCTTGCATATGCCGGAAATCCGACCGGCCCCTTGGCCGACAGTTGGTACCACGGCATATCCTGCCCGACTAACCAATCGGATGCCGACACATCGGTGCATACGCTCAGGCTCATCCGCTCATTATCCCTGACAAATAGTCGGCCATTCACCCCCGAATACAAAGGCACGCCCCGACACTGAACGGCTCCCGTTCCGCAATCTTGGACGCCCAAAACCAGCACTCAGATCGCGCTGTGAGATTCGGTCGGTGTATTCGCGACTGCCTCCGGCGCCAATTCGACGCCGTTGTGAACGTCAGAAATGGTGGGTCTTGGCATCACCTGTTCGCGACTCGGTCGGAGCAATGAGGTGCCCGGTTGCGCGTGCTGCGAGGAGGAGTCCGACCAAGGTCAGTCCTGCCGCTCGACTACCTCGGTAGCCGAGCCGATCCGAGCACATCCTCTGTAGTGAGGACTGCGATACATCCGGCCGGGACTGCTTCACCGTTTCACTCGAGCCCGAAGTCGTCACTCTCAGCTCCCTTTCCGGCACCGGGTCGATCACGGAACCGCAGTCCACCATGCGCGACCCGACGCTGTCTACCGAGGCGGAAAGGGGTGCGAGTACCGCTGCTCCGCTCGTGACCAGCGCCAAGGCGGCAAAGCACGCGCACGTGGAACCGAACAGAACCGAAGACTCACTGCGCCGAACCTTTCTCCACCAGAAGTAGGTGAGCGCGACCCCGGCAACTACGAACACCAGGCCAGTCCACCAGTCGAAGAAACCGAGCAGGATATACACGAACACCAGGATGAGCGTCCAGAATGCTGCACTGAGCCATTTCGTCGGCGATCGGTTGTCTCGCTGTTCTTCGGTTGCCATCGTGTCATTCTCACCGAGTCGTAGCCGTTTCATCGAGAGATGCGATCTAATCTGCCGGGCACCTCGAGTCCCTCTATCAGCTTCGCAAACGAAACTCCGCCTGCCGCCGCTGGACTCAGTACCCACCGAATCCCCGAAGACGAGCTCAGGTCGCCCACTGTCGGTTTCCCTGGATGCAGTTGCTGTTGCAAAGCCCAGACACCAGCGTCGCCAAGGGCGCCGCGATTGATCTGACAAACCCGGTCGAAATCTATTGCAGATCAATCAATCTGACATCCGTGAGTCTTTATCCTCCACTGCTCGTCCGAGCGCGGTCGCCGGACGAGCCAACCTGCCATGTCACCGAGATCGGCGGAGAGTGCTGCACTGGGGCAAGGATTCGACTTCTCGCGGTACCACGATCGTGCGGCCTTACGGAGCGGAGCTACGCCTGAGAGCGGAGACTACCGGTTTCAGGTTCGGTGCCGTTCAGTTGTTGACGCACCGTGGTTGCGATGCGGGCGAGCGCAGTGCCGAGAGCGCGCTGCTGCGCCGCACTGAGTGGGTCGAAGACCAGCTCTCGCACGCGTTCGACGTGGCCGGGCGCGCTGTCGACAACCTTCTGGAGCCCGGCCTCGGTCAGCGTTGCAAGTGTGTAGCGCCCGTTATCTGGGTCTGGGCGGCGAGTGACCCACTGGCGCTGCTCGAAACGGACCATCAGCTTCGACATTCGGGGCTGACTACTGTCGCACTGCGCAGCCAGGTCGCTGAGTCGCATCGTCAGGTCGGCGGCCATCGACAGACGCGCGAGCACGCTGTACTCGAAGTTCGATGTCTCGGCGTCCTGCTCCAATTGCCGATCGAGCAACGTTGGCAGAGCGATGACGACGGTAAGCAGGTCCTGCCACACCGCTTGCTGGTCTTCGTCAAGCCATCGCGGCGAAGTTGTCATGGTGTCAAAGCCTACATCCTTCACAGTCATTTGACTTGCCCAGGCAAGTCAGTCATTCTATTTTCACTTGCCTAGGCAAGTCAGGCGCGGCAGTCGGCACCCGTCGAGCGCCTTGTTACGACGGCTGGATGCACGACCGAATAGTCAAGGCGGGCGGCCCTGCTCAGTGCTCGACCCGGCAACTACACACACCAGGAGAGTCCATGAAAGCGATTCGCTATCACCAGTTCGGCGGCACCGAAGTTCTGCGAGAAGAGGAAGTGGCACGCCCCGCACCCGGTCTCGGCCAGGTTCTGGTCAAAGTCGCCGCCACATCGTTCAACCCGGTTGACGACCACATCCGCCTAGGGGTGCTCGCAGAAGCCATTCCCACCTCAATGCCGATCACGCCCGGCCTGGACGTTGCGGGCACTGTCGTCGAGCTGGGCGCTGAGGTCAGCCGACTGCAGGTCGACGATCGCGTCGTCGGCATGTTTCCCCTGGACCAGCATGGCGGTGCGGCAGAGTACGCGGTGATCGCGGCCGATCTCCTCGCCGCGGCGCCCAGCACTGTGACCCTGACCGATGCCGCAGCCCTTCCACTCGCCGGCCTCGCCGCCCGGCAGGCCGCCATCGAACTGGCCGACATCCAGAAAGGGCAGAGCGTGCTCGTCAACGGAGCCGGTGGCGCGGTGGGCAGCCTCGTCGTCCAGCTTGCGGTCGACGCCGGCGCTACCGTCACCGCCGTCGACGGACCGCAGCACGCCGTTCGTCTACACGGTTACGGCACCACGAAGGTTGTCGGCCCGCTGGACCTAGATGCGGGCCCTGCCGCCATCGGCGGGCCTTTCGACGTGGTCGTCAATCACGTGCGTTTGGATGCGGACGGACTTGCGAAGCTGACCCCGTTCGTTGTCGACGGCGGTATCGCGGTCAGCTCCGCCGGGGCCGTGCCCGCCGACGACAAGCGCTCGGTGCGAACCGCGAGCGTATGGGTGACGCCCAACGGCTCCCACCTGGCAGACATGGTGTCCCGCCTCGACGAGGGCCGCCTCGAACTCACCGTGGTCGATCACCGGCCACTGCAGCAGCTACGAGCCGTCCACGAAGAAGCCGCGAGCGGCAAGCTCATTGGCAAAACCGTCATCACGATCGACTAGACCACGTTGACGCCCCTCGCAGAATATCGAGAGGGGCGTCATGCATCCGGCAGCGCGGACACGCCGAGACTCGGCGATGTCAAGACCGAAGAGTGCGTGGGTCGGTGCCCTGCGGACACGCTGCCCGTCCCGCCGACGGCAATCCCGGTCAGGGCGGCGAGAGATTCGGAAGGGTAGCTGGAGGGTCCGCAAGTCGACCAAATCACGTGCAGCCCAAAGTGAATCGCTGTAGGCGATTCACCCCTTGATCAGGTGATGCACCGGTGCCGCGCAATTCCTGAAAGTCGTTACTGATCTGATCAGATACTGAGGCCGGACATGATCTCGCCAAATGCACCTTCACGCCCCGGCAAGATGACCTTCTGAAACAGCGTCAAGACGCACTCGTCAATGTCGTCTGTTGCGGACGAACTCTTGCGTGACACATCGATCGCACGAAGTCCACGCGCACGCACGTACCGAGCCAACTCGATTCCGTCGCGCCGTGCTGCTGCCTTTCGACCTGAGGAATGTTCGAACCGATAGTGGCGCCCAGCCACCTCAACTTGGCAGAGTTTGTTCCTGCGCCGCATCCCATGACGCTTCTGGTCCGTAACGCTCACATCCGTGCCGTCCGGGAATCGCAAGGTGGCGGGCTTGCCCTTGATCAGTGCCGGGCCGAATCGATCAATCCGTTCGGCCAGCGTCTCCCGCTTTAACCTGCCGAAATGCGCGTTGAACTCGTCGCCTGCGGCTGGAAAGAGTTCGGCGCGAACGGTTCCTGCAGGATCGACTATCGCGACGGACGAGTGGTCCGCCGCGATACGCACCGACCATCCTGTCTCGGTGGGGCTCTTCCAATTCATGATCCGCAGTATCCCACCGCGGCAGTGGTCAGACTGACATCACGGGTGCCGCCAGTCGCCGGTGAAGTCCCGCTCGACCTGATCGAGACCAGGACGTTCGGCGCCCGCATAATCTGCAAGCGCTACCGGCGAGAGATCGGATCAGGGTTCAGGCTTGGGCGCTCGAAGGTGGATCGTCGCGCCCTTCTCGAGTTCGTCCGAGGTGAAGTCCGACGACGTGAAACTCCCCCTGTGGGGCGCTGAACTGCTCACCGTGAGTGAGTAGTTGCGTTGATTCGCGGGGATGGCGTCGAAGCGCGCCACATACGTGCAGGTACCGGTGCCGTCAGCATTCTGTTCCACGGAGTCGACTTCCAGCACAGACCTTGTCGATGCGGCCCCACTTCCTCCATCAACGAATATCAGGTCGTTCGGCGCGACCGGGATTGTTCCGACAATGCACTGTCCGGATTCCGGATCGGCTCGTTCTGCGTCCCCGATGACGGTCACCATGGCGGTAAAAGTCTTCGGCTCGTCAGTATTCGACGCACAACCGGTCAGCGCCAACGTCCCGATCGACAGCACCATTGCAACGTACCTGCTCCTTCGCCCCATCGACTCACAGTAGACCGAAATGCGCTGATGGAACGGGGATGTTCACGACTCTGGAAATCAGGGCAGAGGTGGAAAGTTGACGACTGCCCCGTCGAGCGGCAACTGGTCCGTGCGGTCGCCCTCGTTCGGTCCCTCGACCAGAGCGCCCGTATCTACCGATCCGACAAATGTGAAGCTGTCGATCTCGTAGGGCACGTTGTCGCCGGACAGCGGCACCGCCGCCCGTGACACGTGGAAGTGCAGATGCGCCTCTGAACTGTTTCCCGAGTTGCCGAGGTTCCCGATCACCTGACCCATGGTCACCAGATCCCCTACATTCACAGTCGCCGATCCCGGTTTCAGGTGGGCATAGAACGCGTAGTTTCCGTCGCCGATGTCGATGATGACGTAATTGCCGCCCAAGTGATCGAACGGCATGTCCGTCGGAACTTGTTGCGGCACTTGATCATTCTCGCCCGCCACCACAGCCACAACGGTACCGTCGGCCACCGCCAGCAGAGGCGCGCCGTAGGCGAAGTAGTCCTCATTTTTTGATCCGTCACCACGCGACCTGATGAGCGGACCTGCATCCGGGTCGATCCTCAGCCAGTCGACGGCAAATCGCTCGGTGCCGTTGATCCTGCCACCGACCGCCATCATCCCGGCGCGATGCTGCGAGAGCCCGCAGCAACCGTCCCCGACCACCCAACTGTCGCCGGCTAGTGGCGGACCGATAACCACCGGCAAGTCTGTACTGGTCATCACTGTTCCGCCGAACTGCGTGACGTTATCGGGATATCGTGCCGCAGTGGCAGCGTCCTCCGGCGTTGCTTGGCCGAACGTCGCAGTCAGTCGATGGGTCACCACAGACGGAACATCGTCGGGGCTCTCGTATTCGTCGTCGAGCACTATCAGCACAGTGCGCCCCACCGGGATCTCGGTGAACGGTGCCCAGGAAAAGTTCCCTACCAGAATCGAACGCGCAGATACTTGGCCCTGATCAAGGGTCGATACGACGGTCCCGTCCGGTCCCCCGGCCAGCGTTTCGATCTTTGTGATGGTTGCGGGTCGCGGCGAGAAGTTCAGCACTTCGATCTCGTAGGCCACGTGCAGCATTCCGTCGGTCCCGGTGACAGGGATCGGATTCGGCCCGAGCGCCGAGATCACCAACGGCGAGGTGACGTCAGTTTCGGTCGGGTAGCCGCGCGGGATCCCGCCCCGACTGTCGATGGTCGACGTAGTGAGCACGGTCGGTCCGGTGGTGTCGATCGACGATGAACACCCGGCAAGGACCAGCGTCATTACTGTTGCGGCGATTGCCCACCCTGCGATAGGGCTGTGTGAAGTCGTCATGCGAACTCCAGAGCAGGCCCCTGCCCAGTGCGTCGGCCCGGTTGTTTCGAGCCTAGGCACGAAAGACCCGCTTTGTCCTGATTTTGTGGATCAGGACAAAGCGGGTCGAATCGTTGTGATCAGGCGCCTACGTACGACGCGAGATGCTGGCCGGTCAGGGTTGAGCGATCAGCGACAAGATCGCTCGGCGTGCCCTCGAACACGATCCGTCCACCGTCATGACCGGCACCGGGACCAATATCGATGATCCAGTCTGCGTGTGCCATGACCGCTTGGTGATGCTCGATGACGATCACTGACTTACCGGAGTCGACGAGTCGATCCAGTAGGCCGAGCAACTGCTCGACGTCAGCCAGGTGAAGGCCTGTGGTCGGCTCGTCGAGTACGTACACGCCGCCCTTCTCGGCCAGGTGCGTGGCAAGCTTGATCCGCTGACGTTCACCACCCGACAGTGTCGTGAGCGGCTGGCCGATGGTGAGATAGCCGAGCCCCACGTCCACGAGTCGCACCAGAATCTTGTGTGCGGCCAAGGTTTTCGCCTCACCGTCTCCGAAGAATTCTTCGGCCTCGGCGGCCGACATCGCAAGCACTTCGCTGATGTCCTTCCCACCGAACTTGTACTCCAGGACGTCGGCCTGGAACCGCTTTCCCTCGCACTCCTCACACACCGTCGCAACGCCGGCCATCATCGCCAGATCGCTGTAGATGACGCCGTTGCCGTTACAAGTGGGGCAGGCACCCTCGGAGTTGGCGCTGAACAGCGCCGGCTTCACACCGTTGGCCTTGGCAAATGCCTTCCGGATGGGATCGAGCAGACCGGTGTACGTTGCCGGGTTACTCCGACGCGAACCGCGGATCGCGCCCTGATCGATCGACACCACACCCTCCCGCTTCGCGAGCGAGCCATGGATCAACGAACTCTTCCCCGAACCAGCCACGCCGGTCACCACGACCAGCACACCGAGTGGCACATCGACGTCGACGTTCTGCAAGTTGTGCGAGGTTGCGCCGCGGATTTCCATTGCGCCCGTTGACTTTCGCACGCTCGCTTTGATTGCAGCTCGGTCGTCGAAATGACGTCCCGTGACCGTGTCACTGGCCCGCAATCCGTCGACGGTGCCCTCGAAGCAGACAGTTCCGCCCGCGGCGCCTGCGCCCGGGCCGAGATCGACGATGTGATCGCCAATAACGATCGTCTCCGGCTTGTGCTCGACGACAAGCACCGTATTTCCCTTGTCACGCAACTGCAGCAGTAGGTCGTTCATACGCGCGATGTCGTGGGGATGAAGGCCAGTCGTGGGTTCGTCGAACACGTACGTGATGTCGGTGAGAGAGGACCCTAGATGGCGAATCATCTTGGTTCGCTGAGCTTCACCACCCGACAGTGTCCCCGACGGCCGGTCCAGGCTCAGGTAACCCAGCCCGATCTCCACGAACGAGTCAAGTGTTTCAGCCAGCGTCGTCAACAACGGCGCCACTGACGGTTCTTTCAGACCGCTCACCCATCCGGCAAGATCGCTGATCTGCATCGCACAGGCATCGGCGATGTTGATGCCCTTGATCTTCGACGATCGTGCACCCTCGCTCAGCCGCGTCCCGTCACACTCCGGACAGGTGGTGAACGTGATGGCCCGCTCCACGAACGCTCGAATGTGCGGCTGCATCGCGTCGACATCCTTGGACAGGAATGACTTCTGAATCTGCGGAATCAGTCCTGTGTACGTCAGGTTGATTCCTTCGACCTTGATCTTCGTTGGCTCCTTGTAGAGCAGGTCGTTCAGTTCCTTCTTGGTGTACTTCTTGATCGGCTTGTCAGGATCGAAGTAGCCGCACCCCCGGTAGATCCGGCCGTACCAGCCGTCCATGCTGTAGCCGGGCACCGTGATGGCACTCTCGTTGAGCGACTTGGTGTCGTCGTACAACGCCGTCAGGTCGAAATCGTTGACCGAGCCCCGCCCCTCGCATCGCGGACACATGCCGCCGGTGATGCTGAAGGTCCGTCGTTCCTTCGTCTGACGCCCACCGCGCTCTACGGTGAGCGCACCCGCACCGGAGGCTGAAGCGACATTGAACGAAAATGCTTGGGGCGAACCGATATGCGGCTTACCGAGACGACTGAAGAGAATGCGAAGCATCGCGTTGGCGTCGGTAGCCGTACCGACCGTCGAGCGAGGGTCGACGCCCATCCGTTGCTGATCGACGATGATCGCCGTGGTCAAACCGTCGAGCACGTCGACGTCCGGCCGCGCCAGAGTCGGCATGAACCCCTGAACGAAGGCGCTGTACGTCTCGTTGATCATCCGCTGCGACTCCGCGGCGATGGTGCTGAACACCAATGAGCTCTTGCCCGAACCCGAGACACCGGTGAAGACCGTCAGCCGGCGTTTGGGGATTTCGACGCTGATGTCCTGGAGGTTGTTCACACGTGCGCCCTGCACGCGGATCAGATCGTGGGTGTCCGCAACATGTAGCTCTCGCTCCGCCATTTCAGCCGTGCTCATCATGTCTCCATCTCTCAGGTGAGGGCCACCCACACAGTGTCGCCCTGTGTGAGTGGCCGCGGTTCTCTTCAGTTGACTCAGCGGAGCTCTTGGATGCGGATCAAGTTGCCTGCTGGGTCGCGGACGGCGCAGTCCCGCACGCCGTACGGCTGCTCGGTCGGCTCCTGGACGACGTCGATGTCGCCGGCCTGCAGCCGCTCGAAGGTACCGTCGAGATCCTTGGTGGCCAACAGAATACCGGCATAGGTGCCCTTGGCCATCATTTCGACGATGGTGCGACGCTCCTCGTCGGTGATACCCGGATCAACGGCCGGGGGATGCAACACGATCGACGTGTTGGGCTGGTCGGGTGGGCCGACGGTAATCCAGCGCATTCCGTCGTAGCCGACATCGAGGCGGACCTCGAAACCGAGCGTGTCGCGGTAGAAGGAAAGGGCGGCCTCCGGGTCGTCCTGCGGAAGGAAACTCGATGCAATGGTGATGTCCATGCACGTCACGTTATCTGCGGCTGGGGGCCGGCGCTTCTCGATTCCTGATCGGTCTTGTCACCTGTTTCGACACGCAGGACGGCATACCCTCAGTCACGCCCGCAGCCTCGTCCCGATAGACGCTCGGTGGAACGCCGACCAACTCGGTGAAACGAGTGCTGAAGGTACCGAGTGATGAACAGCCAACGGCAAAACACACGTCGGTGACACTGAGATCACCACGACGAAGCAGCGCCATTGCGCGCTCGATGCGTCGCGTCATCAGATAGGAATACGGCGGCTCGCCGTACGCCAGCCTGAACTGGCGACTGAGGTGTCCGGCCGACATGTTCACCCCGCGGGCAAGCGCCTCGACGTCCAGGGGTTGTGCGTACTCCCGGTCGATCCGATCACGAACACGACGGAGAAGCGCGAGGTCGCGCAGTTGTTGCGTGGTCGCGGGTCTACTTGTCACAGGTTTGATCGTGCCACGTCCGCGCCCGTTCTCGCCGATTTCCGCGGGGAAGCTGACAGTGGTTTCGTCAAGCTGACACGGCTTCCAGCACGCTGAAATGTGTGCTCACTGTTTGCAAGCCGTGTTAGCTCCGACGCATCTACTACCGCAACATGGCCACAAACGCCGCGATGTTCGTTACCACGCGGTCGGCCTTCTCCTGCTCGGTGAGATTTTCCTGGTACCGGTTCCCTGCCGACGGCCGACGCTTGTTGCGCGCATACAGCGGACAGGCCAGGTCAGTACACATATAGGTGCCGATGGTGTCGCCGCGTCGGCCAGCCTCACCGATCTTGGCGGCGGTCAGCAGTGACACTCCCCCGCTGCCATGCGTCGTGAGGCAAATGGTGCACATTTGCGCGCGTCCCGATTTGCCGGTTTGGTATCGGAGTGCGATGCCGACCAACTCGTCGCCCTGCGGGATCACCAGATATCCCCGCCCGGGCATTGTCGGATCGTTCCACCCGAAGAAATCCAGGTCTTCCCACGGACGCTTCTCGAGATCCCGTGGCACCGGCAGCCGTTTTGCGTCGCCTTTCGAACAATTCACGAACGACGCGCGGATTTCGCGTTCGGTGAGCGGCAGCACGGTGGAACTCCATTTCGACAGTTGGATCAGGCCGAACCGACGCTACGCACGATCGTTACCTCGCGCAACGTATTTTCCGGGCTGCACGATCTAATCCGTCTCCAGGTCGACCACCAGGAAATCCTCCCGGCGCGGCCCCCACTCCCGGTCAGTCAGTTGATAGGAGCGCAACCCTTGCGGCGGGTGCGCCAACTCGTAGAACTGTTCGGTGCCGGAAACGAACTGCATCGATGCCCACCCCCAGTGCGAACCATGCGGTTGACGCGGATCAGCCTGCATATCCGAAGCGATGGACACGAGCCGAAGCCCACGAACAACTCCTGTTGTGAGGGCGTCGGCGTCGAAATCCAGCCATGCCTGCGACGCATTCGGATTCTTGCGCGTCGTGCCCGCAACTAGGTGCAACGCACCGGACACCTCGATCTGCGACGGAATCGGTAGATCAGCGTTGAACGCGAACTGCAGATTGCCCACACGGCCGATCGAAGGTTGTTGTACCACATCAACATCCGGGTCTGCAGTCAAACGCCGCACTATCGTTTTCGAACTTCGCCGTACGTCCGCGACACACGACCAGGCCGGGTCCAACGCAGCCCACCGCCGCGGACTGTCGGAGTTCCACATCAACCCCCAGCGGATGGTTTCTCCCAGCTTCGGGGGCGCAAACCAACAAAACCGTAATCTGTCGATCACCACCGGCGTGTTCATGCCTGACCGTACCAAGCAGCGTTGTCAGAAAAGCGTCAATGCCGCTCCGGCACCGACCAGTTCGCGTTCAACCCGTGGGCTTTCGAGCTCACGATGCTGCGACGGTCCTGCCAATCCGTGCCGTTCCACCAGCGGTTCGACGCGCTTCTTGAGCCAACTCTTGTACTCCGGCGTGACGTAGGCACCGCGTCCGTAAAGTTCGCGATACCGGCGGATCAACGCAGGATGCTCTTCGGCCAGCCAGTTCAGGAACCACCCGCGAGTACTGCCGCGAAGGTGCATCGGAAAGACCGTCACCCCGGTAGCACCGGCGTCGGCGAGCGCGGCAAACAGCTCGTCGAGGTGCTGGCTCGAATCCGTGAGAAACGGGATGACCGGCGCAACCATCACGTTGCACGAGAATCCGGCGTCGGTGATTGCCCGGATCATCTCCAGTCGAGCGCGCGGAGACGGTGTGCCAGGCTCGATCTGCTTCTGCAGAACAGGATCGTGGATTGCCAGCGACACTCCGATGCCGACATCGACCTGAGTCGCAGCCATCTTGAGTAACGGCAGATCCCGGCGCAGCAAGGTCCCTTTGGTGAGGATCGAAAATGGTGTACCGGATTCTGTCAACGCTCGAATGATGCCGGGCATCAACCTGTATCGACCCTCGGCCCGCTGATACGGATCGGTGTTGGTGCCAAGCGCTACGGGTTCACGCTTCCAGGACTTTCGCGCCAATTCCTTACGCAGAACCGCCGCAACGTTGGTCTTCACGACAACTTGCGAATCAAAATCTCGGCCGGCATCGAGGTCGAGGTACTCATGGCTCGGCCGAGCGAAGCAGTACCGGCAGGCATGGGAACAACCACGAAAAGCATTGACCGTGAAGTTGAACGGCAACGTCGATGCTTCCGGCATCTTGTTGAGCGCACTCTTACACAGCACTTCGTGGAACGTGATTCCCTCGAACTCAGGCGTCTGCACCGAGCGGACCAACCCGGCTCGCTCGAGCCCAGGCAACGCTCCGTCGTCTGCATCCAATGCCTGACCCGACCACCTCATAGCCCCAAGTCGAACACTTGTTCTATGCTATGTCAAGATGAACCGTGGAAGCGACCCGTGCTTCACCACGGTCGATCAGTTGTTGGCAGAATCAACGCCATGTCCAACAGAATCAACATCTCGTCCGGTTCCGAATGGGAACCGAAGATCGGTTACTCCCGCGCCGTCCGCATCGGCAACCAGGTTGCCGTCTCGGGCACCACCGCCCCCGGCGAAACCCTGAACGATCAGACCCGTGCCGCCCTCGACACCATCAAGGCCGCACTCGAAGAAGCCGGCGCTTCGCTCGGCGACGTCATCCGCACGCGCATGTACCTGCGCGACATGTCGCAGTGGGAGCAGGCCGCACTCGCTCACGGTGCAGTATTCGGCGATATCCGTCCGGCTACGACAATCCTCGAGGTCAGCTCGTTGATCGACCCCGCTCTACTCATCGAGATCGAAGCCGACGCAGTTCTGAGCTGATTGCAGTGGTCAGCTGATTTGCCAACCCGGCGATCACGAATCGGTTCAACTAGTGTGAGCCCGATGAAATCGAGCCGAATCGTGACCACAGCGATCGCACTGAGTTTCACATTCGCTCTGCTCTTGCCCGGATCCGTAGCTGCGGATCCGGGCAAGAATCTATCAATCGCCTGCGGAAATCCACTGACTGCCGGCGAGGTCGAAAGAATTGCGAACCTGAGCGACGTATCGACGCTGCACGGAGAAGGCCTCGAACGCTTGGAGTCCGCAGTCGAACGGCATCGCCAAATCACCACAATCCTTGTATCGCATCATGATTGGCGCGGACTCTTCTCGATCGGGCTCGATGCCGTCGAGCATGAGGCGGTCATGCCTCTACAGCGCGATCCGGCAGCATTCGCCAACAGATCCTGGACACATTCGGTCAGCTACGAACTACTACGCCGTTATCTAGCGAATATCCACGCCGAATTCACCGGCGCCCCTACCGATCCCGCATGGTCCAACTATTTCTCGTTGACGCGCCAATGCGATATCAGTCCCGCACGCGTCGCCATGGCAGGCTACAACGCGCACCTCACCGTCGATCTTGCCTACACCGTGGCCACCACTGCCACCCAGCCCGTCGATATCCCCGATTTCTACAAGATCGTCGATTCCATCGCGACAAAAGGCGGTTCGATAGTTTCCGAGACCAAAGCCGAATACGACGCCGACTTGGGCCCGCTCTGGCGGTTCTACTTCGTCGGCGAGGGACTCGATCGGCTGACCGGAAACTCCGAACCGTCCCAGCTTCTGCTCAGGGCCGCCGATAGTGGATACAACACGATCACGTTGACCAACGGGTTTGCACTACAGAACCCGTACACGAAGGCCGGCGCCGAACAGGAGATCGACGCACTGTGGCGCACTACCGACGCCGCGCTCGACGTGCTCGCACGCCTTGGCGGCCTCTGACGCCGCGACCGACCTGACGATTTATCGGACATGCCTGCGACAATAGAGCCATGACGGGCTACACCGCGCGAATCTCAGTACCGAACCCAGCCATGCGTGCGGTACGAGATCTGTTGCGGGGACCGGCAATTGTGTGTTCCGGAGATTCCTCCATCCGCGATGCCGCTGCACTGATGACCGAAGCCGGGCGTCGAGCCGTCGTAATTCCCACAGATGCAAGCACTTACGGAATCTTCACGGAGGGCGATCTGCGCAGCCGAGTTGTCGTCGGAGGAATTGACAGCTCTCGCCCGGTCTCCACGGTGATGACGCCGTCTGCCGTGACGGTGGATCCGGATCGACTCGGAGCCGACGCTGTCACGGACATGCTGGAACACGGATTGCGCCACCTTCCCGTCGTCACGGCTTCCGGCGAACTGCTCGGCGTACTCGAACTGAGCGACCTTCTGACCTCGGCAACAAATCAGGGCTTCGAACTTCGCGCTGCCCTTGCGACTGCCAAGACCGACATCGAACTCATTGCCACGGCCCGAGCTGTACCTGAGCTGGTCACCGGCCTGGTCGACGCACGGGTCTCACCCATCGATATCAGCGGCACACTGTCGGTCTTGATCGACGTGACGGTGCGGCGCGCAATCGAACTGGTGGTGGGCGGCGACGAAAGCCCGGACTTTGCCTGGCTGTCACTTGGCAGCGCAGCGCGGCGTGAGGCTCTGCCGTCGTCGGATATCGACAGCGCCTTGGTGTGGGGCGGCGAGTCACACCGCGAAGGTGCGGACGCGGCGCAGCGCATCCACGAGATTCTCGACCGGTGCGGATTCCCTCGCGACGCGCAGAACGCGGTCGCAACTCAGGCGAGATTTGCACGCACACTTCCGCAGTGGCGTAACGCCCTACGCAAGTGGGTAGCCAATCCCTACCAGGACCAGGCCCTCGTCATGCTGTCGATGCTGGCAGACGCCCGCGTTGTTGCCGGAGATCCTGCCCTCGATCCGAGGCCAGAGGCTTTGGATCAATTGCGCCTCAACCCCGCCGTCATGCGATTGCTGCTTCGAGAAGCCGTGGGCGAGAAGGCAAAACTACATTCGCTGCGTGACGTGGTGACGCGTCGTACCGGTACCGTCAACCTGAAAACTACAGCTGTGCAACCGATCGTGAATATCGCACGCTGGGCCGGCACGTCCGTCGGTGCACGTACGAGCACCACCGTCGAACGCCTGAAAGTTGCCGCAGACACCGGATTCCTCCCCGCCGACGACACGCGGGTGCTGATCGAGTCTTTCGAGGTCCTCCAGCAAATCCGAGTCCGTCACCAGACGGATCAGTTTGCCGCCGGCATGATGCCCACCGACGAGATAGTGGTTGCGGACCTCACTCCCCTCTCGCGCAGCCTGCTCGGCAATGCGGTGAGGGAAGTAGCCGGGGTGCAGCGCCGACTCGAGTACGAGGCATCAGCGTCCGCACTACCGGATATCGAACCCTAGAAACCTACGACCTGCGCAAACGCCGAATGTGTCCGGAGCGCGATCGCTCCGGACACATTCAGAAGTGTTCAACCACAAGGGTGGTTAGACGGACAGGCTCTGTCCCGGGAAGATCAGGTTGATGTTGGCGACCTGACCTGCGAGAGCGTCGAGCGAGATGCCGTGAGCTGAAGCGATCGAAGACAAGGTGTCGCCGACCTGGATCACGTAGTTGCCGCCAGTGTTGGCAACAGGAGCGGATTCGACGGCGGCCTCAGCCGTGACGGGTGCCGAAGCCTCCTGGTAGGTGGCTGCGGTGGTTCCGCCGGTCAGGTACTGACCGCACACGGGCCACGCGCCGACGCCCTGGCCTTCGAGAACGTTCTCGGCGACGCGGACCTGCTCGGACTGGCTTGCGTTGGCAGCGTTGCCCGATCCGCCGTATGCCTCCCACGTGCTCTGCGTGAACTGCAGGCCGCCGTAGAAGCCGTTTCCGGTGTTAGCTGCCCAGTTTCCGGAAGACTCGCAGTTCGCGACTCCGGACCAGTCGTGGCCGGCTGCGGAGGCGGTGCCGGTGCTCATCGCGAGCGGGATGGCTACTACTGCGCCGGCAGTTGCAACTGCGCCGAGGGCGCGCTTGAAAGTAATGCTGGTCATCAGGTAAATCCTCTCCGCTACCGCGGACGACATCGGACCTGGCACATGTGTGCCGTATCGAACGACTCGCCTGTTTCACTCCTGCCCCGCGAAGGTTTGGGGAGTACCGGACCCGCGGGGCAGAAGCACGCAGTTGCGGGCCGGTGTTTGTCCGGCTGTTTCGGACTGCCAACGACGCTAGGCGATGGTCACGGAAAGGTCACGGGGCAATTTTTTGGCACGCGCGTATCATTAACTTGCTCAAAACCGGCAGATAATTGCAGGTCGACGGTTTGATTCGAGCTTCAACCATACCGATCGTTATCCATCCGTTACGTGACGA
Source organism: Rhodococcus sp. 24CO (assembly GCF_050586165.1). Lineage (NCBI taxonomy): Bacteria > Bacillati > Actinomycetota > Actinomycetes > Mycobacteriales > Nocardiaceae > Rhodococcus > Rhodococcus sp. 24CO. The sequence goes on along the minus strand of NZ_JAZFNF010000001.1, from coordinate 403,983 downwards.
CCATCACAGACTTTTTGTGACTCGCCGCACGGAAATCTCGGCTTTGTTATCAAACTTGTGCATCGAGAACCGTCGCCAGGTCCCTCATCCACACCAAAAACTCATCCGGATCTTTGAACGCAACGCCGTCGACCGCGGCGACTTCTGGCGCGATGTCGACGCCGCCGACTACCAATGCGTCGCCGCCGAGCGCCAACACCGTCGCAAATGCCGGCAAGTCACCCCGATCGTCACCCGCGTACGCCACCGCATCGACGCCCGCACCCTTGATCGCCCGCTGCAATCCTGTCCCCTTGTCCTCATCCACAGGGGCGCGCAACTCCTCGACGAGCTTGCCCGGCTCACGGCGCAGCCCGGTCTTCGTTGCGACCTCACGCACCACATGCTCCACGAACGCCGCAGCGGCAACTCTCTCGCGCGCCTGCCGCCAATGCACAGCGACAGCAAGCCCCTTCCCCTCGACGTGAATCCCCGGGACGTCTGCGGCATCAATCATTCGCCGAAGTTCGGCCTCTGCCTCCGCAACCGCCGGCTTCCACCGTGCGACCGCCGGCAATACTCGAATTTCGCCGTCGACCCACGTCTCGACTCCATACGAGCCCATGAGGACAACACTCTCGCCTGGCACCCGCTCCTGAAGAAAAGAGACGGGACGACCGGAAAGTAAGCCCACCATTGCGAGATGACGTGACAGCACGTCGAGCACCTCGGCTGCGCCTGGCAACAGAGCGCTTGTGGCCGGGTCGTCGACTATCGGAGCAAGAACCCCGTCGAAGTCCATCACCAATCCGGAACGGGTGGGATCGGACGCAAGTCGGGCAATAACGTCCGAAGCAGTTTTCATGGGTTCAGTCTCTCAAAGATATCGGCGCGCACGAACATGCACTCGACCAATTCATTCCATTAGAGTCCTCGGAGGACGCTTACCAACTACGGGGGTAATGATGAGCGAGCTTTCTGTCGTCACCGACAACATCCGCACGTATGGGACCACCGCAGCGGAAGCTGCCGGTCAAGTTGCCCACGCCGCGGTAGTGGATCTGAACGCCAATCTCGCGGCCGTAGCACCGGCAGTTGGACCCGTCGGGCTCGAGTTCCTCGAAGCCTTCGCACGCGCACAGGCAACCCACACCAAAGACGTTGCGGCACTTGCCGCGTACTATGCCGGAACTTCTGCGACGGCAGGTGCGGCCGCCAGCACGTACGACGCCACCGACCAAGCGGGTGCCGCCGACCTCCGACGTACCGCTGCCACCAATGAGGACCTTGCATGAGCACTCCGGACGACCCGACGACGGTTCTCGAGTTTCTCCAGGGCAGTGGTCTCGCACCCATTCTCGGCCTGGAACTCCCGGAGCCCGTCGAGAACTCGACGATTCCTGACTTCCTCGTGGCGCCGCCCACGCCGGAACTCCCGCTGGGCGCCGCCGATCTGATCATGCAGGGAATTTCACTGCCGTCCCTACCCGGCGTCGACCAACTGTTCACGCCGCTGATCCAACTTGCGCAGAGCCTCGGTTCGGGAGTCTTCAGTGGTGTTGATCCGGTCAACGTCCTCAGCCAGGCCAGTGCACTCATCGACAAGGCGGCCGGCCTGTCCACACAGGGGCTTTCGTCAGTCAGCCAGACCTGGAACGGCGCAGGCAACGAGGCCGCGACACAGATCAACGAGGAAGCGCAACGCAGCGGATCCGAACTCAGTGGTCGCGGCAATGCAATCGCCCAAACCACTGCTGCAGCGGCGGAATCCGTTCAGCGCGGCAATGCTCAATTGGCGACAATTGCACAATCATTTGCCTCGGCAATGGTGGCAGCAGCGCCGATAGCATGGACCCCGCCCGGGCAGGCAATGCTCGTCGCGGCCGCGGCGGAACACATGCAGGCGGCCATCGCAGCCGTCAATACGACCCGCTCGGAAATGCTCGCGCACACTGCCACGATGAACTCTCTCGCCGGTTCCATCCCCGTTCCGGCCCCGCCGATCAGCGACGCACTCGCTGCGGCCTCACCGCTCGCCCAACAAGCATCACAGCTGATTGAGGGCGCTGCCGGTGGGGCCACACAATTACAGTCAGCCACCGGCGGTTCAGCAGCCGGCGCTACACCATCCGGACCGGCTCAGACGAGCGCAGCGCAGGCCACAGCGGCATTGACCTCGGGCGTCGACAAACTCTGGGGCACTGGAAGCCCGTTCGCCGCTTCGGGCGCGGGCGCGTCACACCAACTCGGAAATACCAGTGGTGCGATCGCGCCCGCAACCACCGCACGCGCGGGCAGCGGAACGTTCGGAGCCTCCTCAGGTGGCGGTGGCGTCGCGGGACCTTCGGGAATCGCAGCGCCACAACCCCTTTCGTCGATCAACCAATCCTCTACCCCCTCCGCGCAGTCGGGAACTGTCGGCGGTCCAGTAACCGGTACCAGCGCAGGAGGTTCCATGATGGGCGGCGGAGCAGGAGCGATGGGTGGCGCCCGGGGGCAACAGGACAGTTCGAGGACGACGCCTGGTTACCTGATCGAGGTATCGGATAACAACGCTGTCATCGGGGAACTCCCCATGGTCACGCCCGCGGTGATCGGATCAGAAGATCCCGATCGGGCATTGTTCACCGGGCTCTGAGACAACTTCAATCGTCCGAAAGTGGAGTACGCCGCCTCTGGCCTACTAGAGACGTTGGGCCAGCGGCTGACTGGCGTCGATTTTGTCCGATATGAGTAACACCGGCGAATGTGTGGGCGATTGAATCCGTGAATGATTGTCCAAACGAGAGCAGGAGTGTGCATATGGGTTCCATCGACATTCTCAACTGGCTTCACGAGGGAGCAAGTGCCGGAGACCCCATCAGGGGTCCGCTTTACGTAGTGGCGTTCATCGCGATCGGGCTGGTCAGCGTGCTCAGCGGCGGAGCCGTGATCTAGGCGCACCCGACATTTGATCGTCGGTATGAGAAATTTTGGGTCAATAGCGTCGGGGGTCGAGGTCCGCTCGTTCAGTCTTGCACCGGTCGGTCTCCGACGTAGTTGTCTGACAGACCTCCCCCGAACGCTTCTCCGAAACTTTCACGTCATCACCGTGGACCCTTCGACAGGCACCTGATCGAGACCGGCGCCGGGTAACAGTCGTGTGCTGGGATTCGCCGCTACCGAACCCTCGACTGCGGATCATTACCCGAGAATTTCCAGGCCACCGCTGCTGCCGAGGACACTTCGACTACCGAGTCCAAGCCGATCAGCGCAGTCTCACGAGACTCGAACACCTTCACCCAAAGCGACAACGGCTTTGAAGTCCCGGGCCCCGCCCGATCCGTGGATCAGCAAGTTCGTATCGACTGTATTCAGAAAGAGGTTTACCGGGAGTGCCTTTGCATCAACCACCTGGCTTGTAAATACCATAGTCAGGACCTAGGGTTCTGACTATACAAAACACAAGTCAGATACCAGTCGAACTACGGAGCCCTCGATATGACTGTCACCACCGCCACATCGCAGACCACAGCATTCGAACCCAGCTGGAAGAGTTTCGACGGAATTCACGGTGGACTCGTCGTCGCGAGCATGATCCGAGCAGCAGTCGACGCCACCGGCGCATCGCCGGCCGCGGTCAGCGCGCACCTCGACCGGCCGGTCCCACCCGGCGTAGCCGCCCTGACAGTCGATGACGTGCGCGGCGGCCGCACCGTCAGTTGCCGCGTCGCACTTGCCGATTCCGCTACCGCGCTCGTTCGTCTCGCTCGCGACGTCGGCCACACAGTCCGGACGACGTCGTCTCTCGCACCGGCGCTTGACGACCCGTCGACACTGCCGGCCCTCGAGATACCAGTCGACTTCGTCCCATTCTCGCAGCATCTCGACATTCGCCCGATCAACGCCGCCCGACCGTTTGCCGGTGGCGACTCCCCCGAATTCGATGTCTGGATTCGTTTGCTCGACGATCTCGATTTCACGACGGCCGAGCGCTCTGCAGTCCTGCTCGACGCATTGCCGCCCGGGCTTTTTGCGACCCTTACGATGCCCGTTGCCATTCCCACCGTGGAGTTCAGTGCACATTTCGCTCCCGCTACGCCCTCAGATTCACCGTGGCACCGCCTGCACCACCGCACCGTGTGGGCAACGGACACACTGTGCGTCGACGAGACTGAATTGTTCACCGCAACGGGTGAACTCGCGGCGCAGGCGAGGCAACTGCGTCGCATAGTGAGCTGAGTGCACGATCTGGCCGGCTCCGCACACCGCTGACTTGACCCGCCATCCCCGCCCTGCACATGGCCGCAAGCGACGAAGACCAGTTCGAGAACTGGGAATCCCTTGCCACCATTGCACTCTGGGTGAAGGATGGGCGCCACGCCTAGTTACCCGACTACTGGAGGTCTCAGTGATGAATCTCGTTCGCCGACTAGCCATCTGCTCGGCTGTCGTGATTGGTTCGGCTCTGGCGCCGGTAGCCACCGCGTCCGCTGCCGTGACGGTTCCGTTCCAAATCAACCCAGCTCCCTTCGGAAACCCGAACGGCAGCTTCGACGCACCCTCGGTCCGCTGTGTGGCCGTGGTCGGCGAACAATCTGGCACGGTGACGATCACCGGAGGCAAAGAGAGCCGGTGGGGATGCCTGCTCTCGTCGGAAGTGCGTTGGTTGAACCTGTCGACCGGGGTTTCTGGAACTGCCCTACTCTCGGACGGACTCAACGGCTTCCCGTCCGAGGTGACACTGCAGACCGGGACCGGGCAAATAGCCGTCGCGGTCATATCCACGACCGGAACAATTACACCTGGTGGCGCAACGTTCTACGTTCCGTAGGAGATCGGCGCGGCACTCCTGGCTTGACCTTGACACAGTGACAACCACTCAAATGGTCGACGAAGGAGGTGGTTGTCGTGAACACAACCAACAACGGTGGGTCGAATACTCACCTCGTCGACGCGCTGACTGCGACCGACTCGTCGGACCGGCTTCAGGCTGCACTTGCTGCAGGTACGCGGGGCGATCGGGGCTTGATGGAAGCCCTTGTCGATCGGTGCGCCGTTGAACCGGATTTCTTTGTCCGCGACATGCTTACCTGGGCATTGTGCCGACTCCCCGCCGAAGTCACAGTGCCGAGACTGATCGGCGAGCTCGAATCCGACACCGTCCAGGCCCGCAGCCAGGCGCTGCACACCCTGTCCAAGATCGGGGATCGTGGTTCCTGGCCTGCCGTGATAGCACTGCTGCATGACGACCACGACGAGGTCGCGCGCAGCGCCTGGCGGGCGGCAGTGGCGCTCGTCCGACCGGACGACGAGGCCTCGCTCATCGCCGACCTGTCCACTGAACTCGGACGAGGCGACACGGACATGCACCTCAGCCTCAGCCGGGCGCTGGTGAGTCTCGGAGATTCCGTCCTACCGATCCTCGACGCGGCTGCGACAAGTCCCGATCCGAAGATTCGCGCACATGCAGTTGCGACAAAGCGGCTTTACTTGGATCCCGACAGCGGCTTCACCCTCGCAGTGGAATTGGCGCATCGTGTCGCAATCGTCGGGCCGCACACGTAGAGAACAGGGAGTAAAGATGTTGATCGGCGAAGTCTCGCGGCAGTCCGGTGTCAGTACGCGAATGTTGCGTCACTACGACGCCTTGGAACTGGTGAAGCCCACTGGCCGCACGTCCGGCGGCTACCGCGAGTACTCAGCCGACGACATCCGCCGGCTCTTCCATGTCGAGAGCCTGAGGACGCTCGGGCTCTCGTTGGACGAAACCAGACGCGCACTGGACGAGCCTGATTTTGCTCCCGCCGATCTGGTGGGAGACCTCATCAAACACACACGTCAGCGCATCGCAGCCGAACAGGAACTACTTACGAAACTCGAACGCGTCGACGCCACAGCGCCGTTGGCGTGGGAGGACGTCTTACGAATGGTCACCATGTTGCGCGCGCTCGAGTCTGAGTTTGCGGCCCGCCGTCAACAAGCAATCCTGAATCAGGACGGCAATGCGTCGTTGCCCATCGACGCATTGGTCGCGGCAGCGTTGACGGAAGACGATCTCAATGTCGCTGGTGCGCTGCAGTGGTCGTTGGCCAGGGCCGCCGGCCAGGGAGTCACAAATCTGGCCGTCGGCCTCCAGTCTCAGGAGGTCGACGTCCGGCGCCGCGCCGTTGCTGCAATTGCCGCCGTGCATACCGCGGAGGCAACGACACATCTGAGACAAGCACTCGAGGATCCCGACGCCACCGTCCGCTCACGCGCGGCTCTCGCACTTGGCGCTCGGGGAAGCGTCGACGCGATCCCCGCCCTCCTCGAAATGGTGTTTGCCGGCCGGCGCGACGTCGAGGCGGCCGAAGTTCTGGGCGTATTGACGGACGTCTCACCATCACCCGACACCATCGTCGATCAAATGCACACCAAGCTCGACAGCACCGACGATGCACCAACGCGGTTGCGAATTACTCAGGCGTTAGCCGAGATTCCCGGTCCAGCGGCACTCGGCGCTCTCGCCCGACTGACGCAGGACGACGATCGAACGATCGCGGCCACTGCGGCTGCGATTTTATCCACCCAAGAGCACAGACATAGACAGCGTTGACCGCCAGTTGCCGAGATGCAGTGAAAACAAAGCCCCACAACATATTCCCGGGCCAAATCACGTTTATCCGGATTATTCCTGGGAAGGCCGCGATTCCCGCGCGTCAGTTGCGTTGGCGTGACAGTGCGAAGAACACCTTCGGGACACTCTCTTCAGAGATACGAGGTCACCACGGTGACAAAGTGGCTTGCAGATGACCCGACCGCCGACAATGTCTCACGACGCGCCGACTACGAATCCGAACTGAAGCGGACTCTGAACTCATTTCAGATGTTCGCGATCTCGTTTGCGTTCATCTCCGTGGTAATCGGCGTCTTCGGAAGCTACGACTCCGTCCTTGCCAACTCAGGACCAGTCGGGATCTGGTTATGGGCCATTGCAGTGCTCGGGCAAGTCCTGGTGGAATTGGTGTACGCACAATTTGCTGCCCGCACTCCGCTCAGCGGGTCTTCCAACCAATGGGCCTCGCGACTGGCAAACCCCAAGGTGGGCTGGGTATTCGGCTGGCTGGCAGTCTGGGCGTTAACGATGGGTGCGAGCCACTAGCGCATGCGTGTGGGCTTCGCATCGTCTTTGCTGGTGATGCGAAGCTTAGGCGCGGTATGTAGTTCCGGCGCAGCCGGATTTAGTCTCGGTGGACTGGGCCTTGGCGGGTGGTGGAGCGGCGGGGTCGTTGTTTCGGGTCGATCACCGACGGTGGGATGAACCAGGGTTTATGATCATCGCCTATTTTGATTTCCCAGATGCCGCGGAACCCACTGGTGCTGTGGATCAATCGGTGGTGATTTCGGCAGAGCAAGGTGAGATTGTCCATCACCGTCAAACCGCCGGTTGACCACGGCTTTATGTGGTGGGCGTCGCACCAGGCGGGTACGGCATCGCAGTTGGGGAAGGCGCAGCCTTTGTCCCGGGCGATCAGTGCCGTCCGCTGTTCTGCTGTGACGAGGCGTTTATGTGGAGTTGCATCGAGCGGTGCGCCCTTACCGTCCATCAACACGGTCGAGAGCATGCAATCGCACGCGAGCATCCGGGTCAGGCTCACGCTGAGTGGTCCCATCCAGGGCATGTAGCCGACGTCAAGATCCTCGAAATCTGGCTCATCGTCATCGAACGCACCGCCGTAGAACTCGCCATCGTCCCCTGGTGCGGTATCCCTGCGCATCGCGGCGCATTCGCGATGCTCGGCAAGATCTTTCGCGGTGATATGCACATTCACATGCGGACGCTGACCACCATCAACCCCGGTAACAGCATTGTCGAGATAGCGGCGGATAAGTTCGGTGAAGGCGTCGGCGGTGCGTTTAGCAGCCGATCGCTGATCCGGAGTTCCGTCCGCAGCCGGTTTCGGCATCGACAACTTCGAAAGCGCCGACAACAACATTTCACCGGTCAACGCATCGAAATCACCCTTGATGGCAACCCGACCGTTGAGCGTCGGCGAAATCCGCAAGACATTGAGATCATCGTCCTCACCGGTCGGAGTCTCGTCGGATTCGAAAATCCGCTCCAAAACCGCAATCGCACAGCGAAGCTTAATGGTTGTGGCCTCCACCCCCGACGCGGCAGCAAGAAGGGTTGCCATGCAGGACGGTAACGCACTGTCGGGCATCCCTTTTGGTGGTGATTCGCAGAACGCGACGATTATTGCCGCATGATCGAACGAGAGATCACCGGCCTCGAACTGAGCAGCAATGTCCGGAAACCCTCGCAGTGCGGCGCCGAGGGCAGCGATCTTGTTACCGGCCACATTCTGCAGCATCGTGTTTGCCGCCAACCACCGCCCCACACCCCGATAGCACAGCACCTGCTCATCCGGATTGAGTGCCAACGCGTCGACCGCGGCAACCCGAATCGCCTCCAACCGAAGAATTTCCGCAGATGCACTGACTGCAACGTCACGAACATCGGCCGGGCGCAAGCGCCACAACCTTCCGCGCACACCCGCAGCCGAACCGGCTACAACATCCCCCACCGAAACGAAATCGCTCACCGTAGTCATCAAGGCCTCCCCACCCGTGACCTTAATTATACTCGAACATCTATTCGAATCAAGGGGGATATCGGGCAGGTTTCGGAACGATAGTCACTCGAGAGCCATTGATGCACAGCAATATTCATGTAGAGGTTGTAGCGCCCGCTGCCTCCTGCTCGTCGAAGCCTGCAAACATGTCTACAAGCCCCTGCGGTGAGTTTTCACTGAAGAGAATTTCGAGGCTCTCGGCAGATTCGGCAGCAGCCTTGGCCGCCCGCGGAAATAGGTCTGCTTCGTAGGCAGCGAGAGCAGATTCGATGTCACCGGAGTATTCGGCGACGGCCAGGGCGAGCAACGCACCGTCGTACATCGCAAGATTCGCGCCTTCTCCAGCGAAGGGCGACATCACGTGCGCGGCGTCGCCAAGGAGCGTGACGCCAGGGACACGCTTCCAGGAATGATTGATGGGGAGGGCAACGATGCGGCGCGGAGTCAAGCCGGTGTCGGCACGGGCAATCAAGTCACGAAGGGAGTTGTCCCATCCGTCGAGCAATGGGAGAATCGCACTCGTCGCTGCGGAGACATCAGTGAAATCGATAGTGTCGAGCCAATTCTCGTCGGCCCGGACGCCCAAGTAGCTGTGCAGACTGCCATCGCTTTCGCGGTGGCCCAGGATTCCGACGTTTCCGCGGAATGCAAAGAGCATGCCACCGCCCATGACCGCAGCCGCCGAGGGGTGACGCTCATCGGCGTCGAGCAGGTCGGCTTCGATGAAAGAAATCCCGCTGTACGTCGGCCAGGCGTCAGAGACTAGTGAACGGGTTCTCGACCAGGCGCCGTCGGCACCGATGAGGAGGTCGGTGGTGATGCTCCCACCATCCGCAAAGGAAACCTCGTGGCGACCGGCCACACCCTCGACTTGACGGATCCGGGTGACTTTGTGCCCCCAATGGATAGCTTCGTCAGGCAGAGAATCTATGAGCATGTCGCGGAGGAGGCCACGGTCTACCTCGGGCCGCGAAAGAGTGCCGCCATCAGCCTCTTCCCGAAGGATGGTGCCGGTGTGATCGAGTATGCGCATTGCTTCGCCGCCGCGATGAATCAAGGCGCTGAAGGGGTCCCACAAACCGGCGGCGCGTATGGCCTTCTGGCCGTTGTGGTCATGGATATCGAGCATGCCGCCTTGGACTCGGGTGCTGCGGCTGGGCTCGAGCTCGAACACGGCCGACGTGATGCCGTGAACATGAAGGACGCGGGCAGCGATGAGGCCACCGAGTCCCCCACCGATGATCGCAATGGGGTGGTGAGTAATCATGATGCTCCTCGAAAAGTAGTTTCAGTCAGGGCGATTCATGGTGTGTGAACGATGTCGGAGTGGCGGCGATACCGCCAATGAGAGCTCGTATCGACCACGTCATGCGTTCGGTGGGTGTGCCGCCGAGAATCGCATCGGCATGTGCCGCGATGCTGGGAAGTTCCTTGGGGTCGGCACTCCGAACCGCGCGCACAAGTCCTTCCCACGCCGCCTCGTCGTCAACGGAAGCGTCGATGTCACTCGAACTGGGCGTGCTGTGCTCGGCGGCAGCCGCGGTGGCGTTCTGCAGCAGAAGATCAGCACCCCAGGCCGCACGCGCTGGATCAACCCCGCCGTCGATCAAAAGCCCAAGTACGCGATCGAATATCCGGAGCGAATTCGGACCAGACGGCCTGAGCACGAGCGCCGATCTCGCCAGGCCGGGAAACGCGAAGAGAACGTCTGCGTAGTCACGCAGTAGCGTCACCAGCTGAGCTTGCCAGTCCCCATCCGGGGTCACATCCAGTGTTCGAACGAGTTCGTCGAGGACCCAGCCATGCAGTTCGGCAGTGTTCGCGACGTAGACGTACAGCGCGGACGGACCGGTGTCGAGCGCCTGCGCGACACGACGCATGGTCGCCTTCTCGAGACCTTCAGCGCGCACGATCTCGATAGTCGCGGCGATAATCCCCTCGCGCGAAAGTGCAGGTTTTGCCGGTCGTTCACGGCGACTGCGGTTGGGAGTTGGCATACCGAAACCCTACACGAACATGTTCGTTACGAACATGTTCGTAACGAACATGTTCGTGAGCATGCCCGCCGAACGGCCAACCTGGGACATAACTCCCGCCTCACGCCAACCCTGCCAGCTCAGTACCTTGTAAAGCCAACTACCGACTGCTACCTTGCTGTACATGAGTGTGGTAGAACGACGAAGCTTGATCCTTCGCGGAGTACTGGACCTGTGCCTTCTCTCGCTCCTGCGGGATCGGCCGGTCTACGGCTATGAACTCACCGAACGCCTTGCCGAACGCGACCTCCTCGTTTCCGGAGGTTCGTCCTATCCCCTCTTGGCCCGACTGGAACGCAACGGGCTCGTCCGTTCGGAGTCTCGTCCCTCGTCATCCGGCCCGCCTCGCAAGTACTACTCCCTCACGACGGAGGGAGTAGATGCACTCGAATCCGGCCGGGATGAATGGCGCGATGTGTCTGCCAACGTCACTTCCCTTCTGGAGTCCGCCATCACCGACGCAACACGAAGGGCACCACAGTGAACACAACCATCGATTCACCCACAAATGATGTCCCGACCGACGATATGCAACGGCGAACGATTCTTCGCATGGCCAACAGAATCTGGAGAAATGCAGCAGTTCGACCAGCCGACCGCAAGACACTCGTGGCCGAGCTGGACAGCGAACTCCGTGGAGCGTGTGCCGAAGGACTCGATTCCACCGCGGTGGTCGGCGAGGACGCCCCGGAAACCCTCCGAATGTGGGCGGACGAACGCCAAATGAATGGCCGCGCGCACCGATTGGGCCTGATTATTCCGGTTGCACTACTCGCAGTGGCAATCGGACTGAGCGGCACGCTGGGCGTACTGGCAGCGGCCTTCGCCAATGTCTATACCAGCAGCCCCGGACTGTTGGCCCTACCTCTCGCCGCGACAAGCGGCGCCCTGGCATATCTGTGTGCAGTCGTGAGCGTCTGGGTAGTACTACGGCGATGCGGCGACCCGCGCACTGCCGCGACAACCAAGCGACTGGCGATAGTACTACCGATCGGGAGCATTCTTGCCGTAGGCAGCGGAGTAGGCGCAGCTTGGCTGCTGAATTTCACCAATACAGCGTTCACGTTCACCGTAGTCGTTGCTGTCGTCGTTCTGATCCTCGCCCTTACCGTGGCTTCTGCCCGCCACCTTGCCCTCACACCAGGCCGCGGCGCCGATCTCGATCAACCACAACCGAGCTGATCCGGTCCACCGCTACGCCAGGATGCAAACGGCCACGAATATCCGCGAGCGATTTCTCGTCCAATTCGACGTCCCGCACCGTTATCGCCCAGTCGAACTCAGGCGTCGACCATCGGTGAACCACACCAACCCAACCGGGGTTCCACTCGAGTTCCGACCGACGACGCCGGGCGAGATTACCGCCCTTGAGTCCGGCCTCGAAAGCGCCAGAGTCTTCATCGATCGCGAACATCCGTTCGGGCGTCAGATCCATCGGAACCCGAACGCGCAAAACTTGATTCGTCACTTCGTGTTCAAACCACCGGCGCTTCTCGACCTCGCGCTGCTCGTGTTCCGCCATCCGTCGACGCTTGAGCTCTTCATCGCTGACCGAAGGCCCCGTCCAGCGAAATAGATCGTCGTCCAATTCGCCGCCGAGACTAAGTTCGGCAAATGAATACGAATATCCGACCGCGTCGACGCGCTGCGCGAGAAACATGCCGGTCTCTGCGTCAACCACAAGCTGCATCGGATGCGGCTTGCGTTCGGGTGGCGCCAGTTCAATTGCCCAACAGTCCCTCCCGAGATAGGTGACTTCTTCGGGAGGTCCCGTCGGCCGAGTAAAATCGTCACCGGTCCATTCGGTGGCACCGCGACGGTTGAACAGGAATTGCGCGGATCCGAGATATCGGAGGTTGTTGACGTTCCCCTTTCGGGGAGCATCCTGGTGGCCGGCAAAATCCCAGGCCACCACGCCGTCGGAGATGAACACCGGCGCACCGCTGGAGTTTTCGACACGCAGCTTCAGCCCGTGTCGCCAGATCCGAGCGCTGTCCGCGGCCCCGACAAACATCGGGACAGCCCCAACAACAGCAAACGATTCCGCTTGTGTCGAGTTCCCCGCATCACGTTCGACCACCGTGCCCTGCATAGGTAGATCGGGGCCGTCGGTGATCATCTGCAACACTTGCGTCCACGTGACCATACTGCTCACGTTACGGACGTGTCGGCGATGGTGCCGCTAAATCGGTTGCGAATCGAGGTCAGGCAAACCCGAGTTCGCGCACCGCGTTTCGTTCCTGTTCCAGTTCGTTCACTGAAATATCGATACGAGCGCGCGAGAATTCATCGATCGACAGCCCCTGAACGATGCTGTACTCACCGCCTGTGCATGTGACCGGGAACGACGAGATCAGGCCCTCGGGAACTCCGTACGAACCGTCCGACGGAACCGCCATCGACACCCAGTCCCCCTCGGCTGTTCCGCCGACCCAGTCGCGGACGTGATCGATCGACGCACTTGCCGCGCTGGCTGCTGACGACGATCCGCGGGCCGCGATAATCGCCGTGCCCCGCACCTGAACCGTCGGAATGAAATCGTTCTCCACCCACTCGCGGTCGTTGATCACATCGAGTGCCGGCTTCCCCTCGACCGTCGCATGAGACAGATCGGGATACTGGCTCGCGGAGTGATTACCCCAGATCGACACCTTGCGAACGGACGCTGCCGCCGCACCGGTCTTCTTGACCACCTGAGCTATGGCGCGATTGTGATCGAGCCTGGTCAAAGCCGTGAAGCGTACGTTCGGAACATCGGGAGCGTTGTTCATCGCGATCAGCGCATTGGTGTTGGCGGGGTTGCCCACCACAAGCAACTTCACGTCGGAAGCCGCATTGTTGTTGATCGCCTTGCCGTGCGCGGTGAAGATTGCGCCGTTGGCACTGAGCAGATCGGCGCGTTCCATACCCTTGCTGCGCGGACGGGCACCCACCAACATCCCGACGTTTGCGCCCGAGAACGCCACGTCGGGATTATCGGTGATGTCGATGGAGTCCAGCAACGGGAAAGCTCCGTCTTCGAGTTCCATCGCCACCCCCTCGGCAGAGGACACCGCAGAAGGAATTTCGAGCAGTCGCAAGCGAACGGGAACATCAGGCCCAAGCATGTCACCTGCAGCGATCCGGAATAGCAATCCGTAGGCGATCTGACCCGACGCTCCGGTCACCGTGACGGTTACTGGCGAAACACTCATTGCCGACTCCTCCACTTGCCGTTCTGCTTTCACTTCTGCGAACGACTTCCACGCTAGTCCAGCAAACCCGCCACTTCGTGGTCCGTGAGTGTGGTTCTCGGCACTCTCCCCGTTGCGCTCACCAGCTCCACAGCCCGGTACAGTGGCCGCTCCGCCAAACCGGCACCGCGCGCTTCCGCGCGCAATTGCTCGATCAGGACCGACGACAAGGCCGCCGCCGGTACCAACTCACTCGACGCCAAGGCGTCGGCCAGCTTGCGGAGCGCAAGGATCTCCAGCTCGCGCCCGCCCCCTGCGGTGTAGAGAGCAAGAGGAATTCGCACGCTGGATCGCGCGTCGGTCAACTTCATGCTGACTTCGCTGATCCGCCCGGTGCGCACCATGAGCTCGGCAGTGACCACCTCAGCCGCGTCGACCTCACCGGTGCGAAATCCTGCTTGCGCTCGAATCTTCTTGCCGTACAACGTGATGTGTCGACGCAGGGTCATCAAGATGGCAAGCGAAGTCGGCACCGCGATGATGAAGCCGACCAGCAGTGCCACCGTCGTCGAGGCAAAGACGCTTACGACCAGGCCGACCACAACACCGAGCACAATCACCGCGACGGCAATCCGCTTGAGTCTCGGTGCAATCAACGCGATCGGAACAAGATCGAGCGAAACCGGTTCTACGTCACGAGACAACGAGAGTCCCGAGCCTGCCGACGATCTCGTCGAGCGAGACCGACTCCTGCTCACCCGTCGCGAGGTGTTTGAGGACAACAACGCCTTCTTCGAGTTCACGCTCACCGAGGACAAGCGCAAAGGCCGCGCCGGACTTGTCGGCAGCCTTCATAGAACCCTTGACGCCACGATTTCCGTAGGCCAGATCGACGCGAATGCCGTTGCCACGCAACTGATGTGCAATGGCCACCAACTTGCCCTTGGCTTCGGATCCCATCGGCACACCGAACACATCGACGCGCGCCGGCGGAGCGACGGACTTGCCTTCAGCTTCGAGTGCCAGCACCGTGCGGTCGACACCGATACCAAATCCGATGCCGGACAACGGCTGTCCACCCAACTGCTCCATCAGACTGTCGTAGCGGCCGCCGCCGCCGATACCGGACTGTGCGCCCAGACCGTCGTGGACGAACTCGAACGTCGTCTTCGTGTAGTAGTCGAGGCCGCGGACCATGCGCGGATTGACGACGTACGGAACACCCAACGCGTCGAGGTGGCTCAGGACCTCGTCGAAGTGGGCCTTGCAGCTGTCCGACAAGTGATCGAGCATGAGCGGCGCATCTGCCGTCATCGCCCGGACATCGGGGCGCTTGTCGTCGAGGACACGCAGCGGATTGATCTCGGCGCGGCGACGGGTTTCTTCGTCGAGAGGCAGCGCAAAGAGGAACTTCTGCAGCAGCTCACGGTACTGCGGGCGGCACGTGTCGTCGCCGAGTGAGGTGATCTCGAGTCGGAAGCCGTCGAGTCCCAACGAGCGGAACCCGGCGTCGGCAATGGCGATGACCTCGGCGTCGAGCGCCGGATCGTCGATGCCGATGGCCTCGACGCCCACCTGCTGCAACTGACGGTAGCGGCCCGCCTGCGGACGCTCGTAGCGGAAGAACGGGCCCGCGTAGCTGACCTTGACGGGAAGTGTGCCACGGTCGAGGTTGTGCTCGATCACGGCGCGCATGACTCCGGCCGTGCCCTCGGGGCGGAGAGTCACGGAACGATCGCCGCGATCGGCGAACGTGTACATCTCTTTGCTGACGACGTCGGTCGACTCGCCCACACCGCGGGCGAACAGTGCGGTGTCCTCGAAGATCGGCAATTCGATGTGGCCGTATCCGGCCAGACGCGCGGCGCGCGTCAAACCGTCACGGACGGCAACAAATTCGGCGGATTGCGGCGGAACGTAATCCGGGACGCCCTTGGGTGCAGAGAAGGTGCTGGCTTTACTCACGAGTGGTTACTTTTCCTTATTTCTGTCCGCTGAGTCCAACGAGAAACGGATTGGAGCTTCTTTCGGCGCCGATGGAACTGTTGTCGCCATGCCCGGGGAGGATGACTGTCGCGTCGTCGAGGACCAGAAGTTTCTTCGCGACGGAGTCGAGCAATTGCTCGTGGTTGCCACCGGGAAGGTCACTTCGCCCGATCGAGCCCTGGAACAGGGTGTCGCCGGTGAAAGCCAGATCGACTGGACCTTCTGCAGTACCCGCCTGGGTGCGAAAGACAACAGATCCCTGCGTATGGCCCGGGGTGTGATCGACCGCGAAGGACATTCCAGCGAGTTCGAACGAGTCCCCGTCGGACAATTCGATGACTTCGTCCGGTTCGACGAAGGCCATGTCCTTGATGAAGTCCTTCATCGTCGGCCCGATTCCCCGGGCAGGGTCGGTGAGCATGTAGCGATCATCCGGGTGAATGTAAGCCGGCGCAGAGTACCGCTCGCAAACCTCACGCGCAGACCACATGTGATCGAGATGCCCGTGCGTCAGCAGTACGGCCGTCACCGACATGTCCTTGGAGTCGAGAAACTCGAACAGCGGCTCAGCAGCGTCCTGACCCGGATCGATCACCACACACTCGCAGGCATCGTCCTGAGCGAGTATGTAGCAGTTGGTCTGGAACATCCCGGCCGGAAAACCAGTTACGAGCACTTGAGGTAACTCCTCTTCGAAGGGCGAATCAGGCAACACGGTGTCACGTACAGCCTAAAGCTGCTGCCCCGCCAGTAAGTTCTCAGGTTGCAGTGGGAGACTTTCCGACAACTGAAGTTATACCGACCAGACGCAGTTCCACCCGTGAATATGGAGGACTCCAGCAGTGCCGAGTAACGAGCAGCGCCGCCAGGCGGCAAAACGCAAGCTCGAGCGCCAGCTCGAACGCCGCGCCGAGCGGGCGCGCAAGCGCAAGCAAATGACAATCGTCTACACGGCTGCTGGTGTCGTCGTGGCTGTTGCCGTCGTCGCCGGGATCGTCCTCCTTACCCGAGGTGACGACAACAACACCGAGAACACCGCTGACGACGCCACATCGACGTCTGAGCAGACTGCCGCCGCCATGCCTGCCGGTTTGCTCACGCCCTTGGCAGAGACCGTCTCCTGCGCTTACCCGACTGACGCTGCGCCGGCATCGAAGCCGAACAACCCGCCGCGCGCGGACGGTATCCCCACCACCGCACCGGATGCGACGCCAAGCATCAGCATGGAGACATCGCAGGGCAATATCGGCCTCGTACTCGATGGAACGAAGTCGCCGTGCACGGTCAACAACTTTGTGAGCCTCGCAGGTCAGAACTACTTCGACGCCACAACATGCCATCGCCTGACGACGAGCCCCTCACTGCAGGTCTTGCAGTGCGGCGACCCGTCGGGCACCGGTAGCGGCGGACCTGGCTACCGCTTCGACAACGAGTACCCGACCACCGCTTTCGACGCCGCCGATCCCGCCGCTCAGATGCCGGTGACGTACACCCGCGGAATGATCGCGATGGCCAACGCCGGCGCCGGCACAAACGGCAGCCAGTTCTTCCTCGTCTACGGCGACTCGCAGCTTCCGCCCGACTACACCGTATTCGGCACGATCGACGAGACCGGGCTTGCGACGCTCGACAAGATCGCGGCGGGTGGCAGCACTCCCGAGGGCGACGGCACGCCGAACCTCACCACCGATATCAAGACTGTAAGGATCGACTGATGAAACGCACGTCCCTTCTGATCGCGGCCGTCGGCGCCACCGCCCTCGTTCTCGCCGGATGTTCCAGCAACGACTCCACGAGCGATTCGGCGTCGTCGAGCACTCAGTCGAGCGCAAAGTCGACCACGAAGTCGGCGCCCTTGGACATGTCGCAGTTCGAGCAGCTGCCAGCCGTTCCGGCGCCCGCCGGTGCCACGGTCGACTGCACGTACGCTCCGGCGGCGGGTGCAGCAAAGACCGTGGACACGCCTACTGCCACCGGCGTTCCCGCCGAGGGCACCGTGAACGTGCAGTTGACCACCACCGCCGGACCGATCGGCATGGAACTCAACCGAACGGCTGCTCCGTGCACCGTCAACAGCATGGTCAGCCTGGTCGAGCAGAAGTACTTCGACGACACGCCGTGCCATCGCCTCGTCACCAGCCCGGGACTGCAGATCCTGCAGTGCGGAGATCCGTCGGGCCAGGGCACGGGCGGGCCGGGATTCGGCTTTGCCAACGAGTACCCGACCACCGTGTACGCCGAGAACGATCCGGCGCTGTCGTTGCCGGTCGTTTACCCGCGCGGCACTCTGGCTATGGCTCATTCATCACAGCCGGACAGCAACGGTAGCCAGTTCTTCCTCGTGTACGACGATTCACTCCTCCCGCCCGACTACACCGTTTTCGGGACCATCGACGAAGCCGGTCTGGCCACCATCGAGAAGATTGCCGCCGACGGTGACGACGGCAGCATGGGAGCCACCGGCGGCGGTGCCCCGAACACCCCGATCACCATCGAAACAGCAGTAGTCGCCTGATCTAGCAGCACCCAAAGGGGCGATACGAGAGATTCCTCTCGTATCGCCCTTTTCTGTTTTGTCTTACCGACAAAGCGGGATCATCACTGCATGAGGATTCTGATCGTAACAGCGAGCAAGCACGGATCGACCGCCGAGATCGGTGAGATTTTGGGCCGCGCGATCACTTCGGGGTTACGAGCACGGAATATCGAGCCTCAGGTCGATATCAAGAAAGCCCACGACGTCGACACGGTCGAAAGCTATGACGCCGTCGTTCTCGGCAGCGCGATCTACCTGGGGAAATGGCTCAAGGATGCGACCCGTCTGGTGATCGCGATCTCGATGCCCTGCAGAAGCGCCCGGTGTGGTTGTTCTCGAGCGGCCCCATCACCCCTGGTGACAACACGGATAATCTCAAGTGGATCAACACCCCGTGGGCTGTTGAGCACCACATGTTCGGCGGCAAACTCGATAAGTCGGTGCTCTCGTTCACCGAGCGCATTGCGACCAGAGCGGCTAAAGCAACCGAAGGCGATTTCCGATCGCCGGACGATATCGCTGCTTGGGCCGAAAGCATCTGTTCGAATCTCGCCGCTATCGCGGATCGGTGAAGGTCGAAGGGCTCACATAAACGACTGGCGCCGAGCAGGGAATCTGCTCGGCGCCAGTCGGCGTGAGAGAACTACGACGCCGATGTCACTCGATACACGTCGTACACGCCTTCCACATTGCGGACCACGTTGAGAACGTGGCCGAGATGCTTCGGGTCACCCATCTCGAAAGTGAACTTGCTGATGGCAACTCGATCACCGGACGTATTGACCGACGCAGACAAGATGTTGACCTTCTCGTCCGCCAACGCCTTGGTCACATCGGAAAGCAGGCGGTGACGATCGAGCGCCTCGATCTGGATGGCGACCAGGAACACCGACGACGCGGACGGCGCCCACTCGACGTCGATGATCCGTTCGGACTGGTCGTGCAGCGAATTGGCGTTGGTGCAATCGGTGCGGTGAACACTGACCGCGCCGCCGCGCGTCACGAAGCCCAGAATGGAATCGCCCGGCACCGGAGTGCAGCACTTGGCAAGCTTTGCCACCGTGCCCGGAGCACCGGGAACCAGGATGCCGGAGTCACCGGTGCTGCGAGTACGCACCGGCATGTTCGACGGCGTCGACCGCTCCGCGAGCTCTTCTTCGACTGCGCCGACGCCACCGAGATGAGCCACCAGACGCTGTACGACGTGATGCGCGCTGACCTGGCTCTCACCTACCGCGGTATACAGAGCGGAGACGTCCGGGTACCGGAGCTCGTGCGCGATCGTGCTCATCGACTCGGCATTCATCAAGCGCTGCAACGGAAGTCCGACGCGTCGTACTTCCTTCGCGATTTGATCCTTACCGGATTCGAGCGCTTCCTCGCGTCGTTCCTTCGCGAACCATTGACGGATCTTCGCCTTGGCCCGTGGCGAGACGACAAAGGACTGCCAGTCACGGCTGGGGCCCGCGGTGGCTGCCTTCGACGTGAAGACTTCCACCACCTCGCCGTTGTCGAGCTTGCGCTCGAGGGCGACCAGACGTCCGTTGACGCGGGCACCGATACAGCGGTGGCCCACCTCGGTGTGCACGGCGTACGCAAAGTCGACCGGCGTCGAACCGGCGGGCAAGGTCACCACGTCACCCTTGGGGGTGAACACGAAGATCTCCTTGACGGCGAGGTCGTAGCGCAGCGACTCGAGGAACTCCCCCGGGTCGGCCGCTTCACGCTGCCAGTCGAGTAGCTGGCGCATCCACGCCATGTCGTCGACCTCGGCGATGTCGCCCGCGTGCTTGCCCTTGGTCTCCTTGTACCGCCAGTGCGCGGCAATGCCGAACTCGGCCGTCCGGTGCATGTCCTGCGTACGGATCTGGACCTCGAGGGGCTTGCCCTCCGGACCGACGACCGTGGTGTGCAGCGACTGATACACGCCGTACCGCGGCTGTGCGATGTAGTCCTTGAACCGCCCCGCCATCGGCTGCCACAGCGAATGCACAACACCGACGGCCGCGTAACAGTCACGGACCTCGTCACACAGAATTCGGACGCCGACAAGATCATGGATGTCGTCGAAGTCGCGGCCCTTGACGATCATCTTCTGATAGATCGACCAGTAGTGCTTGGGCCGACCTTCGACCACCGCATTGATCCGCGACGCGGACAGCGTGGAGTTGATCTCGGCCCGCACCTTCGCCAGGTAGGTGTCCCGCGAGGGCGCGCGATCGGCAACCAGACGCACGATCTCGTCGTACTTCTTGGGGTGCAGGATCGCGAACGACAAGTCCTCGAGTTCCCACTTGACTGTCGCCATACCAAGCCGATGAGCAAGGGGCGCAATAACTTCGAGAGTTTCGCGAGCCTTGCGCGCTTGCTTCTCCGGCGGGAGGAAGCGCATGGTCCGCATGTTGTGCAGGCGGTCGGCAACCTTGATGACCAACACTCGGGGATCACGCGCCATCGCGATGATCATCTTGCGGATGGTCTCGCCCTCGGCGGCAGTGCCCAGGACAACCTTGTCGAGTTTGGTGACACCGTCGACCAGGTGCGCAACTTCGTCACCGAAATCGCGGGTCAACTCTTCGAGCGAGTAACCGGTGTCCTCAACCGTGTCGTGCAGTAGTGCGGCCACCAGAGTGGTGGTGTCCATTCCCAACTCGG
Organism: Rhodococcus sp. 24CO; assembly: GCF_050586165.1. NCBI lineage: Bacteria > Bacillati > Actinomycetota > Actinomycetes > Mycobacteriales > Nocardiaceae > Rhodococcus > Rhodococcus sp. 24CO. The sequence goes on along the minus strand of NZ_JAZFNF010000001.1, from coordinate 383,021 downwards.
CCAGGATGCTCGCAACAGCAAGCGGATGCGTGATGTAGGGATCGCCGGACTTACGACGCTGACTGGAGTGCCGTTCCTCCGCGACGTCGTACGCGCGCTGGAGGAGCGCAAGATCGGCCTTGGGGTACAGCTCACGATGCAAACTGACCAGCGGCTCGAGAACCGGGCGGATAGTGGCATTGCGCTGCCCTGTGATGCGCCGAGCAAGGCGAGCACGAACGCGGCGAGACGCCGACGCCGGTACGGCTGCACTCTGACCGATCCGATTGCCCGCTGTTTGCGACGAAGCGGAACTGTCGTCCGGAACTCCGGACTTCGATGGTGTCGTATCCGGAGCCGGGTTGGTACCCGATTCCTGCGACACTGCACCCGAGTTCTGTGATCGATCAAGATTCGACGTCATGTCGCCACCTCCTACCACCGAGTTGGTTAGGCAACCGCCCTGCAACGGGAAATTGCCCTGGAGGTCTACCAGACCCCCAGGAGCCAACTTTAATACTCAGACCTTGACCAGGGACGTCAGCGGGTACTTAACGAACCGATCTCGGCCCCGAAGTTCCTCGATCTCGAGCACCACTGCGACCGCGACGACGGTGGCGCCGGCCAGTTCCACCAACTGTACGGCTGCTTCCAATGTCCCTCCGGTAGCCAGAACGTCGTCGATGACCAAAACATTCCGTCCGGTGAGATCGAACCCGTTTGCCGGAATCTCGAGCGTCGACGATCCGTATTCGAGGCTGTAGGAACGTGAGAGAACAGGGGGCGGCAGCTTGCCAACCTTGCGCACCGCAACCACACCGGCGCCCATACGAGCGGCAGCACCGGCTCCGAGCAGGAAACCCCGCGCGTCGACGGCCGCGATCGTGTCCACGTCGGGTGCACACGCAATCAACCCGTCGAGAACAGCACTGAAACCTTCGGCGTCCGCGAACACCGGCGTCAGGTCTGCAAAACGCACACCCGGTCCCGGGAAATTGTCGGCCCACCGAGTCAACCGGACAACCGCATCCGAAGCAGCCAGATGCACTGCCTTCAACTCGTCAGATGTCATCCTTGTCCCACCCACACTGATTTCATTCGAAATCGTCATCTACGCAATACCCATCTGTCCATGTTCCACCCGCTGGCCGATCGAGTCGGATTGGCCACCACGGCACTCATTCCTTGAGCGACGGCAACAGTTCGCACCTGATTGAACAGAGGAATAGTAGGCACCTGCGTCCAGAGGATGTTCTCCGCCTCCACCGACAGTCCCAATTGCGCAGCTATTCCCGGATCGGTGTCCAACTGGTCGATGATCTGATCGACCCGCGCATTTCCGTAATCACCGAAATTCGAGGAGTTACCGGACCGCAGTGCTCCGCGCGCGTCGATCATGTCCGCCATACCTGCCGCACCCGCTTGCCCGGCGGTGCCGGCCAGGACTGCGTCGACGCCACCCGTGCGCAATGCATCCGGTGTGAAATCCGGGGAGCTGACGTCTTCGATCGTGACTCCGGCCGGTTCGCATGCGGCTTTCACGTCGGCCACGATTTGGGACCGCACGGGGTCCGGCGCCAGGTATCCGACACGTACGGTCAACTCGTCCAATCCGGCCTCGGACAACGAGACCTTGGTGGCTGCGACGTCCGCTGTGCTGTATCGATTACCGTCGGTCGCCGCGGCATCGCTGTACACCAGCGAATCGGGAACCACGAGACGCGAATCCACCGTTCCGGATCCGACACCGACTGCCGGCGCATCAGGGGTGCTTCCGTACTGATCGAACAACGTCGACCGAGGCACACAATGCCCGAAGGCCCGCCGCGCCGCTTCGTCGCCCAGAACCCCCGAGGTCGACAAGATGAATTGCTCGATGGACCTCGACGGAATCTGCTCGCTGGTGAAACCAGACAGCGAGCTGAGGTCCCCGGCCGAACCGGAACCGACGTCGATCACTTCGATCGATTGGTCGACAGCATCCTCGGTGAGGTCAACACCGCGGGGCCAGACCACGATGCGGTCAGTGGCCGGCGCATTGCCCCACCAGCGCTCGTTGGCGACCAGCACCAGCCCACCGTCTTCGGTGTAGTCCTCGACTCTGTACGGGCCAGAGGACGGCAATACCGACGTATCCAACTGGCCGGGCGTCATGTTCCACCCGGTATTCCAGAAATCGGCGATCTTTGTCAGTGCCTCCGTGTCATCCGAGTTCACGGCCTCCACCAGGTCTGGCACGCCGGCACGTTGCATCGCGATGTGCGACGGCATCAGTGCCGTCGCCCCGAACAGGGATCGCCACTCCGTGAACGCGCGGCCGGGCTTGAACACGACGGTCGCGTCTTTTGCACCGGGCTGGCACTGCACCCGGTCGATGTCGGAGTACCCCAACGTGTTGGCGACATCGAACATCGGCACGTCCGCGCCGTCGACGGTTTTCGTGAATCGGCCACTGGAGGCCGCCCACGTGAGAACCAGGTCGTCGCAGGTCAACGGCACACCGTCGGAGTACACGGACGAAGGATTGAGCGTGTACGACACGGTCAGCGCCTCGCCCGGCAACTGCGCCGCAGTACCGATGTCCGTGTCCGATACCGGAGCGCCGACCGGCCCGGTGAAGGTGAAGCCAGGGAGCACCCTACTGAGCGCCGCCATCGTTCCCGAGACGGCTCCCGCCGTCGTATTGCCGTTGTACGTGGTGATCGTGTTGTCGATTGCATATCCGATGGACGGAGCCTGCTCGGTGTTGTCCTCCGAGCAGGCCGCCAACGAACCTGTGACCACCGCGGTGGCAGCAACAAACGACAGTGAGCGAACTACTGCTCGCCTCGCTTGGAGCATGATCAGTGAGCCTTCTTTTTCCGCTTTCCGGTCGGCCGAACGCCAGGCGCGGGAGCAACTGCGGCACGTTGCGTTGCCGATGCTCCGGCACCGACAGACTCTGCGGTCTTGGCGCCGAGACCCTTTTCGGCAAGCGTAGCCCGACGAGCGAGAACCTTGCGGGTGTGAACGGCCACCGGTCCCCATCGTTCCTTCATCGACACGAGGAGCGGGGTTGCGAAGAAGATCGACGAGTACGCGCCCACGACGATGCCGACCAACTGGACGAGCGCAAGGTCCTTGAGCGTGCCGACGCCGAGCATCCACACCGCGACCACCATCAGAGCGATCACGGGCAACACACTGATGACCGTTGTGTTGATCGAGCGCATGAGCGTCTGGTTGACGGCGAGGTTCGCCTGTTCACCGTACGTGCGACGCGTCAGATGCAGGATGCCTCTCGTGTTCTCCTCCACCTTGTCGAATACGACGACGGTGTCGTACAGCGAGAAACCGAGAATGGTGAGCAGACCGATCACCGTCGCAGGTGTGACCTCGAATCCGACGAGCGCGTAAATACCCGCGGTCACGATGATGTCGAAGAACAACGCGATGATCGCGGCTATCGCCATGTCTCGTTCGAACCGAACCGCGATGTAGATACTCACGATGACCAGGAAGACGATCAGCGCGATCAGAGCCTTCTTGGTGATCTGACCACCCCAGGTCTCGCTCACATCGGCAAAGCTGATGGCATCGCGGGACGGATTCCCGTTTCTGTCCTCGGGCTGGAATTCATCGAAGAGTGCGTTCTGAAGCGTCACGATCTGCTGCGCATCGAGCGTTTCCGACCGAATCTGCACTGTCGCACTCGAACCCGAACCCACCGTCTGCACACTCTCCGGTTCGAAACCGAGAGCTTCGGAGTAGACGGTTTCGACCTGCGACGTCTCGACGCCGTCTCCGGCCGGGAACTGGATGCGCGATCCACCCTCGAAATCGATACCGAACGTGAACCCGCGGATCAGCATTGCCAGCAGTGCGATTGCTACCAGTGCGCCGGTCAGGCCGTAGTAGAACCGACGCTTGCCGACAACCTCGAAGGCGCCGGTACCGGTGTACAGACGCGACAGCAGACTGTGCTTGGGCATCGACGCCTGGTCGACTCCGGAATCAGCTGTTACGGAACGTGCTTCCCGGTCCGCCGAGGAATCTCCGGCAGAGTTGTTGTTGGACTCACTCATGCTCGTGTCTCCTTAGCCGACGCAGCGGCGGCAACCTTACGTTCGCGGGCTACCTCTTGGACTGCTCCCAATCCGTTGACGCTGGGCTTGGACCAGAACGCCGAACGCGAAGCCAGATGAACCAGAGGCCAGGTCACGAGGAAGACCACGACGACGTCGAGGATGGTGGTCAGGCCGAGGGTGAACGCAAATCCGCGCACCTGGCCCACCGCCAGTGCGTACAGAACGGCCGCTGCGATGAAGCTGACCGCGTTACCCGAGAGGATGGTGCGGCGGGCACGGGCCCAACCACGCGGTACTGCGGAACGGAAACTGCGGCCCTCACGCATCTCGTCCTTGATGCGTTCGAAGAACACGACAAACGAGTCGGCAGTCATACCGATACCGATGATCAGACCTGCCATGCCGGCGAGGTCGAGGGTGAACCCGATGTACCTGCCGAGCAGCACCATGATGGCGTACACCATGACACCCGAGAGGACGAGGGACAGCGCGGTCAGCACGCCCAGCATTCGGTAGTAGACGAGGCAGTACACGAGTACGAGAACAAGGCCGACCGCACCCGCGATCAACGCTGCTTCCAAAGATGCCAGTCCGAGTGTCGCCGATACCGTTTCGGCTTCCGAAGCCGCGAACGAGAGCGGCAGCGAACCGTACTTCAGGGTGTTCGCCAGTTCCTTCGCGCTCTCCGCCGTGAAGCTACCGGTGATCGAAGTGGCGCTACCGGCAGGCGTTGCGCCCTGAATCGTGGGCGCACTGACAACCTTCGAGTCGAGGACGAAGGCTGCCTGCTTGCCGATGTTTGCCGAGGTGAACTGCGCCCAGGTGTTACTACCGGTGGTCTTGAACGACAGACTGATCTCGTGACGTGACTGCTGGGAATTGAACACCGACGACGCGTCCGAGATTTCCTGGCCGTCGATGATCGACGGGCCCAGAAGGTAGATGTACGCACCGTCCTGAGAGCACGCGACGAGCGGAAGCGTCGGGTCGTCATTGCCGCGCAGCGGATCAGCTACCGAGCAATCGAGATTCGCGACGGCCTGCTCTTGGACCGTGGGATCGGTGCTCTGACGCAGCGCACGCGCAGCAGCGATCTCGGCTGCGGCGGCGTCACTGGCGTCGGCGGCGTCACTCGGCGCAGTCGGTGCCGCGGGCTCTGTACTTGGCGCTGCTTCCGATGTGGGAGCAGGTTCGCTGGTTGCCGGTTCCTGCGCGGGGAACGGACGGTTCTGCGGAGTCTGCGTTTCCGTTGAAGGAGTCTCGGTGGTAGGCGCGTCCGTTGCGGGCGCCTCTGCGGCCGGTGTTTCGGCGCCGGGAGTGACAGCCGTTCGATTGGCGTCGCGGGTGGCTACGTCGATCGATCCGGTAACCGGACGGATGTACAGGCGAGCCGTCTGACCCAACGACCGCGCCTGCGCGCTGTCGTCGCCTGGCACCGTGATGACCAGGTTGTCACCGTCGATGACAACCTCTGACCCGGATACGCCGAGCCCGTTGACACGGGTCTCGATGATTTCCTGAGCCTGCTTCAGACTGTCCTGACTGGGCGCGCTGCCGTCCGGCGTGCGCGCAGTCAGCGTGACACGCGTTCCACCCTGCAAGTCGATACCGAGCTTCGGTGTGGCCGATTTATCGCCAGTAAAGAACACCAGTGCATACAGCGCCACGACCAGGACCCCGAACAGGGCTAGGTAGCGGGCTGGATGCACCGTTCCGGTGGAAGGTGCCACGATCTTTAAGTCTCCTCATTAGGTGCCGGACGTGAGCGGTCCACGACCGCTCGAGTTGCGCCGTTCGAACGTGCGGCGATGCGTTAACTACACAGTAACTCTAGAGCAGGGTCACGACGTGACTGCGTTCAGGAATCCTTGGTGAGTCGGATCTCGGTGTCTGTCGCCGATTCTTCGAACTCGGAAGACTCGTCTTCGTCGTCACTGTAGTCCTCGACGACATCACTGACACGCTCGCGGATAACCAGACGCGACCAGGTGGTGATGACACCGGGCGCGATCTCCAGCTCCACGGTGTCGTCGTCCATCGACGCGATGGTCGCGTACAGGCCGGCAGTGGTCTGCACACGGTCGCCCACCTGCAAAGAATCCTGCATCTCGGCAGTCGCGGCCATGGCCTTCTTCTGCTTACGCATGCCCAGGAACATCGGCACCAGGAGCGCGAGGATCAGGAGGGGGAAAAGCAAACTCGACATGTGTTGATCAACCTCGGTTTTGTAGCATATTTTTCGCCACGCAGGCCCCGGATGGACCTACGCAAGACACCAGTGTGCCACTAGTTCCTTAGGAAACCCGACAGTTCGCCACTAACAGGAGCCTCCGACAATGAGAATTCACTCCGCGTCGGGGTCGAACAACGACGCTTGTGGTTCCCTGGCGCGAACCTCGATACCGCCCGCAGCGGCGTCCGGCGGCGGCGTCATGCCGAGTTGTTTCCACGCCGCCGCAGTTGCGACGCGGCCGCGCGGCGTTCTGGCAATCATGCCGGCGCGGACGAGGAACGGCTCGCACACCTCTTCGACCGTCGACGGTTCTTCACCGACCGCAACGGCCAAAGTGGACACTCCCACCGGGCCGCCGCCGAACGAACGCACGAGTGCACTCAAGACAGATCTGTCGAGACGATCCAATCCGAGTTGGTCTACGTCGTATACGGCGAGAGCGGCGCGCGCGACCTCGATCGTCACGATCCCATCTGCCCGCACTTCGGCAAAATCTCGCACTCGCCGCAGCAGGCGGTTGGCGATACGCGGCGTCCCACGCGAACGTCGAGCGATTTCGGCACCGGCGTCGACTTCGAGATTCACGCCGAGAATGCCCGCAGATCGCATCAGAATCTGTTGCAGCTCATCGGGTTCGTAGAAATCCATGTGCGCGGTGAAACCGAAACGATCTCGTAGCGGACCGGTCAGAGCGCCGGATCGGGTGGTTGCCCCGACGAGGGTGAACGGCGCGACTTCCAGCGGAATCGAGGTGGCACCCGGCCCCTTGCCGACCACGACGTCGACGCGGAAGTCCTCCATCGCGAGGTACAGCATTTCCTCGGCAGGACGCGCGATCCGATGAATCTCGTCGATGAAGAGAACGTCACCCTCCACCAGATTGCTCAACATCGCCGCAAGATCACCGGCGCGTTCGAGAGCCGGACCTGACGTCAACCGCAGTGAAGAACCCAGCTCACCTGCGATGATCATCGCCATCGACGTCTTCCCGAGTCCGGGCGGCCCGGACATCAGAATGTGGTCGGGTGTTCCGCCGCGCATCTTTGCCCCAGTGAGCACCAGCTGCAATTGCTCGCGCACGCGTGGTTGACCGATGAAATCGTCCAGGCTCTTGGGACGAAGGCTTGCCTCGACCTCGCCGTCCCCCGCCACCAATTCGGCGCTGACCTGTGATTCGTCGTCGAAGTCGTCGATCGGGTCGAAATTCATCGAGTTTTACCGAGCAGGGAGAGTGCGGATCGAAGTGCGACGGACGTGGTTGCTTCGGGTGTTTCCGCGAGCACGGAATCCGTGGCTTGTTCGGCCTGCTTGAGCGGGAATCCGAGCCCTTCCAGTGCCTCGACGATCTGATCGCGGATCGCATTGCCCGCGACAGCCCCCGATACCCCGGCGGTCGTCGGTACGGTGTCGACCTTGTCGCGCAGTTCCACAACCATGCGTTCGGCGCCACGTTTTCCGATGCCAGGAACCCTCGTCAACGCGGTGAGATTGCCCTCCGACAACGCTCGCCGCAATGCCTCCGGCTCGAGCACCGCCAGTGTGGCCATCGCCAAGCGTGGGCCTACACCCGACACCGTCTGGAGCAGGCTGAACAGATCCTTGGACTCGAGGTCGGAGAAACCGTAGAGCGTCATCGAGTCCTCACGCACGATCATCGTCGTGAAAAGCCTCGCCTCGCTCCCCCGGTGCAACGCACCCAGCGTCACCGGCGTTGCGTTGACGCGGTAACCGACTCCCGACGCCTCGATAACCGCATGGTCGAGAGCTATGTCGAGTACCTCGCCGCGAACCGACGCGATCATCGTGAACCTGCCTTCTTCGTGGTCTCGGCCAATTTTGCCTGATACTTACGCATCTGTTCCGCAGCCATTGCCTCGGCGCGGGCCATTCGTTCGATCATGGGTGCCCGCCAACAGTGGCAGATCGCCAGAGCAAGGGCGTCTGCCGCGTCGGCTGGTTTCGGAGCGGTTTTGAGATTGAGGATTCGCGTCACCATCGCGGTGACCTGCGCTTTGTCTGCAGTTCCGCTCCCGGTGACCGCGGCTTTCACCTCACTGGGCGTGTGAAAGAACACGGGAATGCCTCGTCGCGTCGCCGCGACCGCCACAACACCACCGGCTTGTGCCGTCCCCATCGCTGTACTGACGTTGTGTTGCGCGAACACCCGCTCGATGGCAACGACGTCAGGTTTGTATTGCTCGATCCACAGTTCCGCCGCATCCGAGATTCGAAGCAGGCGAGGTCCGAGGTCCATGTCAGCGGGCGTTCGCACCACGTCGACGGCAATGGGACGCACAACTCTGCCGTTACTCCCATCGACCACACCCAACCCACACCGGGTCAGGCCAGGGTCCACTCCGAGCACGCGCACTTTTGTCACACCTCTCCACACCGAACAGCTGTTCGATAGCTTAGCGGTGCGCGGGCGAACTGCCGACATCAACACGCAACCCGGCCGCGACGATTACCGCCGCGGCCGGGTTGAGTATCACTAGTTCGAACTAGTCGGCGTCGAGTGCTGCAAGCACCTCGTCGGACAGATCGATGTTCGTGTAAACGTTCTGCACGTCGTCGGAATCCTCGAGTGCGTCGACGAGCTTGAAGATCTTGCGGGCGCCGTCGACGTCCAGTGGAACCTCTACGGATGCGCGGAAATCGGCTTCAGCGGAGTCGTAGTCGATCTCGGCTTCCTGCAGAGCGCTGCGAACCGCGACAAGATCCTGTGGCTCACAAACGATTTCGAAGGTCTCGCCGAGATCGGTGACCTCTTCTGCGCCGGCATCGAGAACCGCCATCAACACGTCGTCCTCGGACTGCCCGTTCTTCTCGAGCGTCACGACGCCCTTGCGAGCGAACAGGTACGAGACCGAACCCGGATCGGCAAGGTTGCCGCCATTGCGCGTCATCGCAGTACGAACTTCACCAGCTGCGCGGTTGCGGTTGTCGGTCAGGCACTCGATCAGAACGGCAACACCGTTGGGACCGTAGCCCTCGTACATGATGGTCTGCCAGTCCGCGCCGCCAGCTTCTTCACCTGCGCCGCGCTTACGCGCACGCTCGATGTTGTCGTTGGGGACAGACGTCTTCTTTGCCTTCTGAATGGCATCGAACAACGTGGGGTTGCCCGTGGGATCGCCACCGCCGGTTCGTGCCGCCACCTCGATGTTCTTGATCAGCTTCGCGAAGGATTTGCCACGACGCGCGTCGATCACAGCCTTCTTGTGCTTGGTGGTGGCCCATTTTGAGTGGCCGCTCATGCGATTCAAGCCCCTTTCCTGCTGTGTTGCGCACGCCGAATGCGCTTCTTTCAGCTCTGACGATGTTACCCGTCCCACGTCACCACGTGCTGCATCCCCCGCACACTAATTCGTCAAACACGAGATTGTTTGCATAGAATGCAAACATGTTGATTCGGATCGATCACGCCGCAGCGACGCCCCTCGCCGATCAGATTGCGGCCGGAGTGCGCGGGGCCGTCATCCGCGGCGAGGTCGGCCCAGGTGATCGACTTCCATCCGCTCGCGCACTCGCCGAGTCGGTCGACGTCAATCTGCACACAGTTCTGCGTGCATACGCGGCGCTGCGCGACGAGGGCCTCATCGATCTACGACGCGGCCGTGGCGCAGTAATCCGCGCCGAATTCGACTCCGGCGCAACAGCTCTCCACGAATCAGCGCGGGAGTTCGTCCGCCGGGCCCGCAATCTGGGTCTCGACACAGCCCACATGCTCGACCTCATCAAGGAGACCAGCACACAATGACGACCGACAAGGTCCGGCTCTGGACCGCAGCCTCGTTGACCTTCATCCCCACAGCGGCACTGATCGTGGCGCGCCTGCTGTGGGGCGATCAGCTACCGGCCACCGTCGCCAGTCACTGGTCCGGATCGACCCCGGACGGATTCGCCGCGACCACAACGTTCTTCGCCATCACGCTGGCGGTGTCTTTGATCGCCTCCGCCGTTGCTGCTGCGACAGCGGTTCGTGCGAGCGACTCCGCTCCCCTGTTGTTGTCCGTCACCGCAACGGCGGCCGCGACGTCAGCGACGATCTGGATCCTCAGTGTTGCCCTCACCCTCGACGCCGGCACCCCGGAGAACGCACGTATCGGGTGGTGGATCGTACTTCCCATCGCCGCGGCGATGACGGGAATTGCCGCCTGGGCACTCACCTCACGGGGCGGAGCCAATGCCCAACCGCTGCTCCCCACCCCTACGCTGGACACACCGCTCACCGCCACCGAACGAGCAGCGTGGATCGGCCGGGCACACAGCGTTTGGCCGTGGATCCTCTCCGCCGGTCTGACCGCCCTCACGGTCGGCACCGCCGCGTACTCCGACTGGTGGGTAGCTGCGATCCTGCTCGCCGTCACCGTCATGACAGCAGCTTTCGCGTCCGTCACGGTCCGCGTGGACACCTCCGGACTGAGCATCAGCTCGTGGGGCATCCGGTGGAAGAAGATCGCCATCCCGCGGGTGAAGTCCGCGTCAGTCGACACCATCCGGCCATTGGAGTGGGGCGGATACGGCTATCGCATCACTCCTCGCGGCACGGCGGTCACGCTGCGCTCCGGCGAGGCAATCGTGCTTACCCTCGAGACCGGGCGCGTGTTCGCCGTCACCGTCGACCACCCGGAAGACGGTGTCCGACTCCTCAATTCACTCGTTCAACAGCCAAACGCTCGCGAAATCTAGCCTCGCACCAGGTCGACGAAAAGCTCGTGCACGCGACGGTCCCCAGTCACCTCGGGATGGAATGACGTCGCAATCACCGAACCTTGCCGAACAGCCACGATCCGGCCGGCAGCTTCGCCCGCTGCCGCCGGCACCTGGGCAAGAACCTCGACCCCTGGGCCGACCCGTTCCACCCACGGCGCCCGAATGAACACCGCCCGGACGGGGTCTCCGATAATGCCCTCGAATTCGAGGTCCGACTCGAAGGAATCGACCTGACGCCCGAAGGCGTTGCGGCGCACGGTCATATCAATGGCATTGAGGTGCTCGGCATCAGGCCGGGTGTCGAGTACCTCACTCGCCAGCAGAATCATTCCGGCACACGAACCGTAAGCGGGTAGTCCACCGCGAAGCCGTTCGCGAAGCGGCTCGAGCAATTCGAAAACCTGAAGAAGCCGGCTCATCGTTGTAGATTCACCGCCGGGAATCACGATGCCGTCGACCTTGTCGAGTTCTTCGGGGCGACGCACACCCACGGCGTCGGCTCCCGAATCCGCCAAGGCAGCAAGGTGTTCCCGCACGTCACCCTGGAGTGCGAGTACACCGATCAACGGACGAGTCATGCCTGTGTTCCTACCTTGTCGTCACTAACCGAGGGGCCTTCACCAATCACGGATTCGCGTTCGATCCGCGACAGACCTTCTTGGACTACTGCTGCCACCATATTGCCGCTTCGATCGTAAATGCGCCCCTGCGTCAAAGCTCGCCCGAACCCGGCCGACGGCGATGTCTGGTCGTACATCAACCATTCGTCGGCCCGGAACGGACGCAAGAACCACATCGCATGATCGAGTGAGGCATTCTGCGTCTTCACGTCCTTGTGCGGCACATTCGATGTGTTGAGAAGCGTCATGTCACTCAGATAGGCCAATGTGCAGATGTGCAGAAGTGGGCGATCCGGCAGAATGTTGCGGTATCGGATCCAAACTCGCTGCTGCGCAGGCATATCCGGTGCCGATTTGGCGACGTCCGGGGGCACGATGCGCAGGTCCCAGTTCCGCCACTCCTCGTGGAGCGGCGTTCCGGCAAAGTGCGGAAGCGTCAGCGGGTCGGGCAGTTCCTCCGGCATCGGGACATTCGGCATCCGATCCTGATGCTCGATGCCCTGATCCTCGACGTGGAACGACGCCGACATCGAGAAGATCGTCTTCCCGTCCTGGACTGCGTTAACTCGACGCGTGCAGAACGAGCGCCCGTCGCGGATCCGGTCCACGAGATACACCGTGGGAATCTTGGGATTGCCAGGACGCAGAAAATATCCGTGCAACGAGTGCACGTGGAAGCGCTCGTCAACGGTGCTGACTGCGGATACCAGAGACTGGCCGGCCACCTGTCCACCGAAGGTGCGCTGCATGACAGTGGGGTGAACTGCCCCTCTGAAAATATCCTTTTCCAGCGTTTCGAGCTCGAGGATCTCTTCGATACCAATCATGTGTCCTCCGGCAGAGTAGATGCCGACAGCGCCGGCGGGCAACGGGTTCACATTATCGGTTCGCCGTCGCCGCACGGCACCATGGTGGCGTGAACGCCTTCATCCCCTCCACCCCGCAGGCACTGGCCGAACAGGTTGTATCACTGTGTGAATCACACCCGACGGTTGCGGTCGTGGCGCTGGACGGCGCTGATTGCGCTCGGCCGGTCGAACTCGCAGAGCTGATCGCCACGGCCGCGCAGGCGCGACAACGTCCGAGTGCTGTTGTCTCTCTTCACGACTACGTGCGACCGGCGTCGTTGCGGCTCGAGTTCGGGCACGAAGATCCGCTGAGCTATCGAACGATGTGGTTCGACTACGACGCGCTTGACCGCGAAGTTGTCACGGCGGCTCGTACGCGTCGTACGTGGCTCCCCCAACTGTGGGACGAGGCAGCAGACCGGTCGCCGCGTTCCTCCCGCCGACCCGTTCACGATCGAACGGTCATCGTCGTCGCCGGACCGATGCTGCTGGGCCGCGGTCTCGACTTCGACGTCATCGTCCGCTTGAACATGTCCGAGGCGGCGCTCCGACGGCACACACCGTCAGCGCAGTTATGGACCGTCGAGGCACTACTCGAGCATCAGGGCAGTGTCACCCATCAGGGCAGTGCCACCCATCAGGGCAGTGTCACCGACCGGATCGACCTGGACGTGCGGTACGACCATCCCGCTCGGCCTGCCGTCCGCTCCTACTGAGTACGAAGGTGACGGGTCAAACCTTCCTGGACCACCGCGGCAACCATGTTTCCGCGCCGGTCGAAGATCCGTCCCTGAGTCAATGCGCGACCGAATCCCGCCGACGGCGATGTCTGGTCGTACAACAACCACTCGTCCGCCCGAAACGGGCGCAGGAACCACATTGCGTGGTCGAGCGATGCGGCCTGCATCGGTGTGTCCTTGTGCGGGATGCGAGAGGATCCCAGCAGGGTCATGTCGCTCATGTACGCGAGAGCGCACACGTGGAAGACGGGGTCGTTCGGCAGCGCTTCCCGCGAGCGAAACCACACCTGCTGCTGAGCCGCGGCACCGGGACGCTTGCTGATTTCTGCTTGTGGGACCAGGCGGAGGTCCCAATCCGCCCATTCCCGAGCCAGCCACGCGGTCTCGCCGTCGTCGGAGTCGGTGGCCAACTCGAGCGTCTCGGGATCGGGCACCGGCGGCATCTCGTCTTGGTGCTCGATGCCTTCGTCTTGAACGTGGAACGATGCGGACATCGTGAAGATCGCTTGCCCGTCTTGAATTCCGGTCACCCGACGCGTGGCAAATGACCGGCCGTCGCGCACGCGGTCAACCAGAAAGACAGTGGGCTCCTTCGGGTTTCCCGGTCGGAGGAAATATCCGTGCAGCGAATGAACCAGAAATTCCGGATCAACGGTACGCACGGCCGAGACAAGTGCCTGACCTGCCACCTGCCCACCGAATGTTCGAGGCAGCGTGGTCTCCGCGATTATCCCTCGGAAAATGTCGCGTTCGAGGCGTTCCAGTTCCAGAATTTCTTCGATCGTCGCCATCGCCACTCCTATTCTCCGCATGCGCCGAATTCTCACCGACAGTCACACAATGCCTGATGGTTGACCCATTCAGCGAATTCAACCAGCGCAGACACGCGATTTACCTAAAACGGACACGGTTGTTCTTTACGATTCAAATTGCAGCTGAATTCACGATCGCAGACCGGGAGAACCCATGCGCCGTCACAGCACAACAGCAGCCATCGCTTTGACGATGAGCCTCGTCGCCCTGACCGGGTGCGGCACCTCGTCGGAGGAGGCGGATTCCACTGGCGTGTCGCAGACTCAGGTCACATCGACCAGCAATGACACCGCTCCGGCGTATGCGGCAACCTTGCAGCCGACCATCGAGAAACTGATGAAAGACAACGTCATTCCCGGCGCAGTGGTGCTGATTTCGTCGCCGACACAAGGCGACTGGACCGCGACATTCGGCACTGGGGTCATCGGCGAGGACAAACCGATGTCACTGAACGACTACTTCCGCGTCGGAAGCAATACCAAGACAATGACGTCGACGGTCATTCTCCAATTGGTGCAGGAAGGAAAGCTCAGGCTCGACGATCCCATCGGCAAGTACATCGACGGGGTGCCCAACGGCGACACGATCACCATTGCGCAGTTATCCGACATGCACAGCGGGCTGTACAGCTATTCCTTCGACCCACAATTCAACGCGACGCTCGACAACGACCCGCAGAAAGCGTGGACACCGGAAGAATTGCTGGCAATCGCGTTTTCCCACCCCGTCAGTTTTGCTCCTGGCGAGAAGTTCGAGTACAGCAATACCAACATCGTGCTGCTGGGCCTGCTCATCGAAAAGCTCACCGATATGACTGCGGCACAGGCATTCCAGGAACGTATCTACGAGCCTCTCGGTCTGACACACACGTCGTTGCCGGCAGCAACCGACTCTTCGATACCCGACCCCCATCCGCAGGGCTATTCCTTCGGCACCAACGTCTCCACGATCGACACCTTTGCCCTGCCCGAACCAGACCTGAGTGCAGCGTTGGCGGGGACGCTGAAGCCGAACAACGAGACCGACGCCAACCCGTCCTGGACCTGGACGGCGGGCGGCGCAATCTCGACGGTCGGAGAGCTGGCTACCTACGTCAAAGCCCTTGTCGGCGGCGGGTTGCTGAACGACGAGATGCAGAAGGTTCGACTCGACAGCATTCAACCCACTGATCCGAGCAATCCCTCCGCGGCCGGCTACGGTCTCGGCATCGCACGCTTCGGACCTTCCCTGATCGGCCACGACGGCCAGATTCCCGGATTCATGACGTTCATGGCCCACGACCCGAACACCGACCTCACCATCGTCATCGCTACGAACCTGGCGACGGTACCGAGCGGTGAGGGTTCGGCGTTGGTTCTGGCGAAGGGAATCATTCCCACGTTCTACGGCGGCGGCGCTGTACCGGGCGGTGACCCCGCTGCGGTGCCCGCGGCGCCAACACCGACCCGCTGACGAGTGATCTTCGTCCAACTCGCACGATTTGTCCCTCTCACATGAGAAAATGAGACATGACCGCCAACGATCTCTCCTCGAACTCACCCGTCGCCGTACTCACAGCCGAAGAAAGCTGGAAGCTGCTGAGCCAAGCCACATTGGGCCGAATTGTTGTCGGAGCTTCCGGCCGCGCGGACATTTTCCCGGTCAACTACGTGGTCAACCAGAACCACATCTATTTCCGCACTGCCGAGGGAACCAAACTCGTCGAGCTGACCATCAACGACCACGTCCTGTTCGAAGCCGATCATGTTGGCCCAGAACAAGGGTGGAGCGTAGTAGTACGTGGGACCGCACGCGTTATTACGTCGTTCACCGAAACCGCCAAGATCGACGAACTGGGATTGCGGTCCTGGATTCCGACGCCCAAGTACAACGTTGTCGAAATCACCGCGAACGAAATCACCGGCCGCACCGTGACATTCGATCACGACCAGAGCTGAGCGCAATCGAAACGCTGCACTAATCAGGTCAGCCCACCGCCCCGGCCGCCAGCGCGGCCTGCCAACCTCCGTACTCGCTGATGTCCTTGCCGGTGGACGCTGCCTCCTGGTCGCAACCGAATCCGGTTCCCCAACTCCCGTCGTCGAATTCGACAGACCCGAGCATCATCGGCGTCGGCAGTGCCGCGAGAAATACGCCGAGCGCAGCGGGAGTGAGTTGCCAGCGCTCCCCCACAATGGACACGCCGTCCTCAGTCACCCGGACCAACCCTGGTTTGGGCGGCGTGGTGTCCAGCGCACTCAGTCGGTAACGCGGAGCTGTGGCTACCGGGCCGCACCAGCGGGCACCGAGCCCGGTCAGCTGATGCTCGAGCGGCTGACCACGCAGGTGCGCGCCGAACACTGCCAGCTCGACTGTGTCCGCCGCGTGCGACGACCATCCGGTTGCCTCGTCGCCGGTCACCATCGCCGCGATGTCAGCAGCGACGCCGTCCTCGAACGCACGCGCCAGCACCGTCACCCCGAACTGCGCATCGCCCGCAGTACCAGCAGGAACCGCGACAGCTGACAGGTCGAACAGATTGCAGAAGTTGGTGTACGTCCCCATGCGGGAGTTCACGCCGATCGGATCAGCCGCAACCTCGGCGATCGTCGGATGTTCCGGCGCTGTCGGCACCATCAGGGCATCAAGTCCGTTGAGCTCCTTCATCGCCCGGTTCCGCAACTGCGCCAACAACTCCCGATCCGCTAGTAATCGATGCGCCGGAATCGCTCCGGCGGGCGCAACGATCGAACGTACCGTTGGGTCCACCGCATCGGGGTGCGCGTCAACGAATTCACCCACCGCCGCATACCTTTCGGCGACGAGCGCACCGTCGTACAGCAACTTCGCGGCATCGAGGAAAAGCGTCAGGTCAACCTCGACTATCTCAGCGCCGGCGGCACGCAGTTGTTCGACGGCTGTGCCGAACGCTGCCGCCCACTGCTCGTCCAGTCCGGGCAGCACAGCTGGAACTGCCACCCGCGGCCGCGGCGGCGCAGCCAACCGGACGTCGCTGGGCCACTGGCGACCCCGTGCGCCTGATGCCATCGCAGCCATCGCGGACTCGGCACTTGCCAGGTCCGCAGCAAAGATGGTCACGCAGTCATAGGAACTGCACGCCGGAACCACGCCCTCGGTCGAGACGACCCCGACGGTCGGTTTGATGCCGACAATTCCCTGCAGCCCGGCCGGGACGCGGCCAGAGCCAGCGGTGTCGGTACCGATCGCGATGTCCACCAACCCGAGCGCAACGGCCACCGCCGATCCCGAACTCGAGCCACCCGAGATGTACTCCGGCCGACGCGAGTCGCGGACCGCGCCGTGCGGGCTGCGAGTGCCGACCAACCCGGTCGCGAACTGGTCGAGGTTCGTCTTGCCCAGCACTACTGCGCCCGCCGCCCGCAGCGCCGCAACGGCGGCAGCGTCGACCGCGGGCGTGTAGGAGAACTCGGGACATCCGGCGGTGGTCGGTAGGCCGGCCGCGTCGACGTTGTCCTTGACCGCAAGCACCAGACCTCGCAACGGCAGGTCAGCGGTGGACGCATCGACCCGCGCGGCCTCGGCCAATGCGTCGGCCTCGGGGCGCAGGTGTATCCAGATTTCCGGCCGGTCGACGCGGTCGATCGACCGATATGCCGCCGATACCCGCTCGGTCGCGCTCACGCCGCTACCTCCTTGACTGTTGTTGTGGTGCGGGCAAATTCACCCGCGGCCGACCACGCGTCCCGCTCAGCACCGAACGCGACGGCCTGAGTGGCGCGGAATGCCTCGATCGAATCCGCATTGTCGGTGAGGAATTGCTCGTGTTCGGCGAGGGAGAAGCTGCCGTCGGTGATCTGCACGCCGCCAGGCCCACCTGCCGCCGTCTCGGCTCGTAGTTCGAGTAGCTCGTCCGGTTCGACGGGATACCAGGAGATCCGGTCGAAAAAGCGCAGCAGCCAGGGCGTTCCGTCCTCGAACGGTCCGGACTTCTCGGGATACCGGTGGTTCCACACCTGGGTTGTGCGTCCCACGAACTGGTAACCGCCTGGCCCCTCCATGCCGTAAATGCACAGGTACGCGCCGCCGATCCCGACCGCGTTCTCCGGCGTCCAGGTACGTGCCGGGTTGTACTTGGTGGTGACCAACCTGTGTCGCGGGTCGAGCGGAGTAGCCACCGGCGCACCGAGATACACGTCGCCGAGTCCGAGCACGAGGTACTCGGCATCGAAAACCGTATCGAAGACGTCAGCGACCGAGTCCAGCCCGTTCATCCGCCGAATGAACTCGATGTTCCACGGGCACCACGGCGCATCGGCACGGACACCGTGCATGTACCGCTTGATCGCCTCGCGGGTGGACGGGTCGTCCCAGGACAAAGGCATCCGCACCGATCGGCTGGGAACCACGAGCTCGGACGAATCCGGGATCTGTTCCTCAGCCTCGGCGAGCAAACCCATCAGCTTCGACACGGGCAGCACGTCGGGGTCGACGCGCACCTGCAGCGACCGGATGCCGGGGGTGAGATCGAGTAGCCCGGCAGGCTTCTCTGCCTCGAGACGCTGATGTAGTGCGTGCGCCCGCGCCCGGAGCGCGAGGTCGAGAGTCATGTCTCCGTATTCGACAAGAACGTTGTCGTCGCCCGAGCGGCGATACGTCACCGCAGTCTTGCCGTCGCGGCGGGCGATCACTCCGTCGTCCCCGTCTCCGCCGTCGCTGAACACTGCAGGCAGGCTCGCGCGCCGACTCAGTCCCAGTTGACCTTTCGACGCGGCGCGATCAGCGCGGATCGGCACAAATCGAACGGTGTCGCCGGGGCTCAACTGCCCGAGCTTCCAGCGTTCCGCCGATACGACGGTGACCGGGCAGACAAATCCACCCAGACTCGGTCCGTCCGGCCCGAGCAGGATGGGGGTGTCACCGGTGAAGTCCAGTGCGCCAACCGAATAAGCGTTGTCGTGAATGTTGGAGGGGTGCAGTCCGGCCTCTCCGCCGTCGTTGCGCGCCCAGTCCGGCTGCGGCCCGATCAACCGGACACCCGTGCGATCGGAGTTGAAATGCACTTCGTAGTCGGTGGCGTACAGGGTGTCGATATCGTTGCGGGTGAAGAACTCCGGCGCCCCGTGCGGTCCTTCGGTGACAGCGATCTCCCAGCGGCCACCGATCACCGGCACGTGTTCCATCGGAACCGGTTGGGCGGCATCGGGGTTGCAAGGCCCCGCCCCGCAGCTCAACACATCACCTTCGCGCAGCGTCCGCCCCTCGTGACCGCCGAACTTGCCGAGCGTGAACGTCGCACCGCTGCCCAGGTAGTCGGGCACGTCGATCCCTCCGCGTACCAGCACGTAGATTCGTAGTCCCGGACCCGTTGTCGCCCCGACATCGAGGACACCGCCGGCCGGAACGTGCACCGGCGCCCAGGCCCGGACCTGCAGTCCGTTCACTCGGACAATGGCGGGTGCGCCGGTGACACACACGACGGTGGCCTCGGCGAATCGCAGTGCTGGTCCGGCCATCGTGCACTCGAGCCCAGCGGCTCCCGGTTCGTTCCCCAGCGCCTCGTTGCCGAGCCTGAAAGACAGGTCGTCCATCGGACCTGACGGGGGAACACCGATCTGCCAGTAGCCGACGCGGCCTGGCCAGTCCTGGACGGTGCTCAGCATGCCTGGACGCTGAACGGTGATCTCGGTCATCGCGCTTCCTCCGGCCGGGTCACGATCATCCGTACCTCTGTGGGGTCGAAACCGTTGCAGGGGTTGTTGATCTGCGGGCAGTTCGATACCAGCACCAGCGTGTCGATTTCAGCGCGCAGAGCGAGGCGCTTGCCCGGCGCGGAGAGTCCGTCGACGATGCCGAGTGTGCCGTCCGCGTCGACCGGAACGTTCATGAAGAAGTTGATGTTGGAGACGAGGTCGCGCTTGCCCAGGCCCCACTTGGCGCCCTCGATCAGGAAGTTCTCGACACACGCGTGCTGATGCTTGGTGTGGTGGCCGTAGCGCAGGGTGTTCGACTCCTGCGAGCACGCACCACCGACGGTGTCATGGTTGCCGACCTCGTCACCGACAAGTGTCATCAGGGCAGTTCCGTCGTCGGCGCGAAGCACGGACCCCGTTGTGAGAAACAGATTGCGCTGCGCCGCGACAGTTGCGGCGGCCGAGTACCGAACAGCGTGATCATCGGCAGCGTAGAAGAGGGAGTCGACGGCTTGATTGCCGTGCAGGTCGACGATGGTCAGGACATCACCGGCCCGCACGATCACGGACCAGGGTCCGCGGGCGCCGACAGTGTCATCGAGGATCACGGCTCCGGGGACAAGAGCGGGAGTGTCTACGGCGGTGGTCATTTGGCGTCCCTTCCGAGCTGTGCATCATTGACGGGCTGTGCTTCATTGACGGGCTTGGCAGCGTTCCAGGCGTCCTCGGTGTTGAGGACTGCGCGGCGGGACTCGGGATCGTTGTTCGGCAGAGCCTCCAGATCCTCGGGTGCCGCCCATGCCACTACCTCGAGGGACGTGGTGCCGAACGTGGTGGCCGGGTCAAGCGGGTGTGCGGTATTCGCGATCAAGACGATCACCGGGAGATGGATCAGCAGCTCCAGCTCCGTTCCGGCGCCGGCGTTTCCGATGCTGGTGAGTCCCCCGTCGGACTCGACGCGCACTCCGTGGAACAGGGACAGCACCGGCGGTAGGTCGCGGGTGGTCAGACCGTGCTTGGCCGCGGCCAGAGTCAGCAGTTCTCGGCCGGCGGGCGCTCCCGAATGTGCGGATCCCTCGCCGTACTTGATCGTGTTCGTGGCCAGTGACGTGGTTCCGCAGAACGCGTCGTGGCGACCGGAGGTATCGGCCACAACAGTCGCCAGCACCCGTCCCTGGTCGGAGAGAAGTGGATGGCCGACGCCCAGGTACGCCTGCCACGGAACCTTGACGGTGTCGGCGATGTTGAGCCGCTCGTGCGGAGCGTCGGCCCGGTACAGCAGCAGGTTCGCGCAGGCACTGCCGGCGATGTCGCGCAATCGGATCCGCGTGCCGCGGGCGAGCACCTTCGAGGTGTAGCGGCCGCCGGGCACCGTCTCCGCCCAGGTGAGCCGGTCCGCATCGATACCGGCCGGAGGAGTGGGCCAGTCGGAGGCGGGAACGACGGGCATCGAGTCGGTGATCGCACCAGCCTGCGAGCGGGCGTGCTCACGGGCGGCTGTTGTGGTGTCGGTGGCTGTGTCGGTCGTGGTCACTTCGTAGCTCCAATCGTGACGGGGTTCGGAACGGTTTTGCCGCGCGGGTAGCAGAGAGCACCCACCAGGACGACGGCAACGACGGTGATCGGGGCGGCCCATTGAAGAATCGGCATGTCACCGGACGGGTTGAAGATTTCGGCGCGCGGCCAGGACAGGTTGATCACCATTGCAGCTCCGTACAGCACCGCCGCGATGTTGACCGGGATGCCGAAGACGCCCAGTGAGAACAGCTTTCGGCCTTCGGAGTCGTATTGAACATCTCCGTGCGGCCAGCCTTGCAACCGGCGACGCAGCAACGGAACGGTCACCATCAAGTAGGCAAGGTAGATCAGCACGATGCACACGCTCGACAGGGTGGTGAAGATTGCCGAGTTGCCGACGTTGACCGCGAGGACGAGGATGCAGGCGATACCGATCAGGACGGACGGCGCAATCGGAGTTCCGGTGCGGGCGTTGACCTTCGAGAGGGTCTTCGATGCGGGCAGGCGGCCGTCGCGGGCCATGGAGAACATCAACCGCGACGCGGCGGTCTGAATTGCGAGGGTACACACGAATACCGCGATAGCGACGTCGATCAGCAGCAGGGTGCCCCACGGAGAGCTCAGGATTGCGCCGAGCACGTACGGCAGGCCTTCGGTTGCGAGCCGACCGTCGGTAAGGCTCGGCGCTGCCATCAGCGCGCCGACGATCATCAGGCCACCGCCAAGAGCAGACACCGACAGTGCCAACCGAATGGTGCGCGGTGCGACGCGGCGCGGATTGCGGGTCTCCTCGGCGAGCTCGCCCGCCGAGCCGAAGCCGACCATGACGTACGCGGCCATCAATCCCGAGACGATCCAGGCCCAGATGTAGCCGGGCTCGCTGCCGGCGGCGCCGGTGTCGAAAACCACCTGCGGGCCACGCTGGGCGTGGGTGAAGAACATGCCGATCACCGCGATGACGCCGATGATCTCGCAGGTCACGCCGATATTGTTGATGCGCGACATCCAGTTCACGCCAACGCAGTTGATCGTTGTCGTGAGCAGCAACAAGACCGAGCCGAGCAATACCGCGTTGGTCGCGCCACTCGACGACGTCAGCGAACTGTCCTCGCCGACGATCTGGAATCCGCTCCACACGTTGGGCAACACCACCTGCAGGGCGATCGCCGCCGCAGAGGCGGTAACGATCTGCGCGATGATCATGAACCAACCGGCAAACCACCCGATGATCTCGCCGCCCATCCGCCGTGACCACTGGTAGATGGCCCCGGAAATCGGATACCGCGCAGCAAGTTCGGCAAAGCTCAGCGCGACCATGAACTGGCCGAGGAACACACAGGGCCACGTCCAGAAGAATGCCGGTCCCGCAAAGCTGAAGCCGAGTCCGAACAACTGGAAGATCGTGGTCAGGATGGAGACGAACGAGAAGCCGGCCGCGAACGAGGCGAACTTGCCGAGCGAGCGATGCAGTTGCTGCTCGTAGCCGAACTCGGCGAGGTCGTTGTCGTCGCTGGGCTTAGGTGCCGCGATCGTCATTGATTCTCCTGGGAGGCCTGGGGCGGTATTCCTGTCAGTTGATAGTTTTCTGCGCTCCCGTTCCCAGCTGGTGTCTCTCATGTTTCGCTGTGTAGCGATTGCGTTGCGAGTCGATGACATCGGTTACCGAAACGTTTCCGAACCCTCACGCGGGTGGTCGGTGACACCCGTCAGAGCGACACAGCATTAGATAAAGGCCATGAACGTCGTCCGCGATCCTTCGATACTCCCGGTGGGCGAGCTGTTGCGTGGTCCTGCATTGACCTGCACACCTGAGACAACTGCCGCCGACGCTGCGCGCGCCATGACCGCAGCCGGCCGACGGTACGTACTTATCCCCCTGCGTGAGAATGCGCTGGGCATCTTCACCGACGGAGACCTCCGTCGGAGGATTGTCGCGGCCGGACTCGGCGCCACCACCCCCATCTCCGAGGTGATGACCAGTCCCGTACACACGGCAAGCGCTGACCGACTCGGCGCGGACGTGCTGCGCGATATGCTCGAGCGCGGCGTGCGGCACCTGCCGGTACTGTCCGCGCGCGGCGACGTTCTTGGCGTGGTCGAGGACGCGGATCTGTTCGCCACTGCAACTCGGAGCGGATTCCTGGTGCGCAGCACCATTTCTCAGGCGACGGACGCCGACGAACTAGTAGCGGTGACAGCTCGGATCCCTGAACTCGTGGTGGGACTATGGCGTGCACGCGTAGCGGCGGTCGATGTCAGCGCCATAGCGTCGGTACTCATGGACGCCGCCGTCACCCGAGCCGCGAGCTTGCTCGCCGACGGTCATCCCGAATCGACTTGGCTCTCACTCGGCAGCGTCGCCCGCCGCGAGGCCATGCCGAGCTCCGACGTCGACAGCGCCCTGATCTGGGCCGGCGACAACGGTTCCGGACGGCAAGCCCGCGAAACTGCGTACGGAAATCGGGTGCACGGACTACTCGAGCGCTGCGGACTCCCCTCGGACGCCAACGGGGCGGTGGCATCCAGCCCGCGGTTCGCGCGTTCCGAATCCGACTGGCTGCGTGGTCTCGACGGCTGGCTCGCCGATCCTTACGTCGATCAGGGCATCGTCATGGTGTCACTGCTCGCCGACAGTCGCGTCGCACTCGGCGACCACCGACTTGCTCTGTCCCCCGTCGTATCCCAGCGACTCGAACCTGATGCACTACGACTGCTGCTCAAAGAAGCAGTCGAAGGTAAGGCGCGGATGCACTCACTGCGCGAGCGTCTCACGCGGCGCACCGATTCCGTCGACATCAAGGCGCAAGGTGTGATGCCGATCGTGAACATCGCGCGGTGGGCGGGGCTGGCGGCAAACTGCGCGGACCCGTCCACCACAGTGCGACTGCGAACGGCAGCGAATTCGGGAATCCTGCCCGAGGACGACGCGACGATGCTCACCGAGTCGTTCGACGTGCTGTCCCAGATCCGGCTGCGGCACCAGTGCGAGCAGATCGAGCGAGACGAGGCCCCGACCGATGTCCTGCCACTGGACTCACTGACACCCCTGTACCGCAGTCTGCTCGGGAGTGCCGTCCGTGAGATCGCAGGGATACAGCGGAAACTTGCATACACGGGTCCGCCGGCATGACTGAATTGACCGCCGCTCAGCGTCACGCGGTTCGTCAGACCGTGGCAGCCGAGAGACTCGAAGGATGGCAGCCCACCGGTGACGACCTCACCGATCTGGATGCACTGGCCGTCGGCACCCTCACACATGAGGACTACATCGAACGTCACCGTCGTGCCGCGTCCACGCGCCCCGTCCAGCGCCGTCGTTGGCTCGCGTTACCTCGTCCGTACCTGGTCACCGGGACTTCTGTGCTGCGCAACAACTTCGGATTCAGAGACCATGCCCAGCTTCGGGACGTCGAGTACGCCGCGACCGCGGCCCGCTTGCTCCAAGCACATCTGCAGCCCGCGCCGACTCCGCGCCAGGTGGACGCCGAATACATCTTCAGGTTGCACGGGCAGGTGTTCGGTGACGTGTTCGGATGGGCGGGGCAGCAACGCATCGTCGACATCACCAAGAACGGTGACGGCTTCGCGCCGGTCGGGGCTATCGGCCGCTATCTGCGTGAAGTCGAGATCGCGGTTGCCGCGACGGATTGGCACCGGGCCGACCGCGGACGCCTGGCCTACGCGCTGGCGACTGTCTACGTCACCTACAACCACGCGCACCCGTTTCGTGAAGGAAACGGCCGTACAGGCACCCTGCTGCTACACCAGCTCGTCAACTCGACGGGGTTCCTGCTCGACCTGTCGAGCATCGATACGGCGGAATGGGTTGCCGCGTCTCGTGATTCGTCTCCCTTCCGCCGTACCGGTGCTCCGTCGCCGCGTCCGCTGATTCCCGTGCTGCGACGCGCACTCGTAGGCCGCGGTGATGGAAGGATGGTGTGATGACCACAACCGGAGCCGGCCGCCCACGGCTGTCGACACGCAAGCGTCCCGGAGCAACGGCACGCGACGAGATTCTCGATGCTGCGGCCGAGTTGTTCACTACCGGCGGCTTCACCAGCACGTCGACGCGCATGATCGCCGACGCAGTGGGCATCCGGCAGGCATCGCTCTATCATCACTTCGCAAACAAGGACGACCTGCTGACCGCTCTGCTGGTCGGGACAGTCACCTCCCCGTTGGCTTTTGCGCAAGACATGCGCGAGAGTCCGGAACCCGCTGCCGTGCGTATGTACGCCCTGACCTGGTTCGACGCGCAGCAACTCGCGAACTCGCGATGGAATCTCGGTGCCCTCTACCTGCTACCCGAGCTACGGACCGAAAGGTTCGAGCCGTTCCGAGCCCAACGCGGCACACTCATGGATCTGTACACGGAATTCGCTCGTAACGCGCTGGTTCAGATCAACCCTGACCGCGAAGTCGATCTCCGCATCGCGCAGCTGCCGTTCCGTCTCGTCGAGACCGTGATCAACACCAGGTCGGACGCCGAAGCGGAAGGCTCCGGCGTCCTTCCTTCACCCGAGGTAATTGCCGATGCATCGATTCGGATCCTCGGCTGGACAGGGTCGACGGCTGAACTTGCTTCTCGTACAACGGCACTGCTTGACGAGCACTCCGGCGGGTAGGGCGCTGGCGAAAGGTTAGGTGTACTCTGACTCTCTTCGTCTCCGGACGGAGTTTGCGGGAGCGATGATCGATGCCAAAGATGCCGTCTAACAAGATATGTAGTGCGAACAGGAAGTTCTCGTGGTCACGGTGATGGCGGTGAGCGTGTTCGGCTTGTGTGATGAGGTCGATCAGGTGATCTCTGCGCTGTGTGTGGCCGGCCGCGACGAACGAACTACGGACCCTGGGACAGGCCGCGACAATCGCGCAACGCTGGTCAGACTCGAAAATGAATGGATACAGGCGATCACACCAGCACACCACGGCGAAACAGTCGGCCGCGCACTATGGTGGGTTCTCCACGACGACGAAGTCGGTCCGTTGCAGGCCGCGTTCGAGTCCATTCTCACTGCTCACACTTCATCCGGTTTCGACCCAGGAACAGTGCCGGCGGATTGTGTTGCGTGGTCATTCATCAGGCACCGGTATAGCGCCGAACACTGACAGGGACGGACTCCGTTAGTGCGCCTGTGCGGGAAGTACGTCGAGCAATCTGTCGAGTAAATTCACGTCGTAGCGATCCGGGCGTGGTTGTGCCAGCGCGGCGAAGTCAACCTCAGTCGGGAAACCGTGAATGACACGGCCCGGGTCGAGCCGGTCCACTGCGGAATACCATTCGGCGAGCGGTTCGGCGAGACGCGCATGCAACTCGAAACTCCGGCGTCGCCGAGTGGAGTCACCGTCACGTTGCGTCACCAGCCGCTGGATATCGGGGATCGATAGCACCACCACAGCGGCCAGGCTCCAGCTGTAGTGCAGTTTCAGTGGATCGCTGTCACATATCGCGTCACCCGCCACACGCTCGAGCGCTAACGATTGCGTCCAACGGTGTGCATTCACCCGTGCCCAATAGGTCGCCTGCTCCATCGCGTCGGATCCGTCCGGTTCCTGGCCCGTCGGGGTGTATTCAGCGACGAACGCCCTGTGATTGGCTCGGCACCACGTGGTCTTACCTGCGGCACTAGGCCCTTCGACGGCGATGATCACCGGCACACCCTACCCACCACCCGGCTCGTCGGCAGTGGCGAACCCGCACAGCTCCTCGATGAGCGACTTTAGGGCACGATGGTCGAATGGCGGTTTCTCGAAACGGATTCGCGCGTACAGCCGGTGCAGTCGCGGTGGCGACCGCAGCAAGCCGAGCAACCGGCTTCATCCGCACCCTTGCGTTGGCCGCGGTGCTTGGCACTGCTGTGGTCGGCGACGCCTACAACGGCGCGAACAGCATGCCGAACATGGTGTACGAACTACTCCTCGGCGGCGTGATGAGCAGTGTCCTCATCCCTGTGCTGGCGCGGGCACGACTCCGCGGGCGAACCTATTCGAGGATATTCACCCAACGCCTGTTGCTGGCGACTGTCCTCGGCGCCGCTGTCATCACCGCCATTGCGGTAGCGTGTGCCCCGTTGCTCGTCGCCGCCTTGGTGTCGGATGCGGAACAGTCACAGTTGGCAACCGTGCTGGCGTACTTGCTGTTGCCAGAGATCTTCTTCTACGCGATCGCAGCGACCGCGACTGCCGTGCTGAATGTACGCGAAAGCTATGCGCCGGCGGCCTGGGCATCGGTGGTCAACAACCTGATCGTGCTCGCGATGGTCGTGGTTTTCGCTGCCGTACCGGGGCCGGTGACGTTGCTGCCGTCTACGATGACCGCCGCACAGGTACTCGTATTGGGTATAGGGACAACGATCGGCATCGTGGGACAGGCTGTGTGGACGGTGGCAGCGTTGCGGCGTACCGGATTCCGGTGGAGTTGGCGGGTGCGCCCGGTCCCGTACACGTGGCGGCCGGTCCGAGTTGGGGCGAGGGTGCTTGGATGGGTACTGCTGTACGTCGCGATCAGTCAGGTCGGTGTCGCGGTCGTACTCAGAGTCGCATTCAGCCACGGCGGAGTTTCGACCTATACGTACGCCGACCTGCTGTTCCAGGTGCCCTACGGCATCCTCGGGGTCTCTCTGTTGACCGTGCTCATGCCGCGCATCTCCCGCGCGGTGGCGCTCGGGGACCGTGATGCTCTGGTCGCCGACATGGGGCGCGCTGCCCGGTACTCGGTTGTAGCTCTCGTCCCTGCCGCAGTCGCGATGACCCTACTCGGGCCGATACTGACCACCGTGATGTTCGTCGGACGCGTCGATGTTGATGCCGCCCGCACTATCGGTGTGGCGCTGGCATTGTCGGCGTTCGGGCTTCCCCCGTTCGCGTTGGTCATGCTGCAACTGCGAGTCTTCTACGCGGGCAACGACATGCGCACACCGGTTGATCAACGCCGCAATGGTGGTCACAAAGGTCTCCGTCGTTGCACTGGCTGTCGCATGCCTGCCGAACCAGGCGATCGTGGTGATGCTGCCGGTCGCAAGTTCACTGTCGTATATCGTCGGCGCCATCAGTGGGCATCTCGTGTTGCGCCACCGCTACGGCCTACTTGGCTTCCACACGGTGCTCGAAACATTCTCGAAGGTGCTGTGGGCCTCGATAGCCGCCGGCGTCGTCTGCGTCATCACAGTCTGGGCCTCGCACCAGGTGATCGACAACCCACGCGCTGCCGCAGCAACAGCACTGGTCGCTGTACTCGTCCTCGGAACGCCGACATTCCTTGTCACAGCCAAGAAGATCGGTATCCCCGAAGTCCGCAACGCCAAGGCCCTGCTCAATCGTTGAGAAGACAGAGACCGCACCCACCGAACTGACGTGCTACAGCGCTGTGTGACGGGACTCGGACGGCAGTGCAAAGGTGGTCCCGCTCGGGTCTGACTGTGCGGGACCACCAACGCAGGACGCTAGCCCTTGATGAACGCGAGAATGTCCTGGTCAAGGGCATCCTGATAGGCGCCGTAGATGCCGTGCGGGGCTCCCGGGTACACCTTGAGGGTGCCGTTCTTGACGAGCTTGACGGACTTTTCGGCGGCAGCGGCGATGGGAACGATCTGGTCGTCGTCGCCGTGCGCGATCAACATCGGAACGTCGATCGCCTGGAGGTCGGCGGTCTGATCTGTTTCCGAGAAGGCCTTGACGCAGTCATAGGCCGCTGCAAGGTTCACCAACATCCCCTGTCGCCAGAAGTCGTCCTTCGCGCCCTGCGAGACCTCAGAGCCGTCACGATTTGCGCCGTAGAAGGACTCACTCAGATCCTTGTAGAACTGGGACCGGTCTTTCAGCACGCCGGCGCGGATTCCGTCGAACGCCTCGATGGGCGTGCCTTCGGGATTCTCGTCCGATTTGACCATGATCGGCGGGACGGCGCCGGCGGTGATCACCTTTGCCACACGGCCTTTTCCATGCTGTGCGGCGTACCGTACAACTTCACCGCCACCCGTCGAATGACCCACGAGAACAAGCTCTTTCAGGTCCAGGGTTTCAACGAGTTCGGCAAGGTCGCGAGCGTACGTATCCATGTCGTTGCCGGTGTAGGTCTTCGACGAGCGGCCGTGGCCACGACGATCATGCGCAATAGCCCGGTACCCGGCATCCGCGAACAACTTGAGCTCGACCTGCCAGGCGTCAGAACTCAGTGGCCACCCGTGGCTCAGCAGTACGGGTTGGCCGGTGCCCTGCTCCGTGTAGTAGATCTCGGTTCCGTCAGAGGTGGTGATGTACGGCATCCTGTGCTCTTTTCTCGTGTGATGGAAGGAGATCTGCGAGCATCCATGTGCCGGCTGCCCGACCTCCCTGACGCTACGGATGCCCACACCGGCGACACCAGAGACAAAGATCGACATCTTTTCCTACAAATGTCGAACACGACGCGATCTACAGGCGTCCCGTCGCTTCCCAGAGTCGGATCAGCTTGAGCGTGACGTGCAATGTACTGCGAGCCAAACCGTCGTCGAGCGCGTCACGCACGGCGATTGGCATGTTCTCGAGTCGGTAGTACAGCGTCGTGCGGTGGATGTGAAGTTGTTCGCACGCAACTTGGGCGTGCCCGCCGCAATCGAGGTAGGTCTCGACTGTCTGCCGCTGTACCGCATCGCTGCGTTCCCACAGTTCGTAAGCGGCAGGAGAGAACGACGAAAGCAATGATCGATCACCGCCCACTGCCTGCAGCAGAATCCAGCTGCCGAGCTCCGAATAGTCAGCTCGCGCTCCGAACTCCGGCAATACCGCGGCAGTCTTCGCGGCTGTCACGGCCCGATCCGCTACAACTCGGAGATCATCGTCGTCGTGATGGTGTGCTGCGGATCCGATGCTGCGAATGACGAACGCCTTGTTCGCCGATTCGGCTCGGATCTTCTCCTCGAGCGCGGCACCGTCGCGCGCATGGCTGACAAAGATCAGGCAGTCACCACGCAACCCCAGAAATCGAACGGACGAATCCCGTGATCTGTCGAGGCATCGCCCGAATACGCTCAGCGCGATCGAGTTTTCCTGGCCGTCGACGAGAACCGCACGAATGACCGTATCCGGTCCGCGCACAAAGGCGTGACGCCCGAGCCCTTCGGTGAATGCTTGCCGCCGCACTGACACGTCGTCAGACAGCAGACGCATGAGGTAGCCGTCACTGCGTTCGCGGCCGTACGAATCATCAGTACCTACACTGTCCGAGAGCAACATTGGCAGTGCAGCGTCCACGGCGATGTCGACAGCGGAAAGATCGGATTTCGTTAATGCCGGCAGACCACCGGTGATGAGCCACAGCACTCCGTACAACCGATCATCGCTACGGATCGGCACGGCAAGACGTTCGCG
Source organism: Rhodococcus sp. 24CO (assembly GCF_050586165.1). Taxonomy (NCBI): domain Bacteria; kingdom Bacillati; phylum Actinomycetota; class Actinomycetes; order Mycobacteriales; family Nocardiaceae; genus Rhodococcus; species Rhodococcus sp. 24CO. The sequence continues at coordinate 352,488 of NZ_JAZFNF010000001.1, read as the reverse complement.
CGCACCGAATCCGGAGAGATCGACCGTGATCGGATACCGGAGATCGTCGACACGTAGTCCCTCGAGATAACGACGGGCGTCGTCCGGCGTCGATCTTCGCAACAGGCTTTCCGCGCGAATTCGATCGATGTCGTCACCTTGCGCACTAGCGGCGACGGGACGGTAGTCCGCATCGTTGATGACCACGGAACGCGCAAGCACCTCCGCAAGCTCGTCGACCACTCCTTGCAGCTTCGTTTGCACGACTAAATTGTCTGCCACATCCAAGGCTGCAGCCACGCGAAACTGCCGAAGCCCGGTGTGATTTACCTTGCTGAATCCGTGAGAGTAATCGCAAGGGCAGAGCGATCGAGCTTTCCCCGCGGAGTGCGCGGCAACTGATCAACCCGGAGGATCCGCACCGGCATGCTTGGGCTAGGAAGGGTTGTTCGCAGATGCCGCCAAATCGTGTCGGTGTGCAAACCTTCATCGCTGACAACGATGGCAACCGCTGGAGCCTCCCCCATCCGCGCATCGGGCACGCCGATGCACGCGGCCTCGGCAATCCCCGGCAGTGAGGTCAACGCCGCTTCGACCGCCGCTGGTTCCACTTTGAGGCCAGCACGGATCAGCATGTCGCTCTCACGACCGAGCAAGCGCAAACGCCTGGCCTCCACGTGCCCTCGGTCACCGACAGTCATCCACCCGTCAACTGGCCCGTCTATCACCCCGGTTTCGGTGAGATAACCGTCGAACAGCATGTCACTGCACACATGCACAAGGCCGTCGCGAATCTCGACCTCGACGCCGGCGAACAACTCTCCGGCCGACAACTCGTCGAGGTCACCGAGCCCGCGATCAAAGGAGACGAAACTCAATTCCGATGCCCCGTAGAAGTGCACCAAGGAAGCATTCGGCAGCATCTCCTGCAGCGCCTGCCGCCCGGTGCGCGGCCACCGGGCGGCCGACGAGATCACTTCGCGGACACATTCGACAGGGCCAATGCCTGACCGCACGAGGTCCCAGGCGATCGTGGGTACCGAATACAGATGGGTTGCACCGGCTTTCACCGCTGTCTCCGCGCCACGAAGATCAACAGTGGCACCGCGGGTCAGCGCGTGGAGTGCTCCGTACAGAAAATGAGTGTGGTCGAGGACGCCCGGTACAGACACTCGATCTCCGACACCGACGTCGAACACCGCATCCGATCGATCGAGAGTTCGCGCCCAGGACAACTGATTTCGGACGAAGAGCTTCGGCTCGCCGGTAGTACCTGACGTGACACCGATCAGCAGTTCGGAGTCAGCCGACGCCTGATTGGACGCCCCAGTACTTTCGAGATCAACAGCGGTGACTAGTTCACCCGAGAACCCCAGCCTGCGCAACCGCCTGTGCTGCTTCGATTCCGCGACAACTGCTCCGGGAACAGATAGTTCGAGCACCCGCTCCAACTGCGCCCCGAGAAGATGCCGATGCAACAGCACCACACTGGTGCCCGTCCGCATCGCAGCCGCGACAACCACTAATGATTCGACGTCCGAGGTCGGCAGTACCGCAACTCGGTTCATCGACGCCAATCCCGCGGCGACCCGAGATACCCTCGCCCAGAAGTCTGCGTAATCGATCTCCTCGCGCGACGAGACAACGGCGATCGTCGACGGATTGCTGCGAACTCGGTGAGCAATTCGTTCCGCCAGAAGTTCGCTCATCGTTGCGGCTTCACGAAACACGCTCGACCAGCATCGCAATGCCCTGTCCCCCGCCGATTGCGCACGCTGCGAGCCCCAGTTCCGGGCCGCCGTCGGCGAGCATCTGACTTGCCAAGCGCACCAGCAGAACAGCTCCCGAAGCGCCCCACGGATGGCCCATTGCTATTGCCCCGCCCTGCGGACAGATGACGGATTCGTCGAGTCCGAGTTCGTCTGATACTGCCAGAACCACGGAGGCAAACGCCTCGGTGATTTCGACAATTCCCAGGTCGGACGCACCGATTCCGGTTTTTGCGAACAGCGAGCGAATGGCGGGAACCGGACCGAGTCCCGGCAATGCCGGATCGGACCCGGCAACAGCGGTGCCGAGAATTCGGAGCGCCGGCATTCCCTGCGCGAGTGACTCTGTCGTCACTGCCAGCACTGCGCTTCCGTCCGAGATGCCACACGAGTTCCCGGCCGTTGCTGTGCCGTCTACCCCAAAACTTGGACGAAGCCTCGCCAACCGCGCTTCGGTCATGCCTCGACGAATACGCTGGTCGGCTTCGATACCGCTGATCGGCACAATCTCGGAGGAGAAATCCGTAGCAGCCGCTAGCGTGTGTGAACGAGTTGCATACGCATCCTGACGCTCACGGCTGATGCCGAGCAAACGTGCAAGATCATCTGCAGCGCAACCCATATCGGGATCCGCAAAGCCCTGCGGAGCAAATGGCGCCCGGGTGTATCTCGTCAGTTCACCGCTCTGAGTAGGCGGCCAGTATCGCCACGGAGCGGTACTGGCGGATTCGACGCCGCCGGCCAGTATCAGGTTGTCGTTTCCGCTACGTACGCGCAGCGCAGCCTGCATGACGGCGTCGAGACCAGAACCGCATTGCCGGTCGACGGTGACACCTGGAATCGAAAAACCAAGCCCAGCCGCAAGTGCTGAGATACGCGCGGGATTGCCGCCGGGGCCCATGCAGTTTCCGAGAATAACGTCGTCGACGTCGGCCTCGATACCGGATCGACGTAGCGCAGCATGCACTTCCGTCAGTACCGGGGCGGCGAGGTCCGTCGTGGTCAGGTCTGCAAATCCATGGCCTGCATTACCGATCGGGCTTCGCCGTGCGGCCACCAGAACAGGAGCGGAATTCATGAGTGCAACTCTTTCACGCGTCCGCGAGCGACTTTGCCACTACCGGTACGTGGCAGTTCGTCGACGGTGATCCAGCGACTCGGCATAGCTTCTCGTGCCAACAACGCACGCGCCTGCGCGCGAATTGCATGGAGAGTGACGGCGTCGTCGTGCTCGATCACAGCCGTGATGGTCTCTCCGAGAACCGAATGCGGCGAACCGATTACGGCGGCGCCCTTGACACCGTCCACAGACTCCAAGGTTCGCTCGACGTCCTCGGCCATGACGGTGGTTCCGCCGACGTTGATCGCAAACTCCCCGCGCCCGAGAATCGCCAACTCCCGGTTCGATCCGAGGATCGCTCTGTCCCCGACACCGAACCACTCCGGGGCGCCCAGCACTCGATACGGCGAACGGACATACAGAAGGCCGTCGCGAATCTCGGCGTCGACGCTGTCGAGTAGACGCATCGCTTCAGGCACTCGCCGGGCAGCGACAATGGAAAGCTCTGCAGCGCCGTAGTATTCGACTATCTCAATCCCCGACGCTGCGGCCTGGGCGCCGTCGTCCAACATTGTCCCGGCAACAACAGCGGTCCGCAACCGCGGCGCCTCGTGCACAACGCGTCGCAACACGGCGGGAACCGCGTGTACAACCGTCGCCTCCGTTGGGTCGTCGGTGACACACGCGCCTCGCCACAGTGCGTGAACAGCGCCGAACAGATGCATCGTTGCGTGGAGCGGCCCGGTGATCAGCACTCGATCATGTGCCTCGATGCCGGTGATGGTGGTGAACTCGGGGAAGCTGTCGAACCACGACGCCGCTGTCCTGGCCAGCGGACGTGGCCGGCCACTGGAACCCGACGTGGCAACAAGCAGGAACGACGACGGATCGATTTCGCCGCGCTCGGGTCGCGTCGCCGGATCCTCCACGATCACCGCTGTTCCACGCCGCGCGGCAGCAAAGATGCAGATCAGCGCGTCCAGCACCGGCAGCGCCGACGCGTCACACACGGCAGCCTGAGGCGATCGCTCGATGGCGGCGTCAAGTTCGGCATAGGTGAGAACTGTGCCGCCGAGATCGAGCGCCCACTGGTCGCCGTGTCCCCCGAGTGCTCCGATCACCGACGAATCAGTCCCGGATATGCTCGGTGTACCCCCTTGGCGACAACACTCGCGACAACCACCTTCAACGCATCGCCGGGGATAAATGCCACGTTGGTACTCAGTGCCGCACCGACACCCATGTCGGTTCGCAGGATGAGCCCTGCCGTGCCGAACAGATACACGACAACAATTCCGCCAAACGCGTTGATCAAAATACCCAGCACAAGCGGATACTTCGGCAAGATCCTGGCAGTGAGCCAGCCGATGCACAGTACCGCGGGAATCCAGCCGATCAGGTAGCCGGCACTAGGTCCAGCGAGGGCAGTGAGTCCGGTGCGTCCGCCTGACAGCAGTGGCAATCCCATCAGTGTCAGTGCCATGAAGACGGCAACTGCCGCAACACCTTTCCGTGCACCGAGGATCGCACCGGCGAGAATAACTCCGAGCGTCTGCAGCGTGATAGGCACGCCGCTGATACCGATCGAGATAGCGCCGGGCAGACCCAATGCAGCGATCAGCGCCGCGAACACCGCGATCTGAGCCATTTCCCTTGCTTGAATGCCGACCGGCGACGCCTGGGCGCCCTCGAGACTTGACATGCCCACTCCTTCAGATACTTGAACGACGTTCAAGATAGCAGGTCTGCGACTACACCAGTAGTCCCGGCATTCGACATAAAACTGCTGGACGCGTGACCAATCACATCGGTCACGCGCCCAGCGCTTTCAATTCCTCTCGCGCAAACTCAGACGAGAAGCTTGAGTTTCAGCTTGATGATCGTTGCCACATCCAAGCCGAGTCCGTCGACGAGATAGCTGTCGAAGGATTCGTAATTGTTGTCCAGTTCGTCGAACGCGGCCTGCAGATAACTGGCATCGACGCCGAGGAGCAGCCGGTAAACCTCGGCGTACTCCGGACCCTTTGCCGCAGCAATACGAGCCACCTTGGCGTCGATTGACGCCGCGGAGTACTCGTTGGTGAGCAGATAGTCCTCCATGATCGTCTCTCGCGATACTCCCGCAATGCTCAACAGCAGCGCCGATGCCCAGCCGGTGCGGTCCTTACCTGCGGTGCAGTGGAAAATCTGCGCACCCGGAGTATTTGCGAGCTCGGTCAACAGCTCACCGTATCCGGCACGAGAGACGGAATCACTGACGGTCGACCGGTAACCGGACTGGACATACGCCAGCGCTTGCTCTTTCGTGGTGATGGATGCGACGTCACCGCTCGGATCAGCCGCGAGGACCTGTACCTTCTCGTATCGAACGCCGCCGGGCAGAGTGTTCGGGTTCGCCGCGATCTCGCCCTCGGTCCGCAGGTCGTACACCGCGGTCACATGCAGCGACTCGAGTGTCGCGAGGTCTTCGGCGCTCGGGGTAATCGCGTTGGCGCGGTAGAACACTCCCTGGCGCACATGCAGGCCGCCGGTTCCGATGTAACCGGCTTCCCGACCTGCCACATCGCGAAAATTGTCTATCGACGAGAGTCGGGGTGTCACGACGGTGGACGGCGCACTCGAGCCGAGTTCCGTCGATCCCGAAAACGGTAAGGCAATCGGTTCAGCGATAGCAGCGCTCGCGCCGGCTAGCACGAACGAACCAGCCGCTGCGAGCGCAACACATGTTCGCGCCGCTCCACGCAAGCCTGTGGGACGATATGACATCTGATGAATCCTTTCCACAAGGAGCACAAGAAGTTCGGATATGAACCGCGGTTAGACCGTTGGCGGGGGAAGCAGCTTTCGTGCCGCAGCTTGGGACGCCAGAAGCAACTCGGCCCGATTGTGGCCGCTATTTCTGATTGCCGCCTGTTCGTGCTCTTTCACCACCACGACGGGACCGTTGGCGATATTCGCAAGCCCTTGGGCGGCAACATCGCGGGGGTCCGAGATGCGAAGGCCCGGCGTGTCCATGTTCAAACCTGCGCGGGCCATAGCCGGGGTTCGAGTGAGGCCGAGAACCAATTCGAGTACATCCACACCATGGTCTTGCATCTCGAGCCACAGCCCTTCGGCGAAAGTTCTGCAGAAAGATTTCACCGCCGAATAGATGCTGATCTGGGCCGAGCCCAGATAGCCGCTCAGCGAGCCCACCAACAAGATCCCACCACGTCCGCGTTCCCTCAGCCGGCCTCCGAAGTGGTGGACGAGCAGCAGTTGACTGGTGATGTTCAGATCGATGACGGACTGAAATCGCGTGAGATCGCCGGTGGCAAATTCGTGACCGTAAGTGTTGGCACCCGCGTTGTAAATGAACAAGCCGACGTCGATGTCATCTGTTATCTGCCGAATGCGATCAAGTGCATCCGGAGCCAAGAGATCGACCGACAGCGTGCGAACCTCGACGCCTCGAGCGCGGCTGGCATCAGCTACTTCCTCGAGTGGACCTTCCTTGCGCGCCAAGAGCACCAAGTTGAAACCTTGATCGGCCAACTGGGTGGCAAATTCCGCTCCCACGCCTTCCGATCCACCTGCAATTACTGCCCACGGCCCGTACTTCGCGATGTCCATTGCTCTCCTACCTCATCATGTGTAATGGCTGCCTGTCATAGTGCAGAGCCCGCTCGGGGAGCGAGAGCGCCCCGTCCGCTGACCGGGACGGAACGGCATTGCCGGCAACTGATCCCCAGCGATACTTGAAACCGTTGTAAGGCATGGCTGTACACCGCTAACAGTCTCAGCAGGCGTGTTTCGCAGTCATGCCACAGTGTTGTGCACAGGGATTCTCCTTCGAACCTACGCACATCGGACTGCAAAGGGCCATGATGGAGACGGACGCACGCCACTCTGCAACGTGGCGACAACTCTCCGTCCTGTGTAGTGGTCGACTGATGCGAGGAGTAGTGCAGATATGGGCACCATGAAAGCTGCGGTTGTACATTCGTTCACCGAACCGTTGACGATCGACGATATCGAAGTTCCGGAACCAGGCCCCTTCGAGGCTTTGGTTCGCGTCGAGTATTCCGGTGTCTGCCACACCGATTTACATGCAGCGCACGGCGATTGGCCGGTCAAACCGTCGCCACCGTTTGTCCCCGGCCACGAAGGCGTCGGGACGGTCATCTCGGTTGGCGAATCGGTTACCCGGATCAGCGCCGGAGACACTGTCGGAAACGCCTGGCTGTGGAGCGCGTGCGGTGAATGCGAGTACTGCGAAACCGGGTGGGAAACCTTGTGCCCCAACCAGAAGAACGGTGGCTACTCGGTTGACGGTTCCTTTGGTGAGTACATGCTCGTCGACTCCCGCTATGCGCCGATCATTCCCGCCGGCGTTGATCTCTCCGCAGTGGGCCCCATCCTGTGCGCCGGCGTCACGGTCTACAAGGGCCTGAAAGTCACCGACACACGACCGGGGCAATGGGTTCTGATCTCCGGAATCGGCGGCCTCGGACACATCGCGGTGCAGTATGCCGTCGCGATGGGGCTCCGCGTAGTTGCCGTCGACGTCGACGACGCCAAACTGGAACTCGCCACCAAACACGGCGCCGAACACACCGTCAACGCAAGCACAGTGGATGATCCTGCCGCAACCATCAGCGCTCTCACCGGCGGCGGAGTGCACGGAGCGCTGGTCACCGCCGTCAATGCACACGCCTTCCCCCAAGCGGTCGGCAGTTTGCGCCGCGGCGGCACCGTCTCCCTGGTCGGGCTCCCACCGGAGAAATTCCCCCTCGACATCTTCACTACAGTGCTGTTGGGATTGACTGTCCGTGGATCGATCGTCGGAACCCGTAAGGACATGACCGAAGCGGTGGACTTCTTCGCCCGGGGGCTCATCAAACCCACCTATTCGCTTCGGAAACTCGAGGACATCAACAGCATCTTCACTGACATGGAAGCCGGCCAGATCGACGGCCGTATCGTCCTCGATTACACCGCAGGCCAGTCCTGAACTGTACTAGCGACGAGTAACCGTCAAGGCAAATCCTCGTGGACGCATCGTGAGTTGCTCCTGGACCTCGAGTTCGTAGGACGGGTCCGCTGTGAACTCGTAACGATGCAGGATCACTGCGAGTGCCATGAGCATCTCGTGATAGGCGAACTGCCGCCCGATGCACGCGCGCGGTCCGGTGCCGAATGGTTTGTACGCGGCACCGGACCGCGCCCTGACCTGTTCGGGCAGAAAGCGATCCGGGCGGAATTCGTCTGCGTCGGCGCCCCATACGGCCTTGTCGCGGTGGACTCTTTGCAGAACAACCATCACCCAGTCGCCCTTCTTGAAGGCGTATTTCCCACCGAGGAGAGTGTCTTCCTTGGCTTCGCGGAAATACCCCGGAGCCGTCGGCCACAGGCGAATTGTTTCGTCGAGCACTCGCCGCACCGCGCGCAGCTTGCCCACCTGGTCGAACTCGACGGCCGGAATCTCCCGGGACGGCCACAACGCGTCAACCTCAGCGCGAGCCTTCGCGGCCTCCTCAGGATGCTGGGACAACAGCCACAGCGCGAAGGACAAAGCGCCGGCTGAGGTCTCGTGACCGGCAACAAGAAAGGTCAAAATCTGGTATCGGATGTTGACCGGATCGAGTCTCTCCCCAGTGTCCGGGTCGGCTGACTCGAGCATCAACGTCAGGAGGTCAGGTCGATCGGCACTGCTTACTTGGCGATCTTCGATAACCCGATCGACCACCGAATTCAAGTACTGCACGTCGGCGCCGTGGCGACGTCGGCGTCTGCGGTCGAGCAACGCCCGCCCTGGTATCGGAAGCCCTTTCTGCTGAATGTATTCCAGCGCTCCGAGCATCGCCGTCACAAACGGATCGACGTCGTCGCGATCGTAGGAATTGAATCGATAGCCGAATCCTGCTCTGCCGATTGTCTCTAGGGTCAGTTTGCTCATTTCCTCGGATACATCGACAGGGGCGTCGGCATGATCCCAGGCGGCAACCATCTCCTTGACGACATCGAGCATGGTGTCGTGATAGCTGCGCATCGCCGCTTGGGTGAAGCCGGGCATCAAGACCGCGTGAGCTGTGGCCCAGTTGGGTTCGTCGTTTTCGGCCGTGAACAATCCGTCACCCGAAATCGGGCGTAGCTGCCGTAGCGGCCGGGCAAGGTTCTTCTGCCAGCGCTTTTCGTCGTTCACATCCTCGGCCAGGTCGACGCCACCGATGAAGCTCAATCGCATTGTCAGAATTCGACGCTGGTAAATCGGACCCAGCGACGCCAGAATCCGTGCCGTGTTCTGCATCGGCTTGACGGGATCCAGCCCGATGATGTCGCCGAGAATCGGCACTCGCCGCGGCGGGTGGGGCGGAACTTCGATGCTCACTGACGACTCCTGGCTATTGGCGCTGACATCCGCCGGAAGCCTACGGGGCCGCTCGATAACCTTCCCACCGAGCGGCCAATTGCCGAGCGGCGCAAGACGGGCACCTGACACGACGAAGCCGCTGGACACCGTCGGGTGCCAGCGGCTTCGACGTATCAGGCGCTGATCAGATCGTTTTTGTAGCGTCGGGCCGCCAGGTCGCGACTGCCCAGATCACCACAACATCGAGCGCAATGATCACGATCGACCACAGTGGGTAGTACGGCAACCACAAGAAGTTCGCCACGATCGAGAGTGCTGCGATGACAAATGCCATCCCACGGGCCCACGTCTGTCCCACGAACAGCCCCAACGACACCACAATGCCGATGATTCCAAGAATGATGTGGATCCAACCCCACGTCGTGACGTCGAATTTGAACGCGTAGTTGGTTCCGACCACCAGGAGATCGTTGTCGGCGAGAGCGGCGATACCTTGCAGGAGAGCGACCACACCTGCGACGAGGAGCAGCGCAGCCGCCGCTACCGTAGTCCCAATCGCAAAGCCCTGTCGCACAGGATGGTTCGCCGGAGCATGGTTCGGAGCAGTCATGATGTCCCCTTCATCGGCAGAATAACGTGTGAACAGTTTCCCGAGATTCAGCAAGACGAACATCACCCCGAACGGGTGAACACTCTTCGTACCCGAAAGAAACCGGGATACCTGACGCCCCAGACATGTCGGCGGGGCCGCCCAGTGGATTCCCCACCGAGCGGCCCCGCATCTCGCTGCCTCTTTACGACGTCGAATCAGGTGTGATCCACGCGTTTCCGAACAGCATGATGCCGTCGGCACTAGGCGTGATTCCGTAGACGTTCTTGCTCCACGGAATGAAATACTTACCCGTGTTGACGACCAGCATGGGGGCCGTTTCGTTGACCAGAGTCTGGATTTCCTCGATCACTTTCGTGCGGTCCTCATCGGTCGGCGCCGATTGCATCTCGATCAGAAGGGAATCCATGGTCGCGTTCTTGTACCCGATCACATTCGACGACGATTCGCTGTACAGGTTGCCGTACATCCGGACGAACGGCGATTCGTCGAGCACGTTGAATCCGGCATACCCGATGTCGTAATCATGTTGGGCGTACATGGTTTTCACGAGGTCGTTGATGCTGGTCGTGTACACGATCTCGACCGTGAATCCGACGGCCTGCAGCATTGCCTGGAACGCCAGCGCACTCCGCTGAGTTGCCGGGTCGTTCAAGCCCACATAGGTGAGCTTGCCGTCGTATCCGTCTGCCTTTGCTTCGTCGAGGAACTTCTTTGCAGCCTCGGGGTCGTACCCGTTCCCGGCGACGGATCCGTGCCACCGCGACCACGACTGGAACATATCGCTGCCCGGCATTCCGTAGCCGGCTTCGACCCTCTCGTTGAACGTATCGGGGTTGAATGCCGCCACGATCGCCTTACGAACCCGGACGTCGGACGCCGCGCGTCCCTCACGCTGATTGATGTTGCCGACACCACCCATATTCACGGTGTAGACGTATCCCACGTCTCCCGCACTCAGAGCGTTGTGAACAACCTCCGCGCCTCGTAGGTATGCCGCCTGGACACCACCGGTGTGCAGGGCGTCGAGTTTGGCCTGCTCACTGACTATCGCCGGGAAGCGCAATTTGTCGAGATTCGGCTTGCCGTTCCAGTACCCGGGGTTGGCGGCGAGCACCAATTCATCCTGCGAGGCGAACTTCTCGACAACGAAGGGGCCCGCTCCGATCGGTGCGAAGGTCCCTGTTATCATCGACGACGGTGCCACGATCATCCCGGGGCCGGTGGTGAACATGATCGGAAACTCGTTCCACGGCTGCTTGAGCGTGAAGACGACGGTAGCCGGATCGGGTGACTGTACGTCGGCAACGGTCGCCTTCCACACCTGCGTGTGGGTCCCCTTCTTCTCCAGGTAGTGGTTGATGCTCCACAACACCGCGGCGCCGTCCACCGGTGTCCCGTCGCTGAACTTAGCTCCGTCGCGAAGCGTCAACGTCCACACGCTGTTGTCGCCGTTGGCTTCGAGCGATTGCGCGAGTTGTGGTTCGAAAGCCTTGGTCTCGGGGTCGTACCGCACGAGGAGGTCGTAGATCGCGGCCATCTCGTTGCCGCCGGTCGCGCCGCCGTCCTGTCGGTCGGCTGGATCGAGGCTGCTGACGCCGTTGTACGTCGCAAAGGACAGTGTTCCACCGGACGTCGGCTCACCGCCGTCCCCCTGTTCGCCGACCAGTCCGGTGGTCACGTCCGACGTATCGGTCTCCGAACCCGACCCGCCTCCGGCGCAGCCGGCAACAAGCACTGTCGCCGCCGCCAACGCGGTGAATGTGGTCGCGGCACGAGCGAATGAACTACGGCGCATCTAGACCTTCTTTCCTAGGGTGTTCGGGAGGATATACCGTTCAGCGCGTGATTGATTCGGGAATCGGCCGAGCGCCCCGCACCAGACGTCCGGGTAGGGCGCCGGTGTGCTCGCCCTCCTCGAAGACAACTTCACCCGCGACGACAGTTGCAACATAGCCGGTGGCGGTCTGCATCAGCCGACGACCTCCGGTTGGTAAGTCGTACAGCACTTCCGGGTGATCAGCCTGCAAACGGTCGAAATCGATCACGTTCAGGTCTGCCCGGTATCCCGGCAGTACCTGACCGCGGTCAAGTAGACCAACCACGGCTGCGGTGTCGACGGTGTGCCGCTTGATCAACCACTCGACGGGAAACAACAATTCGGGATTCCGGTGGTCACGACCCCAGTGCGTGAGCAGTGTTGTCGGGAAGCTCGCGTCACAGATGGCGCCGCAGTGCGCGCCGCCGTCGCCAAGCGCCGGGACGGTATCCGGCCGAGCGAGCATCTCGCGGACCGCGTCCAGATTCCCGCCTGCGTAGTTGAGCATCGGGAAATACAGCAGACCCCGCCCGCCTTGCGCCATCATCGCGTCGTAGGCAACCTCGACCGGTGACACACCGGAACGATCGGCAAGGGCGGCAACCGAATCATTCGGTCCCGGTTCATAGTTGGGTGGATCACCGAGAAGGTAAACGCTCTCGAAACGAGTCGACAGTTTCTGGACGAACTCACTCTCCGTTTCCGGGTTCTCCGCAAGAAGCGCCGCTTTGACCTCGGGGCGAGAGAGCTGCACCACTCTTTCCTCACGAGAAAGATCAGCGAGTGCCGCGTAACTGGGATACGCCATGAACGGATGCCAGCTCAGCTCCCAGCCGAGCATGACTCCGACAGCTCTCGGCGCCACCTGGCCGGTGATCGGAACATTCTGTTGCGCAGACACTTCCGCCAGACCGTCTAGCAATGATCTCCACTTGTCCGGCGCCCGGTCACTCTGGACGATCGACACGGACATCGGTCGCTGCGCGGCCTCGACTATTGCACTGACAAACTCCATCTCCTCCGGTTCATCCATGAAATCGGAGATGAAGTCGATAACACCGGCCCCGGCCTTCGCCAGCCCCCGCGCCATCCCGGTCAACTCCTCCCGAGATGCTGTCAGGCTGGGCGTCGGCTCACCGGCGGACGTCTTGTGCACAGCAGAACGCGATGTCGACCAGCCAAGCGCACCAGCCTCGACTGCCTCGGCAACAAGATCACGCATCCGGTCCATTTCGGCGTCAGTCGGCCGAGCCAGATGGTCACCTCCGCGCTCCCCCATCACATAGGTACGAAGCGCGCCGTGTGGCAGTTGGGCGGCAAAGTCGATGGCATGCGGCGTATCGATCGCATCGAGATAGTCGGGAAAAGACTCCCAATTCCAACTCATCCCTTCAGCCAGAACGCTTCCCGGAATGTCCTCAACGCCTTCCATCAAGCTGATCAGCCAGTCGCGCTGCTCGGGTTTGACGGGCGCAAAACCCACACCGCAATTGCCCATCACCACGGTGGTCACGCCGTGCAGCGACGACGGTGTCAGCAACGTGTCCCACGTGACCTGTCCGTCGTAGTGCGTGTGGATGTCCACAAAACCGGGGGTGACCAGCTTTCCGGACGCGTCGATCTCACGACGTCCTGCCTCGGGTACCTCACCGACGACGGTGATCGTGTTGCCGTCGACAGCCACGTCCGCCCGCCGCGGCGCACTGCCCGTTCCGTCCACAACTGTCCCGCCGCGAATCACCAAATCATGCATGGTCTACCGCCTCCGTCGAATCGGACTGTCGGGCAACGTCTTCGAATAGACGTGCCGTTGCTGCTCCCACTGCCTCTGCGGCCGCTGACGCCGCAGCCGATACGGCAGTGAACTGGAGAAATCCGTGCGGCAGAGTTGGGTGGTGCTGCACCTCGACGGGCACCCCGGAGCCGCGCAACCGCTCGGCGTACTCGACGCCCTCGTCCAGCAACGGATCGTGTCCGCCGACAACGACAACGGTCGGCGGCAGCCCGGACAGGTCCGCGGCACGAATCGGTGCGAGATCGGGCGAGGTCCGAGCGTCCACGTCGGGGCAGTAATGATCGAAGAACCATTCCATTTCCCGCGCACCGAGGAACACTCCCGAGTTGGCGACATACGAATCCCGTGTCAGATCGGCGTCCACGACCGGATAGATGAGCACCTGCCCCACAAGGTTGACGGCATCATCGGACCGCATCAATTGCGCGCTCACCGCTGCGAGATTTCCGCCGGCACTGTCACCCGTGACGACAATCCATGGATCCAGCCCCTCGGATCCTGAAGCGACCCAGCGCAGCACCGTCAACGCGTCATCCACGGCGGCCGGGAACGGGTGTTCCGGTGCCAGCCGGTAATCCACGCTCACTACCGGGACACCAGCAGTCTCGGCGAGCAGCCGGCACAACGGGTCCGCGTAATCGAAATCCCCTGTGACCCACCCACCGCCATGGAAATGTACGACGGTACCAGCGTTGGTCACCTGCACCGGCCGATAGATCCGCACCGAAAGGCCGTCTCCCGCCGCACGAGTTTCGATCGACGCCACCTCAGGTCCGGGCGCGCAGGCTAGCAGTGCACCTCGTATCCGCTCACGCGCTTGCGGCGCAGACAGCTCAACCATCGGCGGAAGCCCCGCCCCCGACGCCGCGTCGGCGACGGCCTGAAATGCCGGATCCAACTCACTTCGTTTCTGTACGCCGCTTGTCATGAACTAGAATCTAACTCTAGTCTGTGAATATGACAACGGTCACATTAAAATCGCGAGTCAGCGTGCGACTGCATCTACGAGCGTCGAACGCCGCCTTCACTCAGACCGTGTCGTCGGGCGAGAAGATCAAGTCCACAGTGCGATCGAGCAGTCGATGAACCTCGGCGGCGTCTTGGCGTCCCAGACCGAAAAGCACCAACTGATGAGTCAACACAGCGGTCACAATCGACACGATGTCCGCTGCGTCGCCCGCAGGCAGATCGGCAAGTTGCGCGCGATACGACGTCAGCACTTGATCGGAGAACTCGGCAAAGATCTCGGACACAATCGGATCCGTCGACTGCCGGAGGCTGCTTTGCAGGCGAAGAAAAGTTGGATACTCCTCGAACCGACGGACCGAGTGGTGCAGACGCACGCGTATCCGCTCGGCGGGCGAGCGGGACGTATCAACCGGGTTTCCGTGCTTGATCGGATCCATCGCAGACCAGTCCCGCAACACCGCCGCATACAAGTGCTCCTTGGACGTGAAATACCGATACACCGTTCCGAGCGCAACGCCGGAACCCTCTGCAACATCGCGGATTTGGATGCGCTCGAACTCGTCCGCGACCAACAACTCGCCGGCCACATCGATGATGTGTTGGCGCCGCGCCTGTTGACCTTTGGGCAACGACGCGGGATCCAATTGAGCCGGCCTGTCGTTTGGCCCTGCGTCCACGTTTGCATTCCTCCCATTACATCCGAACAGCGTGCGGCGTACTCACAGCCTGCACTGATGCTACTGGCACATCCCGTCGTCCCCGCCCCACACCGTGAAACGAGGCAGTCCCCATGCTGAACAACCCTCAACAAACTCCAGATTGCGACGCAATTGTCGTGGGCGCCGGATTCGCCGGCCTCTATGCGCTGCACAGCCTTCGACAACGAGGCCTGTCCGTTCGAGGGTTCGAAGCAGGTAACAGCGTCGGCGGAACCTGGTTCTGGAACCGCTACCCGGGCGCCCGCTGCGATGTCGACAGCGCCGACTACTCGTATTCGTTCGACGACGACCTTCAACAGGAATGGGTCTGGACAGAACGCTTCCCCGCGCAGCCTGAGATCCTCTCCTATCTCGAGCACGTCGCCGATCGGTTCGACCTGCGCAGGGAGATCACATTCGGAACTCGTGTGACATCAGCCCATTTCGACGAGACAACGGGGTTGTGGACGATCACAACTGACGACGGAATGGCTGTCACCAGCCGGTGGGCCATCATGGCAACTGGCGCACTCTCATCCGCCCGACTGCCGGAGGTGGCTGGACAGGAAGATTTCCGCGGCGACGTCCATCACACCGGGCACTGGCCGTCTGACGGAGTCGAGTTCACGGGTAAGCGCGTGGGCGTCATCGGCACCGGATCGTCCGGGGTACAGGCGATCCCGCTCATCGCCGAGCAGGCCGAACACCTGACCGTATTCCAGCGAACCCCGGGATTTGTCATCCCCGCACGCAACCGCCCGCTCGGACCCGACGAACTCGACGAGATCAAGGCCGACTACCCCACCCGCCGCCAGAATCTGCGCGAATCCCATGGTGGTTGGATTCTCCCGCCGCCCGTCGGCCTGGCACTCGAGACCGCGCCGGAAGTGCGCGACAAGGAATACGAGAACCGCTGGGCCGGCGGCGGAATCGCCTTTCAGAACACCTTCGGCGACATCATGATCAGCGTCGACGCCAACGAGACCGCCGCTGAATTTGTACGGTCGAAGATCCGCGAAACAGTCGAAGATCCCACTACGGCAGAGGCACTGTGCCCCAAGGGGTATCCATTGGGATCGAAGCGACTGTGCATCGGAACCGATTATTACGAAACTTTCAACCGCGCCAACGTCACCCTAGCGGACCTCCGCGCCGCACCGATCGAGCGAATTGTGCCCCAGGGAATCCAGACCTCTGCAGGCCTGCACGAACTTGACATGATCGTCTACGCCACCGGATTCGACGCCATGACCGGGGCGCTGAACGCCATCGACATCCGTGGGCGGGATGGCACCGAACTACGCGAGGTCTGGGCTGCTGGGCCACGCACATACCTCGGCGTCGCGGTTGCGGGCTTCCCCAACATGTTTGTCCTCACCGGACCTGGCAGCCCTTCGGTCTTGTCCAATGTCGTGGTTTCGATCGAGCAGCACGTCGAGTGGGTCGTGGACTACATCGACCACATGCGTCGCGTCGGCGCGCAGTTCGCCGAAGCTATCCCTTCCGCTCAAGAGCAGTGGGTGGACCACGTGACCTCCATTGCCGCGGAAAGTCTCTACATGCAAGCGGATTCGTGGTATCTCGGCGCCAACGTTCCGGGTAAACCCAGAATCTTCATGCCCTACCTCGGCGGCGTCGGAAACTATCGAAACCTCTGCACTCAAATCGCCGCCGACAACTACCGCGGGTTCACAACGACCCCCGAACTCGCGAAACGGTAGAGCGCGGCCGAACTTGGAGTCACGACCTGCATACTCACCGAGGTTGTACGTATTCATCCAGAAATTGCTGGGTCATCTCGGCAATCTCGGATGCGTTTGCGTGGAACAGGTAGTGGTGGCCGTCCAAGATTTCGACGCGTTGAATCGCCGGGTTGGTAATTGCGGCGCGGTGCGACGACTCCCATTCCGGGTCGGCTGTGAGTGACGACGACGCGAGAATAGACATGGCCGGCATCGTCGAAGGGAGCGTGGCGCCCTCGACTCCCCGTACATTCTCGGCTTCGTGAGCGGTCTCGGCGAGCATCGTCGAATTCAACACCCACGAGTAGGAACGCAAATAGAGTTCTTGCTGCTCAGGGGTATATTCGTCGGCATCGCCGAGACTTTCGCGGTAGTCGGCCGCCAGCCCCAAATAGTCGGTACGCGTATCCAGGAAGATCAAGTTCCGGACCCCGCCGAGCGCTGTGACCGTAGACATCCAGCCCGGCCACTCCGGCGCCCCTTCGGCAAGCTCGGACGTGTACCGCTCGTCGTCCAGTCCTACCACTGCAGCTACTTCGTCAGGATGGTTGGTGGCCCACCACATCGTATAGAGACCGGAAAGGGAATGTGGCATAAGAACATAGGGGCCGTTCAACCCCAGGGCACTCAGCGCAGAACGGGTCTCGTCGACGATTGCTTCGCTTGTTCGCGGTGCGTCTGTGCCGTCACTGAGTCCCAACCCGAAGTTTTCGACGGTAACCACCGTGTTCGCCTCGGCCAGGCGTCGCGCGAGGGGCGCAAAATCGAGGATCGGCTCAGGCGTACCCAAACCGGGCATAAGAACAATAGTGCGTGGGCCCGAGCCTTGAACAGCAACGCTCATCCGATGTCCGTCTACATCGACGTAGCGATGTGAGGGACCGATCAGCGCCTCGATGGCTTGCTTGTCCCGCGGAGTTTGCCACCGATGATTGACTGTCGAGATCGCAACAGCACCAACAACTATCGCGAGCAAGCCGACGCAGATCCATCGCAATACGCGAAAGAATCGCCGCCGCGGCTTCCGAACCGTCGAATTACCGGTCTGCTCCGCCGATTGCGACTCGACGACAATCGGATCAGGTCCCCTGGTGTCCCCCACACCACTAACCTAGCCGACGCCGCTCCCTGCGGTCGGCGATCATCGGAAACTGTCAACCGGGCAGCGTTTCTCCGCCGATCGGTGCCAGCACCTCTCCTGAGTAGTAAGACGACATCGTTTCCGAGGCAAAGAACACGTAAGACGGTGCGATCTCGTCCGGCTGGGCGGCTCGCCCGTAAGGAGCCTGTTGACCAAAAGACTCGACCTTGTCCTTGTCCAATGTCGCCGGTATCAGCGGCGTCCATACTGGGCCAGGGGCAACACAATTGACCCGAATCGATCGCTCACGCAACGACTGGGACAGCGAGTACGTCAGCGCGATGACGGCCCCCTTGGTCGCGGAGTAATCGATCAAACTCTTATTTCCGCGCAGGCCGTTGATCGACGCCGTGTTGATGATCGACCCACCGCCTCTGAGGTGGGGCACCGCCGCCTTGGTGACGTGAAAATAGCTGTCGATGTTCACGGCGAACGTCCGACGCCATTGCTCGTCCGACAGCTCGACAAAGTCATCGACAGGTTGTTGGTACGCAACATTGTTGACGAGGATATTCAGTCCTCCCAGCACGTCCACCGTCTGCCCGACCACATCATTGCAGTGGTACGGATCTGCGAGGTCGCCCCGCATCAGGTGACAATTTCTGCCTTGATGCGCAACAAGTGCTGCGGTGTGATGGGCGTCGGCGTCCTCTTCGAGATAGGCAATCGCGACATCGGCCCCTTCCTTGGCAAATGCGACAGCCACGGCCCTTCCGATACCGGAATCGCCACCTGTGATCAACGCACGTTTGCCATCTAGCAGGCCCCGCCCGACGTAACTGTTCATCTCGTCGCGGGGTTCTTCACTCATGTCGCCGGTGTGCCCGGGGTATTCGATTCGCTCGCGCGGATGCTCACTCATCACAAGGCCCTCTCGTTGTGCCGCTGTTCGCGCTGCCAGCGATCAGCTACCCGGCGAGTCCAACGCTGAAACCCGAAACCCACCTCAGGGTTGACGACCGGAGTATTGGGGAACACGACCGGCATGATCGATCCTTTCGCGTTGGCGTACAACACCCCGTCGGGTACCGGGCCCGATCCGGTTCCGCCGAACCCCGTGCCTGAACCAATCCCGCCAGCGCCGGAACCCGTACCGCCGCCGGTCCCCCCTACTCCAACGCCGCCCAACCCCTATCCGCCGGACCCGATTCCCCAGATACCCGACCCGATCCCGTAAGCGACACACCTCTAGGAGCAGTCGCGCAAGACCAGTCGACAGGTCTCCTCCACATTGCGCAGCGCCTCCGGATAGCCGATGCGACCAGTGGTCCACAAAATCAACGAATTGAGCATCACACTGCCGATGGTCAGCGAGGACAGACGAGCCAACTCAGCCGGGACTCCGTCCATCAGTCCGAAAATCACCGAGCGGTTGGCGGCGGCTCGTTCGTCCATCGTGTCCCGAACGTACGGATCGTCCGAAGTCTGCATGTCGACCTCGAGCCGCGCAAAATGCGGTCTGCGGTGGAATGCCCTCATCTGGCGGCGATACAGGTCGAGAACTCGATCGAGGACTGCGTCGTGGCCGCCACGCCGCGCACGTCCACTCGATTGTTCATCTGCAAGTCGATCGGCGAGGATGTCGTTCCAAGCAACGATCGACGCCGCCAAGAGTTGCTGCTTGGCGGGAAAGTAGCGATACAACGTTCCGAGCGCAACGCCCGACCGTTCGGAAACCTCCCGCATCTGGACCTTGTCCGGGCTCATATCGGCAAGCATCCCGATAACAGTGTCGGTGAGCGCCTTACGACGCTGGAGCTGGGACGCCGTCATGTCGTCTGGATTCAGCGGAAAGGCCGCAGATGCATCGGTCACCGTGTGATCACTCCTCGAGCTTCAGAACCTTGCGGGCGTTCAGATGCAGGAACTTCGGCCACACGTCCTCGTTGAACGGCACGTGTGGCATATCCACGAAGATTCGGTCCAACGTCAATCCGGCCGGAAAGTAGCCCGCGTACATGATCTTGTCGGCGCCACGCGAATTTGCATAATCGACTATGGCCTTGGGGTAGTGCTTCGGCGCGAAAGCCGAGGTCGAGTAGTACAAGTTCGGCCACTTGAGCATCAGCTTGACCGCCAATTCCTCCCACGGTTCACAGCCGTGCCTGGTGACGAAGACCAGATCAGGGAAATCGAACATCACGTCGTCGATCAGTTCCACATGCTGTACAGCAGATTTCAATCGCGGCCCTGCGATACCGGCGCACGCAAAGATCGGAATATCGAGTTCGACGCACTTCGCGTAGATGGGGTACATCTGGGGCGCGTTGAGAGCCACCTGCGGAAAAGTGCCTGCGGCAAACGAACTCACCGATCTGATGCCGAATTCCTCGTACTCACGCGTCATCGTCGACAGCGTGCCCATGATGTCATTGGGGTCCACGGCGGAACCCTGTGGCACAAAACGGTCGGGGAACCTTTGCACTGCAGTCCTACCCGACTCGGTCGCCACAGTAACCATGCCGATCTCGATACCGTGTTTGTCCATTTCATGCAGCGTCACCGACACCGGGTCGTCGGTAGGCAATTCCTTGGGCACGCCTTTGAACATGTACTCGGCCGGAAACTCGAACGCCTCCTGACTTTCCCTGTCCTTGGTCTGCTGGGTGATGAAGTCGTACTCACGCCCACCTGCTTCACGGAAGCCGATGAGAGTGTCGATAATCGGAATGCCCTCGTACGACGTCATACCTGCGACTCCTCCACCTTTCGATCACCTACCGAATCGAATTCCTAAAATGAAACTGTGTTCTATCTACTGGTGAGCCTGAGCGTAGAGTGTGGTCGAGTAGATGTCCATAGCAAGAACATCGAAATTTCCAGCTATCATGCCAATTTGAATGCCAGTGAGGACTCGAGTTCACACCGTCTGGCACGTCGCGCATTGAAACATTCTGAAATCCTGTTCTAAATCATGGACGCCGCGTTTGCGTGAGTCATCCTGCCTGGACGCCTTTCTCCGATACCCCAGCCTTGGGTGCGGTCATCTGTGCCCGTTTCGGCAACAGGAGCGGGGTGGCAAGTAGGAGAACGCCTGCCGTCGTGATCCCGACCATCGGACTGGTGAGTGTCGCGAGCACACCCCACACCATCATGAGCGTCGCCTGGGCGAGTTTGCTGCTGACACTCCATGTCGTGAGGACCTGCGCTGCCTGATCGACAGAAGTGCGTTCCAAGCGTTCTGTCGCGTTGATGGGGTTGAAAATGCCCATGCATGTGATCAACAGGCCCTCAACAACAATCACCGTGATAAGTCCGACGACGCCGGGTTGGGTGAAGGCGAGACCGAGCGGGAAGATCGAGCGCAGCCACCCGGAGAGGATCATGACGCGGTGGCGACCATATCGAGCGGCGAGTGGCGCGGAGAGGCGGGCACCCGCGAAACCCCCGAGTGCAGGGATACCGAACGCAAGACCGTATTGCCAAGCAGCGAAATGGTATTGACCGAGAAGCAGGACGGACAAGAGTGGGCTGGTTGCCATGATCAGACCACTGACCGCAACGGAATTGAGAAACAGACGTCGTAGGACGCGGTCGCCTCGAATGTACCGCCAGCCGTTCAACAGGTCGGTGGCGCACACACTGGTGGGCGCGCCTCTAGCCGCCTCGACGTCGTCGCCACGAATGCGGAGAACCCCGAGAGCGGACAGCAGAAAGCTGAAGGCGTCGGCCGCGACTGTGACGACTGGACCGAGCAGCCCGATGAGCGCGCCGCCAAGGGGCGGTCCCGCAGCGGTTGCCACCCAACTCGTACCTTCGAACCTTCCGTTTGCGACAAGGAGGTGATCGCTGCGGACAAGGTGTTTCAGGTATGCGCCGGAAGCGGAGGAAAAGACGATACCTGCGGTTCCGGAGACGACGGAGACAACCAGCAGTTGTCCAAAGGTCAGGATGTCGAAGAAATACGCAATCGGAATACTCATCATTGCGAAGAATCGGGCCAGGTCCGTCGCGATCATCACCGGCCGTTTTGCCTTGCGCTCGACCCACGGCCCGAGCGGGAACGCCACGATCGCGGCAACGGCAAGTCCGGCGGCTCCCAGGAGCGCGACTGCGAATGCCGATGAGTGCAGCACTTGAACAGCAATCAGGGGAAACGCTCCGAAAGCAAGCCACGTGCCGTACGTGCTGATGGCGTAGGCCGTCCACAGCCAGCCGAAACTGTTTCCCAACTGCACCCGCACACAAGTCCCCTTCGCAACGCCGATGTCGACCTGAATCACACCAGCGGCACCGACGCAGGATCAAACAACCGGCCCTCGGCGAGCCACAGCGATTGGTTGTGCGTGAATAGGCTGGGTTGATGGATACCGAAGCAGTGCGATCATTCGTACGGGCGGCAGAGCTCGGACAGCTGCAACATGCAGCCAACGAGCTGGGTGTGACGCAGCAAGCCGTGTCGAAGCGGATCGCTGCGCTGGAGCGCGAACTCGAAGTTCAGTTGTTCACCCGTACCGCCCGGGGAGTCGAGCTGACACTTGATGGTCAAGCGTTTCTCCCGCACGCGCGGAGCATCGTCACGGGAGTCGAGCGCGCGATCACCGCTGTCCGACCGGGTTCGCGGGCACTTCGAATCGACGTTCTCGGCCTGCGAAGCGCGCAGGCTGTGATTCTGCATGATTATTGGCGGTCACATCCCGAAATCAATCTCGACGTAGTGACTCTCAGGGTCAACGACCCACGCGTGGCGGTCGCCGCCGTCGAAGCGGGCGAGGTCGACGCCACGTTCCGCACCCTGACAGATCCGACGATGTTGCCGCGCGACGTACGCATGATCCACGCTTTCGACTCCCCATTGGAACTCCTTGTCGGCCCAAGACATCCACTCGCTGCCTCGCGAGCACTGACACCACCTCAGCTGCGCCGGCACCGGATCTGGGTGCCGGGTATCGCGCCCCGCACCGAATGGGGAGAGTTCTACGATCAGCTCGCCACCGAATTCGACTTACGCATCGACGCCACCGGCCCGCACTTCGGCGACGAAGTCCTTCTCGAGACCCTCGCGGACTCCGCAGACGTGGCCACTCTCGTCGGTGCGCGCGACCGCTACATCTGGCCGACGACCTACGACCTGCGCCGTATTCCGATCGTGAATCCAACTCTCGCATATCCGCTTTCGCTCATTCACCGCACTGTGAATCCACACCCTGCACTAGCTGCGATCATCAAGCACGTCGGAAACCTCACACCGCTCCCGGAAGCCGTATGGCGTCCGTCCTGGGCGACGTCGGGTCCGAACTGACTGAGATCCTTGCCCCATGGCGTTACCGACGAATGTCTAACGCAACGGTCATTTGTTATTCCGCCAGTGCATGACAAGCGCGATACTGGTAATTGCCCATTGAAATGGTCCGCTCAGAAAGTGCTGGATCGAGACTCGGTGGCCACCCAAGTGCCGTTCTCCTTGGCATAGCGTGTGGTGGATTCAAGAGGCCACGTTCCGTTCGCACCGTTGATGGTGGCGGTAACGAGGTTCCGAGCAGTGAGTACTGCGGTCTCGCCGTCGAGGGCGACGGCTGCCGACATTTCTTCCACGTGGTGGTAGGCCATGTCACCGGATGTGATTCGAGCGAGCCATTCTGCTTTGGGTTGCTCGTAGCCGTCGATGTGGATGGCGGTGAAGCTGTCGGCGAGAAGTTGGTCGAGCCTCGCGACGTTCTTTTCCACCATGGCTTGGCTTCGGTCGCGGCCGGACTGCAGGATCGCGGCCACGTCGTCGTCTGTCAGGAGCGCAGTGGCCTCGGGTTCGTAGGCAGAGGACGGCGGAGCGGGCGGCGTCGAGATCGAGGCGACATCTGGTGTCGATGTGGGTGACGCGCAGGCTGCGAGGAAGGCCGTGACGGCCAGCGTCAGCACAAGAAGTGCAATGGGTGGTTTCAGGCGCGGCATGAGTGCATCTTTCGTTTCGGTGATCGGTTGCGGCCGGTGCATTTCTTGGTCTGCCGCCGTGCCGAGTGCCGTGTTCCCGCCGCACCCAGGTTCGCCTGGGTGCTGCGGTTTCGCCACGGTCAGCCGAGCTGGCCGGCGCGCATCGCGGCAATCACGCCGCCGTCGATGAGTAAATCGGAACCAGTGACGAATGCGCCGTCGGGGCCGAGGAGGAACGCGGCAATGTCGGCGACTTCGGATGGGGTGCCCATGCGGCCGGCGGCGGAGGTGTGGATCATGGCGGCATAGCCGGCCGAGTTGGGGCCGGACATCTCGTCCTGAGCCAGCGGGGTCGAGATGATGCCGGGGCTGAGACAGTTCACCCGCGCACCGCGCGCGCCCCAGCTGACAGCGGCGGCCTGGACGCGGAGGGCGTTGGCGCGCTTGGCAAGTGTGTATGCGGCGCCGGAGTTTCCGACGACCTCGGAGTCGAAGGCAGGCAGGGCGAGAAGGTCGGCGGCGGGCGTGTATGCCAGGGCGTGCTCGATATCTTTGTGGTAGCCGTCGCCCATATGGCCGGCCATGCTCGCGATCACGAGACCTGACCCGCCTGCCGCAATGATGCGACCGAATTCCTCGAGCACGTAGGCGGTGCCGGCGAGGTCCACGGCCAGCACTCTTTGGGTGCTGGCCTGCACAGGTGAGACCCCGGCCGCGACGATGACGCGCGTGACATCGCCGAGGGCTGCCGCGTCTTCGGCGAGCTTCTTGACGGAGTCGTGCGCCGAGATGTCGATCGGGTGGGTGGTCACTTCATAGCCTTCGCCGCGCAGTTGCTCGGCGACGGCGTCCATTGCCTGCTGGTTGAAGTCGGCTAGAACGAGTTTGCGTCCAACAGCGGCGCGGCGGCCGATGGCAACTCCGATACTTCCGGAACCGATGACGACGGCGACTTCGGTACTCATGATGTGGTTTCTTCTTTCGGTCGTGTTCAGCGGACTCGACATGACCGCCGGCACTGCATATGTGCTGACTGTGGGCATAAAGCCATACAATCGTCCAACGGGGAAGGCAGGTAGTGACTGCTCTTCCATGTAACGCCAGTACCTCCCATTGGCCCCACCTTCGCGCGTACCGTGTGTCGATGCGACCACCAGCCAAGAAGTGAAAGACTTCCTCAAGTCACGGCGAGCCAGAATTACCCCTGAAATGGCCGGCGTGCAGACGTACGGCGGCCAGCGTCGCGTTCCCGGTCTGCGACGCGAAGAACTCGCGATGATATCCGGGATGAGTGTCGATTACTACAACCGCCTCGAGCGCGGAAATCTCGCAGGCGCTTCCGAGAACATCATCGAATCTCTCGCCCGCGCCTTGCAGCTCGACGACGCGGAGCGTAAATACCTGTTTGATCTCGCTCGCGCCGCGAACGCCTCGCCCCCGCGGCACCGACGCCGAACCACACACAAGCTGCGCCCCAGCGTTATCCACCTCCTCGACGGAATGACCGGGGTTCCCGCGTTTGTGCAGAACGGGTGCCTCGATGTGCTCGGCATGAACGACCTCGCGCGGGCGCTCTACTACCGAGAAGATGACGACGGCCGGCCCGACAACATCGCCCGATATGTGTTTCTCGATGACCGGTCAGTCACACGATTGACCGAATGGGACGCAATGGCAGAGGACATCGTTGCGATCCTCCGTCATGAAGCTGCTCAGGACCCTCACAACCGTGACCTCTCCAACCTCATCGGTGAGTTGTCGACCAAGAGTGAAAAGTTCCGCACGATGTGGGCGAAACAGAATGTGAGGTTTCACCGCACCGGTATCAAGGCCTTTCATCACCCGATCGTCGGGGATTTCGCGCTCACATTCCAAGCGATGACGCTCCCCGGCGAGGAAGGGCTCACCTTGTTTGCCTATACGGCGGAGCCCGGAACACCGGGCGCTGATGCGCTGAAACTGCTCGCCACCTGGAGCGCAACGCTTCGCTCCGAGGGCGCCGCGAAGTCGCCACAACAACGGCAGACGCTATGACCTCCACCCATCACAAAGTCCGAAAAACACTGTGCAGAAATAACTTCTGTCCACATACGCCTCTTGCCCAATCCGAATACCTGCATCGAAAAGCTGGGCCGCGGGTGAACTTTCGTCACGGCACTAGCCAATACGACCCCAGGGCATCCCTCGACGACGAACTTCGTCAGAGCGTCCTGCACTGATCCAATCTTCGAGGCGTTGACTTCGATATTGCGTCCGCGTTCACTGGAAAGTGAGGGCTTGTCGCCTTGCATTCACTCCGAGGTGATCATGCCGGAAGTCGATCACAAAAGATGAGAGGACGATCATGACAAACAACGCACCCGGTGAGCATCTGTCCGAGGAACCTCAATCCGAGCGAGGCGAACCTGGCTCCCGCGACACCGGTTCGAACGAGCCTGGTGGTGGTCCCGTCGACCGTCCGGAAGGATCGTTCGATGATGAGGAGACCAAATCTACCTCGGGCACCGACGACTCCGATTCAGCCTCCGAGTAAGCGGGTCTGAAATTCGCCCTACAGCAGGCAGATCACCTCTGATTCAGGCAACCCCCACTATCCTCAGCACCGCCGTCGTCGCGGCTGCACCCACCACAATCACCACGAATGGTGCACGGCGCCAAATCAGTACGCCTGCAACAGCAACACCGATCACACGCGCCCACCCGGCAAAACCGTCGCCGGAGTAGACGGTCTGTGTCGCGGCCAGCGACACCAGAAGTGCCGTTGCGCCCAACCCGAGCATGCGTACCGCCCTCGGGCTGAAATGAATTCGATCCCGTAACAGTGGCCCGGAAATACGAAAGCCAAAGGTTCCCAAGGCAATCAGGCCGATGATCCACCAGCTCATCCGTTACGACCCGCCGCGATCAATCCGAGCAACCCGGCGATGACGCCGAGACCGGCAGGCAGCACAGGCGTCAGAACCACCGCAATTGCCGCCCCCAGCAACGCAACCCGCCGGTCGAGCCGTTCTCGCCACGCCCCGGCGGTGAGCGCCAGCAGTGCTGCCGGAAATGCCGCGTCGATACCAAGCGCGTCGGGATCGCCCAGAAGATTGCCGCCGACTGCCCCGATCGCGGTACCGATATTCCACGCAAGAAACAGCGTGATTCCCGCAGCGAAGAACGTCTTGCGGGCACGAGCCACGTCACCGTGCGACGCAAGCTGCGCTGTGGTGAAAGCCGTGGCTTCGTCGGTCATCAGGTGCGCGCCGAAGATGCGTGAGCGCCAACTCCCCCGCAGAACGTCGGCAAGCACCAATCCGTACGGCAGGTGACGCGCGTTGAGAAGCAGCCCACCAAAAACGACAGCGGCGGGGGCTGCACCCGCAACCACCGCCGCCACCACGAGAAACTGAGCTCCGCCCGCGTAGACGATGCCCGACAGTGCAATAACCTGCGGCAACGACACCCCCGCCGCTACCGCAACCGCTCCGAACGAAGCACCGACCAACGCCATCGCCAATCCCAACGGGAGTAGAGCCGCAAGGGATTGACGATCAGGCACCGAGCCAGATTACCGCCCTACGAAAATCACCAACCTCGCTCGGCGAGACGATGTCCGACGGGCAGGTCGTCGACGTTGATGCCGACCATTGCTTCGCCCAGTCCGCGAGAGACCTTGGCGAGCACGTCCGGGTCGTCGAAGAACGTCGTGGCCTTGACGATGGCCTCGGCGCGCTGCTGCGGGTTACCGGATTTGAAGATGCCCGATCCGACAAACACGCCCTCGGCGCCGAGCTGCATCATCATCGCGGCGTCGGCCGGGGTGGCGATGCCACCGGCGGTGAACATGGTGACGGGAAGCTTGCCGGCCTTGGCAACCTCGACGACGAGCTCGTACGGAGCCTGCAATTCCTTTGCCGCGACGTACAGCTCGTCCTCGCTGAGCGAGGTGAGACGACGAATCTCCGCGCGGATGGTGCGCATGTGGGTGGTGGCGTTGGAGACGTCTCCGGTGCCGGCTTCACCCTTGGAGCGGATCATGGCCGCACCTTCGTTGATACGACGCAGTGCTTCACCGAGGTTGGTGGCGCCACAGACGAACGGAGCCGTGAACTTCCACTTGTCGATGTGGTTGGCGTAGTCGGCCGGGGTGAGAACTTCGGACTCGTCGATGTAGTCGACGCCGAGGCTCTGCAGGATCTGCGCTTCGACGAAGTGGCCGATACGCGCCTTCGCCATGACGGGGATGCTGACGGTGGAGATGATGCTGTCGATCATGTCCGGATCGCTCATACGCGAGACGCCGCCCTGGGCGCGAATGTCTGCAGGGACGCGCTCGAGTGCCATGACAGCAACCGCGCCGGCGTCTTCGGCAATCTTGGCCTGCTCGGCGGTGACCACGTCCATGATCACACCGCCCTTGAGCATCTCGGCCATACCGCGCTTGACGCGTGCGGTGCCAACGGCAGTGGTGGGGGCAGAATCGGGGGTGCTCACAGCAAACTCCTGCAATAGTGGCGTGATGATCGAACCCCAGAACTGTAGAACGAACCGGCCTTTGATTCCGTAGCCAATTTGCCATTGCTGGCCTTAAACGCGATCAGCGGATCGAGCGCACTTCCGGATCTTCGGCGCCATCGGCGACGGTCGCAGCTTCTGCCAGCAAGTTTGCCAAATCGAGCGGATACACCGGCTCCCCAGCTTTGGTCAGTTCACGAATGACGTCAGCGCTGCACCACCGGTAGCCGGAAATCGCGCGTTGTTCCAATTCGGTGTGACCCTTGAACACCGGAGTGAAGCCCGAGGTACGCGTGGTGAAGAACAATTCCTCCGAGCGGATCAACTCACCGTCGAACGGGAAGATCGCGACGCGGCGCCACAGCGGTCCACGGAGGTCTTCCGGCGCGATCGTCAACCCTGTTTCCTCGGCGACCTCACGAACTGCAGCGGCCCGAATTTGTTCGCCACGCTCGATTCCCCCGCCGACCGTAAACCAGAACTGACGGTCCGGAATCTTCGGATCATGGCCGCGCAGAAGCAGCACGCGGTTTTGCCGATCTAGCAGCACCACTCGCGCGGACGTCCGAGCCGTATCCACGGTAATGCCCTCGGGAACTGCGGCCGCGGTGGTCCGTTCGGTGATCTCGAAATACTGTGGCAGCGGCGCGGTTCCACCCAGGTGAAGCCAGCGGACCAACCTGCGGGTTCGCAGCGCGAGGGTGTCACGGACAGCATCGTTGTGGAACCGGCGAGCGATCAGCACCCGAGCCTCGGCGTCAGCCAGCTCTGCAACCAACTGCGGCCGCAGCGACGTCGTTCCATATGCCGCAAGAGCATTGGACAGTCGATTCTCGGCCAGCTCGCGGTCCTGCCGATCGGCCCGTTCGGCCGCATCTGCCAGCTTCACGAACCGTCGAGCGTCCTCGGCACTCATGTCGACGGCCGCAGCGCGAACCACAGCGGCCCTGCGCGACAACGCCGCATCGAGCGCCAGCCACGACTGATCGGACCGGACATGCAAGCGGTCCAACCGGTTTGCCGTTGCGTACGCCCACAGCCCGATGACCAGAACGACGGCAGCGATGAGCCCCAGGACAAAAATTGTCAGTGCAGAAAAAGTCACGATCCCACCACATGCACGCCGGTGCCGCCAACAGTCACGGTCTCGTAGACCCGCAGGATCTGTTCAGCCACAACCGGCCAGTCGTATTCGGCAACCACCGCGGTCGCGGTATTGACCAATGCCCTACGACGGTCAGGATCACCGAGAACCGAATCGATAGCCGCGGCAAGTGCGTCGGAATCCCCGATCGGAACCAACAATCCGGCTTGTCCGTCGCGAAGCACTCGGCGGAAGGCATCGAGTTCACTGGCCACGACTGCGGTCCCCGCCGCCATCGCCTCCACCAGCACGATTCCGAAACTCTCACCACCGAGGTTGGGTGCGCAGTACACGTCGGCACTACGCAACGCCGACGCTTTCTCCTCATCACTGACCTGACCGAGCAGACGCAAGTGACGGGAGTACCGACCGGCTTCCTTACGAAGCTTGTCCTCGTCGCCGCGCCCGACGACGATGACCTCGAGGTTCGGATGACGCTCGACCAGCGCCGGCAATGCACCCAACAGCACCGCCATCCCCTTGCGCGGTTCGTCGTAGCGACCGAGGAACAGAATGGTTCCGCCTTCGCGCGGATAGCCGGGCAGAAGTTCCGCCCCGGCAAACGCAGCAACGTCTACGCCGTTCGGGATTTCGACGGCGTCGGATCCCAGGGACTCGACTTGCCACCGACGCGCCAACTCCGAGACAGCGATGCGGCCACTGATCTTTTCGAGATAGGGAGCTAACACGCCTTGGAAAGTGCTCAGTACCAACGACTTCGTGGTCGATGTATGGAACGTCGCGACAATCGGGCCCTCCGCAATGCGCAACGCAAGCATCGACAGACTGGGCGCGTTCGGCTCGTGAATGTGCAGAACGTCGAAGTCACCTTCGGCGATGAACTTACGCAGACGCGCATTCGCCGTAGGCCCGAAGGACAAACGCGCGACGGAACCGTTGTACGGAATCGCGACCGCTTTGCCTGCCGAAACGACAAACTCGGGCAGCTCGTCGTCATCCGACGACGGCGCCAATACGCTGACCTTGTGCCCGCGCTCGATCAACACCTCGGCTAGATCCACCACATGCGCTTGCACCCCACCGGGTACGTCGAACGAATACGGGCAGATCATGCCGATTTTCATTCACCCTCCATGCGGGCGAGCCGCGATTCGGAAAGGTCGGAACGCCAGAGCGGTTGCAGCATGTGCCAATCCGCCGGGTGGGCTGCAATGTTGATCGCAAACTGGTCGGCTAGCGCTTGAGTGGCCGGGCCGACGCCTTCGGACACGTCGATCGGCGGATCGATCTTGAATCCCCAACCGTCGTCGGTGAACCAGCAGTGCACCGGCAACAAGGCCGCTCCGGTGTCGATGGCAAGCTTTGCGGGGCCGGCCGGCATACGAGTAGGTTCGCCGAAGAATGTCACCGGCACGCCCTTTTTTGCCAGGTCGCGCTCCCCTAGCAGGCACACAATTTTGTTCTCGCGCAGATCTTTCGACAACTCGACGAACGGCGGATGTTCGCCGCCGCTCAGCGGGAAGATCTCGAAGCCGAGGCTCTCGCGATACTCCACAAAACGCTCGTACAGCGATTCCGGCTTCAGCCGCTCGGCAACCGAGGTCAATCCACCCCATTGCTGAACACACCACACGCCGGCCATGTCCCAATTGCCACTGTGCGGCAAGGCCAACACAGCGCCCTTGCCGTCGGCCATTGCCTTCTCGAGGTATTCCTGCCCCTCGACCAGATCGTTCAGGGCTTTGCCCGTCACAGCCAGATCCATCGACGGCAATCGGAACGCCTCACGCCAATACCTCGCGTACGAGCGCATCGATTCCTTGATCAGCTGATCGGGAACCTCTGCCGGCGTCGTCCCGAGAACTCTGGCCAGGTTCTTGCGCAGTTGTTCGGGACCACCCTTGCGCACTGCAAAATCCGCGCCGGCGTCAAAAAGCTTGACCGCGACGGACTCCGGCAGACTGCGAACCAGTCTCCACCCGGCGGCGTACCCCAGGTCGGTAGCGCGCTCGGCAACACTCACTTGTCGGACTCACCTTCGGTGTCGGATGCAGCCGGTGCGATCGGTAGAAGCTCCCGCGCGCCAGGCGAATTCCGCACCGCAAGCACACGTTGGAAAACAGTCACGATACTGCCCGCGGCAAGAACCCACATGGCGATGTGGATTGCCCACGGCAATCCGAGTCCGGTGAGGCCGGAACCGACCAACACGATCACCAGACGATCGGGACGCTCGATCCAACCGCCATCGGCAGTCAGACCACTCGCCTCGGCTCTGGCCTTCGCGTAAGAAATTACCTGGCTGGTGACCAAGCAGATGAGCGTCGCCACCAGGAGCCACTTGTTGTTCTCGTGGTAGACAGCCCACCAAGCCAAGCCCGCAAAAATCGCGCCGTCTGCAACACGGTCACACGTTGCGTCGAGAACCGCGCCGTAGCGGGTTCCGCCGCCGCGGGCACGGGCCATCGCGCCGTCCAGCATGTCGAACATGACAAAGAACCAGATGAAGATGGTTCCCCAGAACAGATGCCCGGACGGGAACAGTGTCACGGCGCCGGCGACGCTTGCGACCGTGCCGATGATCGTGACCGCGTCGGGCGTCAAACCGGTTTTGATCAGAGCTTGACCCATCGGTGCCGTTACCTTGGACACCGATGCGCGTCCGAAGAAGCTCAACACCTCTGGAAACCTCCACCTAGTGAGTCCCGAAGTGGGACCCGTCGAATCAACTCGGTTCGCTCACTCTTGCCAAGCACGAGCGAGTAATCCCCTGGTCTCGCGCAACAACTGCGGCATCACCTTCACACCACCCAAGACGGTGATGAAGTTGGCGTCGCCGCCCCAACGCGGAACCACATGCTGGTGAAGGTGCTCGGACAGCGATCCACCCGCGGCAGCGCCGAGGTTGAGACCCACGTTGAAACCGTGCGGGTTGGACACACTCTTGATGACCCGCAGCGCGCGCTGCGTGAACGCCATCAACTCGGCGCTTTCCTCGGGCGTCAGGTCCTCGAGCGCCGCGACCTTGCGGTACGGCACCACCATCAGATGGCCGGGGTTGTACGGGTACAGGTTCAGGACCGCGTACACATGCTCACCGCGGGCGACGATCAAGCCTTCCTCGTCGGACATCTTGGGGATGTCGATGAACGGTTCGCCCGTCGTGCCGGGCGTGTTGGGCGCCTCGGTGATGTACGACATCCGGTGGGGCGACCAGATCCGCTGAAGATGGTCTGGATCACCGACACCCTGATCGATCAACGAACCTGGACCGTCACTATCGGGCATGCTCATGGCGCCACGCTTGACTGAACCAGTTCCGCAGTCGGAGAAGCATTTTCGCGTCGAGCGATCCACTCCGTGATGATCCGAACCGCGTCGTCGGTGGGAATACCGTTGATCTGGGTTCCGTCGCGGAAGCGGAAGCTGACGGCGCCTGCTTCGACATCGCGCTCGCCGGCGAGCAGCATGAACGGAACCTTCTGCGTGGTGTGGTTGCGGATCTTCTTCTGCATCCGGTCGTCGCTGAAATCGACCTCGGCGCGAACACCTGCCGCCTTGAGCTTCTTGGTGACGTCGAAGAGATGATCGACAAACGCCTCGGCAACCGGGATTCCGACGACCTGCACCGGCGCGAGCCACGCTGGGAATGCGCCCGCGTAATGCTCGGTCAGCACACCGAAGAATCGCTCGATCGAACCGAACAGCGCTCGGTGGATCATGACCGGCCGGGTCTTGACGCCGTCGCTGCCGGTGTATTCGAGGTCGAACCGCTCCGGCAGGTTGAAGTCGAGCTGAATGGTGGACATCTGCCACGTGCGGCCGAGAGCGTCCTTGACCTGAACGGAAATCTTGGGGCCGTAGAACGCGGCTCCGCCCGGGTCCGGCACCAAAGTCAGACCGGATGCTTCGCCGACCTCGGCGAGTGTTGCGGTCGCCTCTTCCCACACGTCGTCGTTACCGACGAACTTGTCCGGGTTCTTGGTGGACAGCTCCAGATAGAAATCATCGAGACCGTAGTCCTTGAGCAGATTCAGCACGAACTGCAGCGTGGTGGTGAGCTCGTCGCGCATCTGCTCGCGTGTGCAGTAGATATGCGCGTCGTCCTGAGTCATGCCGCGCACGCGTGTCAGACCGTGGACGACGCCGGACTTCTCATAGCGGTACACGGAGCCGAATTCGAAGAGCCGCAACGGCAATTCGCGGTACGAGCGGCCACGTGCACGGAAGATCAGGTTGTGCATCGGGCAGTTCATCGGCTTGAGGTAGTAATCCTGGCCCGGCTTGCGCACGGTGCCGTCCTCGTTCAGTTCCGCATCGATATGCATCGCGGGGAACATGCCGTCGCGGTACCAGTCGAGGTGACCCGAAACCTCGTACAGATGCCCCTTGGTGATGTGCGGGGTGTTGACGAACTCGTAGCCGGCCTCGATGTGGCGGCTGCGCGAGTAGTTCTCCATCTCGGTGCGGATGATTCCGCCCTTCGGATGGAAGACCGGCAGACCGGAGCCCAACTCGTCCGGGAAGCTGAAGAGATCGAGTTCACTACCGAGCTTGCGGTGATCGCGGCGCTCGGCCTCGGCCAGGAGCTCCAGGTACTCATCCTGAGCCTCGGTGGACTCCCATGCGGTGCCGTAGACGCGCTGTAGATCGGCGTTGTCCTGGTTGCCGCGCCAGTAGGCAGCGGAGCTTCGGGTCAACTTGAAGGCCGGGATGTGCTTCGTGGTCGGGATGTGGGGACCACGGCACAGGTCGGACCAGATGGTGTCGCCGGTACGCGGATCGAGGTTGTCGTAGATGGTCAGTTCGTTGCCACCGACCTCCATGATCTCCGGATCGTCGATGCCCGACTTGTCGTTGATGAGCTCGAGCTTGAAGGGCTCGTCTGCCAATTCGACGCGAGCGTCCTCGATGGAATCGACCACTCGGCGGGAGAATCGCTGCGAACCCTTGATGATCTGCTTCATCCGCTTTTCGAGCTTGGTCAGATCCTCCGGAGTGAACGGCCGATCGACAGCAAAGTCGTAGTAGAAGCCGTCGGTGATCGGCGGACCGATACCCAGCTTCGCGTCGGGGAATTCCTTCTGCACTGCCTGCGCCAAGACGTGCGCGGCCGAGTGACGGATCACGCTGCGGCCGTCCTCGGTGGACGCTGCAACAGGCTCCACCTCGACGTCGACCTCCGGGGTCCACGCCAGATCCTTGAGCGTTCCTTCGCTGTCACGAACGACGACAATGACGTCCGGTCCCTTGGTGGGATATCCGGCCTCACGCACTGCAGTTCCGGCGGTCGTCCCCGCGGGCACCCGAAGTGGGGCGGCTGAGTGCTCTGGCGCGGGACTGGTCACGGCGATGTGCTCCTAAAGTATTGCGGCAAGTAAGACGTGCATCGCACCCACAGCGAGCACGTGCACGATCATGTTATCTACCCTGCCGACCCGACGAGTCAACCGAGTGAAGTTAACAAGCCACTTTCACCTCAGAGCGGCGACTCGAGCCAGGAGTAGTCGAGGCCAACCCAAGTCCCGATCAGGCCGAAGGTGCCCAGAAGCCACAATGTTGCAACGACGATCACTGTGGTGAAGAGAACGCCGATTCCCTTGACAAACAGGGACTGCTTGCCGAACCACGTCATGAAACGGTCGTACCGTGCCTTGGCGAAATGCAGCAGTCTATGCGCCCAGGCAAACTCCGACGCCAGGATTCCGAGGCCGGCAAAGACGATAAGCCAGCCAGGTCCGGGATAAGGGATGGCCAGAACACCGGCCGCCAGTACGACGAGGCCGACAAACCCAACCGCGATTCGATACGCGAGATTCAAGCTCGGGCGGGCAGCTATATGCGCGCGCCACCTCGACCAGCGGGACTCGGCCTCGTGGATACGAGACTCGGCTTCGCGAAAGAGCGTCAGGTCGGAATCGTCGACGGGAGGGTCGACCTTTTTGGTAGTCAACTTCCCTCACCTGTTTCCCTAGAAGAGCACGTCTTACGCCCCAGGCTACCGAAATCTCGAGTGCGCCCGGATTGTCACGTAGGCGCAGAAACGACTGTAGGCGTCCCGATTTCTCGGGAACCGATCGCGCGGCCGGTAGTGGCAAGTCCGGCCGCGTTCGAGGTTGTCTGGGTGTTCGCGCCGAGCTCCCAGCCTCCGCCGAAGATGTAGACGATCACCGGCAGTGGCTCGGCGCCCGCATCCTCAGGTGCCCAGACGTTGAGGTTCAGGCAGTCTTCGCTGAATCCGTTGTGGGCCTCGAGCCAGGTGGGAGCGCCGGCTTGGAGGGGGCTGGACCCTTCTCGTCGTAGGGAAGGTCGGGGTCGTATGGGATCAGAACCGGGCTGCGGAAGCGTTCGGCAGTGGAGAACGGGATGCCCAGCCAGGAGCGAACGGGGTGCGTTTCGATGGTGCCAGTCATGGAACGAGTCCTTCCGGTGAGGACTTAGGGTCGTTGTCGTCGTCGTTGGTCGTGCCGTTGCGGAGCTGATCCCAGTGGCGGAGCCGTTCACCGATGGCGCGCTCGTAGCCGCCGGTCGTGGGCTCGTAGAACGTCTCTCGGGGCAGGCCGTCGGGGAAATAGTCGGCGCCGGAGAATCCAGTGTCGGTGTCAGGGTCGTACTGGTAGCCCTTCCCGTAACCGAGGTTCTTCATCAGACTGGTAGGGGCGTTGAGGATGTGCGCGGGCGGCATGAGCGAGCCGGTGCGTTTCGCGGCAGCCCATGCCTTGTTGAAGCCGCGGTACACGCCGATGGATTTCGGTGCGGTGGAGAGATAGAGCACGGCTTGCGCGATGGCGAGTTCCCCTTCGGGTGAGCCGAGGCGTTCGTACACGTCCCACGCGGCCAGGGCCTGCTGCACGGCGTTCGGATCGGCGAGACCGATGTCTTCGTTCGCGAACCGAGTGATGCGGCGAGCGATGAACAGGGGGTCCTCGCCACCCTGGAGCATCCGCGCCAACCAATAAAGAGCGGCGTCCGGGTCGGAGCCGCGCATGGACTTGTGAAGGGCGGAGATGAGGTTGTAATGCCCCTCCTGTGACTTGTCGTACAGGGGTGCCCGCTTCTGCACGGCGGCGGCGAGCCCGGCCGGATCGAGGGGTGCGGGGAGGGCCCTCACTTGCTCGATCATGTTCAGCAGATAGCGGCCGTCGCCGTCAGCCATCGCGATCAACGCGTGGCGCGCGTCGGCATCGAGGGGCAAAGGTTCGCCGAGCAGGTGCTCCGCCCGGGTGATGAGCGTGTCGAGCGCTACGTCGTCGAGACGCTTGAGGACGAACACCTGGCAGCGGGACAGCAAAGCGCCGTTGAGTTCGAAGCTGGGGTTTTCGGTGGTCGCTCCGACGAGGACGATGGTGCCGTCTTCGACATACGGGAGGAACGAGTCCTGTTGGGCGCGGTTGAAGCGGTGAATCTCATCGACGAACAGCAGGGTTCCTTGGCCGATTTCTCGGCGCTGCCGGGCTGCCTGGAAGATCTTCCGAAGGTCCGCGACACCGGAGAAAGTGGCCGAGAGCGGTTCGAAGGCGAGGTCGGTCTGCTCGGCGAGAAGGCGTGCGACAGTGGTCTTTCCGCACCCAGGTGGCCCCCACAGCACCATCGACACCAGGCGGTGGCCGTCGACCATCCGCCCGATAGGCGCTTCCGCTGCGAGAAGGTGGTTTTGCCCGACAACATCGGCCAGTGTGTGCGGTCGCAGCCGGTCGGCCAACGGCCGGGATTCGTCGTCGACCTCGAACAGGGACGGCGGTTGCCCGGTCATGACCGCCCGCTCGTTCGATGCTCGCCCGCGAGCTCGTGGGAGCCGTGCACCAGGTCCTCGATGAACGCGGTAGTGATTCCTGCGCCCGGGCCGACGGAGATCCAGTGGCGCTTGTCGAGGTAGCGCCCCACCGTGATTGTGTCGTGGTCGCGGCGTAACGCATCACCGTGATGCGGGTCGACCTTGACTGTGATGATCTGCAAGTCGGGGTCGTCATCGGTGACGATGAGGAACACCTTGTCGCGCACCTTCCACACGTCCAGGTGCGGGGTGAACGGTCGCCCGTTGCTGACGTCGTCGAGCGATGCCGCTGTGTCGCGGGCGATCTGCTGCAGCCGTGCCCCGGAAAGTGTCACCTGTTGTTCCGTCCGGGAAGCCCGTCGACTCGTGCCCGAGCACGCTCCTGCGGTGCGTCGCCGTTCATGCAATCTCCCTCATCCTGGGCTACCGTGAAGCTTAATGCGTACGAGTGTACGCACTTGGTCTGACACTGGAGAAGATGTGCGCCGAGGGAAACCGAACGACCCGGCACGACGGTCCCGCATTCTGCAGGCGACGCTCGATGTGATCAGGGCTGATGGAATGCACGCGGCGTCGTATCGGCGTATCGCCTCGCACGCCGGGGTGCCGTTGGGGTCGATGACCTATTACTTCCCCAGCCTCGAGGGCCTCATCGTGAGCGCCCTCAACACGACCCGCGGCGAACTCGAGCCCCGTTACGCAGCCCCGCTTCGTGACGCCCGCACCAGCGCAGACGTCGTCGACGCGCTCGTCGCCGCGACGATCGGTGCGACGAGCCCGAGCCTCGTCGACATTCGCCTCTACGAGGACATACGCCACTACGGCGCCCGCAACCAGAAGGTGGAGGATGTCCTTCGCGCTGTCGAGGCGGAGTCACTCGCAATGCTTCACCGCGTACTCCCGGATCGCACAGCCCTCGCCGTCAATGCCTTGCTGTGGGGCTGGTGGAGTTACCGCGTCGTGCATCCGGACAGTGCACTCGACGAAGAGACCGTGCGCCAGGCCTATGAAGCTCTCGTCGCGCTTCCCGCCGCCGATCACCCATTCCACAAGAATGAGCAGAACCATGCCTGACACGATGCGTGCGATTCGACTCACCGGTCCCGTCGACATCGACGGCCTCACCGTCAGCGACGTGCCGTCCGTATCCGGGTGATGGCGTTCGGGATCAACGAGTCCGAGGCCACCAGCCGTGAGGGAGAATCCGACGCCGACTTCACCTTCCCCCGCATCCTCGGCATAGAAGCGGTCGGCGTGATCGACGCTGTCGGAGAGGGTGTCGATCTCGAACCGGGGCAGAAGGTCGCAACGATGATGGGTGGCCTCGGCCGCTCCATCGACGGCAGCTATGCCGAATTCACTGTCGTCGATGCTGTGAACGTGATCCCCTTCGAGACCTCCCCGCCGTGGGACATCGTCGGAGCCCTGCCCGAGATGGTGCAGACCGCGCACGGCGCACTCACCGCCGCACTGCAACTGCGACCGGGGCAGAGCGTCCTCATCCACGGCGGGACCTCCACCGTCGGACTGACAGCGATCGCCATCGCGGCCCAACTCGGTGCCACCGTCATCGCCACCACCCGCAAACCCGCCAGCCTCGACCTCCTCAAACAGGTCGGAGCCAGCCACGCCATCCTCGACAACGCCAACCTCGCTGACACCGTCCGAACACTCGCCACGACAGGACTGGACGCGGCGCTCGAATTCGTCAGCGCCACCGCACTCCCCGCCACACTGTCCCTCGTCCGCACAGGCGGCACCGTCTGCTTCGTCGGCGCACTCACCGGGCAGTGGACGATCCCTGACTTCTCACCGTTCAGTATCCCCACCGGCGTCCGACTCACCAGCTACGCCGGCACCGCCCAAGACGTCCCCGCCACTGCGCTCGACCACCACCTAAGAGCGATCGAAGCCGGGACGCTACAAGTCACCATTGCCAGCACCCATCAGGGACTCGACGGAGTCGCAGCGGCCCACCGCGCACTCACGACCGGTGGCCAGCCCGGCAAACACGTCATCGTCCTACCTTGATCCCTACAAGCATGAACACTGAACGCCCGTAAATCGGAATACGGATCGGGGCCTGTCGATGCAAAAGTTCGAGTAGACCAAAAGTTCGAGTAGACAGGGAGACTCCAGCACAGATAATTCTGTCCGGCTCCCAGCCCACATGCCACGCCATTGCAGTCCCCTGCCACGATACGGCGAGCCACAGGACCTCCCAGACAGCGCCGTAACTGCCAGGGCCCACGTAAGGCTCACGGCTCCACGCTTAACCCTCCGCGAAACGAAAAGAACCCCCTGTTGCCAGGGGGTTCTTCGGGTGGTCCCGGCTGGGATCGAACCAGCGACCTTCCGCGTGTGAAGCGGACGCTCTCCCACTGAGCCACGGGACCTCAAAACTCGTTCAAACGCATGCGCTCGAACGAGTTGGAACATTAACACGCTCGCGCACCGATTACGAATCACCAGGTTGGCATTCATTCTCCTCCCAGAACGCCCTATTTCACTCATATCGGAGCTTCACGCACACACTCAAGCGGCCGATAACATCGCAAATTTGAGCGATCCCATCAACGAAACGCCCACTGAGCTGGTGATTTGTATGAATCCGATACCGTCGGCTAATGTTTTCAACGCACCGAGGAGAGCAACCAACTCCCCAAGCAACACGGTGCGATGCGGACGTGGCGCAGCTGGTAGCGCACAACCTTGCCAAGGTTGGGGTCGCGGGTTCGAATCCCGTCGTCCGCTCGAGAGGTGTAACTCAACCTTTTACGGTGGAGTGGCCGAGTGGTGAGGCAACGGCCTGCAAAGCCGTGCACACGGGTTCGATTCCCGTCTCCACCTCGCGCGATTAGCTCAGCGGGAGAGCGCTTCCCTGACACGGAAGAGGTCACTGGTTCAATCCCAGTATCGCGCACCACAGAAATACGCCTAAAGCCGGAATTCCTTACGGGATTCCGGCTTTATGCGTTGTACGCCAATATCGTTGCCGGCCCCGACACACGAAACACGCTGATACGGAGCCCTGTCAGGGTTCCGCATCAGCGTGTGTGGATTGTGAGTCGACTTCTCAGTTCGAGAAGCGGTTTGCTGCCGACGTCATAGCGCGCAGTGAAGACTCTGTTGCCGACTCGCCGATGCCCATGGCCCAGTTCCGACGACCGTTGCACTCTGTGAAGATGAAGGTGGCTGTGCGGTGGCCGATCTGATGCTGATGGAACGACAGGATCTCCAGCGCGATTCCTGCATCATGCAGCATCGAAGTCATTGCGGAAATTGCACCGGTTGCGGTGGCGGAACCCGTCGCGATGCGCTCCCCCAGACCGAGAGTTGCTTCGTACGTCCAGCGACCGGGGGCGATCTTCTCGCTCGACCATGCACCGAGACGGATCGGTCCACTCATTGCCGCATAGGTCGCTTCGAATTCGGTCCACGACATCTCAGAGCATTCGGCACGCAGGCCGGCAGGCAAGGATTTTCCGTGACGCACAGCAAAAGGATCGCCGGCAAAGGAAGAAGAATCAGAAGCGAAGGCGAAGTTGTAAGTCATTGTCGTGGTCTTCCTGGAATGAAGTGGAGGACCAACTGGTAGCACGACGACCCGCAGCGGGGGGTCGGTCCGATTCAGACCCCGCTACGGCGGTGTACTACGAGAATGCGCTTCATGTGAGTGAGGCTAGGCGGCCAAGTGTCAGAACGCAAACTCGACCGCTAAACCCGCGACGCTTTGTGACCCGCAATAAGGCTGCGGTACCACTCGAACGAAGCCTTCGGCGTGCGCTCCTGAGTGTCGAAATCCACGTGGACCAGCCCGAATCGTTCCTGATAACCGGCTGCCCACTCGAAGTTGTCAAGCAGGGACCACACAAAATAGCCGCGCACGTCGATACCGTCGTCGATGGCCGATCGCAGGGCCTGCAGATGAGCGTCGTGGTACTCGATCCGAGCCGTGTCACTGACCTCGCCCGAACTGTTCAGGGTGTCGTGAAACGAGCATCCGCTCTCGGTGATGTAGATCGGCGGAAGGGACTCACCGAACCGCGACTGGAATGTTCGCAGGATCTCGCCAAGCCCTTCGGGAACGATCGGCCATCCGAAATCGGTTGTGGGGTAACCGGTTATCGCCACGGGAGCAAAGGGCAGTCCCGGCGGTAGATCGATCTCGAGAATGCCGTCGGTGCCCTGCCCCTCGACAGGGGCGGCGATCATCGTCGGTTCGTAGTAGTTGATGCCGTACCAGTCGAGGGGCGCACTGATGATCGCCAGATCCTCGTCGACCGGTCCGGTGAGTATCTGCGCAAATTCGTCGGCCGGATATTTTCCAAGCAGTATCGGGTCGGCGAACATCCAGTTGACAACGTGGTCGTAGATGTCTGCAGCCATCACGTCTTCCGCCGAATCAGATGCGGCGCGAACCGGAGCGTGATTGGACGCTATGCCAATACCCGAACAGCCCGCCGACCGCAGTGCGTCGACTGCCAGGCCGTGTCCGAGGAGTTGGTGGTGAGCGGCTTGGAAGGCGGCGAATCCCAAAGCAAGTCCCGGGGCATGAACTCCTAGAGCGTGGCCGTACAGAGTGTGGACAACCGGCTCGTTGAGTGGCATCCACATGCCGACGCGATCGGCAAACCGTTCGCCCACAATCTGCGCGTACTCCCCCAACCGATACGCGGTATCACGGTTCATCCAGCCACCTTGCTCTTGCAGAGCTGACGGCAGATCCCAGTGAAAGAGCGTGACGGCGGGCCTAATTCCGGACTCGCAGAGTCGGTCGATCACGCGCTCGTAGAAATCGAGCCCCTTCTGGTTCACCGCACCTGATCCGGTGGGGAGGATTCGCGACCACGACAGCGACAGTCGATACGCGTCGAGGCCGAGCTGCGCCATGAGTTCGACGTCGGATTCCCAGCGGTGGTAGTGATCAGCAGCAATGGCACCGGTCTCGCCGCGCACCACAGCACCGGGTTGAGTGCAGAAATCGTCCCAAATCGACGGTCCCCGACCGTCTTCGGTAACTGCGCCTTCGATTTGATACGCAGCCGTCGCGGTTCCCCACACAAATTCGGGGGGAAACATTGCTGCTGGATGTGCACTCATAGCCGTCAGTTAATCAAAGAATGCTGCGCGACACGCGACTTTGTTGGACACTCGACCAGTACCAAGTATCAAGTAGCGTTCGGCGGGCAGTGCCCAACCACAGACAAGGCCACATTCGATGACGGATCACACCCGCAGCCTGACGAAGGCCCGGATCGCCACCTCCGTGGCTTTCGGACTCCAGGGTTTTCTTCTCGCTTCGATTCTGACGCAACTGCCCGCGTACCGGGACTTGTTTGCGCTCAGCGAGTCGTTGCTGGTGGTTGCGGTTGTGTCGGTGTCGGTGATCGCCGGACTCGGCAGCGTTCTCGCCGAGCGACTCGCAGTTCGAACGTCGAGCAAGACCACGCTCCGCACCGGACTGGCCGTCATCGCGGTCTTCGGCGGCGCCACCGGACTGGCCCCCAACTCTGCACTCTTTTTTGTCTGCCTCGCTATCTACGGAATCGGCCTCGGCATCGTTGATGCGGCAGCAAATATGCAAGCCGTCTCGATCCAACACGCCAAGGGACGCTTCATACTCAGCTCGTTCCACGCGGCCTGGAGCGTCGGGGCAATTGCCGGCGCCCTCTACATCTCGGCAACCGCAGGACTCGACATCTCGGTACGGGTTACCCAGGTATGTGCGGGAGTGATTGTGGCCCTTCTGCTTCTGGCATTCGGGCCGTCGTTGCTCGATCGCAGCGCAACAACCGTGGCGGATACGAATACCGGTGGCTCCGTTACGCTCACTGTCCCGATGCGAGCGTTCATTCTGCTCGGCATCGCGATGGCACTGTTCTATGCAGTCGATTTCAGTATCGGCAACTGGTCGACCCTGTACCTCGAAGACGTCCTACTTGCGGACGCGAGCACCGCCGCACTGTCGATGGCCGCGTACCAAATCGCGGCATTGGTTGCACGATTGACCGGCGACTACTGGGTCGGCAAGTTCGGTGAGACCACTGTCGTCCGCATGGGATCAGTGATCGGCGTGATCGGCATGACCATTGTGGTGACGGCGCAGTCTCCCGCGATTGCCATTGCCGGGTTCCTGATCGTCGGCCTTGGCCTTCCGGTCATCGCCCCGATCTGCTTCAGCGCTGCCGGACGGATGGCGCCACCCGATCAGGTGGACACAGTCATCGCTCGCATCAACCTGTTCAACTACGTCGGCACCGTTGTCGGCGGCGGAATCGTCGGAGCTGTCGCCGCATTCAGCGACCTGCGGATCGGATTCCTCATTCCGCTGGCATTCTGCGTGATTCTGATTGCGCTTGCACCGGCTTTTGCCCCGAAACGCACCGAGAGCCTGGCGGCTGAGAAGGCCGGATAGCTTTCACGGGCACGGCAAGTGGTGTACTTGAGCGACCATTGCGCGTGCAGGGAAGGACGAAGTGACGTGAGCATCACCGTTGACCGGGCCGGAATTTGGGATTCCGAAGCAATCGCCGACGTGGCCGCGGTGACGTTTCCGCTCGCCTGCCCGCCCGATGCTTCCGCCGACGACATCAATGCCTTCATCGACAACGTGCTCTCGGTCGACAAGTTCTCCGAATACCTGACCG
The DNA here is from genome assembly GCF_050586165.1 of Rhodococcus sp. 24CO. Taxonomy (NCBI): domain Bacteria; kingdom Bacillati; phylum Actinomycetota; class Actinomycetes; order Mycobacteriales; family Nocardiaceae; genus Rhodococcus; species Rhodococcus sp. 24CO. Next base: position 308,657 of record NZ_JAZFNF010000001.1, on the reverse strand, counting down.
ACCCGACGCGCACGGTTCTCAAAGTGATCTCGCGCGACGCCATAGTCGGCTACGCGATGCTCATCGACGCCGAACCGTCCGATCCCGACGTGCGGGCAGCACTCACACTTCGCCCGACGACGGAATTGAGCAAGCTGTACGTACTTCCCGGAAATCACGGAAGCGGCGCCGCAGCGTCATTGATGGCCGCGGTGGTCACTCACGCCCACGAAAGCGGCAGTGCGGGAATCTGGCTCGGAGTGAACCAGGAAAATGCGCGAGCGCAAAAGTTCTACGCAAAGCATGGCTTCACGCGGGTCGGGACCAAGACCTTTGTCGTAGGCACCCAGCTCCATCACGATTTTGTGATGGAGCGACCGGTGAACTAGGTCGCGGCAACCTCGAAACGAGACAGCGCAAGCAGACGCGACATGGCACGCAGGTACTTCTTCTTGTAACCGCCGGCCAGCATCTCCGGGGTGAAGATCTCGTCCAGGCGAGCGCCGGACACTGTCACCGGAATGCTCGCGTCGTACAGGCGATCGGCGAGAACCACGAACCGAAGCGCAACCGACTGGTCTGTCGCGGGGTGGACGCCGTCGATGTAGACAGCGCGAACACCCTCGACCAGCTTGTTGTATCGCGACGGGTGCAGCGTGCTGAGGTGCTTGCACAGCTCGTCGAAGTTATCGAGCGTTGCGCCGTCGACGGACTCGGCGCGCGCGACCAACTCTTCGGAGGAAATCGGCTCGGGAGCGGGCGGCAGATCGCGGTGTCGGTAGTCAGGACCGTCGACGCGAATGGTCTCGAAGATCGAGCCGAGCTTCTTGATCTCGCGCATGAAGTCCTGCGCAGCAAAGCGACCCTCACCGAGCTGACCCGGGAGTGTGTTGGACGTCGCGACGATGGACACGCCGCGCGTCGACAGCTCGGACAGCAGGCGAGAGACCAACATGGTGTCGCCCGGATCATCGAGCTCGAATTCGTCGATGCACAGAACGCTGTGCTCCGAAAATGCCTCGACGGCCTTGTTGAAGCCGAGTGCGCCGACGACGTGCGTCAGTTCGACGAACGTGCCGAATGCCTTGGGCGACGGAACGCTGTGGAAGATCGACGCAAGAAGGTGAGTCTTACCGACACCGAAGCCGCCGTCGAGGTACAGACCAGCGCCGGTTGCCTGAGTCTTCTTACCGAACAATCCACGACGACCGCCGGCCCGAATCTTGGCTACGCGCTTGGAGAATTCCTCGGTCTTGGCAACGGCAGCTGCCTGACTCGGCTCGTTCGGATCCGGGATGTAGGACGCAAAGCTCACGTCGTCGAACATTGCGGGTGGAACCATTTGAGCGACCAATTGATCGGCGGGTACCACCGGACTGCGATCGACAAGACGTTGAGGCATCCATCAAGGGTATCTACGTGGTGTGATCTCTCATATGCACCATCTGGATTTTGCGACCTACTTCACACCCGATCAGCCGCAGCGGCTCCGAGAGCTCTATTCATATCCGGAAAACCTGCAGCATCCCTGGGTTCGGGTGAACTTCGTGTCCAGCATCGACGGTGCCGTCTCTGTCAGTGGGCTCAGCGGTGGTCTGGGCACACCGGCGGACAAGACGGTGTTCAACACGCTGCGCGAGCTCTGCGACGTGGTTGTCGTCGGAGCCGGAACCGCGCGTGCGGAAAACTACGGCGGCGCGGTGATGAACGACGACGCTCAGGCACGCCGGGTCGCGTCAGGGCTGGCCCCTGTTCCCCCGATCTTGGTTGTCTCGTCGCGCGCGTCGATCGACCCCGACAGCCGGTTGTTCCGTGACGCCGAAGTGCCACCGATTCTGCTGGTCGGCTCCGACGCTGACCCAGGCGCTGTATCGAGGTTGAGTGATGCCGGTGCCGACGTTCACCGAAGCGTCGGCGCGGCGGTGCGCAGTGTCGACATCGAGAACACAGCGTCCACTCTGGGTTTGCCGCGAATTCTGTGCGAAGGCGGACCGTCCCTGTTCGGCCAACTCATCACGGACAACTCCGTCGACGAACTATGCGTGACGACGTCTCCACAACTGGTCGGCGGCAACGCGGGGCGGATTTCCCTCTCCGCGCAGTCCCTTCCCACCCCGATGATGCCTGCACATATCGTCACGGACTCCGACGGCACGGTGCTGTCGCGGTGGGTTCGTCAACGTCCTCGGTACTGAACCTGGCACTCTGGTCGGCATGCGCAGAGCGGCTTTGATTGCAGTTGTCCTGGCGACGTGTTGTGCCTGTGGCGCAGGGCCCTCCATTCGCCCGGACGTCGCCGTCGAAGGTCACACGGGTGGCACCCCCGGGAGTTCCGACACGTCACAGGCGACATCTCCCCCGGTTCCCGCTCCGGCTGTCCCGACCAGCGACCTGCCATGGCGCGACTGCAGTGGGACATCGCTTGCCGACGCAGCCTTGTCTGCCGCCAGCACGGGCGTCATCGTCGAATGCGCCGAATTCAGCGCTCCCATCGACACCAGCGGCCGCATCGACGGAACATTCACGGCTGCGGCGACTCGGGCCCGAACTTCGGCTACTCCTGCCAACGCCTACCCGATTGTCTTCACCTCCGGGACGGATCGATCGTCGGGAAGCACCTTGGCCATGCTCTCTTCAACAGGACTGACGGCCGTCCTCGCAGCCCACCCGGTCGTGGCTCTCGACCGCCGCGGGATCGACCGCTCGACGCCCATCGAATGCATGGAACCCGATACGCGGCGCGGGCTCGCCGATCTCGGCCAATTCGAGCCGAGTTCCAGCGGAGACGCAGCGGACGCCGTCGCCGCACTCGGGCACGACGCGACGATCTCCTGCACCGACTACCTCGATCCACAGGAACTCGAATTCGGAGCCGACGCCGCAGCCGACGATATCAACGCCCTGCGCACGAGGTGGGGCGTCGACACCATCGCGCTGTGGGCTGCAGGCTCCGGTTCGGACATCGCATTGAGTTACGCCGCAACATATCCCGACAACATTGCACGATTGATCCTCGACTCGCCCGCACCGATCGCCACCGATGCCACCACCGAGGAGGAAAGCCGAGTCCAAGGCCAGGAAGCAGCGTTGACGGCGTTTGCCACTCGCTGCGAGGCGCTGTCCTGCTCACTCGGACCCGACCCCCGCGCGGCCGTCGTTGCATTGACGGAACGCGCGCGAGCCGGTGAGTTCCGGCCCTTGTCCGCGGCGTCGATCAACCGCGCAATCTCGGCAAGTCTTGCCATCGCGAGCCAGAATCGCCAGCTGGACACAACGTCTCTGGCCGATGCTCTCAGCGCACTCGGAACGGGAAACCCCGTACCCATGCGCGAACGTGCCGCAGCCGCGGAGAAAGCACTTGCCAGTGACGGTCAGTTTGTCGGACGCTGCACCGACGGCATTCAGTGGCCGGGAGTGGGCCGCATCCGCGAACTGCAACAAACGTGGGGCAAGTCCTACCCCGTGTTCGGGAACGAAGCCGCACTCGGATTGTCTGCTTGTGCAAGCTGGCCGACAACCACTCCGACGCCATTGCCCACGGCGTTGAAACCGACTGTTCTGGTGCTGAGCGGTCAGGCCGATCCCGCCGTCGGCAACACTGGACTGGCCACTGTCACCGGAGTTGTCACTAACGCCGGCGCCCGGTTCGCCAGCCTCGATTGGCAAGGTTCCGGACACCCCGCGATGCAATCTGCCTGCGTCCAACAGGCCGCGGTGTCCTACCTGGACAATCAGAGCCTGCCCGCCAACGGCAATGTGTGCCCGGCCTAACCGAATATGACTGCCGTCACCCGCCAATCCAGGGTGCATCCCCAGATCTGTTTGCGTCTCGGTGTACCGTTCCGAAGTGTTCCTTAGACAAATCGAGCCTCGCACCGGGCGGACAACCCAACAAGTCGTCAACTACGTTTTGTGGCCGATCGCCGTGATGACCGTGATCAATCGCGTTGTCGTCAAAGCCGTCAACGGGTCGATCACCGATGATTTCCGGCCGGTCTACAACGCCGCGCTGGCATTCTGGAACGGCCGCGAGGTCTACACCGCGGACTTCAACACGGTAGATCCGCATTACTTGTATCCCCCATCGGGATCCTTGCTGATGGCACCACTGGCCATTCTCGATCCCGAGCGCTCCCGCTGGCTGTTCATCGGAGCCAACGCGATTGCGATCCTGGTCGCGCTCTATCTGCTGCTGCGCCTGTTCGATCTGACAATCAGCTCCATCGCCGCGCCAATTCTCGTACTGGCTGCATTCTCGTCGGAGACCGTCACCAACACCCTGGTGTTCACCAACATCAATGGCATCGTGCTGCTCAGCGAGATGGCGTTCCTGCTGCTCCTGATGCGCCGAAAAGATCTGTGGGCGGGCGCGTCGATCGGCATCACTCTGGCCGTCAAACCCACTCTTGCGCCGCTGCTACTGCTGCCCTTGGTTCGTGGTCAGTGGAAGGTTTTTGTCACAGCACTCGGTATCCCGTTCATCCTCACCGTCGTCGCGGTGCCGCTCTCGGCGGATCCGATGGCATTTGTCGAACGCACGGTTCCGTATCTGCTGGAATCACGCGACTACTTCAACAGTTCGATAGTCGGTAACGGCGCCTACTTCGGCCTGCCCGATTGGTTGGTATTCACCCTTCGCGCGGTCTTCGCCGTCATGGTCCTGATCTCGCTGTGGCTGCTCTACCGGTACTACCGCCATGACGATCTGTTCTTCCTCACCACCACAACCGGCGTGATCATGACCGCGTCGTTCCTGCTGCCGTCGCTCGGCCAGATGTACTACTCGATGATGCTGTTCCCGCTCCTGATGTCGGTGATACTCAAGAACTCCGTCATGCGGAACTGGCCGGCCTGGCTTGCCGTGTACGGGTGCATGACGTTCGACGACTGGTGGTCCTTCCGCTGGCCTGCCTTCGGCCGGGCAGCGGAATACATGAAGAGCACACTCGGGTGGAGTCTGCTGCTGATCGTGATCTTCTGCGTCCTCGGCTACCGGTATCTGGTTGCCCGACGCGAGGGCCGGCTTGACCGCGGAATCGATCCCGCCTACCTACTTCCCTCTTTGGAAGCCGTCCCACCTGCAAGCAAAGCCGAACCTGCAGTAAAGGATTAGCGTGTAGCCATGAGTTCTACAGATAACGCCCCCGAAGTCACCTTCACCGACGAGCAGTGGCGCGAAAAACTGACCCCGGCCGAGTACGCGGTCCTGCGTCAAGCCGGCACCGAACGGCCCGGTGTGGGCGAATACACCGACACCACCACCGAAGGTGTGTACTCCTGCCGCGCGTGCGGCGCCGAACTTTTCCGCAGCACCGAGAAGTTCGAATCGCACTGCGGATGGCCGTCGTTCTTCGATCCGGCCAACTCCGACGCCGTCATCCTGAAGGAAGACGTGAGCCTCGGAATGCGCCGCGTCGAGGTTATCTGCAAGAAGTGCCACAGCCACCTCGGCCACGTCTTCGAGGGTGAGGGCTACCCCACTCCGACGGATCAGCGGTACTGCATCAACTCAATTTCACTGGTGCTGAATCCCGCAAAGTAGTCCTCTGGATCGCTGAGACGAGTAACAGTGCACACAAGTCTCCCCTGCGTGGCTGGATCAGCCATCCGAGGGAGACTTGTGTGCATTCCGGCCGGACCGGGGTGTCAGCGAGCAGGGATAGGAGCTTCGGGAGCAACCTCGATGCGATGAATCCGGCGCGGCTGATCCGCGTAGTCGTAGATCGCGTTGTGCTGGACAAAGTGGTTGTCCCAGATAGCAATTTCGCCAACAGTCCAGCGGCGGCGGACCGTGAATTCCGGCCGGATCGACACCGCCTTGAGTACACCCAGGATCGCGGCGCTCTCTTGTGCGTCGAGTTCGTTGATGTGGCTGGTGAACAGGTCGTTGACGAACAGCGCTTCGCGTCCGGTCTCGGGATGCCGGATCACCAACGGGTGGTCGGCTTCGGGGACGTTCTCCCTCGGTGCGATGCGGTGTTTGGCGGTCAGGCCGTAGAGGAGTTCACGCAGCGGCTCCGACAGAGCGTCCAGTGCGTCGGACTGGTTGGACCACATGGTGTCGCCGCCGAACTCCGGGAGGACCTGCATGTGCAGAACGCTGAACCTGGACGGCGCGTCACGCCATGACACGTCGCAGTGCCAACGATTGGCCTGGTACGCGCTTCCGTTCTCGGTGCCGATCACGCTGATCTCGCGGTAACCCTCGCCGCCAAGGTTCAACAAGTGCTCATGTGGGAGAACAACCTCGCCGAAGTGCTGCGCAAACGCCCGGTGGATCGCCGGATCGAGGCCCTGTTCCGGAAAGAAGAGCACGCTGTGGCGATACAGCGCGTCCTTGACCAGTTCAACATCGGCGTCTGTCAGGGAGTCCACCCGCAGACCCCGCACTTCGGCGCCGATCTTGCCGGCGAGGGGCACGATTATAGGTGTCGTAGGTTCTGCGATTGCGGTCATCAAACTTCCTCGAAACGTCGACGCGGTGTCAAAACTGGACTGCGTTCAAAGTAATGAGTTTTTATTATTTTGAGGATCGTTAAAATTTCGATGATTTAAGCATTGACGAGCGTCATCTTGATCCCTAACCGGTCGACCACTGCCAGGTGCCCGCCGTCACGTCGCCCCCCCCCGACCCGACCCACAACGACGGGAAGCCCACACGGTCGCCGGTAGGGTCGTCGAGCGTGACCTCAAAACGTGGCCGATACCGCGCAGGAGAACAGACACGCATACAACTCATCGAAACCGCGGAGCGCCTATTTGCACTCAGCGGTTACGAGGGCGTCTCCATCTCTGACATCCGCATCGCGGCAGGCCAGCAGAATGCCTCGGTAATCGCCTACTACTTCGGTTCGAAGGAAAATCTGCTGCACGCGATATTCGCTTACCGCCTACCCGCGATCAACGCCGACAGGCAAGCAATGATGCTCCAGACAAGCTCACAGGGCGCGAATATGACTACGCGCGAGGCTTTATGGGCAGTTGTGCAACCCCTGGCCAACAGCATCAGCCCAGACAACCACTACGTCGCACTGCTCGATCGGCTGATGGAGACGGCAATTCTCGGCCGCGTCTTCACCACCGTAGATCCGACCGTGACAACAAGCGGATCCGCCGTCAACCAGAGCCTCAACGACAGCCTTGGCGAACTCACGGAAGATGTTCGGCTGCAGCGTATTCAGATCGTCTACACCAGTTATCTCCGGGTATTGGCGGGCTACGACAGACGCGGCACTAAACCCACCCACGCTGAACTGTCCGCCCTGATCGACGGATGGGAAGCCCTACTGCGCGCCCCCGTATCCCAGGAAACTCTCGACGCCCAGCAAAACCTAACTCCGTCGAACCGCTAATTCCCCAACCCCGTCAATCGAGCGAAAACTGCACACAAGTCGCAGCTACAGGGCGCATCCGGCCACGCGAATGAAGGTTGTGTGCACTCAGGCCCGGGTACTGCGTCAGAAATTCCAGTTCAGGGCGGCGCCGGATGTGGACAGTTCATCCGTCGCGCCCGTGACAAACCCCTCGCGCCCCTCGGTCACGACCTTGCCGACGTCGACGGAGTCGCGATGGTCCATCGTCATTTGCCCCAGCTGAATGGCCAGGCCGGAGAAGACGGCCGACGCAGCTTCCACCGCAGCAGCCTCGAGCACCCCGACCAGTAATTGCTGCAACAGCATTCGAACAGTAACCGCGGTAGCGAGCTCCGCTGCTGCTGCTCCTACCGCACTCAGCCCGAGTGTGGGAATCGCTGCCGCTGCCATGGCCGCCAACTCGAGCGCCAGCGCGATCAACGCCGCAATGATCGCAAGTTTGGTGTACTCGATCTCCGTCGCCGTAGCATTGCAGGATTCCGCTAATTCCGTTGCGGCAGAGATCAATCGATCGAAGACGTCAGCGACTCCACCGGAATCCTGCCAGAATGCATCGAGTGAATCGTGCGTCTCGCCGGTGATTGCGGTCAGTACTCCTCGGACTGTTACATCACCGTCCATGGATGCACTGGTCAGCTGGTCTGCCACCTCGGTCCACGCGTCCCCCAATCGCCACAGCGACGTCTCGTCTCCCTCCGGCCAGTCGCTACCGACTGCAACACTGGCAACGGCCTGCAGATATCCCGGAATCTCGATGCCCATCAGAGACCACCTGCAAAGTTGTCGGCAAGTTCTGCGTCGACGCCCTCGAAGTTGTCAGAAGTCCGGTACAGCGCATCCGTGAGATTCCGCATGACGCCGGCCATCATCGAGATACCGGCAAGCACCGACTCGGAGCCCGGAAGGTAGGCGGCGGCAAAAGTGCTGCCGACCTCGTCATTTCCCCAACTCGGGCCTTCGGCCGTCATTTCCCGTTCGAGATCCGCTTTCGACCTCTCGATATCTTCGGCAAGCCCCACGAATCGCGGTGCCAATGCACGCACAATCTGAACATCGATCCACAGTTCAGACATTGCCCGCGCTCCTCAGAACGGTCTGATCCCAATCCTGTTCCATGTGCTCGGCTATCTGAGGCACTGCGGACAGACCGCGCACGCTGGGCGCTCCGGCTATCAGATCTGGAAGATCCAACTGCGTCGCAGTTGTGAACGGCTTCAATATTTCCGCGTTTTGCCGGCGCATGTCTGCCGACGCTGCCGTCGACGCCGCCAGCACCGACGCACCAAGTTTTTTCGGCGTCGACTTCGCACACGCATCAGACGAAAATTTGACGCCGACAACGGCTCCGGAGGCATTGACATCTACCTCCACCAACCCGTCAGCGGACTGAGCACGCGCAGTCGACAACGCAATCTTCTCCTGGGCGAGCGCAAGCAACCGCGTCCGCTCGCGCAGATCCTCCATCATCGAATCGATCTGCCCGCGAAGGACTTCCGATCTCCCCCGCGTCGAATTCCACTCTGCTGTACTCACGATGGCCCCCACCTCGCTCGACGTGCTCACCCGAATATCAGGTGCTCACCAAGTTCGACGCGCACTGGCCTCGATCGGTTCCGTCAGCGTGGATTCAGTACCGGTGGATCGAATGCGCGGACGGGCGGAAGCTCCCCATCGAACTTCTCGATCTGCACCAGGACGTGCTGTCCGGTGCATCCGTGTGACAGCAGCGACGTACCGACGTCCGGGGTCAGAACATTGGGGTTTCCGTGGACACACAGCGAGTCCGGGTCAGCCGGATCGAGTGGGTCGTACCAGGCACCCGTCGCAAGTTGGACAACACCCGGGTGAAGGTCTGCATCGACGACAACACCAGCCAGGCACGCGCCGCGATCGTTGAACACCCGCACCACGTCCGCGCCGACAATGCCTCGCTCTGCCGCTGCATCCGGATGCATCCGAATCGGTTCTCGCCCCTGAATTTTCGACGCCTGGCTCACGGCACCGTGATCGAGTTGGCTGTGCAGCCGTGTCTTGGGCTGGTTGGCGATGAGGTGCAGCGGAAATGACTCCGCGCGTATACCTTTCAGCCATTCGTCGGGCTCGTACCACCGGGGATGGCCCACGCAGTCGTCGTAGCCGAAAGATTCGATGGTTGCGGAGAAGATCTCGATCTTCCCGCTGGGTGTGCCAAGCGGATACTTCTCGGGATTCTCGCGGAAGTCGCCGAACAACACCTCGTCGCCCCGCGTACGCATCCGGTAGTGACCATCAGCCCAGAAGTCCTCGAACGACGGGGTGTTGCCGCCGTCAGCGTCGACACTCGGCTGCCACTGACCGTAGAGGTACTCGATCCATTGCTGCGACGATCGTCCCTCGGTAAACGTGTCACCGAATCCGAGAGCATCGGCAAGTGCCGCGAAGGTCTCGTAATCGTCGCGTGCACCTGCAAACGGTTCGGTGACCTGGTGCATGGCCACCAGCAATGCGTCGTTGCGCGTACAACTGAGATCGGAGCGTTCGAAGGACGTGGTCGAGGGCACCACGATGTCGGCGTGTTTGGCCATCGGCGTCCAATACGGGTCATGAACGACAATCGTGTCCGGACGCGCCAATGCCCGCCGCAACCTCGGGATGTCCTGATGATGGTGGAACGGATTTCCGCCTGCCCAGTAGACAAGGCGAATGTCGGGATAGGTCAGGCGTCTGCCGTCGTAGTCGAAGTCTTCGCCGGGCGAAAGCAGGAGGTCGGATACCGCGGCGACCGGAATGAAGTCCGCGACCGGATTTCGTCCTTGCGGGAAGGTGGGCAGCGGGTACGGGATCGACGTCATTCCCGGCTCGTTCATCGAACCGTAGCCGTGCCCGAAACCTCCTCCGGGAAGACCTATCTGACCAAGCATCGCGGCGAGGGTCACCCCCATCCACGGGGCTTGTTCACCGTGTTTGATGCGTTGCAGTGACCACGTGACGGAGACCAGCGTGCGACCGGTTGCCATGCGGCAGGCCAGGTCGACCAGCCTCTCGGCAGGGATTCCTGAAATCTCCTGGGCCCAGCGAGGGTCCTTCGCGATACCGTCGCTTCGTCCGAGCAGATAATCCTCGAATCGCTCGTAGCCGACGCAGTACCGGTTCAGGAATGCGACGTCGTGCAAACCCTCCGAAGCGAGGACATACGCCAGCGCCAACATGATCGCGACGTCCGTCCCGGGAATCGGTGCGATCCAGTCACATTCACCGTCGAGATCGTCACGCAACGGGCTGATCGAGACGATCTTTCCGCCGCGACGACGGAAGGCGTCGATCGCACCGCGAGTCGGATGATCACTGTTACCACCGGCATTGACGCCAGTGTTCTTGATCGGCACCCCACCAAAGCACACCAGCAGATCCGAATGTCGCGCGATGACGTCCCACGACGTGGAGCGTTCGAACAATTGACTGTGGGTCCCGACCACGCGGGGCATGATGACGCCCGTTGCTCCGAGCGAGTAGCTGTGGACCGATTTGGTGTAGCCGCCGAGTTGATTCAGAAATCGGTGAACCTGGCTCTGCGCGTGGTGGAATCGACCGGCGCTGGCCCATCCGTACGAACCACCGAAGATCGCGTTGTTGCCGTGCGTGTCGACGACCCGACGCAATTCGCGGGACAGCAGTTCTGTCAGTTCGTCCCACTCGACCGGGACGTACTCGTCCGACCCCCGCTTGTCCGTTGGACCCGGACCGTTCTCGAGCCAGCCGCGACGCACTGCGGGGCCGGCCACTCTGCTGCGGCTGCGCACCGAACCGGCGAAGTTGCCGAGCATCGGCGAAGGATTCGAATCTCCCTCGTACGGATGCACCGCAGTGACTTCGCCGGCTACCGACTCGGCAGTGAACATGCCCCAATGAGACATGTGCTGATGACGCCGATTCGGCGTGGTGGCCACAGCAGCTACTTTCGATCAGGGAAGGGAAAGAACCAGCTTCTCGATGTCGACACGCGGTCCGGTGAAGAACGGAACCTCTTCGCGCACGTGCAAGCGAGCTTCGGTGGCACGCAGGTCGCGCATGAGGTCGACGATGCGAATGAGTTCCGGTGCCTCGAACGCAAGAATCCACTCGTAGTCGCCGAGCGCAAACGACGGCACCGTGTTGGCGCGAACGTCCTTGTATCCGCGTGCCGCCATACCGTGATCGGCGAGCATCTTGCGACGGTCCTCGTCAGGAAGCAGGTACCACTCGAGCGATCGAACGAACGGGTAGACGCAGATGTAGTCGCCCGGATCCTCGCCCGCGATGAACGACGGCACGTGGCTCTTGTTGAACTCGGCCGGACGGTGCACGGCGGAGTTGCTCCACACCGGAGCACTGATCTTGCCCAGTGTCGTGGTGCGGCGGAAGTCCGAGTACGCGGCCTGCAGCTGCTCGATGCTGGCTGCATGGGTCCAGATCATGAAGTCTGCGTCTGCGCGCATGCCGGCGATGTCGTAGATTCCGCGAACCACGACGCCCTTGTCTTCGAGACCTTCGAAGAACAAGCGGGCGTCCTTGACCGCAGCTTCCCGATCGTCGCCCAGCACACCGGGTTCCACCTGGAACACGGAGAACATGAGGTATCGGATTTCAGAGTTCAGTTTGTCGAAATCAAGGCGTGCCATACCTCTATCGTGCCACCCGTTCGAAAATCCGTGTCGCCGCCGTCGTGCCAGTGGCAACACACGCCGGAACGCCGACGCCGTGTAGCCACGAACCGGCCACCTCGATACCGTCCAACGCTGCGACCGACTGTTCGATTTCAGCCACTTTCTGCACGTGACCTGGTGCGTACTGCGGCAGTCCCCCATGCCAGCGCTGGACAAAGGACGCAGCCGGACTCACAGTGATTCCCGTCACTGTTGCAAGATCAGCGCGGGCGAAAGCGATCAATTCGTCGTCGGGGCGATCGACAATGTCTGCGGCACCGAAACGGCCGAACGACGCCCGCACGAGGTGCTCACCCCGATCGGCGAGATGCGTCCACTTGCGACTGGACAGCGTGAATGCCTTGGCCGTGAGATCTGCGTCCGTCGCGACGAGGATCCCGGAGTTCTCCGGCAACTCGACATTGCCCGGCAGCCGCATCGCGACGACAGCCGACGACGCAAGCTCGATCTGAGCCGCAACCCGGGCGACCTGTGGCGCGACGTCAGCCAGGAGCAGTGCGGCATTCGGCGCGGGAACTGCCAGAACAATCGCGTCGACCGCGCCGACCGGATCAACGAACCAGCGGCTTCCGTCGGCGCGCACGACTCCGGCCTCCGCGTGAACAACATGCGCGGCAGCTGCCTCCCGGAGTGCGTCCAGGAGCACTCCGTAACCGTCCTTCAATGCACCGAAGACCGGCCCGGGAGCCGGCGTCGGCAGCGCCGCTGTCACGGCCTCCGACAGGCTCTGCGCTCCGGCGTCCAACGCGGCCGCGAGGGTCGGCAGCGCGGCCCGTATTCCGATGTTCTCCGCCAATCCGGAGTACACGCCACCGAGCAGCGGATCAACCGAACGGGCGACAACCTGATCACCGTAGCGATCCGAAACAAGTTGCGCCACACTACTATCCGAACCCGGAGTCCAGTCGAAGCGGCGCTCCGGCTCGGCCGCGATCCGCGCCGAGGTTGCATCGTCGACAAGATCCTTGACCGCGTCGGCGCTCGCCGGAATGCCCATCAACGTGCCCGTCGGGAGGCGATGCAACGAGTCCTGCGACCAGATCAACGGAGTGCGTCCGGCTGGATACACGATCTGGTCGGTGAGACCGAGCTCGGCCAGAAGTGCCGGAACCTCGGGCCGACGCGCAATGAACGCCTCGGCGCCGACATCGATCGGCCCGCCGCCGAGATCGACCGTTCGCAACTTTCCGCCAAGCCTGCGACTGTGGTCGACGATCGTGATCTCGGCGTCTGCTCCGAGGCTACGGCGAAGCCGGTAGGCGGCGACCAGGCCGGAAATTCCGCCCCCGATCACCGCTACCGACGGACGCGTTGTCGTCACAGCGAATGCACCAGCTCCACCGCCGCCGTGATTGCCGTCGGATCGGTATCCGGAAGAACACCGTGTCCGAGGTTGAAGATGTGCCCGATGGCGCCGGCCTCGATAGCGCGGTCGCCTTCAGCCGCAATGCGCCTGACCTCGCGGTCAACCGCCTCGGGACCCGCGAACAGCACTGCCGGATCGAGGTTGCCCTGCAGCGCCTTGCCCGGACCGACTCGCGCCGCGGCAACGTCGAGCGGAATACGCCAGTCGACGCCTACGACGTCAGCCCCGGCTTCACCCATGGCGCCGAGCAGTTCACCGGTACCAACACCGAAGTGGATACGCGGCACTCCTGCGCTCGCCACCTCGGCCAGCACGCGCTCGGAGTGTGGAAGTACGAACTCGCGGTACTGCGCGAGCGAGAGGGCGCCTGCCCAGGAATCGAACAGCTGAACAGCGTCGACACCGGCGTGGAGCTGCGCCTGCAGGAAGCAGATCGTGATGTCGGCGATCTTGCCGAGGAGCTGGTGCCACGTCGCCGGATCCGACAGCATGAGCGCCTTGGTCTTCTCGTGGTTGCGGCTCGGTCCACCTTCGACCAGGTACGACGCCAACGTGAACGGCGCTCCGGCAAACCCGATCAGCGGCACCGAACCCAACTCGGCGGTGAGCAGACGCACGGCCTGCGCAATTGCGCCGACCTCGTCGGGCACCAACCGCGGTAGGGACGCGACGTCGTCGATCGAACGAACAGGATTGGCAACCACCGGACCGACACCGGCAACGATGTCGAGATCGATGCCGGCTGCCTTCAGCGGCACCACGATGTCCGAGAAGAGAATCGCGGCGTCGACGTCGTGGCGACGCACCGGCTGCATCGTGATCTCACAGACCAACGCCGGATCGAAGCAGGACTCCAGCATTCCGATTCCGGCGCGGATCTCGCGATACTCGGGAAGCGAGCGGCCGGCCTGCCTCATGAACCACACCGGACGCCGCACCGGCTTCCGACCGGTGGCCGCCGCCAACAACGGCGCATCCGGAAGCACGCGCCGTGCGCTGTACTCCGCTGACCCGATGGTGCCTGAATTCAAGTTGTCCAACCCGCTCATCAATCCTCGCACTCTCCGCCAACATGTGTATTCGACCGCTCCCAATGCTGCCATGTTCGGCGCGAAGAAAAGTCCACGTCACATTTCGTGACGGTGCTCACACTTATCTGTGCGGAGCACGTCACAGTTGATCGGCGCGCCTCCACCTCAGGGACCTTTTCCCCGACTAACGTCCTGACCTGTGACAACTTCCGGATCCACCGCTGACCCGGCCGAATTCCGTGCCGCAATCGCCGCAATGGGCTCAGCACAGGTCCGGTCCGAGATCGAAGTCGGTCCGATACGCCCGCCACAACGACTTGCCCCGTACAGCCATGCAATCGGCGCCGAGGTACTTCACCCCGAATCGGACACCGTCTCCGAACAATCGGAGGGCGATGCCTTCGGTCGACTCATCTTGCTGTTCGACCCCGACGGCGACGAAGCCTGGAACGGCACCATGCGTCTGGTCGCCTACATCCAGGCCGATCTCGACGAATCACTCGCCGCCGATCCACTATTGCCCGAAGTTGCATGGAGTTGGCTGGTGGACGCTCTCGAAACCGGCGGCGCTCCGTTTGTAGCGCTCGGCGGCACGGTCACCGCAACAACGTCGGTTCGCTACGGCGACATCGCCGGGCCTCCGCGGGCACACCAACTGGAACTGCGGGCCTCCTGGACTGCCACGTCAACGGAATTGGGACACCACGTGGAGGCATTCTGTGACGTGCTGGCCTACGCCGCGGGCCTACCACCTGCCGGGGTAACAGAATTGTCGAGAAAGAACGACTGATCTCCCGCTCCGGTTTCATCATTCCACCCAAATCCAACTAGAACCCGTTCTAAAATTCGTAGATGCAGCGTCTCAGCGGACTTGATGCCACCTTCCTGTACCTGGAAACGTCGACACAGCTACTCCACGTCTGCGGCCTGGTGATACTGGACCCGTCGACCATCCCTGGCGGTTACCGATACCGATCACTTCTCGGCGAGTTGGACTCCCGCATGGCAGCGATGCCGACGTTCCGGCGCAAGCTGAAAGATTCACGCCTGAATCTCGACTACCCCGTCTGGGTGGACGACCACGACTTCGACATCGAACGACACTGCCATCGCACATCGGTACCGGCGCCAGGCGGCCACGACGAACTGGCAGAACTTGCGGGACATATTGCGAGCCAACCGTTGGACCGTTCCCGTCCGCTGTGGGAAATGTGGGTCATCGAAGGACTTGCCGACGGAACCATCGCCGTCATGTCGAAGATCCATCACAGTGCCGCAGACGGCATTACCGGTGCCAACATCCTGGCTCAACTGTGCAGTCTGGAACCGGAATCACCCGCGCTGGTGGACACCACCGCCAAGACTGCCGGCGATGCCGGCACACTCGATATCGCTGTCGGCGGCCTCCTCGCGGTAATTTCCAGGCCTGCGCGCCTGGCGCGCCTCGTCCCCGGCGGTATCGCGATGCTGCCCAAATGGGTGACCCGCGCCCGCAAGGGCACAGCGATGCCTGCGCCGTTCACTGCCCCTCGAACGTCGTTCAACGGCGCCATCACAGGTCATCGCAATATTGCCTTCGCCCAGCTCGACCTGGCCAAAGTGAAAGCCGTGAAGGACCGTCACGGCGTCAAGGTCAACGACGTCGTACTTGCGCTGTGCGCCGGAGCGTTGCGCAGCTATCTCGAAGAGCGCGGCGAGCTTCCCGCAGATTCATTGGTCGCGATGGTTCCCGTGTCGGTTCACGGGAAATCCGACCGCGCCGGCACAAACCAGATCTCCGGCATGTTCACGCAACTGGGCACCCAGATCGCCGACCCTCTGGACCGCTTGCGTGCGATCAGCGAATACAACGCGACCTCGAAGAACCATAACGAGGCGTTGGGCGCAAACATGCTTCAAGACTGGTCACAATTTGCGTCGCCCGCGGTTTTCGGCGCCGCAATGCGCGTCTACTCCTCACTCAAGCTCGCGGAACGGCACCCCGTCGTGTCGAATCTCGTGGTGTCCAACGTTCCCGGTCCGCCGGTTCCGCTGTACTTCCTGGGTGCACGCATTACGGGAATGTTCCCACTGGGACCCATCTTTCACGGCGCGGGACTCAATGTGACGGTGATGTCGCTCGACGGCAAAGTAGATGTGGGCATTGTCAGTTGCACGGACTTGGCACCCCAATTGCACGAGCTCGCGCAAGGATTCGCCGTGGCGCTCGACGAACTCTTGGGAGCCGCCGAGACAGGCGACGAGGAAAGTGACGGGGAAGGTTGCGCAACTACGACGCCTTCTGCGACGTAGAGTTATCGATCATGTCCGAAGTCACCGATGATGCAACCGAGCCCACGTCCGATGTCGAACCACTCCTGGTCCCGCGTGACGGTGTGCCTGCTGTCATCACCACCGCCGACGGGATCGCGAAGGCTGCCGCTGAATTGACAGCAGGCACCGGGCCTTTGGCTGTTGACGCCGAGCGTGCGTCGGGATTCCGGTACTCCGCCCGTGCGTATCTGATTCAGCTCAGACGCGAGGGTGCCGGCTCGTTTCTGATCGATCCGATCCCCACCGCCGCGGACATGGCACCGCTGGCCGAGGCGATCAACCCTCTGGAGTGGGTTCTGCACTCCGCGGACCAGGATCTGCCCGGACTTGCCGAGTTGGGGTTGTATCCGGCTGTACTTTTCGACACCGAGTTGGCGGGCCGACTGGCCGGATTCGAACGGGTCGGTCTGGCCGCGATCGTGGAACGCACGTTGCATGTCGAACTTCGCAAGGGTCACGGCGCCGCCGACTGGTCGACACGGCCGCTGCCGGCACCGTGGCTGAACTACGCCGCGCTCGACGTCGAAGTACTGCTGGAATTGCGCGACGCCATGGAAGCTGAATTGCGTGCGCAGGGCAAATTGGATTGGGCGAAAGAAGAATTCGAGCACATTCGACTTGCCGGCCCCCCGAAGCCGAAGCCGGATCGCTGGCGCCGCACGTCGCACATCACGTCACTGAAGACCACACGCCAATTGGCTGCGGTGCGGGCGTTGTGGCAAGCGCGTGAAGATCTCGCACGTAAGCGCGACGTTTCTCCCAGCCGAGTACTGCCGGATTCGGCGATCATCGACGCGGCACTCAAGGATCCCCGGTCGATGGACGCGCTGCGGTCGCTACCGGTGTTCGGTGGCCCGAGGCAACGACGTTACTCACGGATCTGGATGTCGGCGTTGGAATCGGCTCGGGCCCTGCCGGAGCGCGAGCTTCCGCCGAAGACTCCGCCGAGCATCGGCCCGCCTGCTCCGGGACGCTGGGCGCGTCAGGATCCGGAAGCCGCCGATCGTCTGACTGCGGCCCGCGCTGCACTGTCGGATCTCAGTTCCGAGGTATCAGTTCCCGTCGAGAATCTGCTGCAACCGGATCTGGTGCGTCGTCTGTGCTGGGACTGGACGATCGAGCCTGGATCGGACATCGCCGTGGTCACGGCTGCGATCGAGACGAAGCTCACGTCCGGCGGCGCCCGCACGTGGCAGCGCACCTTGACCGTCCCGGTCCTCGCGGAGGCGCTGAACTCAGTAGTTCCGGCCGAGGATGACGCGGTCGGGGCCGAAGAGAAAGCAGCGGCAACCGACGAATCCTGACGGGGCTGCGGGTGTGGGTGGAGCAATTCGACCCGTTAAGTTACCGGTGAGTAATGGGCAGTAGTACGCTTGTTACAAGGCCGGACGCTTGGCCGTGATTGCCGAACCGTAAGTCCCATCCGCCCAGCGCGTGGTGGGCATCTCCATCAGGAGGAATTCGCGTGGCTCCATCCACACCCAACCAACGCAACGTCGTCTTTGTCGACGGCATTCGCACCCCGTTCGGCAAAGCAGGCCCCAAGGGCATGTACGCCGAGACGCGTGCAGACGACCTCGTCGTCAAAGCCATCCGCGAACTGCTTCGTCGCAACCCGCAGCTGGATCCCGCGCGGATCGACGAAGTGGCGATCGCTGCCACCACTCAGACCGGTGACCAGGGACTGACCATCGGCCGCACCGCCGCGATCCTCGCCGGCCTGCCCGAAACCGTCCCCGGATTTGCCATCGACCGCATGTGCGCCGGCGCAATGACCGCCGTCACCACCACCGCGTCGGGCATCGGCTTCGGCCAGTACGACGTTGTTGTCGCCGGTGGCGTCGAGCACATGGGCCACCACCCGATGGGTGAGGGCGCAGACCCCAACCCTCGATTCCTCGCCGACCGTCTGGTCGACCCGAGCGCACTCGTGATGGGTAACACCGCCGAGAACCTGCACGACCGGTTCCCGACCATCACCAAAGACCGCACGGACGCCTACGCCGTCAACAGCCAGAACAAGTACGACGCCGCCAAGAAGGCCGGCTTCATCGCCGACACCCTGGTTCCCGTCGCGACCCGCAGCTCCGCGGGCTGGGGCCTGGCCACCGAGGACGAGCCGCCGCGCCCCGGAACCACCGTCGAAGACCTCGCGAAGCTCAAAGCACCGTTCCGCCCCGCCGGACGAATCACCGCCGGCAACGCCGCAGGCCTCAACGACGGCGCCACGGCAGCACTTCTCGCCGGTGAAGACACCGCAGCAGAGCTCGGCCTGCCGGTCGGCATGCGCATGGTCGGCTTCGCCTACCAGGGCGTCGACCCCGCAGTCATGGGCATCGGACCGGTTCCCGCCACCGAGAAGCTTCTGGCGCGCACCGGCTTGAAGATCGAGGACATCGGACTTTTCGAGATCAACGAAGCGTTCGCGGTTCAGGTTCTCGCGTTCCTCGAGCACTACGGCATCGCCGACGACGACCCGCGCGTCAACCAGTGGGGCGGCGCCATCGCGTGTGGCCACCCCCTCGCCTCGTCGGGCGTGCGCCTGATGACGCAACTCTCCCGCCAGTTCGCGACGCGTCCCGACGTGCGCTACGGCTTGACCACCATGTGCATCGGCCTCGGCATGGGCGGCACCGTCATCTGGGAGAACCCGAACCACGCTGACTACCAGGCAGGAGTTAACTAAATGTCTGATATTGCAACAGCATTCGCCGACGAGGTCGTGACGAACGCCTACACCAAGATCATCTCGGTTCCCGGCATCGAGGGCCCGTTTGCACTGATCACCCTCGACAACGGCTTCGACCACACCAAGCCGTCGTCCTTCGGCCCCGGTGGACTCGCCTCCTTCGACGCCGCACTGGACGAGGCGTTTGCCGCGAACCCGGTCGCCATCGCCGTTACCGGCAAGCCGTTCATCTTCGCTGCCGGCGCAGACCTCAAGGGCGTTCCCTCCATCACCTCCCGTGAGCAGGGACTCGAGCTCGGCCGCTTGGGCCACAAGGTGTTCCGACGCCTGCGTGAGTCCTCCGTTCCCACGTTCGCCTTCATCAACGGCGTCGCTCTGGGCGGCGGCCTCGAGGTCGGCCTGCACAGCCACTACCGCACAGTTGCGGCCAACGCCGGTGCACTCGGTCTGCCCGAAGCATTCCTCGGGCTGGTCCCCGGATGGGGCGGCACGCAATTGCTCCCCAACCTCGTCGGCGCGTCCAACGCCGTCACCGTGGTGATCGAGAACTCGCTGAACCAGAACAAGGTGCTCTCCCCCAAGAAGGCACTCGAACTCGGCGTCGTGGATGTCGTTCTCGACTCTGCTGACTTCATCGAGCAGTCACTCGCCTGGGCGTCGCAGGTTCTCGCCGGCACCGTCACGCCGGCTCGTCCCGAGATCGATCGTGGCCAGGGCTGGGATGACGCGATTGCTCGCGCGAAAGCCATCGTCGACGGCAAGACCAAGGGCAACGCTCCCGGCGCCGTCAAAGCTGTCGAGCTGCTCGAACTGGCTCGCACCACCGACATCACCGATGCCGCTTCGCTCGACAAGGGCTTTGCGGCCGAGGACGAGGCACTTGCCGATCTCCTCCTGACCGACGAACTCCGCGCCGGCCTCTACGCCTTCGATCTGGTGAACAAGCGCGCCAAGCGTCCCGCCGGAGCGCCCGACCGTTCGCTGGCCCGCAAGGTCAACGGCGTCGGCATCGTCGGTGCCGGTCTCATGGCCAGCCAGCTCGCACTGCTGTTCGTCCGCCAGCTCAAGGTGCCGGTGATTCTGACCGACATCGACCAGGAGCGCATCGACAAGGGTGTCGGCTACGTCCACACCGAAATCGACAAGCTCCTCGGCAAGGGACGCCTCTCCCCCGACGCCGCGAACCGGCTCAAGGCACTTGTCTCCGGTTCGCTCGACAAGGCCGCGTTTGCCAAGACCGACTTCGTCATCGAAGCCGTCTTCGAGAACATGGACGTCAAGAAGAAGGTCTTCGCGGAACTCGAGCAGTTCATCGCTCCCGAAACCATCCTCGCGACCAACACCTCGTCGCTCTCCATCACCGAGATGGCGTCCGAGCTGAAGCATCCCGAGCGCGTGGTGGGCTTCCACTTCTTCAACCCGGTTGCCGTTCTCCCGCTCCTCGAGATCATCAAGGGCGAAAAGACCGACGACGCTACGCTCGCAACGGCTTTCGCCACCGCGAAATCGCTGAAGAAGTCCGCCGTCCTGTGCGGTGACAAGGCCGGCTTCGTCTTCAACCGCCTCGTCACCCGCACCCTGGGTGAGGTCATGTCCGCCGTCGACGAAGGCACCCCCTTCGACGTCGCCGACAACGCCATCGCCGAACTCGGTATGCCGATGTCGCCGTTCACCCTGCTGGCCCTCGTCGGACCTGCAGTGGCACTGCACACCGGCGAGACCCTGCAGGCGTCGTACCCGGATCGGTTCAAGAGCTCGCCCGGACTCGAAGCACTCGTAGAGGCCCGCAAGCCCGGCGTGTGGACCTGGGGCGAGAACGGCCAAGCTGTCGATCCCGAGGTTGCTGCGCTGTGGCCTCAGGGTGACAAGGCGTCCACCTCGGAAGAGGTCCTCGAGCGCACGCGTCGTGCATTCGCCGAGGAAATCCAGATCATGCTCGACGAGGGCGTCGTAGCGGCGGCCGAGGACATCGACCTCTGCCTGCTGCTCGGCGGCGGATTCGGATTCTGGAACGGCGGCATCACGCCGTACCTGGACCGCACCGGCACCTCGGAGGCCGTCAACGGCAAGCGCTTCCTCGCGTCTGGTGTTGCGAGCGTCTGACCTCCTCGTTCTGACTATCGCGAACGGCGCACTCGGATTCTCCGGGTGCGCCGTTCGCGTAAGTTCAACAGCTCAGTAGCTCAAAACTCCGTAGCTCAAAACACTGTTCCAACATCGTCTTTCACGATGTAGTCGAGTGCCCGTTCCGCGACGGCTGCGATAGTCATCGACGGATTGCACGCAGCAGCATTTCCGGGCATCAAGGCTCCGTCAAGCACGTACAGTCCGCGCTGACCGTGAACTCGGCCTTCGAGATCGCAGACCGTTCCCATGCATGCGCCGCCGAGCGGATGCCACGTCGACGACAGCAGCTCATTCGTGTCCGTGAGGATGCCGGTGTTCCCGGCGATCTTGTGGGCGGCCGGCCCGATGTGGCCTTGCTGAATTACAGAGTCGCCGTCCTTCGGCCAACGGAGCACTGCCTCGCCACGCGCGGAGTCGTACACAAACCGGCCTCGGTCTTTGCTGACACCGAATCCGACCATCACCGTGCTGCGCGCATCGAACGGCACCGGCGGGAACGACGCCTGAATAATGGTGAACGCGGAGTTCGGATCATCCCAGTTCCGGCTTCCGTAGACAACCGGGCCGCCTTGGGTGCTACCGAAATTCTCGGTGGGGTCAGACCAGATGTAGATGCGGTCGGCATTGGTACCCCAGCCACCGCCCAACTCGTCCGGGAGATCGGGAATCCGCCCCTGCGCACCGGCTCGCACGAGCAACTTTGTCGTGTTGGCGCTGCCCGCGGCCATGACCAGGGCCTTTGTGGTCAAGATCTTGTTCTCGAGCACTTGCCCGGACGTGTCGGTGCGGTTCACGTATACCCGCCACCGGCCGTCTTCCGCGCGTTCGACATCGGTAACCTGGTGCAGCGTATCGACTTTCACCAATCCTGTGGCTTCTGCAGCGGCGATGTAGGTGACGTCCACCGAGTGCTTGCCGCCGTTGTTCACGCCGAGTGCGCCGTCGCCATTGGTATACGAGGCTTTCATCTCGCCGCGCAGTTCAGCCAGGGCAAAATCCCAGTCGATCGGCATCGGAATCTTGGACACCGGAAGCCCGGAACGCGTTGCATTGCGGGCGAATACACGGGCAGCCTCGTAATTCGGACTCTCGACCAACTCGTCGGGCGCTACGGCGAGTTGCAGCATGGATGCCACGCGCCGATAGTGAACCCGGTCCATCGTCGCGTAGTCCAACTCCTCGGGAAAGTGGGTGTTGAAGACGGATTGGGCGGGTTGCAGTGTCATGCCCTGGTACACCAACGATCCGCCGCCAACTCCGGCGGCGCAGATCGACGTCATGTTCTCGCCGGACACCGTCTCGAGCAACCCGACGTACGGCTCGAATGCAACCGGTCTACCGAAGAGCGTCGGACTGGACTGGTGCCACAGGATCCGTTTGTCAGGATTGGCCGGATGGGGAAATGTCTCGGCGTTGGGACCCGACGGCCACCGAATTCCCCTCTCCAGCACCGTGACCGGAACGCCGGCCTCGGCCAGCCGCAGCGCGGTCACGCCGCCGCCGAATCCCGACCCGATCACAACAACACGGTGTTCTTCGCGGGTGAGCGGCACTCCCACTGCCCTGGCAGCGGTACCGGTATCGGCCCGAGAAACACTCGGTATGGCCACTGCGGCCAGTGCCGCGGCGGCCCCGGACAGAAAGGCTCGCCGTTTCAGTGCAGACATAGCTGTGCTCCCTTGGTGAATCGCCGAATGTGCCGGCGGCGAAAATTCACGGGGCACCAGAAAATCAGGGGGCAGTGCCTAGTTCCGTATGGACAAAACAACCGAGCGAGTCCAAAACTAGACACTTATCGCAATAGTGTCAAGAAAAGTTGAATGGAAGGCTACAAACTAGGAAGTGGAACGCATTGCGGGTTGCAGCCACCGAGTGAGAAAAGTTCGTAAATCGTCGTCGGAGTGAATGGATTCACTGTCGAACGCAATGACCGACAAACCCAACCGGACGGCTATCTCGATAATGCCGTCCAACTCCTCCTCCGTCGCGAGCCCTCGCTCGACAATCGGTGAAAGAAACTCGTGCGCAACAGGTTTAGCACGCACCATCATCTCCGCCGAGAACACCGGGTCACCGCGCTCGGCGAGCAACAAGGTCGTCAACACTGGGTGAGCCCGCACCTCGGCCCGTGATGCCACGATGAATTCGACGACGTAGTCACAGGCGCTCTCCACCGCAGCCAGGCGAGCTTTGATGCCACTCAACATCTCGACCGTAAGATCGGACATCGCCTTGGACACCACTTCTTCGCGGGACCCGAAGTTGGAGTAGACAGTTTGGCGCGACACACCGGCTTCGTGAGCAATCGCCGCCATGTTGACGGCCTCGAACCCGCCACCCTCGATCAGTCGAAGCGTGGCGTTCAGGATCTTCTGCTGCGACCGCACTGGGCAATTATCGCCTATCAGCACCCGATTCACCCAAAACAGGATCGCAACAAGGCCGCAGGTCACGACGATTTACGAACCGTTCGAGAAGATTTTTGGGCGAAATTGCACTTTCGTGACCCAGTTCACGAAATTATGGGCTATGTTGTTACTCGCCGGTAGCTCATAGGGGTGAGCTCCGCACCACACATTCCGAGCACTGCCGAGATCGATTGCCGCACCTAGGCGTACGGCGTTCCACTCCGGCACGCGGGACTCTGTCGAGATCCGTCTTTCACACTTCTTCAGGTCGATCGCAGCAACTCGTGCGCTGTCGTCGACACGCATCGAGAGGCATCCATGAACAAGTTGTCCGTAGCGTTTCGGCGCACGTCCACCCGAAGATTCCGGGTGGCCACACTGATCGGCATATCCGTCGTCGCAACGTCGCTCGGTACCGTCACCGCGATCAGCCCGGCCGCTGCCGCCCCTTCTATCCCCGAGTTCTATCAACCGCCCGCGGATTTCCCGACCGTTCCCGGCAGCGTCATTCGCACAGAACCGATGACGCTGATCGCATCACTACCCGACTACAACGGTCCATGGCCCGCCGCAGCGCAACGAGTCATGTACACATCGCGGCTACAGGACGGCACGCCCGCCGCGGCGACGGGCACCTACATCGACTCGTCGAAGCCCTGGCAAGGCACCGGCGAGCGACCGACTGTTGTCATCGGACCGGGCACAATGGGCCAGGGTGACCAGTGCGCGGCGTCGCGTGCTTTTCCCGACGCTCTGCTGATCCAGACCGATCCGCCGTCGATGTCCGCAAATCAGGAACTGTTCTCCGCCGGAACCTGGAATGCTCTGGGGGCCCGCGTTTTTGTCACCGATTACATCGGCCTGGGCACCCCTGGCGTCCACACCTACGTCAATCGAATCGAAGAAGCACACGCAATGCTCGACGCTGCCCGGGCGGCGAACATTCTCAGCGGAACCGGCTCCGACACTCCCTTGGCTTTCTGGGGGTACTCGCAAGGCGGCGGAGCAGCCGCAGCAGCGGCCGAACTCCAGCCGAGCTACGCACCGGAACTCAATCTCGCGGGAACCTGGGCGGGCGCTCCCCCAGCCGATCTGCGATCAGTACTCGGACAGATCGACGGCAACTTGATCGGCGGTGTCGTCGGATTCAACATCAACGGATTGCTCGCGCGTTATCCCGAACTGAATGCGTCGTTGGACGAGCGAATCACCCCGCAAGGGCGCGCCCTTCTTGATCAACTGTCCACCGAATGTGTCGGCGACATCATCGTGAAACACCCCTTCATGCGCACCGATGCGCTGACGGTCGACGGCCGGCCCCTCCTTGCGCACCTCGACGAGATCCCCGAAGCGGCAACCATTCTCGACGAACAACAGGTCGGCAACCTGACGCCTACCTCCCCCGTTCTCGTAACCAGCGGAATCAATGACGACACCATCCCCTATTCGCAGGCACGCGGGCTCGCGCAGACCTGGTGCTCACGCGGTGCCACTGTCACCTTCCGAACCAACGGGCTGCCACCGATCGCACCCGGCACAACGTTTGCCAACCACTTCGGCCCGGAAATCATCGACGGCTTCGGCCCGAACAACGCGTTCGACTACCTCCGCGATCGCTTCAACGGCGTACCCGTAAGCGGATGCCAGTTCGACTGATCCCGAAGAGGTCGCCCTCCGGCTACCAGAACAGGTTAGGCTTTCCTACATGAAATCTACCGTTCGCGGATGGGCAGCATTGGGTCTGGCTGCACTCACCGCCACCGCACTCGTAGCCTGCTCATCCGATTCGGACTCCTCGTCTGCCCCGGCGAACTCGGAGGGCTTCCCGGTCAGCATCGACAACGTCTTCGGCACCACCACGATCGAAACCCAACCGGAACGATTGGTCACCCTCGGCTGGAACGCTCAAGACATCCTCTACGCACTCGGTCTCACTCCGGTCGGACAGCCCAAGTACACCTACGGAGCCGACGACAACGGAGTGATGCCGTGGGCACAGGAATACTTCGATGCTGACAAGACCACACTGTTCGACATGCCGGCCACAGGCGAGCCGCCCGTCGAAATTGTCGCTTCCCTGACTCCCGACGCGATCCTTGCCCCATACGAAGGATTCGAGAAGTCGGTCTACGAACAGTTGAGCAAGATTGCGGCGACTGTTGCCTATCCCGGCGACGCGTGGCAGACAACCTGGCAGGACCAGACACGCATTGTCGGGAAGGCCGTAGGCAAGCCGACCGAAGCCGACGCATTGATCGAGGGCCTCGACACCACTCTCGCCGACACTGCCGCAACGCATCCCGAATACGCCGGAAAGACTATTGCGGTCGTCAACTTCGACACCGACGCCAGCAATGTCAACGTGTACCTCCCAACGGATCCCCGCGTGCAGGTGTTGAACGAACTGGGATTCGTCAACGCACCTGGCGTCGAAAAGCTCGGAGCTGCCAATGCCGGTGGATCGTTCTTCACGACGCTCTCGTACGAGAACATCGGCGACATCGACGCCGATGTCATTGTCGGCTTCACCGACGGAACCACCGACCCGGCAACCATTCCCGCGGTCAGCGCACTCGACGCCGTCAAGCGCGGGTCGACGGTCTTCCTCAGCGACACCAGAGTCATCGGCGGCCTCAGCAACGTCAACGTCCTGAGCACACCGTGGGTCCTCGACCAGATCACGCCGTCGTTGACGGAAGCCGCCAATCGCGCCGGCTGACAGTAACCCGCTGTCGGTGTCACGACCTAGGCTCTGCGCATGGCCGAACTTGCGACATCCGTGACCAGAGTTGTCAATGCCCCCGTGGACACCGTGTGGAAGGTCGTCACCGACCTCGACGGCGCTGTCGACACCCTCACCGGCGTGACCCGTATCGAACGGCTCGCCGGTGAGAGGTACGCCGTGGGCACCAGGTGGCGTGAAACCCGAAAGCTGATGGGCAAGGAAGCGTCCGAGGAAATGTGGGTCGTGGAGGTCGAGGCGCCCACTCGCACTGTGGTGAAAGCACATTCGAATGGCATGGACTACACGTCCGGATTCACACTGAAGCCCGTACCCGGCGGCACGCTCCTCGAAATGAACTTCGCCGGTGTTTCCGAAGCCCAGTCGGCCGTGTCCAAAATCCTCGGCGCCGTATTCGGACGTCTCGGACTTCGGATCACCCGAAAGATGATGGCCGCGGATCTTGCGAACTTCGCCGCAAAGGCCGAACGGATCGCATCAACCTGACGCTCGATCGGCGTTGCCGACGAATGTCCCGAACAACTCAGGTGGATAACAAGACTCGTCTAGCCGCCAAATCGCGCGCGGTGGGCGTAGCGTCCAGAGTGCTTTTACACGCGGACGACGCATCGGGGCGTCGTTCACTTGGCCCGAAGGGGGCAGGAATGGCATTCAGCGGTTCGACCGACAGTGGCGGTTCCGGCGCTACACGCGCCGCCGTCGGACATGCAGTTCTATTTGCCGGCGCTGCCGCGCTCGGCGGATTCCTGTTCGGATACGACACAGCTGTCATCAACGGAGCCGTCGGAGCGATCCGCGACAAGTACGACATCGGTGCTGGTGCCACGGGCCTCACCGTCTCGCTGACCCTGCTCGGCGCTGCTTTGGGCGCTTGGATAGCGGGGTCACTTGCTGATCGACTCGGTCGCATCCGCGTCATGCAGATCGCGGCAGTGCTGTTTGTTGTCGGCGCCGTCGGTTCGGCCGTTCCGTTCAGTGTCTACGACCTCACGTTTTGGCGCATCGTCGGTGGCGTCGCTGTCGGTTTTGCGTCGGTGATCGCACCGGCATACATCGCGGAGATCTCGCCGGCAGCTATCCGCGGCCGCCTCGGTTCGATGTATCAATTGGCCATTGTGCTCGGAATTGCGGTGTCGCAGTTGGTCAACTACGCCCTGCAGGCCGCTGCCGGTGGCGCGCGTAATCAGATCGCCGGTCTCGAAGCCTGGCAGTGGATGTTGATGCTCGAGGCAGTACCTGCGGTTTTGTATCTTGTCATGACGACCACGATCCCGGAGTCTCCTCGCTTCCTCGTTGCTCAGGGCAAGGATGATCGGGCGCGCAAGATCATCTCCGACCTCGAAGGCGGCGACCACGACGCCGTCACCGGCCGAATGGACGAGATTCGCGAGTCTCTCAAACTCAAGCAGGCCAAAACCACTGTGCGTGAGCTTTTTTCGAAGCGCCTCGGTGTCTCGTACCTGGTCTGGCTCGGCATCGCATTGGCCGCTCTCCAGCAGCTGGTCGGAATCAACGTGATCTTCTACTACTCCAGCACGCTGTGGCAGGCCGTCGGATTCGGCGCAGATCGCTCGCTCCTGATCAGCGTCGTCAGTGCATTGGTCAACATCGTCGGTACCTTCGTCGCGATTGCCGTCATCGACCGCGTCGGGCGAAAGCCGCTACTGCTGGTCGGTTCCGCCGGTATGGCAATCTCACTCGGAACCGCGGCCATCTGTTTCCATTCGGCAACAGTAACCAAGAACGAGATCGGCGAGTCCGTCGCGACACTCAGTGGCGCCAATGCCACCATCGCGCTCATCGGTGCAAACGCTTTTGTGTTCTTCTTCGCACTGTCGTGGGGACCTGTCGTCTGGGTCCTCATCTCCGAGATGTTCCCCAACCGCGTGCGCGCCACCGCAGTCGGTCTCGCCACTGCGGCAAACTGGATCGCCAACTTCCTGGTGTCTTGGACCTTCCCGTCGCTGGCCGATTGGAATCTGTCCCTCACCTACGGCGGCTACGCGGTGATGGCTCTGCTGTCGCTGTTCGTGGTGCTGAAATTCGTGAAGGAAACACGAGGCAGCACACTCGAATCGGTGCAGTAATTGCAACACCCGCGCATAAACGTATCGGCACTGCCGAGAAGCAATTCTCAGCAGTGCCGATACGTATGAGCTAGTACTCAGCCCTGGGCGGGAGCGTCGCCGCGCGCAGGCGCATCCTCGTGAACGTGAACCGCGGACCCTCCCATGCTGGCAACCCAACCGGTGATCTTCAGGGACAGATCCTGCGCCGTCAGACCCAGTTCCTGATGGATGGCTTCACGGGAGGCGTGATCCAGGAACTGCTGTGGCACGCCCATGTCGCGGCACGCGGTGTGAACACCGGCAGCCCGCAACGCCGCGGAAACCGTCGATCCGATACCGCCGTGTACCCCGCCGTCTTCGAGGGTGACAACGAGCGCGAACTTGTCGGCAATCTTGACCAACGCGTCCGAGACGGGCAGAACCCAACGCGGATCGACAACGGTCACCGCGATGCCCTGCTTGTCGAGACGATCGGCGATCGCGAGGGCCAAGGAGGCAAATGGTCCGACCGCAACGAGGAGCACATCGCCACGATCGCCGTCGGATTCGCGAAGCACGTCAATTCCGTCGAGCCGCCTGATCGCCGGAATCCCCTCGGGGACAGCACCCTTCGGGAACCGAACGACGGTCGGACCGTCATCGACCTTGAGTGCTTCATCCAATTCTTCACGAAGCGTGACGGCGTCACGTGGAGCCGCAACACGAATTCCGGGAATGATACCGAGCAGGGACAGGTCCCAAACACCGTTGTGGCTGGCGCCGTCGACGCCGGTGACGCCGGCACGGTCGAGAACTACCGTAACCGGCTGCTTCAGGAGTGCAACATCCATGAGCAATTGATCGAAGGCTCGGTTGAGGAACGTTGCATAAATCGCGACCACCGGGTGCAACCCGCCGAGCGCGAGTCCGGCCGCTGACGTCATCGCATGCTGCTCGGCGATGCCGACGTCGAACATGCGGTCGGGGAATTTCTCCGCGAACGCCGCCAGTCCCGTGGGGCCTGCCATCGCGGCTGTGATCGCCACGATGTCCTCGCGGCGCGAAGCCTGCTCGATCAACTCGGCGGAGAAGACTGACGTCCAGTCGAGTGCCGGCGTCTTGTCGGACCGTCCGGTGACTGGATCGATGACCCCGGTTGCGTGCATCTGATCCGCGACGTCGTTCTCGGCGTGCGCGTAACCGTTGCCCTTGCGAGTGACGGCATGAACGATGACCGGTCCGCCGTATGCCTTGGCCCGGCGCAATGCCGATTCCATGGCCTGCTCGTCATGGCCGTCGACGGGGCCGAGGTACTTGATGCCGAGGTCGGTGAACATGACCTGCGGGCTGACCGCATCCTTGAGACCGGCTTTCATTCCATGCAGTACCGAGTAAGCGGTGCGACCCACCCACGGAAGCTTCTTGACCAGCCTGCGACCGTTGTCGAGCGCCCGCTCGTAGCTCGGCGCGGTACGCAGCGCAGAAAGGTGATCGGCGAGTCCGCCGATAGTGGGCGCGTACGAACGACCGTTGTCGTTGACGACGATCACCACGGAGCGATCCTTGCCGGCCGCGATGTTGTTGAGGGCTTCCCAACACATTCCGCCGGTGAGTGCACCATCGCCGACAACGGCGACAACGTGTCGATCCTGACCGGTCAGCGCGAACGCCTTGGCCAGACCGTCTGCATAGGACAGTGCAGCTGACGCGTGGGAGGACTCGACCCAGTCGTGCTCACTCTCGGCACGGCAGGGATATCCCGACAATCCACCCTGCTTACGCAAGGTCTCGAACTGATCCTTGCGTCCGGTCAGAATCTTGTGGACATACGCCTGATGCCCGGTGTCGAAGATGATGGCATCTTGCGGAGAATCGAAAATTCGATGCAGGGCAAGGGTCAACTCGACTACGCCGAGATTGGGGCCGAGGTGACCACCGGTGGCAGCGACCTTCTGCACCAGGAACTCACGAATCTCGTCAGCCAACTCCGAAACCTCGGCGTGGCTCAACTGACGCAGATCGTCAGGACCCTGAATGCGGGCAAGAACACCCAACGAGATCGCTCCTTCCGTGCTTCACAGCTGCACCGGTGCGCGCCGCGGCTGTCTGTACGACAGTTCTGTCAGTCTACGGAGCGATGCGGCGAACCGACACGCGGACTCGGCGGTATTCACCTGTGACTTCGGGTTACAGCACCACCTCGGCGACGGTTCGTGACCGCAATCACAGACAAATCGGATGAAGGATCTTGTGTTGACCCGCTCGGCAACCCCAAATTGTCGAACTCGTCCGCCTACAGTCGTTCTATGGGAAACGTAGTGGACGATTTGATCGCCCGAGTCTTCGACGACGTGAAATCGCTCGATGCCGGAGAAGTCGCGGACTACATCCCCGAACTTGCTGCCGTCGCCCCCGATTCGTTCGGAATCTGCCTCGCCACTATCGACGGTTACGTGTACGAAGTCGGCGATTCCCGACATCCGTTCACTATCCAGTCGATCTCCAAGCCGTTCACGTACGCACTCGCTCTCGCCGATCACGGTGCCGACGCCGTCGCAGCCAAAATCGACGTCGAACCGTCCGGTGAGCCGTTCAACGAGATCAGCCTCGACCCCCTCACCGAACGACCACGAAATCCGATGATCAACGCGGGCGCGATTACCGCGGCCTCGTTGGTGACGGGTGCAGATCAGGCAACCCGCTTCGAACGAATTCGCGCAGCCTATTCGCGCTACGCGGGCCGGGAGTTGGCGTTCAACGAAGCCGTCTACGAATCCGAAGCGCGAACAGGCCATCGCAATCGCGCGATCGGACACATGCTGCGTTCGTTCGATGTGATCTCCGGCGACCCCAACGATGCCGTGGACCTGTACTTTCGTCAGTGCTCCATCGACGTGACCTGCCGCGACCTGAGCCTGATGGCCGCGACGATGGCCAACAACGGAATCAATCCGCTGACCCGCGAGCGCGCGCTCACCGCCGTCGGCGTCGAACAGGTGCTCAGTGTCATGTCGACGTGTGGCATGTACGACGGTGCCGGAAAGTGGCTGGTCGAAGTGGGGTTGCCGGCCAAGAGTGGCGTCGGCGGCGGCGTCATGGCAGTTCTTCCCGGACAGATCGGGATCGCCGTCTACTCCCCCAGACTCGATGCTCATGGAAATAGTGTTCGTGGTGTTGCCGCGGCAAAGGCACTGTCCAAGGAGTTGGAACTTCACTTCCTCCATGTGACGCGGGCATCGAGGTCGTCGATCCGCGCTCGCTACAACGTGACGCAGGCTCCTTCCCGCGTCAGGCGCACAGCCACCGAGCAGGCTGTTCTCGAAGACGTCGGCAAGCGGAGCCGGATCTACGAACTACACGGCGATCTCCTGTTCACCGGTGCAGAGTCTGCCGTGCGCGAGATCGGTTCGGTGGACGAAGGACTCGAGGTGGTCGTGATCGACGTGCGACGGGTCGACGACGCCAGCGACGTGGCGATTCGCATGATCACGGCTCTGCGCGCCGATCTGGCAGACAAGGGCTGCGCCGTGGCATTGGTGGATCCGAGCGGACTTCTCGGGCAGGCGAGTTCGAGTATCAATCCCGCACAACGCGGCGGACGAGTTTTTGCCGACCTCGACGCCGCGATGGCGTGGTGCGAGGACGAGCTACTGACGCTCCACTGCTCACAGGAACGGCAGCCGGCGAGCGTATCGATCGAGGATCACCCCGTACTCGACGCCTTGTCACCGAAACAGGTGTCTGCCTTCGTGTCTCAGCTCGAGAGCCGTACGTATGCCAGGGGGGAAACTATCGCCCGCCGCGGTGATGCAGCGTCAGGGTTCTATCTGATTCTGCAAGGACAGGTGAGCACGACGTTCACCGATGTTCAAGGCCTCACGCACCGGATCGCGACGCTGTCCGCCGGAATGACGTTCGGCGAGATGACGATGTTCCTGAACTCCCGCTTCCTCAACGACGTACGCGCCGACACCACTGTCGTTGTTGCTGTCCTTACGACTGCCCGGTACAGCGAACTGACCTCTGCGGCACCGGAACTCAAACTTGCGCTGCTCGAGAGCCTGGCATCGGGCGCGTACGAACAACTCGACATGACCCTGCGCAGCGTAATCGGCGCAGGACGCATCTGATCGGAGAAACCCTATGACCAACACTCATTCGGAACAGTCGGACGCGACCAGTGTGACGGTCAGTGGAATCGGCCGCGCAACAGCCACTCCCGACATTGCCCGGTTGTCGATTGGCATCTCGGTGACAGACCCGGCAGTTGCCGACGCGTTCGATGCTCTTACCAGGCACTCGGCGGCATTGACGGACACACTGCACGCGCACGGCATCCGCGGAGCCGACCTCGTGACAACAGGATTGAGCATCCACCCTCAAACTCAGTGGGTGGACGGCGGCCGAGCGGAAACCACCGGTTTCACTGCGTCGACGACGTTTCGACTAGTGGTGCGCGAGTTGACTGCGAACAGCGCGCATTCGCCCGCCGCCGTTATCGCGGATTGCGTGTCCGCCTCCGGCGACGCGATCCGACTCGACAGCGTTGCATTCGACCTCGAGGATCGAACGGCGCTGGCCGAGCTCGCCCGCGAATCCGCCTGGGCGTCAGCACAATCAAAAGCCTTACAGTTGGCGGCCCTCGCACGGAAAAATCTGGTCGACACCCTCGAGATTGTCGAGGGCGCCGACCAGATGGTCCCGGTGCACGGTGTGTTTGCCGCGGCTCGGGCAGATTCTGCTCCGCTAGCCGTCGAACACGGTGAGATCGAGGAAACGATCTCGATCCGTGTTCGATGGTCTATGGCGTGATCAGCGTGAAGCCGACTTTTCGAGGTTGACCTCGTCCGCATCGGGTACAACGATGTCGATCGTGGTCCGCAGTGCACGGTTCGGGATGAAGGACACCGCTACCAGGGTGACGATGGCAACTACGGCTGCGACCAGGAAGATGCGTCCCGTTGCGTCGCCGTACGCGAATCGAACGATCTGTCCGACGAAGTCGGGCATGTTGTTCAGGTCGAGTCCGTCCTGCAAGCTCTTTCCAGCAACCATCTGCTGCTCGGGCGGCAGTGCGGACACGGATTCCTTGGTCAGGGTGCCGACGCGGCTTGCCAGGATGGAACCCAGTACCGACACACCGATCGCACCACCGAAGGTACGGAAGAAGGCAACGATACTGCTTGCCGCGCCGATGTTTTCGACGCTGACGGTGTTCTGGACCGCGAGCACGATGTTCTGCATCAGCATGCCGGTGCCCAAACCGACGATGGCCATGAAGATTCCGATGGTCCACAGGTTGGTCGCGTGGTCGATCGTCGAGAGCAGACCGAAACCGATCATCAGCAGGACTGCGCCGGAAACAACGAACGGCTTCCACTGACCGAATTTGGTGATCATCTGACCCGAGCCGACCGAGGCGACGAGCATGCCTGCCACCATGGGGATGGTGAGCAGTCCGGCTGCCGTCGGATCGAAACCGCGAGCTGTCTGGAAGTACTGCGTCAGGAAGGTTGTCGCACCGAACAGGCCGACACCCACAGCGACCGACGCGATGATGGCCAACGCGGTGGTGCGCTCGGTGATGATCTTGATCGGCAGGATCGGATCCTTGACCTTGGATTCGACGAACATCGTCAGAGCCAGCAAGGCAAGTCCGCCGACGACGAAGTACAGCGACTGCATCGAGAACCAGGCGTAGTAGTCATCCTGACCGGCGAAGGAAACCCAGATCAGCAGAACGCTGACACCGGCGGTGAGCAAGGTGGCGCCCAACCAGTCGATAGAGACGTTTTCCTTCTTCTCGGTCTCGATGTGCAAGGTGCGCTGCAGGAGGAACAGTGCGATCACTGCCAACGGAACACACACGTAGAAGCACCAGCGCCAACCGACAGTGTCGACGATGACACCGCCGAGAACGGGTCCACCGGACATCGAGACAGCCATGGCAGCACCCATGTAGCCGGAGTAGCGACCACGATCACGCGGCGGAATGATGGAGCCGATAATGGCCACGACGAGGGCCGTCAAACCACCCATGCCGATGCCCTGAATCACGCGGGCGCCAAGAAGCAGCGGCACGTTGTGTGCTGCGCCGGCGATAATAGAACCGATCACGAAGATCACGATCGACGTCTGGACCAGCAACTTCTTGTTGAAGAGGTCAGACAATTTGCCCCAGATGGGCGTCGACGCGGCCGTCGCGAGCAGTGCCGCCGTGATGATCCAGGCGTACTGCGTCTGTGTCCCGTGCAATTCACCGATGATGGTCGGGAGAGCCGTCGAGACGATGGTGCTGCTCAGCAGCGCGGTAAAGAGTGCCGCGATCAGTCCGGTGAGGACTTTCAAAATTTCGCTGTGCGTCATAGCACCGCTCTCGGTACTAGCCCGAGTTTCTCCAACTGTGGCTGACATGTGCTTATCTCCCAATAGTTTCTACACCCGCGACCGGCATGACCGGGTGCGGGACTGCAGGTGAGGCCTGACGATGGAGGGCTGCGCCGAACGTCTCGTTGAGACGTTGAAGCGACGCCACTGCGGCCACGGCCTCTTCCTGGCTCCAGTCTTCGAGCATGCTGCGCAATCGCGCGGCTCGCCGTTGTTTCGTTTCCTCGAGAACGCTGTGTCCCTCGTCCGAGACCCGGATTCGGAACGCTCGCTTGTCTGCGGGGTCGGGACTTCGCTCGACATACCCGGCGTCGACGAGATCGGACATCTGCCGACTGAGCGAGGACTGACTGACACAAAGGTCTACTGCCAGCTCGTTCTGCCTGCACTCCCCTTTGGCTGCCAGCATGAACAGCACGCTGACCAGCGCAGGCGGTAACACGCTTTCAGCGCTGTGCGTCACCACGGCCCGCAAGGATCTGCCGAACAGGAAAACCGTGTCGACAAGAGCTTGGGCCGTATCCGGCTGCACTGACATGAGAACCCCTGACAACGATCTACGCGAAAACTACTTGCAGAACGCAACTATACATTTAGTTGCATAGCGCAAGCAACCTCCGGCGACGCGATAAGGGTCACACTCGATTCGGGAATCAGCTAACCGACAGCGATCAGACCCCGAGAGTCCTCAACGCTCGAGTAGAGCGATGCATTCCACGTGATGCGTTTGGGGAAAGGCGTCGAAGGCACGGAACCCACCGATGCGGAATCCCTGCTCGAGATACAGACCGATATCCCGGCCGAACGATGCCGGATCACAACCGATATGGATCACGCGTTCGGTTCCGGTCGACGCGATCGCCTCCACCACCGGTCGGCCGGCGCCCGCTCGCGGCGGATCGAGAACAATCACACCCGGCGCCGAAGACAATGACGCGCTTGCGACGATCTTCTCAACCCGGTCAGTGTGGAATCGGACCTGTTCCAGATCGGACAACGCTGCCCGTCCGTCCGATGTTGCCCGCGCCGACAATTCCACGGATTCCACGACGCCATCCGGTCCGACAAGATCGGCCAGTACCGCTGCGAACACCCCGACTCCGCCGTACAGATCCCACGCCGTAGCACCGGACCCGACACCGGCCCACTCCCGCACGACCTCTGAATACGCTTGCGCCGCACCACGATGCGCCTGCCAGAAGCCCGTCGCGGACAATTCCCACTCGCGGATTCCGACGCGCTCACGCACGGTGTCATTACCGATCGCAACACGGGTTTTCCGCGGGCCACTGCTCGCAGCACGGCGAGCCGTCGCCCCGCGCCGCCCGGGCGCACGACGCCCCGCCTTCGCGATGGTGGGCGCACTGATCTCGACAACATGCCTGGCACCCGCGGCGTCGAGGACCACCTGCAGTTCACTGCCCGGAGACCACTGCGGTCCGGCCAATCCGTCGTAGGCACGTTCCTCGATCTGGGTGCATCGCAAATCCGTCACGATGCGATTGCTGCGAAACGCGTGATACCCGGCCTCACCGTTTCCGTCGACGGCCAGCCGAACGCGAGTCCGCCACCCGGTGCCGTCGCCGGTGCCCGGCAGTTCCTCCACCTGCACGTCGTGTTCGACGCCGGCCAGTCTCTGCAATTGTTCTGCCACCACCAGAGATTTCATCTCGCGCTGGATCTGCATATCGGCATGCGAGTAGTCGCAGCAACCTGCCCCTCCGGGCCCGGCGATGGGGCACGTCGGGTCGATGCGGTGCGGCGACGCCTCGAGAATGGACACCGCGTCGGCGCGGGCGAACGATCCGCCTTTGTCCTCGGTGACGCGAACCAGAGCCCGCTCCCCCGGCAAGCCATGACGGACGAACACCACTCGTCCCTCGTGGCGGGCAACAACAAACCCGCCGTGACCGGGCTTGCCCAGTTCGGCCTCGAAGGTCTGACCGGTCCAATTCTCACTCAACGAACTACGCCTGCCGTTCCATTTTCTCGATTGATCATCTTTCGCCCGCGTCGTAGGCGAATCATTTCTCTCCGGCGTCGTAGCCGAATCATTTTTCTCCTGCGTCGTAACCCCGACGGGTAGCGCCGGCCGTCTTCTCGACATCGAGCGGTTTGGCCTTCGCCGACGAACTCAGCTGCCACGGAACACTCGTCACCATCACGCCAGGCTGGAAGAGCAGACGGCTCTTGAGTCGCAATGCGCTCTGGTTGTGCAGGATCTGCTCCCACCAATGGCCGACCACGTACTCGGGGATGAAGACGGTGACCACGTCACGGGGCGCGTCGCGTCGTACACGCTTGACGTAGTCGAGCACCGGCTTCGTAATCTCTCGGTACGGCGATTCGATCACCTTGAGCGGCACCGTCACGTCGCTCTTCTCCCACTGACGAACAAGCGCGCGGGTGTCAGGTTCGTCGACGTTGACGGTGATTGCCTCGAGCGTGTCCGGTCGTGTTGCTCGCGCATAGGCCAGGGCGCGCATCGTCGGCATGTGCAGCTTCGAGACAAGCACGATCGAGTGCGTGCGGCTCGGCAGGACTCCGTCCCACTCTTGCTCCTCTAGTTCGGCGGCAACGCTGTCGTAGTGGCGTCTGATCAACTTCATCACGCCGAAGATGGCCACCATCGCGACGATCGCGATCCAGGCACCCGCTGCGAACTTGGTGATCAGAACGATGATCAGCACAGCGCCGGTCATCGCGAGACCGATCGAGTTGATGACCCGCGACCGCTGCATACGAGCGCGCTGCGCCTTGTCTGTCTCGGACTTCAAGTGGCGCGTCCAGTGCTTGATCATGCCGGTCTGACTGAGCACGAACGAGACGAAGACACCGACGATGTAGAGCTGGATCAGCTTGGTGACCTCAGCTCCGAAGATGACCACAAAGGCGATAGCTGCAGCCGACAGGAACAAAATGCCGTTGCTGAATGCCAGGCGGTCGCCGCGAGTGTGCAACTGGCGTGGCAAGTAGCGATCCTGGGCCAGGATGGACGCGAGCACAGGAAAGCCGTTGAACGCGGTGTTCGCAGCCAGCACGAGGATCAGCGCAGTCACAATGGCGATGAAGAAGAATCCGATCGGGAATCCGTTGAACACGGCTTCGGCGATCTGCGCGATCAGGGTCTTCTGGTGGTAACCCTCAGGAGCACCGACCAGCTGTTCCTGCGGATTGTGGGCGTACACGATGCCGATCTTCTGAGCCAGGATGATGATGCCCATCAGCAAGACGATGGCGATCGACCCGAGCAGCAGCAAGGTCGTGGCAGCATTGCGCGACTTCGGCTTCTGGAAGGCCGGCACACCGTTGCTGATTGCCTCGACGCCGGTCAGCGCGGCACAGCCTGAGGAAAACGCGCGCGCGATCAGGAACGCGAAGGCAATTCCGTACAGATGCGAGTCCTCGGCATTGAGAGTGAACGACGACGATTCCGCGTGAACATCCTCACCGAGCACGTAGATCCGGAAGAACCCCCAACCCAACATCAGGAACATCCCGACGATGAAGGCATAGGTCGGAATCGCGAACGCAGTTCCCGACTCCCGGATGCCGCGTAGGTTCACCGCCGTCAGCAGGACGATCGCCGCCACCGCGAACAGCACCTTGTGCTGAGCCACGAACGGCAGTGCCGAACCGATGTTGGACGCCGCTGACGAGATCGATACAGCAACAGTGAGCACGTAGTCGACCATCAGCGCACTGCCGACGGTCAAACCCGCTGTCGGCCCGAGGTTGACCGTCGCCACCTCGTAGTCACCGCCACCGGACGGATACGCGTGGACATTCTGGCGGTAGCTCGCCACGACGACAGCCATCACGATGGCGACCGACAGACCGATCCACGGCGTGTAGGCGTACGCCGAAATGCCCGCAACGGAGAGAACCAGGAAGATTTCTTCGGGGGCATACGCAACGGACGACATGGCGTCGGACGCGAACACAGGGAGCGCAATCCGCTTGGGTAGCAGCGTGTGCCCGAGTTTGTCACTTCGGAACGGCCGGCCGAGCAAGAGCCGCTTCGTCGCGGTCGAGAGCTTAGACACGTGCAAAGCGTAAGCCGTCGCGCCCGATATGGAGTCATTCGCAGCAGAACTCCGTCGCCCGCTGTGCGATCACACCGGTAAAACGCCAGTCGAAACTTGCTCTTCCCGCTCAGCGATGTACCGTTCGTTTCGACGTGCAATCGCGTCGGAGGTCCATGAATGGAGTAGTTCGTGTATGTCGTCATCATGGGATGCGGTCGTGTGGGATCTTCCCTCGCTGCGTCCCTGACCAGGATCGGACACGAAGTTGCGGTCATCGACCGCGATCAGAGTGCATTTCTGCGGCTCGACCATGATTTCACGGGAACCACAGTCCTCGGCATGGGCTTCGACCGCGACGTGCTGATCCGATCAGGCATCGAGCGCGCCGACGCCTTCGCGGCAGTCTCGTCGGGTGACAATTCCAACATCATCGCGGCCCGGGTTGCGCGCGAGACTTTTGGTGTCGAACGCGTCGTCGCACGAATCTACGACGCGAAACGCGCCGCGGTGTACGAGCGCCTCGGCATCCCCACCGTGGCAACAGTTCCGTGGTCGACCGACCGGTTCCTGCACACGCTGACCAAGGAAAGCCAGACTGCGAAGTGGCGCGATCCGTCGGGAAACGTCGCGATCACCGAACTTGCGCTACACGAGGATTGGGCCGGTAAATCCATCTCGGTTCTCGAAGGCGCGACCAATTCCCGGGTGGCATTCATCATCCGCTTCGGCACCGGCGTTCTCCCCGATCGCAAGACGGTCATCCAAGCCGACGATCAGGTGTACGTCGCAGCGGTGTCCGGCACCGTTGCCGAAGCGATCGCGCTTGCCGGCAATCCGCCGCCGAGCGACGACTGAGGTGGCCGCGATGCACACATCACACCCAAGCCCACTGCCCGAAAACTTGATGCACCACAACGTGATTGGAAGTTCCAGGTGAAGGTCGCCATCGCCGGCGCAGGTGCCGTAGGTCGCTCCATTGCGCGCGAACTGATTCGCAGTAACCACGACGTCATGCTGATCGAACGCAAGATCGAACACGTCGAACCCGAATCAGTACCCGAAGCCACCTGGGTACATGCCGACGCCTGCGAGCTGAGCCGACTCGAGGAAGCCTCGCTGGAGTCTTACGAGGTGGTCATCTCCGCAACCGGTGACGACAAAGCCAATCTCGTGCTGAGCTTGCTCGCAAAAACGGAATTCGGCGTCCGCCGCGTTGTCGCTCGCGTCAACGATCCGCGAAACGAATGGCTTTTCGACGAGTCGTGGGGCGTCGACGTTGCCGTCTCCACCCCCCGGATGCTGGCATCGCTGGTCGAGGAGGCCGTTTCGGTCGGCGACCTGGTCAAACTCATGACTCTGCGTCAGGGACAGGCGAACCTCGTCGAGATCACCCTGCCCGACAACACACCCCTCGCCGGCAAGCCCGTCAAGCGGCTCGAACTCCCCCGAGACTGCGCGCTCGTGACGATCCTGCGCGGTGGCCGCGTCATTGTTCCCGAACTCGACGACCCGATCGAAGGCGGCGACGAACTTCTCTTCGTTGCGGCTATCGACACCGAGGATCAGCTCCGAACGGCGCTTCGTCTCGACGCCTGACACCGACATCGCACAACGAAAGGGATAATCATGGCCACTGCACCCGAAAACACCGTTGTCGTCGACAATCCGGCTCAGAACCGCTTCGAGATTCACGTCGACGGAGACCTTGCCGGGATCGAGGACTACACCACCAACGGTGACGTGCTCTCGTTCAATCACACCGAGATCTATCCCCGATTCGAAGGATTCGGATTGGCCGCAATCCTGGTGAGCGGTGCACTGGATCAACTGCGATCACGCGGGCTGAAAGTACACCCGGTGTGCCCGTACGTCGTGAAGTTCGTCGGCAAGCACCCCGAGTATCAGGATCTGGTCAGCTGATGTCGCGCTGATCCGGCTGATCGCCTGGCTCCTCGCCTACCGCTTCGATATCGCTCTCGGTAGGCGGGGGCTCGACAATCCGATCTGCCTTGCGCACAGCCCAAATGGTGACCACAAACGCCAGTCCGGCGAGCGGCCACCCCATCGCGATACGTGCCACCGCGAGCCAGCCCGTGTGATCTGTGTCGTACAACTGCGACTGCACGATGTACCGGGCACCGAACACCAACGCCCATGCCGCGGTAGCGATGTCGTAAGCCCGCACAGCGCCTTTGTGCCGACGCCACAGGTTGCCGTGACCGTTGAGAAAACCCCAGATGACACCGACCAGGGGCCAGCGAATCAGGATGGACACTACAAACGCGGCACCATAGGCGAGGCTCGTGTAAATCCCGAAGAGGAAGTAGCCCTTCGCATCTCCGGTGCGGTGCGCGATGAACGCCGATACGGCGACACCGAGAACGCCTGAAATTGCCGGCTGGATCGACTCTTTACGGAAGACTCGCCACGCGGCGATCAGCACGGCCACGCCCACAGCCGCCCAGATGGCAGCGGTGAGGTTCCAGATGCTGTTGACCGGAACAAAGATCAGAATCGGCAACGACGTGTAGACGAGACCACTCACTCCACCGAGTTGGTCCATCACCGATTGCTGTTTGGGTTCGCTCACCTGTCGAGGGTGCCACACGCGCCGCGTTATGCGGCAAATGCGCTGTGTCTGGTCCTACGGCTGCGGCTACTCGCCGCGCAGCTCGTAGTACGGATTGAAGATTGCCTTGCGCCCGTCCCGCTCGCCGACGCGGCCACGGATCAGGATGGTCTTGCCGGTCTCGATGCCCGGAATGCGGCGTCGGCCGATCCAGACGAGGTTGATGACCTCGGTGCCGTCGAAGAATTCCGCTTCGATGCTGGCATTGCCCGACTTCGGACACGCGTCGACGCTACGGAGTCGACCCTCCATCGTGACCTCTTCACCACGCCGACAGTCGCATGCTTTCCGGCCTCCCACGGCCTCGATGGACTCGGTCATTTCCTGTGCATCCAACTGATCGACATCCTCGGTGAGACGACGGGTCAGTCGGCGAAAATATCCTGCGGCGGCGGGTGCCATTGCGCGCTCCTGCGAACAAATGTGACGCACGGGTTTCGCGTCACGGAAGGGCTGTGTGTTCGCCACTGTAGCCCCATTACGAGCGGGTAACCACACCGGTCGATCGGTGATCTCGGGGCACCAGGCAAGATCAGGTAATGGCGCTCACACATCCACCGTCCGTTGCCGTCGTTCTCCCTGGTACGGGCTCTGACGCACACTTCGCGGATCACGCGTTCCGCGGGCCGCTCACAGCTCGAAGTGTGCGCACCATCGCAATCGAACCGGATCCTCGGCGTGTCGTCGGCAGCTACCTCGACGCGATGGATGCCGCTGCCGTCGAATACGGAAAAATCCTTGTTGGTGGTGTGTCCATCGGCGCTGCCGTTGCCTTGCAATGGGCAGCGCTCAATCCGGACAAAACGTCGGGGGTGTTGGCGGCGCTGCCACCGTGGACCGGAGCACCCGATCACGCACCGGCAGCGGCAAGTGCGCGGTTCACCTCGTCACAACTGCGCAGCGAGGGTCTGGAATCGGTCATTGCAGCGATGCTCGCCTCCAGCCCGACTTGGCTGGGCCG
Organism: Rhodococcus sp. 24CO; assembly: GCF_050586165.1. NCBI lineage: Bacteria > Bacillati > Actinomycetota > Actinomycetes > Mycobacteriales > Nocardiaceae > Rhodococcus > Rhodococcus sp. 24CO. The sequence continues at coordinate 265,893 of NZ_JAZFNF010000001.1, read as the reverse complement.
CGAACTGGAGCGTTCGTGGCGTTCGCAGTGGCCGGATCTGCCGGCGGCTCTCGACGAGGCCGCAACGTACTACTCGCTGACCGAAGCTGCCCTTGCGGAGATCGACGTCCCGGTCGGAATTGCGGTAGCGCTCGACGATCCGGTTCATCCGGCGACCGTCGGCTACGAATGGGCGGCCGCGCTCCCCCGCGCCGACGTGGGCACGCTCGAGCTGGACCAGATCGGCCAGGACGCCGCGATACTCGGGGCCACCTGCCTCGAGTCGCTCACGGCGGCCGAATACTCTCAACCGCCGCGAACGCCTGAAGCAAACGTAGGTTATTGACCCAATTGCTGCATGGCAGAACCGGATTCGCCGCGGCGCTGCGGCGGAACCGGCGGCGTGGGCGGCTGTTGCTGCACCTGCTGGCTCGCAGCGATCTGCTGATCGACTTGTTGCTGAGCTGCGGCCTGCTGCTGCGCGACCATCTGCTGCTCATGCGCGGCAGCAAGCTGCTCGGCCAACGCCTGCGGCAGCACCACCGGCAGCGGAGTCCGAACCGGATGTGGCTCCGCTCCGCGATTGACGACGGTATCGCGCAAAATGTCGCGCGCAATAGCCACCAGCGGTGCACCGGCTGCCGTCGATCCACTGGGACCGGCCACAACACACCGGACCATCCACCGCGGACCGTCGACGCCGATGAAACGCAAATCCATGGCAGCGGTCTCCGCGACCAGTTCGCGACCCCACGGACCGTTCTCGATGCTGACCGGCGAGTTGTCGTCTCGCAAGGACTGCGCCAGTTCGGCGACGACCTCACGCCACTGCCCGGGCGATTTCGGTGCCGCATAGGCGGCAACAGTGACCCGCCCGTGCTCGGTGACCAGGTGCACGGCCTGGGGTGACCCGTTCGGCGCCATCTCCACCTGTAGTTGACCGCCAGGCGGCATCGGAACCAGAACAGAACCGAGATCGAGTCGCTGACCGTTCCGACCGGCAGTCGGATCGTCGGACTCGAGGTCCGCGATGTCGTACGGGCCCTGCGACTCTTCGCTCACCGTGTCATCCGAGTCGTCGGATTCGTCGACCTGGTCGACATCCTCGCCCTCGAAGAAACCTGTCGGTTCCTCGTCTACATCTGACTTCTTCTTACGTCCGAACATGTTTCAGACTCCCTCTACGACAGGACTGACACCTGCATCGGTGTCGAGTATCGCGTGTCCGCCGCTCGAACCGTATCCACCGGTACCACGGGCGGTGTCGTCGAGCGACTCCACTTCCTCGAATACCGGCAGTTCGACGCGCTGAACCACGAGCTGCGCAATTCGGTCGCCACGACGAATCTCGACCGCTGTGTCCGGGTCGAGATTGATCAGACACACCTTGAGCTCGCCGCGATAGCCTGCATCCACGGTGCCCGGCGCATTCACGATGGACAAACCCGATTTCGCGGCAAGTCCGGAACGCGGATGGATGAGTCCGACGGTGCCGACCGGCAAGGCAATCGCAATACCCGTACCAACGAGGGTACGACGACCGGGCTCGATAGTGACATCGCTGGTGGAGCACAGATCCACACCGGCATCACCGGGATGTGCACGCTGCGGAACCGGCAGGTCTGGGTCCAGTCGCTTCAAGGCGATGGAGAGATGATCGCTCACGTGGGCCAAGACTACTCGGCGCAGACTGGCAAGAGGACTACTGGGCGCGGAGCGCCGAGAGGACTACTGCGCGCGGAGCGCCGAGAGGACTACTGCGCGCGACGGACTATCCTTGACTCGTGCCCGAAACATCTCGACCTGACGTCGCTGCCACAGCCCCTGCGTCCACGACGCTCTATTCCGAGCGCCTCTGGCTGCCCATCGGGTGGTGGATCGCCGGAATCGCGGTAGCCGCGCTCCTGGCGGCGGAAGTCCACATGGGGCGCCCGGGGCTGGTGTCGCTGATCGCGTACGTGGTGCTTCTGCCCATCCCGATCTGGCTGTCGTTCTGGCTCAGCCGCACCCGCGTCGAGGTTGTCGAAACCGGCGGGGTCAAGGAATTGCATGTTGGCCGAGCGCACATTCCAGTGAATCTGATCTCACGCGCCGCTGCCGTCCCGGCTTCGGCGAAGAGCGCAGCGATGGGTCGCCAGCTCGACCCGTCTGCATTTGTGCAGCACCGCCCGTGGGTCAAGACCATGGTGTTGATCGTCCTCGACGATCCGGAAGATCCGACGCCGTACTGGCTCGTGAGCTCACGCCGACCCGAAGAACTGGTCAAAGCCCTCAGCGAAGACTGAGCCAAGTAGTGGGCGGTCTCACGACCGCCTTGATCCCTCGGTCGACCCGAAGACATCGGGTCGACCGCCGGGACGCAATGTAAAGCTGCGAAGAACTATCAGGCTGCGCAGTCCATGCACACAAGCTGTCCGTTTGCATCGCTCGCCAAACGGCTGCGGTGATGCACCAGGAAGCAGCTCGAACACGTGAACTCGTCGGCCTGCTTCGGAACGACCCGAACCGACAGCTCTTCGCCGGAAAGGTCTGCACCGGGCAGCTCGAAGGATTCTGCAGTGTCGGTCTCGTCGATATCGACGACAGCCGACTGCGCCTCGTTGCGCCGCGCCTTCAGCTCTTCGAGCGAATCCTCCGAAACCTCGTCGGACTCTGTACGCCTCGGTGCGTCGTAGTCAGTTGCCATGTCGCTTACCCCTCATCCTTCTCGTGTATCCCGGTCCCATGAACGCCTGGAATCCGGTAGATCCCGTCATGCGCATGGAAACCGCCGTGGCATGGAGATCATTCCCTGTCGCTGCACAACGTGGCAGCGGGTGGAAAAGTGCCCGGAAACTTCTCCCGAGAACGTGATCTGTGCCTCATTTGGTTGTCATTACGGCATGGAGCCGACGCCCAGTCGAACGACCTGGGCCGCCAGACAGTAGCCGACGTAAGCGCGAAAGTAGTAACCCATTCGGTCATTTCCGAAAAAAGTCTGCGAATCGTCACCAACTACACAGCATTTTGTGATCTTCGCCCCCGAAAACGCTCCTGAAATCACCTCGATATCACCGCTGCACCGCCGACGTATCAACTCGGCAAAATTCGGTTGACGGCCAGTCAGCACACACCTGAACGGGATTGAACCGCGCGCCCTCTAAGGTAGGCACCGAACGTCACGCCCGCTCTGCTCGGCTTGACGACGAAGCTCCAACTCGTCCAGAAAGTCGAGGGATACCGTGGTTTCTCTGATCACCGAAGGCAGCGCGACCGACGACCAGGGTCGTCCGTTCCGGCGCCGGCGCGTGTGGCCGGTCGTCGCGGTGTTCGCAGTACTCGCCGTCCTCGGCAGCGCGCTGTGGATCAAGATCCTCACGGCTGACGCAAAAGTCAGCGATACCGTCGCCTGCAATCGCCCGCAGGCCTCGTCCGATCCGGCCGCGCCGCAACCGATGCCCCTCGGTTCGGTTGTGGACCGAACCACGCTGCTCGACGTGGAACCGGCGCCGCTGGCTGCGACCAAGGTTCGAGTCTTCAATGCCAACGGCGAAAGTGGCCAGGCCTCGCAGGTAGCCGCCCAGTTGAAGGACTACGGCTTTGCCAGCGCTCCCGACGTACAGGTGGGCAACGACCCGGTCTACGTGGATCAGAACATGCAATGCCAAGGCCAGATCCGCTTCGGGGAGAACGGAATCGCGGCGGCCAGTGCCGTGTGGCTGGTGGCTCCGTGTGCCGAACTGATCAAGGACGGCCGCACCGACGACACCGTCGATCTTTCGCTCGGCACTTACTTCAGCAAGATCTCCCCCAACACCGATGCCGGCGAGGTACTCCGCGCCCTCGCCGAGCAACCCGCGAATGCCGAAGCTGCTGCAATGGACATCGATCTCCTGAAGGCAGCGCGAACTGCTAGGTGCTGATCGGGCGATCCGCACCGCATGCGGTGAGCATCGCTGCGAACTCGTCGGCGATTCCCGGGGCGCACGCGTAGACGATATCGCCCGCCGCAGACGTCGAGTTCGGGCCCGGAATGCAGATCACGGCACCGGATTCCTCGGCGATCAACGAACCCGCAGCCCAATCCCACGGGCTCAGGCCGTGCTCGAAATGGGTGTCGACGCGACCGGTCGCGACCATGCACAAATCCAGCGCCGCGGAACCGATCCGCCTGATATCGCGCACCTGGGGCAAAATCTCCGCGATGATCCGTCCTTGCGCCTTGCGTCGCTGCGCGCCGTATCCGAAACCTGTAGCCACCAACGCCATTGACAGATCGACCACCGGGTTGGCGGCGAGCTCACTGACCACACCGTCCTCGGTGGTCATCGTGGCGCCGCCACCGCGGTGCGCCGAATAGGTCGCCCGCGCCGACACGTCGACTACCGCGCCGGCCACCGAAACTCCGTCGATCTGCACCGCCACCGACACCGCGAACGCCGGAACTCCGTAGAGGAAGTTCACAGTTCCGTCGATGGGATCGACAACCCAGCGGACCCCGACGACGTCGCCGGCATCTCCGCCACCTTCCTCACCGAGAATCGAGTCGTGCGGTCGGAGCGTCGCAAGCAGATCCCGGATCACCTGTTCCGTCTCGGTGTCGACGATCGTCACCGGGTCGGTCGGTGTGCTCTTCGCCGCAACAGTTCCGGCGTCGGAACCGTTCTCAGTCTCACCCGAACCGACGACACCGAATACTTCCGGACGGCGGGTTCGAACGTGGGCGCCGGCGCGTTCCGCGACGGCCACCGCCACCACTCTCAGTTCGGCAGGATCGAGCGAATCCGTGGACAACTCGGACAGGGAAATCTCTTGTGGGCGCACACCACCATCGCAACACATCCATCGTTGCGCCGCACCACGCGTACCCGTTCGGGTTAGTGTTTGATTCGGTCAGATCGCGACATTCGAATTCGAGCCCTCAGGAGCGCAGGACGATGACAACGACAGGTTTCGGCATCGATGTAGGCGGCAGCGGAGTCAAGGGCGCACTCATCGATCTGAGCACCGGCGAGATGATCGGTGAGCGCATCAAGATCCTGACGCCGCAACCCTCGACTCCCGAGGCGATCGCCACGACTGTGACGCAGATCGTCGAGCAGGCCGGCTGGGACGGACCCGTCGGTATCACCCTGCCGTCTGTCGTCACCGGCGGCATCGCCCGCAGCGCCGCCAACATCGACAAGTCCTGGATCGGAACCGACGCTGTTGCACTGTTCGGTCAGGCACTCGGCGGCCGCGCCGTCACCGTTCTGAATGACGCCGATGCCGCAGGTATCGCGGAAGACACCTACGGCGCCGGCAAGGACGCGTCCGGGGTTGTCATCCTGCTGACCTTCGGAACCGGCATCGGGTCTGCGATTCTGCACAACGGAGTTCTGTTGCCCAACACCGAGTTCGGCCACCTCGAAGTCCACGGCAAGGAAGCCGAACATCGAGCTGCGTCGTCGGTGAAGGAGAAGAAAGAGCTGAGCTACAAGCAATGGGCAGTCGAGGTCTCGAAGGTGCTCACCACGATCGAGGATCTGACGTGGCCCGATTTGTTCATCGCCGGCGGCGGCATCAGTCGTAAACACGAGAAGTGGATTCCGCTACTCACCAACCGCACGCCAGTGGTTCCTGCCGCCCTCCTGAACACCGCCGGAATCGCGGGCGCTGCCCTCGCCGCATCGAAAATTTAGGTTGACTCCGCTGCCGACGGGTCAACCAAAAGGGTGAAACAAGGGATCAATCCGGTGCGAAAAAAGCCGTTAACGCCCGTCGTGACGTAAGAGTTTCCTGAGAGTCGTTACAATGGTGGAGTCCGGCTGCGCGCCGGCCACAACCATTGACCTCTCCGCCGGATCACCACTCTGGCGTGACGCCGCACGACACCGTCACGAAAGGGCGTACGTGGCAGCCACCGATACACGTCAGACTGCTGATTCTCCATCAGAGTCAGAGCCACAATCTTCAGCCGTGGAGGCGGCCACCGTCACAGCTCCGGCCGCCAAGAAGGCACCGGCGAAGAAGGCCCCCGCCAAGAAGGCAGCAGCTAAGAAGGCCCCCGCTAAAAAGGCTCCGGCGAAGAAGGCCGCAGCAAAGAAGGCCGGCCCCAAAAAGGCCGGGGATCCTGATGTAGAAGACGGCGACGTCGAGTTGGAAGACATCGACATCACGGACGGAGACCTCGAAGAGGTCGAGGTCGTCGCAGTCGGCGAGGACGAAGAGCCCGCCACCGAGGAACCGACCGACAAGGACAAAGCGTCCGGCGACTTCGTCTGGGACGAGGAAGAGTCCGAGGCACTTCGTCAGGCTCGTAAGGATGCCGAACTCACGGCGTCTGCCGACTCCGTTCGCGCGTACCTCAAGCAGATCGGCAAGGTCGCACTCCTCAACGCCGAAGAGGAAGTCGAACTCGCCAAGCGCATCGAGGCCGGCCTGTACGCCGTGCAGATCATGCAGGATCTTGCTGACAAGGGCGAGAAGCTGCCCGCAGCTCAGCGCCGCGACATGAGCTGGATCTGCCGCGACGGCAACCGCGCCAAGAACCACCTCCTCGAAGCCAACCTCCGACTCGTCGTCTCGCTCGCAAAGCGATACACGGGCCGCGGCATGGCGTTCCTGGACCTCATCCAGGAAGGCAACCTGGGCTTGATCCGTGCAGTCGAGAAGTTCGACTACACCAAGGGCTACAAGTTCTCGACCTACGCAACGTGGTGGATCCGTCAGGCCATCACCCGCGCCATGGCCGACCAGGCCCGCACCATCCGTATTCCGGTGCACATGGTCGAGGTCATCAACAAGCTCGGCCGTATCCAGCGTGAGCTGCTCCAGGACCTGGGCCGTGAGCCCACGCCGGAAGAGCTCGCGAAGGAAATGGACATCACGCCGGAGAAGGTGCTGGAAATCCAGCAGTACGCGCGTGAGCCCATCTCTCTCGACCAGACCATCGGCGACGAGGGTGACAGTCAGCTCGGCGACTTCATCGAAGACTCCGAAGCTGTTGTCGCAGTTGACGCCGTCTCGTTCACCTTGCTGCAGGATCAGCTGCAGTCGGTCCTCGAGACGCTGTCCGAGCGCGAAGCCGGCGTTGTTCGCCTGCGCTTCGGTCTCACCGACGGTCAGCCGAGGACTTTAGACGAAATCGGACAGGTCTACGGCGTCACGCGTGAGCGTATCCGCCAGATCGAATCGAAGACGATGTCGAAGCTGCGCCACCCGTCGCGTTCGCAGGTTCTGCGCGACTACCTCGACTAGTCACACCAGTTCCACACAGAAGAGCCGCTCCCCCATTCGTCGGGGAGCGGCTCTTTTGTCTCCAGCTCACCATCAGATCACGAGCTCGTTGAGCCGTGCGATCTCGTCCACCGATCAGGACTTTGTGCGAACTTTGATGTAGAACGAGGTGACCGGTTCGACAACTCGAGCCGCAACGGGACCGATCACGGCCATCAGAAGCACGTATGCCGTTGCGAGCGCGGCTAGTTCCGGTTCCACGGCGCCCGCGGACACTGCCAGACCGGCAATGATGATCGAGAACTCACCGCGAGCAATCAATGCCGCTCCCGCTCTGGCCTGACCCATACGGGCCACACCTTGACGTTTGGCCGCCCATGCCCCGGTGATCAGTTTGGTGATCGCGGTCACGACGGCCAATATGGCGGCCCACCCGAGCACAGGCGGAATGGTGCTGGGATCGGTGCTGAGTCCGAACACCACGAAGAACATCGCTGCAAAAAGATCACGAAGGGGCTCGAGCACCCGACTGGCGTTATGTGCCGTCGAACCCGAAATCGCAATACCGAGAAGGAAGGCCCCCACTGCCGCGGAGACCTGCATCGCAGAACTGACGCCGGCCACCAGCAGGGCAGCACCAAGCAACTTGAGGAGCAATGTCTCGCTGTCGGGACTGTCCAGCAGAGCCGAGACATACCGGCCGTATCGCAAGGCCACCACCAACACGACGGTGATGACCAGCAGCGAAATTCCCACAGCTTCGAGTCCACCCATGAAGCTGACACCCGCAAGCATCGCCGTCAGAATCGGCAGGTACACCGCCATCGCAAGATCCTCGAACACGAGGATCGAGAGAACGACCGGTGTTTCGCGGTTGCCCAGGCGTCCGAGGTCGCTGAGAACTTTTGCGATGATCCCCGACGACGAGATGTAAGTGACACCGGCCATAACCGTCGCGCCGACAACACCCCACCCGAGCATCAGCCCGACTACGGCGCCCGGGGTGGCGTTGAGAACGATGTCGACGATTCCCGCAACCCTCGACCGTTTGAGCCCGGTCATCAATTCGGCTGCGGTGTACTCGAGTCCCAGCAGGAGCAGAAGGAGAACGATGCCGATTTCGCTTGCGAGGTGCGCAAATTCGCCGATGTCGCCGAGTTGGATGAATCCACCCTGACCGAAGCACAGGCCACCGATCAGGTAGAACGGGATCGGCGACATGCCAAATCGTGCTGCGAGCCTTCCCAGAAGTCCGAGCGCGAAGAAGACCGCGCCGAGTTCGATAAGTGCAAGTGTGGTTGTATCCACCTGCCAGTCAGCCGTTGGTCAGAATTTTTGCAGCGGCAGCCAAGCCGTCGGGTGTGCCGACTGCCACCAGCAGATCACCTCCGGTGAACGTGTAGTCGGGGTTCGGGGACGGATTCACCTGCCCGGCACGCATCACGGCGACGATCGAGACGCCGGTGCGTGTCCGCATCCCGGTGTCGCCGAGTGTCTGTCCGTCGTAGCGGGAGCCGTCCTTGATGTACAGCTGTTTGGTTCTGATCCCGGGTATGTCGCTGTGTTCGTCTTCGAGCTGGGCCACCAGCTGCGGCGCACCCAGCAAGTTGCTCAGTGCAGCGGCCTCTTCTGTGGTGAGAGGCAACGACGCGGCGCACGCGTCAGGATCGTTTTCCTTGGACACGATGAGGTCCGTATGTCCGTCACGATGAGTGACGACACCCACGCGGCGACCGGAGGCCAGGACAAAATCCTTACGAGTCCCGATACCCGGTAGAGGGGTGACTTCTACATTCATATATCAACGGTAGCGCCGATCTGTGACAAGTTTCGCAGGAGGGCGAAAATATCGTCGGCCAGTGCCGCGCTGCGTGTTCCATCGCGTCACCGCAGGGACGGAAATGCACCGTTCTCGTCGCGGAGATACTCGGTGACGGCGGTAACCGCGGCGACGGGGATCGGTCCGAACAGATGCGGGAAACGCATCGAATCGGGATCCGACGGCACCCCGGGTTCCCACTTGACCTCGGCTCCCAGCAGAGCCGGATCGAGGGCAAGCAACACTACGTCGTCTCGGCCCGCGAAGATCCGGTTGGCCGGCAGATGAACCTGGGCGGGCGTCGACATGTGCACAAAACCCTCAGCGGCAAATCCGTCGGGGACGCGCTGCCCGATCTCCTGCGCGCGCTCCCATTCGGCGTGTGTGCACATATGGAGCAACTCGACCGATGCGTCGACGTCCGTTCCCGGGTCCTGGTTCATCGCCCCAGAATATCGCTCTGCACACGCGGATTTGAATCAGCTCTCAGCGAACAATTTTGCCCACAGAATGCCTGCCCAGCGCATTTCCAGTGAGACACAACACTAAGAAACTCTTCCGGGAACAACCCATGAACGCCAAACGTCTGTAAGAGTGGATCTACCGCGCCATTCCGACGCGGCGGACCAGGCCCCAGGCACGCGGCACGAAAGCCGTCAAGCCAGTACGGAGGAGTCATGCCCGGAACACTGACCAGCCCACAGTTGACCGCTGCCGACCGGTGCGACCGGTGCGGTGCCGGAGCACGCGTACGCGCCGTGCTTCCCACCGGCGGCGAGCTTCTCTTCTGCGGACACCACGCAACCGAACACGCGGATCGACTTCGCGAGATGAATGCCGTCGTCTCCGAGAGTGAACCCGCAAACTAACCTGTCAGCCGGGGGTGGCCTCTTCGCGAGGCGCACCATGAACGCCAAAACGGGCGATCACGTCACTGTGATCGCCCGTTTTGCCGTCTTCAGGATTTCTACCAGCTACGCAGGATCGCAATGCGCTCGGTGAGCTGATCAACAGTTGCGATTGCCGTCGGCGGGCCACCGCACACACGACGCAATTCCGCGTGAATGATTCCGTGGGGCCGGCCGGTGCGGTGCACATTCATCGCGACCAGACCGTTCAGCTCGCGTCGCAAAGCGCCCAGTTGATCGGCGGTGGCAGCGCGCTCCGCGACTACTGCGGCAGTCGGCGCTGGAGCCGACGCTTTCGCGGTGTTGTTGTTCACCTGTTCTGCCTGGCGTTGACGCAGGAGAGCGCGCATCTGATCGGGGTCGAGCAGACCGGGCAGACCGAGATAGTCGGCTTCCTCGTCGCTGCCGGAGAACGTGGCGGTTCCGAACGAGGCGCCGTCGTAGATCACCTGGTCGAGCTCGGCGTCGGCGCCCAGGGACGTGAACGCCTTTTCTTCCTCGCCGAGTTCGTCCTTCTGCTTGTTGGCGTCGGCGAGAAGATCGTCGTCGAGGCCGTCCTTCTCGCGGTGCGGCTTGCCCAGGACGTGATCGCGCTGGGCCTCCAACTGTGCGGCAAGGTCCAACAGCACCGGTACCGACGGCAGGAAGACGCTGGCGGTCTCGCCTTTACGCCGTGAACGCACGAATCGGCCGATTGCCTGCGCGAAGTACAGCGGTGTCGATGCGCTGGTCGCATACACGCCGACAGCCAGACGCGGAACGTCGACGCCCTCCGACACCATGCGCACCGCCACCATCCATTTCTGGTCGCTCGCACCGAATTCCGCAATGCGCTTGGACGCGGTGGGGTCGTCGGAGAGGACCACGGTGGGCTCCTCCCCCGTGATCGCCGTCAACGCCTTGGCGTATTCGCGAGCAACAGTCTGGTCTGTGGCGATGACCAATCCACCGGCGTCGGGCATACCGGTGGAACGCAGCTGCCCCAAACGGGTGTCTGCTGCTTGCAGGACAGCGGGAATCCAATCGCCGGCAGGGTCGAGGGCCGTGCGCCAGGCGCGGGCGGTCTGCTCCGCACTGAGCGGCTCACCGAGCCGGGCGGTGAACTCTTCGCCGGCGTTGTTGCGCCAACGGGCCTCACCGGAATACGCGAGAAAGACAACCGGACGGACAACGCCGTCCTTGAGCGCGTCGGAGTAGCCGTAGGAATGATCGGCTTTGGATCGGAGCAATCCCTCTTTGTCGGGCTCGTACTGAATGAAAGGTATTGCGCTGTCGTCACTTCGGAACGGAGTTCCGGTCAGTGCCAAGCGCCGGGTGGCGTCGCCGAACGCCTCCTGAATTGCCTCGCCCCAGCTTTTTGCGTCACCGCCGTGGTGAATCTCGTCGAGAATCACGAGGGTCTTGCGACCTTCGGTCCGGACCCGATGCTTAGTGGGATGCGCCGCCACCTGCGCATACGTCAGAACTACGCCGTGATAGTCGCTGGACGTCTGGCCGGTGGAGTTGGAGAACCGCGAATCCAACGACAAGCCCGAACGCTGCGCCGACTCCGCCCACTGATGCTTGAGGTGCTCGGTGGGCGCGACGACGGTGATCTGGTCGACAGTCCGGTCGCGAAGCAGTTCCGACGCCACTCGCAGAGCAAATGTCGTCTTACCTGCACCCGGTGTTGCCACCGCGAGAAAGTCCCGAGGACTGCTCGCCAAGTACTTGGTGAGTGCCCGCCGCTGCCACGCGCGAAGCGACCCTGTCGAGGCCGTCGGTTGCGCTCCGGCACTCTCGGTCGAGTTGTTCACTTCGGCTGCCCCTGTCACTTCTGTCGCCGTTGTCTCAGACGTCATAAGCGCGCCTCCGCTGGAATCGCACTGTTGCCTCGCGCTCCTAGATTTTTCATGAATGTCCGGCGACGAGCCTAACTGTCGGCACCGACGAAAGCCGCACCCGAAGCGCCCGGGCATGGCCTGATTCACTACCGATCCCCTCCCCTCGGCGAGGTTTCACGAGATCGGAGACACAACGTCACCGCGGAAAAATGTGCGACACGGCGACGCCACGGTTGGGCAACGGGGTGTGTCATCAGGAATGCTGGAGTGATCATGAGCGAAGAGGCCGGCCCGGAAACGCGCGGAAGTGATCTGCATCACCGCAGATGGCATCCGCTGCGCCGTACGGGCCAACTGATCGGCCGCACTTTGAGCAAGGCCTGGGACGACTCGATCTTCGGCAAAGCCGCCACAGCCGCCTTCTGGCAGACCCTCTCGCTTGCGCCCCTGCTGCTGGGACTGCTCGGCATGATCGGTTACATCGGCGGCTGGTTCGGACCGAACACAGTCGAGATCATCGAGTCGAAGATCGTCACGTTCAGCGGGACCATATTCAGCGAAAGCGTCGTCGATCAGATCATCAGGCCGACGGTCACCGACGTTCTCCAGCGTGGCCGGCCGGAAATCATCTCGGTCGGTTTCCTGCTGTCGCTGTGGGCCGGTTCGTCGGCGATCTCGACTTTCGTTGATTCGATTGTCGAAGCGCACGGGCAGAAGGATGCGCGTAACCCGATCTGGCAGCGGATTTTTGCGCTACTGCTCTACGTGATGTTCCTCGGGATGGCCGTGTTCATCCTGCCGATGGTCGCCCTCGGCCCGACGATGATCGGACGGGTCTTGCCGCCGTCGTGGTACGACGTGGGATCCAACCTCGTCGACACGTTCTACTACCCGGCCGTGGGTTTGCTGGTCATCATCGGCCTGACAACGCTGTACAAAGTCGCGCTGCCGAAGTCCCTGCCGTGGCATCGACTTCTTGCGGGCGCACTGGTTGCCGGTGTGTTCTTCATGGCCGCGAGCACCGGATTGCGCTGGTACCTGGGATTTGTCACCGGCACCGGCTATACCTACGGAGCCTTGGCGACGCCGATCGCCTTCCTGCTGTTCACATTCTTCCTCGGCTTTGCGGTGGTGCTCGGCGCCGAGTTCAACGCGACGGTGCAGGAATTCTGGCCGGCGCGAGCGACGCGAATGGAACAGGTCCGCGAGTGGTTGGCCGCACAGCAGGACGACGACAGCAGCGCCGGACCGGTGGCCACTCTGACGTGGCACCTGGCAACAAGTCCGATTCGGGTATCCGGTGACAAGTCCGATCCGGCGACAGTTCCGACCTTTGGTCGCCCGCGCAGTCGGCGCGCCGACTCGGATATCAAGGATTGCGGCGGCAACGGAGCAGAAACGAACCCGGCAACCGACTGCGCTGACACTGTCGAGTCGCCGAGCTCGGACTGCGGATCGGATCCGGCCCAGCGAGGCCGTTCCCGATTGCCCGGTCATTCGCCTTTGCGAAGTCCTTCGTAGATCTTCTTGCAGTCGGGACACACGGGCGATCCCGGCTTCGCCGACTTGGTGACCGGAAAGACCTCGCCGCACAGTGCAACCACGTGCGTGCCCATCACGGCGCTTTCGGCGATCTTGTTCTTCTTGACGTAGTGAAAGACCTTCGGGGTGTCGTCATCGGTCGTTTCGTCGGTCGAGACGTCGGGACGTTCCTTGGTTTGGGTGCTCATACCTCCAATAATGCCGTCTGTGCGGCAGCAGTGCGACCGTCGGGCCGCGTGTGCAATTGTCGGCCGAGAGTGGAACAGTGGAGCTATGGCACGAAATGGCGCGTTCGGTCACCCCGACGAAGCCGGAACACCCGACAACCCCGTATTGATCACCGAAGCACAGCTGTCCATCGACGAGCAGCACAAAGCGCGCGTGCGGAAGTACATGACGATCATGGCTTTCCGTTTTCCCGCGTTGATTCTGGCTGCCATCGCGTATGGCATTTGGGAGAACGGCTGGGTCTCGATGCTGATTATCGGTGCGTCCATCCCACTTCCGTGGATCGCGGTCCTCATCGCAAATGATCGACCACCGCGCACGAAGGACGAGCCGAGTCGCTACGACGGCCGACGCCGGGCCGCCGGCGAGATCGAGTCGAGTCCGCATCACATCATCGAGAGCTGACGCATCACCTGGTAGAAATTCTTCGCCTGCGAGAATGTCCGGGTGAGCACAACACTCCTGTCCATCACCCCTGCGCTGCGCACGGCACTGCTGCGCAATCGGTTCGACACCGACACCCTGCTCGAGCTGCTCGGTCCGGAAGTTCACGCAGCGCTCGGTCGCAGTGAACCGGTTCCGGTGCGACGCGCGAGCCGTGAGCACGGTGAAATCGGTGTTCTCATCCGGTTGTTCCTCCTGGCCGACGACTGTGCTCGCGAGGACGTCGCCGCCGCGCTGGCGCCGCTGACCGTCGACGATGCGATCGAAGCCGGTCTGCTCGAGAATTCAGCCGACTCCGCTGTGCGTGCAGCCGTCGATCTGCGGCCGATCGACGTCGGCGCCGGCGATCATTGGGTGATTTCGGACCTGGACGGGGGAATTCGGCCGAAGCAGTCCACGACCAGCGACCATGTCCTCGGTGTCGGACATGCCTCACTGTCATTGCTGCAGGCAACGCCGACGTCTCGCGTCGGAACGGTTCTCGATGTGGGCACCGGCTGCGGAATCCAAGCCCTGCACGCCAAGACCTACGCTGATTCCGTCACCGCGACGGACATCAATCAACGCGCGATCGATCTCACCGCAGCAACCATGGCGCTCAACGGCCTCGACGTCGAGTTGCATCAGGGTTCGTGGTTCGAACCGATCGAGGGACGAACCTTCGACCAAGTTGTCGCCAATCCCCCCTTTGTCGTCGGCGAGGCACGCGTTCACCACACCTATCGAGATTCCGGTCTCGATCTCGACGGGGCCAGCGAACTGATGATCTCGCGGTCCGTCGACTATCTGAATCCCGGTGGCACCGCAGCGCTACTCGCGTCATGGGTGCATATCGAAGGCGAAGACTGGCGATCGCGGATCGCGTCGTGGCTCCCGGCACACGGTGTCGACGCCTGGGTGGTGCAGCGTGATGTCGCGGATCCCGCGCTGTACGTCGGGACGTGGCTCAAGGACGGCGGTCAGGACCCGCGGGACCCCGCCACCGAGAAACGCGCCAATGCGTGGCTCGATCATCTCGAGGAATCGCACGTGGAAGGTGTGGGATTCGGCTTCGTCTTCCTGCGCCGAACGGACTCCCCGACTGACTTGATGGCCGAGGACCTCCTCCACGGTTTCGCCGACCCGCTCGGGCCCGAGGCGCTGGCGTACTTCGACCGGGTTGCCTGGCTGCGTGAACACGACGTGCTGCAGGAGCGGTTTGTCGTCGATCCGAACACCGCCCTCGAACGCGTCTATCTGCCTGGCGAAGAAGGGTGGCACCAGGTTGTCACTCGGATTCACCGTGGCAACGGACCGCATTGGCAGCACGAGATCGACGACCTCGGTGCCGCGCTACTGGCGGGGCTGCGGGCCGACGGACTTGTGGTCGAGGAATTGGTGGAACTTCTTGCCGCCGCGAACGGTGAAGACCCCGAAGCTCTCAGTGCCGGCGTCGTCACTCTGCTCGTGTCACTCGTACGTCACGGATTGGTGTTGCCGGTCACGTAGTCGAGTTCCGATTGAGTTGCAGATTTTCGGGTTCTCAGCAACTTCTCAGGACGGCTCGGGGAACACAGCAGGTCAGAGCAATTTCGACGAAATCGGTGCGGGAACTATCTCGGAACTCTCACGCGTTGAACCTTGTGAGAGACCGCCGATAGGGAGGCAAGTCATGACAAGCCCCAGCACCACTACTCGCATTCGTCCGAGCGCTGCGGATCTGGACGCCCAGAGCCCGTCAGCAGACCTGGTCCGTGTCTATCTGAACGGAATCGGTCGCACCGCACTGCTGACAGCAGCAGACGAAGTCGAACTGGCGAAGCGAATCGAAGCGGGGCTGTACGCCAGCCACGTTCTGGCTACGGGAAAGCGTTTGACAGCTGCCAAGAAGAGGGATCTCGCAACAATCGTTCGTGAGGGAGAGTCGGCACGCAGCCACCTCCTGGAAGCGAACCTGCGACTCGTCGTATCGCTGGCCAAGCGGTACACCGGACGCGGAATGCCGCTCCTGGATCTGATCCAGGAGGGAAACCTCGGCTTGATCCGCGCGATGGAGAAGTTCGACTACGCCAAGGGCTTCAAGTTCTCGACGTACGCCACCTGGTGGATTCGCCAGGCCATCACCCGCGGAATGGCTGATCAGAGCCGCACCATCCGCCTACCAGTCCACCTCGTCGAGCAGGTCAACAAGCTGGCCCGGATCAAACGCGAACTCCATCAGCAGCTCGGACGCGAAGCGACCGACGACGAATTGGCGGAGGAGTCGGGAATCCCGGCACACAAGATCGCCGATCTTCTCGACCACAGCCGCGACCCGGTAAGCCTGGACATGCCCGTCGGCAGCGACGAAGAAGCACCTTTGGGTGACTTCATCGAAGATGCCGAGGCAACATCGGCCGAGAACGCCGTCATTGCCGGATTGCTGCACAGCGATGTCCGCAGTGTGCTCGGCACCCTCGACGAGCGTGAGCAGCAGGTAATCCGGCTGCGCTACGGCCTCGACGACGGCCAGCCGCGCACCCTCGACCAGATCGGCAAGCTCTTCGGGCTCTCCCGCGAGCGAGTGCGCCAGATCGAGCGTGAGGTCATGGGCAAGCTTCGTGTCGGCGATCGTGCCGAGAAGTTGCGCTCCTACGCCAGCTGATTGCGGCGGCGTGTGACACTCACCGGCCACCGTATGTTCTCCCATCGGGAACGTACGGTGGCCGGCTTTTTTGTGTCGAACGCGGGGTTTCAGCGCAGTCGTCTGGGTCCCAGATCCACGGCGCTCGGCTCCGGTCCGATACGCACGCGGGCGTCCGTGATCTCGGCGCCGACAGCCGACGCCAGTACCGGCTCACACGCAAGCTCCCGAACTTCGGGAATATCGTCGGCCAACGTCGAGATCCGCTGAACCAGATCCACCAGCGCACCCTTGTTGACCGGGACAGCGTTGCGGTATCCGGAGAGCAGCGGCGCGGCTTTGGGGGCGTCGATCAATTCGGTGGCGGCGTCCTCGGTCAGCGGCAGGACTCGGTAGGCCCGGTCACCGAGAAGATCCGAGATCACGCCGGCCAAGCCGAACGAGATCAGCGAACCGAACGACGGGTCGTCCTGCACGGCCACAACACACCCGATGCCCTTGGGCGCCATCTTCTGCACGTGTAGGAGCGGCTCCCCCGATGCGGCGGCAAGGTCGCTGTACGCGAGTCGAACCGAATCCGGCCCGACCAGATCGAGGCGGACACCACCAAGATCCGGGCGGTGGCGCCATAGCTCGCCGGTTGCCTTCACAACCACGGGGTACCCGAGTGCGTCGGCTGCCTCGACGGCTTCGTCCTCGCTCAGGACCGAGCGGAATTCGACGACGTCGACGCCGTAGCACGCCAGAAGTTCCGCTGCTTCGAAGTCGGAAAGCCAACGGCCGGGCGAGTTTTCGAGCCACGCGGCAACCATCTGACGAGCCCGTTCCGAGTCGATTCCGGCGGGCCGAACCACCTTGGACGCGGGCTTGCTTCGCCATTCGGCGTATCGCCAGGCCCGAGCCAACGCCAGTGCCGCACGTTCGGGACCCGGATACGACGGCACCGATCCGCGAGTCGGATTGCCCGCGTCGTCACGGACCGTCAGCACCTCCGGCACACCTTCCGCGGCCAGGAACGTCGTGAGAATCGGCTTGTCCGATCCAGCTACCGCATCCTTGAGCGCTTTCGCGAAGGGCTCCACCGGGATGGCGACCGGTGGGACGAACACCGCAATGACGGCGTCGACGTCGAAGGACGCCAAGGCATCACGCACGGCAGACGCGAACAACTCCGGACTGGCCTGCGCGCCCAGGTCGATGGGGTCGCTGACTTGGAGCCCTTCGCTACGGGCCGCGTCTGCGGCCAGCACACCAAGAGCGGTGGAGTTGCCGATGACGGCCAGACGCGGGCCGGCCGGCAACGGTTGATAACCGAACAGCAGTGCGCAGTCGAACAATTGGGAGATCGACCCGACCTGGATGACACCGGCCTGCTCGAACAGTGCGCGGACAATGGAATCGTCGATCTCGACTCCGGTGGCCGCCAGCACGGGCGGCACTGCGTGGCGTCCACTCTTGACTGCGACGATGGGCTTCTTGCGCGCCACCCGCCGTGCGATCCGGGAGAACTTTCGAGGGTTACCGAAGCTCTCCAAGTACAGGAGCACCACTTCGGTGGACTGATCCGAATCCCAGTACTGCAGAAGGTCGTTGCCGGACACGTCGGCACGGTTGCCCGCAGAGACAAAGGCAGACAACCCGATTCGACTCCGCGCCGCCTCGTCGAGGATCGCGATTCCCAAAGCACCCGACTGGCAGAAGAAGCCGACGTTGCCTGCCGCCGGAAGAACCGGCGCCAGCGTCGCGTTCAGGGAAATCGCTGGATCGTTGTTTGCCACGCCCAGCGCATTGGGCCCGATGAGACGCATGCCGTGGGCGCGGGCGGCATGGACGAGCTTTCGCTCCGACGCCCTACCGTCCGGTCCGCTGTCACTGAATCCCGAAGACACGACAACCAACGCCTTGACGCCCTTGTCGAGGCAGTCGTCGAGCACCGAACTGATGGATTCGGCGGGGACCGCAACCACCGCGAGATCAACGTCGTCGGGAATCTCGCGAACAGTCTTGTAGGCCCGAACTCCGTGTACCGAACGATGTTCGGCGTTGACCGGATAGACCGGACCGGTGAAACCGCCACGCAGGAGGTTGGTCAGCACGGCGTTACCGACCTTCGCCGGGTCGGCCGACGCCCCGATCACGGCCACGGACCGCGGACTGAGCACGTTGCCCATACTCCGGGCCTCAGCCGCCCGCTCACGGGAATTACGCACGGACACAAGGGCTTCTGTGGGGTCGATCGCGAACTCCAGGCGCAGCACTCCCCCGTCGAACGTTCGGCTGACCTGATATCCGGCCTCGCGGAAGACGGTGACCATGTTGCGGTTCTCGGACAGGACCTCCGCCACGAACATCGTCAGCCCGTTCTCCGCGGCTGCCGCTGCCAGGTACTCGAGCAGGATGGGGCCAAGGCCGCGTCCCTGATGGGCGTCGGCGACAACAAATGCCACCTCCGCCGACTTGCCGTCACCGACGTCGAGGAGACGCTCGTACCGGCCGACCGCGATAATCTCGTCGCCCAGCATCATGACAAACGCGACCCGATTGTGGTGATCGACCGTCGTGAAGTTCGTGACGTCGCGCTTGGACATCGTGGGGTACGGGCCGAAGTACCGCAGATACCGCGTGCGCTCGGAGAGCTTGCCGTGGAATTCGACAAGCTTGTCCGCGTCCTCGGGGACGATCGGACGCAAGGCAACCGCGCCGCCGTCCGAGGCGAGCACGTCGACAACCCACTCGTGCGGATAATTGTGCGCCGCGTCCACCGCAGCGTCTGCCTTGGCTTCGCTGTCGGATTTGGGGTCGGACTTGGGGTCGGACTGTTCAGTCACGGGGATCCTCCGGGTCGAGTCCGAGAAGGGGAAACGCAGCGCGGCGCGTCGCGATGATGGCCGAATCGATGCGGGTGAGTGCTCGGTCTACCGACGCCACTCCGGTTTCGGGCGTACCGCCCGGCCCGTCCCATTTCGAGAAGTTGATGTCGCCGCCGTCTCCCATGATCTCGGGAAGTTCGACGCCCGGCGCCATGGCCCCGGTCCTTTCCTTCCACCCGTCCGGAAGCGGCGTGTTCACGTCGATGTCACGATCGAGCGCTGCCGCGATGAGATGCGTCCACGCCCGCGGCACGATGCGCACCAGTCCGTACCCGCCACCACCGACCGCCAGCCATCGTCCTTCGGAGTAACGGTCGGCAAGATCACGCATCGCGATAAACGCCGCTCGTTGACCGTCGACGGTCAGCGCCAGATCGGCGAGCGGGTCTTCCCGATGCGAGTCGACCCCGCACTGGCTGATGATGATCTGGGGCCGGAACGCGGCGATCGCACCGGGCACCACCGCGTGAAATGCCCGCAGCCACAATGCGTCTACGGTTCCCGGCAACACCGGGATGTTGACAGCCGTACCCTCCGCTGCGCCGTCCCCGACTTCGCTGGACCAACCGGTATTGGGCCACAGAGTTGCCGGATGCTGATGCAGAGACACCGTCAAGACTCGTGGGTCGCCGAGAAAAGCGTGCTGCACACCGTCACCGTGATGTGCGTCGACGTCGATGTACGCGATGCGGTCGTACCCGTTGTCGAGCAGCCAGGAGATCGCGACGGCCGCGTCGTTGTAGACACAGAATCCCGATGCCCAGTCCGCCATCGCGTGGTGCATTCCGCCGCCGATGCTGACGGCTCGACGTGTGCGCCCCGACGCGATTTCCTTGGCAGCCGCCAGGGAACCACCGGCAAGAATTGCGCTCGCCTCGTGCATCTGTGGGAAGACCGGGTTGTCCTCGGTCCCGAGACCGTGGGGAACATCCGCACCGGTAACACCGTTGGATGCAGAGTGGCCCGCTGCTTTGACGGCGGCGAGGTAGGCGGGCGTGTGTATGCGGAGGAGGTCGACGTCACTGGCAGGTGTCGGCTCGAGGAACTCGATTCCCTCGAGCAGTCCGAGGCCACGCGAGAGTTCCATCGTCAGGTCGAGGCGGGTCGGATTCATCGGGTGATCGTTACTCCACCGATAACTCAGGTACTCCGGACTCCACACCACAACTCGATTCGCTCGAGGCGTCGTGGGGTCCTCGTCAGATCTGATCGAGGCGGTCATGTGAACACGCTACTTCGTGGTCGATTCGTGCCGTGCACCACACTGATCTCGAAAGTGTGTCCAGGCCGTCACACCAGGGATGTCGCCACCGGCCGAACAGCCGGACTCGCCGCTGATGGAGCGGCACAAGTTTCCGGAACCGAACGGTAGAATGGCCGTTGACGAAGGGGTTGAGTGTGAAGGATCTAGTCGACACCACGGAGATGTATCTCCGGACGATCTACGACTTGGAAGAAGAGGGCGTCGTCCCACTCCGGGCGCGGATCGCCGAACGGCTCGAGCAGAGCGGACCCACCGTGAGCCAGACCGTTGCGCGCATGGAGCGCGACGGATTGCTGATGGTTGCCGGCGATCGACACCTGGAGCTCACCGACAAGGGCCGCGACCTTGCCGTTTCAGTCATGCGCAAGCACCGCTTGGCAGAACGACTGTTGGTGGACATCATCGGCTTGAAGTGGGAAGACGTGCATGCGGAGGCGTGCCGCTGGGAGCATGTGATGAGCGAGGACGTCGAGCGCCGACTCGTCGTCGTTCTGAACAACCCGACCACGTCGCCGTACGGTAATCCGATTCCCGGGCTGGATCAGCTGGGTCTGGACGGGCCGAGCAATCCCGCCGAAACCTTGATGCGTCTCACCGACGTTCCCGCGGGCAAGCCGACGGCTGTGGTCGTGCGCAGGCTTGCCGAGCACGTGCAGTCCGATCCCGATGTGATCGCGCAACTGCGAGACGCCGGCGTCGTTCCGGACGCCAGGGTTACCGTCGAGACGCGCCCGGGTTCGGTGACCATCATCGTGCCCGGCCACGACGGTGTGGAGTTGGCAGAAGAAATGGCGCACGCCGTACAGGTAAAGCTGGTCTGAGGAATTTCATGAAACTTTTGGTTACCGGCGGTGCCGGCTATGTCGGCAGTGTCTGCAGCACAGTGCTACTCGAACGCGGACACGAGGTCGTTGTGATCGACGACCTCTCCACCGGAAATGCCGACGCCGTCCCAGCCGGCGCCGACTTCATCGAAGGTGATGTAGCTCAGACGGCTGCGAAGGTCCTCGGCAACTCCCCGATTTTCGACGGTGTACTGCATTTTGCCGCGCAGTCACTCGTCGGTGAATCGGTACTGCATCCCGAAAAGTACTGGCAGGGCAACGTAGTCACAACCCTCGCGCTCCTCGAGGCCATCCGCGCCTCTCGGACTCCGAGGTTGGTGTTCTCGTCGACGGCGGCGACGTACGGCGAGCCTGAGCAGACTCCGATCATGGAGACTGCTCCGACTCGGCCTACCAATCCGTACGGAGCGTCCAAGCTCGCCATCGACCACGCGATCACGTCGTACTCCGTCGCGCACGGTCTTGCCGCCACCAGCTTGCGGTACTTCAATGTCGCGGGTGCGTACAAGTCTGCCGGTGAAAACCGGGTTGTCGAAACACATTTGATCCCGTTGATCCTGCAGGTTGCCCTCGGGCAGCGCGACAAGATCGCGGTCTTCGGCACCGATTGGCCCACGCCCGACGGCACTGCCGTGCGGGACTACATCCACGTGCTCGATCTCGCCGAGGCTCATCTCCTCGCCTTGGAGAAGTCCACGCCGTCCGAGCATCGCATCTACAACCTCGGTAGCGGTGCCGGATTCAGCGTCCGCGAGGTCATTGCTTCGTGCGCTCGGGTGACGGGACTGCCGATCAATGTCGAAGACGCGCCACGTCGTCTCGGCGACCCGGCCGTCTTGATCGCGTCCAGCGACAAGGCAATTGCCGAACTCGGGTGGACACCGACGCGCACCGATCTCGACGTGATCGTCGCGGATGCCTGGCAGTTCCTACAGGACCTCGGTTCTGCATCGCACTCCGCTCGGTAGATCTGCGACGCTCGAGTCCTTCAGGTCCAACTCACCTCGCCTCGGGCATCGCACTCACGTCGAAGTCCCGGGCGAGGTCGAGTCCGACTTCCGCCAGCCTGCGAATTCCGTCCGGTCGCATGCCGGCTTGCAGCGAGTTGTCGAGCAAGCCGGCCAGACTGTATTCGGGGTCCGCTTCCAGCGCATACGCGAGCGCGATGCCGGCGAGTGGGCCATCACCGCGGGCATAGGCGAAGAATCCCAGAAGCGTAGCGGGATAAGAGCATTCGGGAACCGGAAGCTCGTGAGTCAAGATCGTCCACAACGCTTCCGCGGCATCTGCGTACTCCGTGGCCGCTAGACCCATGACAGTGTCTCGGACGCGCACGTCCGACAACACCAGTGCCAGGTGTGCACATTCGCGGGGGTCGGGAAATACTCCGCGCCGCATCCGCTCGACAAACGCCAGAACTTCCTCGACCTCCCGGCGCACCTGAGCGAAGGGATCGTTCGAGCAGTGCGCCTCGCACCGCGCCGACGCGATCTGCGCGCGCCCCTGGTCGATCAACGACCCGATCGTCGCGTGGTTGCTCGATTGCCCACGAACCGAGCGCACCAACTCGCTGCGCGACGCTCGGATGACACGGCCGCCGAGGACCTGGGCGGCCGCGACAGAGGATGAACCGGGATCGGGCAGGCGCCCATACCGATCCGGCGCGAGGATGCTCATCCAGTCGCGGCCCCTCGCGATCACCGGTACTGCGAACACATCGACGAGTTCGACGCAGTTGCCGGTAAGCATGTCGTTGAATTCCGCTGCGATATCGAATAATTCCCCCAACGGATGGTCTCCGATCATCACCAGGATCACCGCGACTGTTCCTTCTGTCGCACAGACTCGAACGAATTGCTCGAGGGCCGAGCGCATCGCCGGAGCCAGCTCGGAGCCGATGTTCGGAAAGTAGTCGTGTCTCATGATCGGTCCGAGCGTTTTCGGTGTGGTGCCCATCAGGCACAACGCGACGACGGAATCTTCGGGGCTGAACCCCATCAACGCTGGGATCGCGGCGATCAGCTCGCCAGGTTCCGAAAGGTGTTCGGACTCACGCGACGCCCAACTCTGCGCCTGGTCGTCGGAGGATTCGAATTCCCGGGAAAACGGTGGTGTTGTCATGCGTAGACCATGACAAGAGCGGCCACCGACCTGCGGCGCTCGACCTGGCAAAACGTCGCTCGTCAAGGTCAGCTGTGGACAACCGATCTTGCTGTGGATGAATCACGAACACAGGCACCGATCACGCGATGATTGTCGGTGCCTCGTGCATTATCCTCAGCTGCCCGCGCGAACCTTCTGAACAGCGGCGGTGAATGCCTCGTCCAGCGGCGCGGTGGACGGCTCGGTTGCACCGAATGTCATCAGCGTGACAGCAATGCGCACGTCACCGACCTGGGCCATGAGAGTCAACATCGTTTGGTCCCCGGTAGCCGCGGATGGCGTGGACACCGTCCTCCGCAAGGACAACGTCTGATCGGCGTTGATCGGCGAAGGCGGCAAAATTGCCGTCGTGACCGTCGACGTCACTCCGTTTGCGGTCACCTTCATCGAGGTGCAATCTTCGGTCTGCGCTTCCAACGTGGTCAGGCTGGTGTCACTCCGAGTGAGCTCCACCGAGATTGTCGACCTACTCGCATTGTCGGTGCCCACGGCCATGACGGTGCCCGTCGGCCCGTAGTCCTGTTCGGGTGGGGCGCAGTCTGCGGGGTCGACGGTTGCTCCGCGCGGAACGCCCACCAGATCCGGCGCGGCCATCGGAACAGCTTGCGCGGGAAGCACTACTGCGTCGAATGGCGGCGGAAACTCTGCGGGAGTCAGCAACAGGTCCGCTAGCGGCGCTGCTGTGGATGAAGCCGTAGTGCTTGGTGGTGTCGACGCTGCCGCACTGGAAGCGCTCGACCCTGCTGCGGCGGGTGTCTGTCCGCCGGCATCAGGCTGAGCGTCCCCGGAAACCGACGAGGAACACCCCGATACCAATCCGAGCGCAGCAACTACAGCCACGACGCCTGTGAGCATCGACCTGCGCGATCCCCGACCGACCATCACGTGTGCCTCCATTCGGCTGCAGCCGAATGGGAGAAATCCACCACGGCAGTACCTCTTCGCCACTCTGCCATGTCCTATCTCCCGGATCGTGGATCTCCGCCCACTGCGCGACGGTGTCGAACCCGAACCGGCACGCTTCGCTCCTGGCGAACGCATCCGCGTCGGAATTCGGGAATGCCTGAGCACGTCGGACACGTTCCACCAAAGGAACCTCGGCGTAAAGACGACTCCACTGCCGACTCCACTGCGAATCGGCAACCGCCGATAGTGGACACTGGAAACACGCACCGCGAAAGAAGGGGACTGCGATGGACGACCAGTCGAAAATGTACGAGCTGGAATTCCCGGCACCCCAGTTGTCGGCTGCCGACGGCCAGGGCCCGGTTCTCATCCACGGACTCGAGGGCTACTCCGACGCGGGTCACGCCGTAAAACTTGCGACGAAGCATTTGCGCGAGAGCCTCGAAACCGAACTTGTCGCGTCGTTTGCCGTGGACGAGTTGATCGACTACCGATCACGCCGGCCCACGATGACGTTCAAGGCCGATCACTTCTCGGACTACGACGCCCCCTCTCTGAACCTTTACGCGCTTCGTGACACGGTGGGAACCCCCTTCCTGCTGCTTGCCGGCATGGAACCCGATCTCAAGTGGGAGCGCTTCACCACCGCTGTCCGCTTGCTCGCCGAACAGCTGGGCGTGCGCCAGACCATCGGACTCAATGCGATCCCGATGGCGATTCCGCACACCCGCCCGTTGGGTCTGACGGCGCATTCCACGAACAAGGATCTGATCGGCGACCACCAGCGCTGGTCCGGCGAACTTCAGGTTCCCGGCAGTGCGTCGTCGCTGTTGGAATTCCGGATGAGCCAGCACGGCCACGAAGCTGTCGGTTTCTCCGTTCACGTTCCCCATTACCTGGCCCAGACCGATTACCCGGCTGCGTCCGAGACCTTGCTCGAGAATGTGGCAGAGGTGTCCGGACTCGAATTGCCACTCGCCGCCCTGGGTGAGGCTTCAGCGCGTGTCCTCGAACAGGTTAACGAGCACATAGCCGGGAACGAAGAAGTTCAGACCGTAGTCCACGCTCTCGAGCGCCAGTACGACACCTTCGTGACGGCGCAGGAACAGCAGGCGTCACTGCTCGCCGGTGAGGCCGACCTTCCCAGTGGAGACGAGATCGGTGCCGAATTCGAGCGCTTCCTGGCCGAACAGGCAGGCAATGGAGAGTTCGACACGCCGGACGACGGCGAATCCGACCGAAACTGACATACGAGCTGCGGAATTGCGCACATCGTGCGCATTCCGCAACCACGTCGTTACCTGAGATGTTGTTCTCGATACATCTGTCGGATAGCCTCAAATTCTGCGTGACTTTTGTTGACGGCTCAACAAATCGGAGCGATTCAGTCAACAGTGGTCACGCGCTGATACTGGAGGCGACATGAGCAGACCCCGAACGCGGCAGCTCCGGCCAGTTCCCGACGAGGAACCGCGGATGATGTTTCGGACGATTCACGGTTACCGTCGAGCTTTTCGCATTGCCGGCGACGGCCCTGCAGTTCTGCTCTTGCACGGAATTGGCGACAATTCGTCCACGTGGTCAGAGATCATCCCCCACCTGGCCAAGAACTACACCGTCATCGCCCCCGATCTTCTCGGACACGGTCGCTCCGACAAGCCTCGTGCCGATTACTCGGTAGCGGCCTACGCCAACGGCATGCGCGATTTGCTGTCCACTCTGGGCATCGAACACGTCAGTGTCATCGGGCATTCGCTCGGCGGCGGTGTGGCGATGCAATTTGCATACCAGTTCCCCGACATGGTCGATCGACTCGTGTTGGTCTCGACCGGCGGCATCACCAAAGACGTCCATCCGATTCTCCGGTTGATGTCGGTGCCGGTGGTCAACGAGGTCCTCAAACTTCTGCGCATTCCCGGAGCGATGCCGATCGTGCGCTTCGCCGGTAGTCTCGCCGGCGCCGTTCACGGATCGAACCTGCGTCCAGGAACCATGCTGCACGACACTCCGGACCTGATTCGTGTTCTCGCCGAACTACCAGACCCCACGGCCTACGAGGCATACCTGCGGACGTTGCGCGCGGTAGTCGACTGGCGAGGTCAGGTCGTCACGATGCTCGATCGGTGTTATCTGACGGAGAATCTGCCGGTTCAGTTGATCTGGGGTGACGAGGATTCCGTGATTCCCGTCTCGCACGCGCACCTCGCGCATGCGGCGATGCCCAACTCCCGACTCGAAGTTTTCCGTGGATCCGGGCACTTCCCCTTCCGCGACGACCCCATGCATTTCCTTCAGGTGATCGAGGAATTCCTTTCGAACACCGCGCCACTGGTATTCGACGAGGCGCACTGGCGGCACATGCTGATTGCCGGGGTCGGCGAAAACACCATCACCGGTTCGTCGTCGACACGCATGGCGGTACTCGATGCGATGGGCTCCGACGAGCGCAGCGCAACCTGATCACCGCCAGCGGCTAACCTGTACAAGTGCTGCTGACGGAACTGCTCCCCGACAACGCGGATCCCGATTCCGTTTTCGACGCCTTCTTATCCTGGACGATCGAGCGTGGTTTGACGCTCTATCCTGCCCAGGAAGAGGCTGTGATGGAACTGGTCTCGGGTGCCAACGTCATTTTGGCGACCCCAACCGGTTCCGGGAAGTCGATGGTGGCGATCGGCGCGCACTTCTACGCGATGTCCCAGGGCAAGCGCACGTACTACACGGCACCCATCAAAGCCTTGGTGAGCGAAAAGTTCTTTGCTCTGTGCGAGGTATTCGGCGCGGAGAATGTCGGCATGATGACCGGCGATGCTGCGGTCAACTCGTCGGCTCCCATCATCTGTGCCACAGCGGAGATCGTCGCTAATCTCGCGTTGCGGGAGGGCCCCGATTCCGACATCGGCCAGGTAGTGATGGACGAGTTCCATTTCTACTCCGAACCGGATCGCGGGTGGGCGTGGCAGGTTCCACTGATCGAACTACCGCACGCCCAGTTCTTGCTGATGTCGGCAACTCTGGGCGAAGTGGACTTCTTTTCCGAGGACCTCACGCGTCGCACCGGCAAGCCCACCACCGTCGTCTCGGGTACCGAACGCCCTGTCCCCCTGATGTTCTCGTACGCCACCACACCGGTCGGAGAGACCATCGAAGAGTTGGTCACCACCAACCAGGCTCCGGTGTACATCGTGCACTTCACGCAGGCCGCAGCTCTCGAACGCGCGCAAGCGCTCACGAGCGTCAACTTCTGCTCCAAAACGGAGAAGGAAGCAATTGCCGAGGCGCTCGGCGGATTTCGCTTCACGACGGGATTCGGCAAGACGCTCTCCCGGTTGGTTCGCCACGGCATCGGCGTTCACCATGCCGGCATGTTGCCCAAATACCGACGGCTCATCGAAGTCCTCGCCCAGGACGGTCTGCTCAAGGTCATCTGCGGCACCGACACACTCGGCGTCGGCATCAACGTCCCCATCCGCACTGTGTTGCTGACGGGTCTGGCCAAGTACGACGGCGTCCGCACCCGCCACCTGAAGGCTCGTGAGTTCCATCAGATCGCGGGTCGCGCCGGCCGCGCCGGTTACGACACGATGGGTACCGTCGTCGTGCAGGCGCCGGAACACGAGGTGGACAATCTGCGGGCGGTCGCCAAGGCCGGCGACGATCCGAAGAAGATCAAGAAAATTCAACGCAAGAAAGCTCCCGAAGGTTTTGTGTCGTGGAGCGAAGCGACGTTCGACCGCCTGGTTGCGGCATCACCGGAACCGCTGGTGTCGCGGTTCTCCGTCAGCAACTCCATGCTGCTCAATGTCATTGCCCGACCCGGTAATTGCTTCGACGCGATGCGACATCTGTTGGAGGACAACCACGAATCGCGTCCGGCGCAGCGCAAGCACATCCTCAAGGCGATCTCGCTGTACCGCGGATTGCTCAGCGCCGGCATCGTGGAACGCCTCGACGAACCCGACGAGCACGGCCGCATGGCGCGGTTGACGATGGACTTGCAGCGCGACTTCGCCTTGAATCAGCCGCTCTCGCCGTTTGCTCTGGCCGCGTTCGAACTCCTCGACGTCGAATCCGATACGTACGCACTCGATGTCGTGTCCATCATCGAATCGACGCTCGACGATCCCCGTCAGGTGTTGATGGGTCAGCAGCACTTCGCCCGCGGTGAGGCTGTTGCCCAGATGAAGGCCGACGGCATCGAGTACGAAGAGCGGATGGAACTCCTCGAAGAGGTCACCTGGCCGAAACCGTTGGCGGAGTTACTGTTCCCCGCCTTCGAGATGTACCGCGGCGGCCATCCGTGGATCACCGAATTTGCGCTCTCCCCCAAGTCCGTCGTGCGCGACATGATCGAACGCGCCATGACGTTTGCCGAATTGATCAGCCATTACGGCCTCACCCGCTCCGAAGGCCTGGTTCTGCGTTATCTCGCGGACGCGTACCGCGCCCTGCGCCAGACGGTGCCTACCGAGGCGCGTACCGAAGAACTCGAAGACATCATCGAGTGGCTGGGTGAGTTGATCCGTCAGGTCGACTCGAGCCTGCTCGACGAGTGGGAGTCGCTCACCGACCCCGGAGCCGAAGCCGACACCGAAGAGGTTGCATTCGGCGCCGACATTCCGCGCCCGATCTCGGCCAACCCGCGCGCGTTCCGCGTCATGGTGCGCAACGCGATGTTCCGCCGGATCGACCTCGCGTCGCGGCGACAGTGGAACGAACTGGAAAACCTCGACGACGGTATCGACGCCGCCGAGTGGGAAGAGCAACTGCTCCCCTATTTCGAGGAGTACAGCTCCATCGGAACAGGACCGTCTGCGCGTGGGCCGGCGTTGTTCCAGGTAGTCGAGGAAGGCGAGTTCTGGCGAGTACGTCAGGTGCTCGAGGACCCGGAGGGTGATCACGGCTGGGCACTGCTCGGTGTCGTCGACATCCCGGAGTCCGACGCGTTGGGTGAAATCGTGTTCGACGAGCTCAGCATCGTCGAGGGCTGACACCCTGTGCGCCTTTTTGGCAGTGGGCACTACCGAAAAGGCGCAAGGGGGCTTTAGCCCCTACGAGCCTTGCGCGGCTGATTGCGGCGCGATGCGCGCTTCTCCTTGATACGGAGGTTCTCGGCGCGCACCTCCGCTTGCAGGGCGCGTTCTTTCTCCAGCCACTCGGGCTTTTCTTCCAGCAGGGCAGCAACCTGATCCGTGGTGAGCGCCTCTTCGACGCCGCCGCGAGCAAGGCCGGCGATGGAGATGCCCAGCTTTGCGGCGATGACCTGCTTCGGGTGCGGGCCGGTGCGGCGCAGTTCCAGCAGCCACTCCGGTGCTTCGGTCTGAAGCGCGGTCAGTTCTTCACGGGTCACGTCGCCTTCCTGGAACTCTTTCGGTGTTGCTTCCAGGTACACACCCAGCTTCTTGGCAGCCGTCGTCGGCTTCATCGTCTGGGGCGTTTTGTTCGACGTCATGCAACAAGAGTAGCCAGCCATCGCGTCGCGTTTTACCAAGGCGGTAACCTTGCCGGGTGAGCAACGCGGATAGTCCGGCAATTTTTCGACTCGCGTATGCCCCCGGGGTAACGCCGACCAAGTGGATTCGGGTGTGGCACGAGCGGCTTCCAGACGTCCGTCTCGAGTTGGTCCAGTTTCCGGTTCTCGAGGTTGTGGCGGCGCTACGGGCGGGCGAGGCCGACGCCGGCCTGGTTCGGTTGCCGATCGATCGCACAGAACTCAGCGCAATCTCCCTGTATGCAGAGACACCGGTCGTGGTGATCCCGAAGGATCACGTGTTCACCGCTGTAGAACAGATCTCTGTCGCCGATCTGGACGACGAGATTGTGCTCAACCCTCTCGAGGACACCCTCGAATGGCCGACGCGTCCAGGTAAGGCAGCAGCCGAGCGGCCGGAAACTATCGCCGACGCCATCGAGTTGGTTGCGGCCGGCATCGGCGTTGTTGTAGTTCCGCATTCAGTTGCGCGGTTGCACCACCGCAAGGATCTGACCTTCCGTCCTGTTGCCGGTGCTCCCGAGTCCCCGATCGCCTTGGCATGGTTGGAGTCCAAGACCACAGAATTGGTCGAAGAACTCATCGGCATCGTGCGAGGACGTACCGCTCAGAGTTCGCGCGGGCGCAACGGCCAGCCGGCCGAGAAGATCAAGGGTTCGGTCAAAGCTAAGCAGGCAGCGAAGGAACGCCGTGCCGAAGCGGCTAAAGCCGACCACAAAGCCAAGAGCGCCGGAACGGCAAAGAGTGTCTCGGGCCGCAATACCAGCGGCGGCAAAGCCAAGGCCGGCGGCAAAGCGGGTAGCGGCAAGTCGGGCGGCACCAAGAGTTCGGGTGGCCGGTTCACGGGCAAACCGAAGGGCCGTTAGCGGGGAGTTCCGCCAACTCACCTCGCATCCCCAAGTTCTGCGCGCATGATGGAGTTATGACTTCGGTTGATTCGACGGGACTGGCAGAACTGATCGCGGTGCTGCCGGATGGTGCACTCCTGCGCGATCCGGACCTGACGGCTGGTTACCGCCAAGACTGGGCAGCCGATCCGAATGCAGGCAACCCCCTGGCGGTTGTCCGGGCCACCTGCACCGAAGATATCCAGGCCGTGATGCGCTGGGCCACCGAACATCGTGTTCCCGTGGTTCCGCGCGGCGCAGGCTCAGGACTCTCCGGTGGCTCCAGCGCCGTCGACGGTTGCATCATGGTCAGCACCGAGCGAATGCGCGCGATCACCATCGACCCGGTAGCCCGGGTGGCCGTAACTCAGCCCGGCTTGATGAACGCCGAGGTCAAGAAAGCTGCCGCTGAGCATGGACTCTGGTATCCACCTGACCCGTCGTCGTTCGAAATCTGTTCCATCGGCGGCAATGCCGCTACCAATGCCGGTGGACTCTGTTGTGTGAAATACGGCGTCACCACCGACTATGTGCTCGGCCTGAAGGTAGTGCTCGCCGACGGCACCGCGGTGTCACTGGGCGGACCTCTTTTGAAAGATGTTGCAGGACTATCACTTACGAAACTATTTGTCGGCAGTGAGGGCACTCTGGGCATCATCACTGAGATCACCTTGCGTCTGATTCCGGCGCAGCCGCCCGCTTCCACTGTCGTGGCGTCGTTCGATTCCGTCGAGGAAGCTGCCGACGCAGTCTTGGCGATCACCAGCAATATGCGTCCGGCGATGCTCGAGTTCATGGATCACGCCAGCATCAATGCCGTCGAGGATTCTGTGCGGATGGGGCTCAACCGGAAGGCTCGGGCACTGATTCTGGCCCAATCCGATGCCCACGGCGCCGCTGGCGTACTCGAGATCGAGAGCATTGTCGCAGCGTGTGAAAACAACGGGGCCACCGAAGTTTTCGCGACAGACGACCAAGCAGAGGGCGATGCTTTCACTGCGGCTCGACGGGCAGTGTTTCCAGCCGTTCAAGCATTGGGGAATCTGCTCCTCGAAGATGTCGGCGTTCCGATGCGAGAACTGCCACGATTGATCACCGGGGTGGAAGCCATCGCCGCGGATCTAGATGTCCTTATCTGCACCGTGGCGCACGCCGGCGACGGAAACACTCATCCGCTGATCGTGTTCGATCCGTCTGATCCCGATATGACCGAACGCGCCCAGATTGCATTCGGTCGGGTCATGGATCTGGCAATTGCACTGGGCGGCACCATTACCGGCGAGCATGGAGTGGGCCGGATCAAGCGCGACTGGTTGCCAGCTCAGCTTGGCGAGGACGTAATGGCGTTGAACCGGAAGATCAAAGATGCGCTCGATCCTCTAGGGATTCTCAATCCCGGAGCGGTCATCGCTGCGAAGTAGTCACACATCTCGAGTCCACTTTCGCTGACACCCGTCGGCGAAAATGTGCATGCCCAAACCTCTGCCCGCACACTCCGGACAAACACCTCGCGTTAGTGACATGCGACGACATTGGTCTAGACTCCATCGAGATTTACACTGACCGGGGGGACCAGTAAATGCGTAGATCCATCGTGGGCATTACCAGCGCAAAAAAGGCAAAATACCTGTACCAGAAATCAATTGGCGGGCAATGATGCGCTGCGATCCCGAACAGATGCACGCAACAGCGACTCGAATTTCAGACCTCGCCGACGAATTCTGGGACGACGTGGAAACGTTGCGCCGCGATGCCGAATCCTTGATGACAGCCGAATGGACCGGGGACGCGTCCCGAACCCACGCCGCTCTGTGGGCCGAGTGGGTCGACTCCGCCCGCCAGGTCGCGGGCGCACTCACCGAGGACGCCGGACTGCTGCATCAAGCAGCTACCGAGTACAGAAGGACCGACGACCAGAATGCCGGCAGCATTTCGGGTACTCGACTGAACATGGACTTCTGATGGGCCGGTACTCTGCCGACACCGAGCAAATCCTCGGTCTCGTCGGCAGGGCGAAGCAGATCGGCATGCGCGTCGAAGCCCGCATCACCGACGTCGAACGGGAAGTCGTGGCCCTCAACGTCGACTGGGACGGCGATGCCGCCGATGCCCACCGCACCAAACACGAAACCTTGCACCGCGAACTGAAAGACATGCGCACTGCACTGTCCGAACTCGAATCGATGGCCCAGGGCGCGCACGATCGCTATCTCGCCAACGCGCGACACAACAGTGGGATGTGGCCCTGATGGCGCCGATCACAATGGACCCCGCAGTCCTCGTCGACGCTGCCACACAGTACAAGACGGTCAGCAACAGCACTGACAGTGTGATCCGTCTGCTCGGTGAAACGCTCCAAACCAACTGGGGGTGCGCCGGAACCGACAACGCGGGAGCCGGGTGGGCCGCGAGCTATGACCCCGCCGCATTTGATGCCGTCGCCGCCGGAACAAACATTGTCAACGCGTTCAGCAAACTGCACGATCTACTCGCGGCGACCGGTGTCAACCACGCCAACACCGAGCGATCGAATACCAACCCGCCGGAGCCCCCGGAGGGGCCGGCGTCGCAGCTTCCGACCGTGTCGGCGCCGGCGTTTCACGGGGCGCTCGGCGGCGATACCGACCCGCCGCTCGGGTGGGAGTTGATTACTGCCTGGCTGCAGGGACACATGTGGCCCAACGGGAACCCCGACAAATTGAAAGCACTCGGGCGAGCGTGGCGCACAGCCGCCGAGGGGTTGCGCGATGCAAACGATGCAACGGGTACAGCGTGGGTCGCCCTCGAGGAACTCGACTCCGACGAGATGCCGCAGGTCCTGGCTCAACTCGACAATGTCTTCGTCACTACCAACGCCGTCGCCGATCAGTACGACACACTGGCCGCCGCCTGCGACGAGTGGGCACAGACAATCGAGGAGGCTCACCGCAAGATCTTCGACATCGTCGGCAAAGCCATCATCGTCGGGGCTTTGGCCGGCGCAGTCACCGCACTCTTTACCCTCGGTGCTGGTACCGTCGCCGCGGCCGGAGCGACGGGAAGTGTGGTCGCTGCCAGTGTCGTTGGGGTACTCGGCGCCGTGGACGCGGTCGCCGTAGCGGTGGTCGGTGGCGTCGCCGCGGCGGGGGCTGCTGCTGTGGGTGCGGTCAACGAGCTGCAACCACTGCTCGAAGCCAACCCGACTACCTTCAATGCCAACACCGGCGGCGGAGGAAACACGCTCGGTTACTATCCCGCACCGCGGCACCTCCCCGGATTCCCGAATGCCAAACTAGTCAAGAGAATGAACGAGCGAAAGCGCTGGAAAGATGACAAAGGCAACATCTACGAATGGGACTATCAGCACGGTGCCGTCGAGAAATACAACAAGAACGGCACGCATCTAGGAGAATACGATGCGAATACAGGCACACAGACCAAACCCGCCGACCCAAGCCGCCGAACAGAAAGGTGAGACATGTGGTATTTGGAAGCTTTCGACAACGATACTGAATTATTAGCCGGGGAGTACCTCTTACGCGAAATGTCCGTTGAGATCGTGAAAGAAATTCTCGATATCGACGACAGCGACTTCGAATTACCCGTTGGGATACGTCAGAATGACGTACCTCTTGAGAAAGTTCCCGAGTTCGCTAAATACATTAACGAACCCTTCAAGATAGACCAAAATTGTGAATACGAAGTAGCATTCTTAACTGAGTAACAACCATCGAGAGTTCGAATACCAGTCGAGCCCGACGGTTCATCAGATCGACTTCACGACTCCGGACCCGCCACTCCACCCGCAAACCAGGAGAGAAGTTTATGTGGCATCTCCAGGCCTACGACAACGACACCGAATTACAAACCGAGATCTACCTTTTGCACGATATGATTGCCGAAATCGTGAAAGATATTCTCGGCGTTGACGACAGCGGCTTCGACTTACCCGTCTGGATCCTAGAATGACGTACCCCTCGACAAAGTGCCCGAGTTCACTAAATACATTAACGAACCCTTCAAGATAGACCGAAATAGTGAGTTTGAAGTCTCAAATCTAACGGATTGAACCGAGCCTGGGCCTCGATTGTCAGCTCGAACCCGACAAGTTCAATGGATGCGGCAGACCATCCGCGCCGCACCAAGTCGTCTAGCAGGAAAGTGAAACATGTGGTACCTCGAAGCTTTCGACAAGGGAAATAATCGATTAATCAAAGATTACGCTCTGCATGATATGGCTGTTGAGATCGTGAAGGAAATCCTCGGGATCGACGACACGACTCCAAATTTCCCGTCAGAGTGGCGTTCCCCTCGACAAAGTACTCGAGTTCGCGAAATACACTTGTAAACCCATCGAGATAACAGAGAACCGCGAATACGAAATAGGCCTATTCGCCGACTGAACAGCAACACTGCACCTCGTCGGCCAATCCTCGAGACCAATCCGGCTACATTCGACGCCAAGACCATTGAACCCGGAGGGATGTGGAATTTCCACAAGGCTCCGGAGTTTCTTCCGGGGTTTCCGGATGCCAAACCCGTCAAATATTGATCTGAAGGAATCGAGCAGTACTGGTTCCGGTCATAACGACAGGGGTCATTGAGGGATCGTCCGCCCCGGCGCAACGGATTTCACCAGCTCCGCCAACTGCCTGAACCCTTCGGCGCGGCCGCTGGACGAGCGGAATACCAGTCCGATTGTCCGGCCAGGGGCAGGTGCCGTGAATGTCGCCGTGGCGAGTTCACCCCGCCGACTCTCCACCGGCACAGCCGATTCGGGGACCAAGGTCACACCGAGCCCACCGGCGACACACTGCACGATCGTCGCCAAGGATGTTGCCCGTGTATCCCCGGAGAGCGGGTGGGCGTCGACGGAGCGGCACAGATCCAGTGTCTGGTCCCGCAGGCAATGCCCGTCGTCGAGAAGCAGCAAGGGCAGTTCGTCGAGGACGTCAGCGGTGAGATCACTGCGTCCCGCCAACGAGTGGTCTGCTGGGACGACAAGAACAAAATCCTCATCGTAGAGCGGTATCTCGATCAGCCCAGGCGCACCGGCGGGCAGCGCGAGCAAGGCCAGATCGAGGGCACCGGAGCGCAGCGAGTCGAGCAGTCGTGCGGTTTGATCCTCGATGACGTGAGGTGCAACCGTCGGCATGGACGCCCGCAATGCCGGCAACAGTGACGGCAGGATGTACGGCGCGACAGTGGGAATCAGCCCGATCCGAAGTGGCCCGGCCAATCGATCCCCTATTCCGGCGGCGCTCGCGACAAATCCGTCGGCGGCTTCGAGGATCAGCTTTGCTTGGCCGAGGAGCCGCTGACCCTCGCTTGTGACGAGAACACGCCGAGTGCTGCGTTCGATCAATTGCACGCCGAGACCCGATTCGAGCGCTGCCAACGCCTGCGACAGTGTGGGTTGGCTCACACTCAAACGTGCTGCGGCGGTGCCGAAGTGCCGATGTTCGGCCACTGAGACGAAGGCACGCAGCTGTGACAAGGAAGGTTGATAAGTCTGATCAGCCATGGCTATCAGTGTAGTGCCACCTATCACCTTTACCTTTTGACCACTTTGATGCAGAATGGACTCATACCAAAAAGCGCCGGTCACGCACCATGACGGTGAGACCCGCTTCGACGGTATCGAGAACTTTCGATCACAAACATTCGTGATCGTGCGTGTGAGAAAAACCTGTTCACAAGACAAGTAGGAGGACGAGACATATGGCTCTGCTGACAATCGGCGACCAGTTCCCGGCATACAACCTGAAGGCCGTTATCGGCGGCGACCTCTCCAAGGTCGACGCTCAGCAGCCCGACGACTACTTCACTCAGATCACGAGCGACGACTACGCCGGCAAGTGGCGCATCGTCTTCTTCTGGCCCAAGGACTTCACGTTCGTGTGCCCCACGGAGATCGCAGCATTCGGCAAGCTGAACGACGAGTTCGCAGACCGCGACGCACAGGTTCTCGGCGCTTCCGTCGACAACGAGTTCGTTCACTTCCAGTGGCGTGCACAGCACGACGAGCTCAAGACCCTCCCCTTCCCGATGCTCTCGGACCTCAAGCGCGAGCTTGCCGAGGCCACCGGCGTCCTCAACGCTGACGGCGTTGCAGACCGCGCGACGTTCATCGTCGACCCCAACAACGAGATCCAGTTCGTCTCCGTCACAGCCGGTTCCGTCGGCCGTAACGTCGACGAGGTTCTTCGTGTTCTCGACGCTCTGCAGAGCGACGAGCTGTGCGCCTGCAACTGGAAGAAGGGCGACCCGACGATCAACGCCGGCGAGCTGCTGAACGCGAGCGTCTGATCATGAGCGTCGGCAACCTGAAAGATTCGCTTCCCGAGTACGCCAAGGATCTCAAGCTCAACCTGAGTTCCATTGCGCGCACCACGGTTCTGAACGAGCAGCAGCTGTGGGGCACCCTCCTCGCAACAGCCGCTGCCACCAAGTCGGCGACCACGCTCAAGGAGATCGCAGCCGAGGCGGCAGACAACCTGTCCGCTGAGGCCTACAACGCAGCGCTCGGCGCAGCGGCGATCATGGGCATGAACAACGTCTTCTACCGCACCAAGGGCTACCTTGACGGCAAGTACGACGACCTTCGTGCGGGCCTGCGGATGAACATCATCGGCAACCCGGGCGTCGACAAGGCCGACTTCGAATTGTGGTCGCTTGCGGTTTCCGCGATCAACGGCTGCAACCATTGCCTCGAAGCTCACGAGAACACCCTCCGTCAGGAAGGCGTTTCCCGTGAGGTCATCTTCGAAGCGATCCGTGCCGGTTCCATCGTCATGGGTGTCGCGCAGGCTGTCGAGGCCAATGAAATCCTCGCTGCCGCACAGGTCTGATCCCAGACCGACGCAGTAGACGAAAGACCCTCCCCGCCTTCCACGGCGGGGAGGGTTTATTCGTTTTTCCGGCGCGCTAATGTGGACCGATGGGCATCGAAGTGAGTGTGGTCCGGGTCTTCACGGACGAGAACGGAAAGCACGGCAACCTACTCGGGATTG
This sequence comes from Rhodococcus sp. 24CO, assembly GCF_050586165.1. Classification (NCBI taxonomy): domain Bacteria; kingdom Bacillati; phylum Actinomycetota; class Actinomycetes; order Mycobacteriales; family Nocardiaceae; genus Rhodococcus; species Rhodococcus sp. 24CO. The sequence goes on along the minus strand of NZ_JAZFNF010000001.1, from coordinate 227,933 downwards.
TCGACGCATCACTGGTCGAACTATCCGAACGGCAGGAAGTCGCCGCGACGCTCGGGTACAGTGAAACGATTTTTGTCGATCTCCCCGATGTGGGCGCCGCTCGGGCGAGTGCCCAGATCTTCACTCCGGCAGCAGAACTCCCCTTTGCAGGCCATCCCACAGTCGGTCTCACCTGGTGGCTGCACGAGCAGGCTCGACCGGTGACCACACTCGGCGTCCCCGCCGGTGAACTCGGTGTACGCCGCAGCAGCAACCTCACGTGGGTTCGCGCTCGCGCCGAATGGGCGCCGGAGTTTGCTCTCTACCCCCTGGAAACGGTGGACGACGTAATCGACGCGGTTCCGTCGGACTACGAAACCGATCATTCCTACCTGTGGGCATGGCAGGACAAGCTCGAATCTTCGATCCGCTCACGGATGTTCGCACCGGAAAAGGGCATCCCCGAGGACGAAGCTACCGGCTCGGCAGCCCTGCGCATCACCGATCACCTACGCAAATCGCTTCGTATCACCCAGGGACGGGGATCGATCCTGCACACCACCTACTCACCCGAAGGATGGCTGGAAGTAGGCGGACGCGTGGTTGCCGAGCAGTCACGAACTTTATGACTGCCCTGCCGGATTCCGTCCTGCCTCGAGGTCTGCGGCGCTGAGTGTCACGGTAATTTCGTCGCCGAGTGCCACTCCGGGTGCAAGCGGCAGTTGATCGCCGCTCCAGAACTTGCCGGGATCGAACCAGTTGATGCGACGGTTTCCCACCATCAGACCCATTGCCTCGTACGTCTGCGCGACAACCTCGGCGCAGTAGGCACTTTCGATGCCCGACGCGGGCGCTTCGGGCTTCTTCCGGAACTTCGGGACGCGCCCGCCGAACCATCGTGACGCGAGCTTGGCGGTGGAGGGAAACGGCGTGCCGTCCAGGCGGGCTATGGTGCGCAGCAACGCATCCTCTTGTTCACGCGTCACCGGGGTATCGAGTTGCCGAAGCCAACCTTGCTGCCCGTACTTGGCTCCCCACACCTGCACGGCGGCCTTCAGATCGTGCAGCTGCACGCCACGCTGGAAGCGCCCGGTCCACATGTCTTGCAACGAATGACCGAGCTCCGCATGCCACATGAGCGGTGGCAGATCGTCGATCACGACCGACATGCCGACGTGGTTGACCGGACTGTTGGTGAGCGTCTGAATTGCCTTGTCGGCGGTGGAAGCTCCGCGGAAAATCCAGATATCGCCAGTGCGGGTGACACTGGCTGCCTCGTCGAGGGTCACCTGAGAGCGCGAGCGTCGGTCCATAGCCTCTAGCGTAGAGGTCTGACACAGGCTTTAGCCTAGAGGCATGACACTTCGTGCCTCGCACATATGGAAGCTCGTCGGCCTCGCCGGCGCTATGGGGGTCGCGGCCACCGGAGTCCTCGCGGTGCGGAACGAGCGTGCGCGTCGGGCGTACTCCCCCGACGAGATTCGCTCCGTCCTCCACGAGCGATACACACAGGCGTATGCCAGGGCGTCAGAGCAGGACACTATCGAATTGGAGCCGGTGCCGAGCACACTGCGGCGCCGGATGAAGAAGCTTTTCCGACGCCGCAGCTAGTTCGCAAACCTATCCGAGAGCGGCGAGGATTCCCGCAGCCATCTCAGCCACCTGATCGTCCGTCATCACGAAGGTCGGGGAAATCTGCATAGCTCCCTGACCTGCTGCGCGACCTGAAATTCCGTGCTCGCGCAGCGTCTTCACGAACGGCAGCGCCTCGGCGGGGTCAGCCAGCTGAACGGCGGCGACGGCCCCGAGCCCACTGCGGACCTCGGAAACCCGCGGATGCTCGGCCAGCGGCTGCAAGTGCGTGTGCAACGACGCTTCGAGCCGCTTGGACTCGCCGAGGAGGTTCTCACGCTCGAGGATGTCGAGGTTTGCCATGGCGGCAGCTGCCGCTCCGGCGTGCCCGCCGTAGGTGTAGCCGTGACGCCACCAAGCACCGTTGTAGAACGGCTCCGCGACGCGAGGTGCGATGAACACGGCCCCCATCGGAACGTATCCGGAGGTCAAACCCTTTGCGGTGGTCATCATGTCGGGTTGCAGATCGAAGCGGGTGGATGCAAACCATTCGCCACCGATACGACCGAAACCGGTGACAACCTCGTCGACGACAAACAGAATGTCGTGCTCACGGCAGATGTCGCGAACCTCGGCCAGGTATCCCTCAGGCGGAAGGTACACGCCGCCGGCACCGATGATGGGCTCCGCGAAGAATGCGGCGATCTTGTTCGCGCCGACCTTCTCGATCAGTTCGAGGAGGCTCTTGGCGTCGTCCCAGCCGACGGTGGCAGCATCGGCCATCAGCTCGCCGTACCCCTCGCGGTTGACGGGGATACCGGCGAGAGCTGTTCCCGCAACATGCATTCCGTGGTAGGCCTTCTGGCGTCCGACGATGATGTTCTTGTCGGGCTGGCCGACCTCATGCCAGTACCGACGCGCCAACTTCGCTGCGGTGTCGACGGAATCGGAACCGCCGGAGGTGAAGAAGATCTTGCTGCCGGGGACCGGCGCGATCTTGGCGAGACGCTCGGCCAATGCCTGCGTGGTTTCGGGGACAAAATCACCGAAGTTGGAGAAGTGAGCGATCTTCGACAGCTGAGCGGCAACGGCGTCGGCGATCTCGGTGCGGCCGTGGCCCACGTTCGTGAACCAGAGCCCGGCAGTTGCGTCGAGGTACCGATTGTCCTGCGAGTCCCAGATATATGCGCCTTCACCGCGAGAGACGACAAATGCGCCGTTCTTCTCGACCGCGCCCATATCCGCGAACCCGTGCCACAGTGCCGAAGCCATCTTTTTCCCCTTCGAGTCCAAACGAATACCAACGATGCTGGTGTGCACACAATGTGCAGCAACTATATCGACACCACAAATCGGCCCCCGCGTGATGCTGCCCTGCGTGAGGATCGCCGCCCCGGGCACGTAATCTCATCACCATGACTTTTGCCGAGAATCTTGCTGCCCTCCCCGCCATCGATCACCTCGCTGCCATCAACGTGCTCGACACCGACGGCACGGTTATCGACACTGTGGAGAACAAGCCCGGCAAATCCGGTTCGGTCAAGGTCTACAACCACCTGGCGCAGGTCTACGGCGCCATCACTCCTGAGGCCGCAACGGCCGCGCTGGCAATTTTTGCCGAGCACACCGACGATGCCCGTGCGAACCCCGGCAAGCACCCCAACATCGACCGTCTCGATCAGGTTATTGCCACCGGAAACACCCTCGGGCTGCAGGAAGTTCCGGCGTAGTAGCAGCCCCTCCCAGGGCAACATAAAGCGCGTTCGCTCGGTCTCACATCGCGACAGAGTCCCTGTCGGCGTCGCCGTACCGCCACCGCGCACCCAGTTTGCCGACGGCATTGACCGCCAGTGCCATCAGGGCCATAGCCACGGCGAGCACAACCAGTCCGATCACCAGGGACACGTAACCGTGGGCTCGCGGATCGAGGAAGGGGTACGGGTACCAGTCGACGATCGCCCCGCGAACCAGCGAATACACGGCATACAGCGCGGGAAAGGCGAGCCACGTCAAGGCCGATCCTTCGGAAATGCGGTGGCGCGAGGGCGAAAACACCCAGTCGGCCAGCAGAACCATCGGAAGAACTTGATGCAGGGCGACATTGATCCAGGTGTCGTTCAGCGTCACATCGACGTCCGATAGCAGAACGACGTAGACGATGCCCGTGATCACCATGTAGAGCGTCACCGCACCTCGAACCGTCTGCCATGTTCGTGACTGCGGATCCCGCAGCCCTCCGACAATCAGTACGACGGCTGCAGCGATATTGCTCTCGATAGTGAAGTAGCTGAGGTAGTTCACAAGGGAGAATCCCTCGGCGTTACGTAGCGGGATCCATAACAGGGCGGTCAGCCCGTAGACCGCAAACGCAAGACGGAGAATTCGTACCGCCATCGGAGTGGATGTCGCAAATGTCGTCACTGCCCGATCGTGTCACAACGCACGCTGCGGGAGTGAGATTTCCCGGCGTTCGATAAGCTGTCCGTCAGCATGTCTACAACACCACCGGCCCCGCTCTCACCACGACGAAGCGACCTGAAACGCGCCCTGTCCGAGGTCTCACTCCGTGACGAGAACCGTCTGCGGCGCAAACTCGACCGCGCCCGCACCCCGGAAAACTTGGCAACATTGGCCCAGGAGATCGAATCCGCACGCATCCGGCTGGCGGAACGCGCAGCGCACGTGCCCGCAGTGTCCTACCCCGAGGCACTGCCGGTCAGCCAACGCAAAGACGACATCGCTCGCGCGATTTCCGAAAACCAGGTGGTGATCGTCGCCGGCGAGACAGGTTCCGGCAAGACCACTCAGATTCCCAAGATCTGCCTCGAATTGGGACGCGGAGTTCGCGGGCTGATAGGCCATACTCAGCCCCGGCGCCTCGCCGCGCGAACGGTCGCCGAGCGAATCGCCGAAGAACTCGATACCGAACTCGGCGACGCCGTGGGTTACACGGTGCGATTCACCGATCAGGTATCCGACCGCACGTACGTGAAGTTGATGACCGACGGCATTCTGCTTGCGGAGATTCAGCGCGACAAGATGTTGCGCCGCTACGACACTCTCATCATCGACGAGGCTCACGAACGCAGCCTCAACATCGACTTCATCCTCGGGTATCTGGCCCAGCTACTCCCCCGCCGACCCGACCTCAAGGTCATCATCACTTCGGCGACCATCGACCCCGAGCGGTTCGCTCAGCACTTTGCCGTCGACGGGAAGCCCGCGCCGATCGTCGAGGTGTCCGGCCGAACCTTCCCGGTGGAAATGCGTTACCGCCCACTGACTGTCGAATCCGGCGACATCAGCTACGACCGAGATCCGGTCGACGCCGTGTGTGAAGCTGTTGACGAACTCAGCGCAGAGGGCGAGGGCGACATCCTCGTCTTCCTGTCCGGCGAACGCGAGATTCGTGACACCGCAGATGCATTGCGCGACCGCAGACTTCGCAATACCGAAATCGTTCCACTGTATGCACGCCTGTCGGCAGCCGAACAACACAAAGTGTTCTCACCGCACACCGGCCGACGAGTTGTCCTGGCGACCAACGTCGCCGAAACATCTCTGACGGTTCCCGGAATTCGCTACGTCGTCGATCCCGGAACAGCGCGCATCTCGCGGTATTCGGTCCGCACCAAGGTGCAAAGGCTGCCGATCGAACCGATTTCCCAGGCGTCGGCGCGTCAGCGGTCCGGTCGCTGTGGCCGTGTCGCCGAAGGCATCTGCATCCGCCTGTATTCCGAAGAGGACTTCGAAGCGCGGCCCGCGTTCACCGAACCGGAGATCCTGCGCACCAACCTCGCATCCGTGATCCTGCAGATGACAGCGCTCGACCTCGGCGACATCGGTGCATTCCCGTTTGTCGAGCCACCGGATTCGCGAGCCATCAAGGACGGCATCGGCCTACTCGAAGAACTGGGCGCTATCGCACGAGGATCCGACGGGTCACATCCGGAACTGACTCCCATCGGCCGCGAATTGGCACAGATTCCCGTCGACCCTCGTATGGCTCGAATGTTGGTGGAAGCAAGGGCAAACGGAGCGTTGCACGAGACGCTCGTCATCGTCGCGGCACTGTCCATTCAGGACGTACGAGAACGGCCCGCCGAGTTCCAGCAGGCCGCCGACGAGAAGCACGCCCGCTTCACGGTCGAGAATTCCGACTTCCTTGCCTACCTGAAGTTGTGGGACTACCTCCGCGAGCAGCGAAACGATCTGTCCTCGAGCCAATTCCGCAAGATGTGCCGCAACGAGTTCCTGCACTGGCTGCGTATCCGCGAATGGCAAGATCTGCACGGGCAGTTGCGTCAGATCACTCGCGGACTCGGCTGGTCGGTCAACGAACTTCCCGCATCCGAGAATTCGGTCCACCAATCCTTGCTGGCCGGCCTGCTCTCCCACATCGGGCTCCGCGAAGGCGAAAAGCGCGACTACCTCGGTGCTCGCGGAAGCCGATTTGCGATCTTCCCCGGCTCCGGCCTGTTCAAGAAGCCACCCCGCTGGGTGATGGCCGCCGAACTGGTGGAGACAACCAGGCTCTGGGCGCGGATGTCCGCGCGCATCGAACCGGAGTGGGCCGAAAAACTGGCCCCTCACCTGGTCAAACGAACCTACTCCGAGCCGCATTGGTCATCCAAGCGTGGTTCGGCAATGGCGTACGAGCGCGTGACGCTCTACGGCGTACCCCTGGTCACGGGACGCGCTGTCACCTACTCGTCGATCGATCCGGAAACCTCGCGCGAACTGTTCATTCGTCATGCGCTGGTGCAGGGCGAATGGACTACACAGCACAAGTTCTTCCACGAGAACCGCGCACTGCTCGACAACGTCGAAGAACTCGAGAACCGGGCCCGTCGACGCGACATCCTCGTCGACGACGAGACGCTCTACGAGTTCTACGACTCACGCGTCGGCGCCGAAGCTGTGTCCGCGCGACACTTCGACAAGTGGTGGAAGGCAGCACGCCGGCAAGATCCGAATCTGTTGACGTTCACGCCCGAAACCGTCGTGAATTCCGATGCCGCAACGGTTTTGGGCGGCGAATACCCCGATGCCTGGCGTCAGGGCGACATGCTGTTGCCACTGACCTATCAATTCGAACCAGGCAAGGACGACGACGGTGTCACCGCGCACATTCCCGTCGGTCTCCTCGCTCAACTCCAACCCGTCGGGTTCGACTGGCTGGTACCGGGCATGCGTGTCGAATTGGTGTCGGCATTGATCAAGACGCTGCCCAAGACCATCCGGCGGCAGGTTGTTCCGGCGCCCGACTATGCAAGCGCAGCACTGGCTTCCGTGAAACCACGATCCGAACCGCTGCTCACCGCAATGGCGCGCGAGCTGTCGCGTCTGGGCGCAACGCACATCGACGCGAAGGATTTTGATCCGAGCGCCCTCCCCGATCACCTTCGAATGACGTTTGTGGTCGAGGACGAATCCGGAAAGGTTCTGGCCAAGGGCAAAGACCTCGCGCAACTACGACGCACACTCGCCCCGCGAGTTCAGAAGGAAGTCGCCAAAGCAGCGACCGGTACCGAGCGGGCAGCCTCCACGGTGTGGACATCCGAGACACTGGGCGCACTGGAGCCGACCATCACCAGGAGCATCGGCGGCCAGCAGGTCACCGGATACCCGGCGCTGGTGCCGGAAAACGGCGGTGTGGCAGTACGGGTTCTCAGTACCCCTGCGGCGCAGGCACAGGCCATGCGCGAGGGCACTCGGGCTCTTCTTCTCGCGGCGGTGCCAACTCAACTCAAGGCAGTCACATCAGGGCTGTCCAATACACACCGACTCATGCTGGGACAGAATCCGGACGGAAGCCTGGAAGCGTTAGTCGAGGACTGCCGTGTAGCCGCAGCCAACGAGATCATCGCTGCCCAAGGTGGACCGGTACGGACACCGGAGGCTTTCGCGGCACTCGTCAAAGTAGCCCGATCGGAATTGGCCGGGCGCGTGTCCGCGATACTGCGCATGATCGTTCCCATCCTCGAACAATCACACCGCTTGAATGTCGTCCTTCAGCGGTCCAGCGGAGAAGCTGCCGAAGACGTTCGCGAGCAACTGAAATCGCTCCTCTTCCCCGGCTTTGTCGCGGAATTGGGTTCGGCGAGACTACGCGAACTGCCCCGATACTTGGCGGCGGCGACCTTCCGGCTCGAAGCGCTTCCGGCCAGCGCTCATCGCGACCACCAAGCCATGGACGTTCTCGATCGGGTGTACGCCGCGTACGACAGATTGCTGAATTCACTGCCGGAAGAGCGTCGCAGCGCCAGAGATGTCGACGCCATCTCGTGGATGATCGAGGAACTGCGGGTGGGACTTTTTGCACAGTCCTTGGGAACCCCAACCCCGGTCTCGGAGAAGCGGGTACTCAAAGCAATTGAGGCGATCAAACGCTGACCGTCAAGAATTCACTGCACAATGTTCACGTTGGCGACCGAGCCACCAATCGTTGCGACAGTGTTGGCCAGACCTAATGTGACCAGGCTGTTGACTACTGCGAGGATTCCGTTCAAGGGCATAACGCCTCCGTAACGACAGGTGCGGACTTTCGGCCCGAATGCTGCGATTCCGACTCGGACCGCTGAACGTACTCGTCGAGCGTAGGCGTCTATCGCCGAAGAATAAGGACAAAAGCCCTATTTGTTCTCGGAGCGTTATCTAAGGACGATCCCTCGACGTGACTCAGTCGACGGCGACGGCTTCTTCGCCGGACGCCTTGGCATCCACTCGATTACGCATATCGGTGATTTCACGCTCGAAGTCTTCGGCGGAACTGAAAGATTTGTAGACCGACGCAAACCGGAGATATGCCACCTCGTCGAGGTTGCGTAACGGGTCCAAGATCGCCAATCCCACTTCATTGCTCGGAATCTCGGCCGAACCGGAAGCACGCACGGCATCCTCGACCTGCTGAGCCAACAAATTCAACGAATCATTGTCGACATGACGGCCCTGGCACGCGCGGCGCACACCCTTCACCACTTTCTCGCGACTGAAAGGCTCAGTGACACCGCTGCGCTTGACAACTGACAGCACCGCTGTCTCGACCGTTGTGAAGCGACGACCACATTCGGGACACGAACGACGACGGCGAATTGCCTGACCTTCATCCGCCTCACGCGAGTCGACCACTCGGGAGTCAGGGTGCCGGCAGAACGGGCAATGCATCGCGGTTCCTTCTTCGTTGCCGGGAATGGCCGCAATTGAAAATTCCCACCAACTGCAAATCTTCGGAGGATCCACAGAGCAGATGCGCGACCACCCGAGGTGGTGTGACTGTCAAGCTCACAGCTTACTCGTTCGACACCACCCGAACGCATGCTCGGTCCTTCTCCGGCCATCGAGTGCCGATCACCCGCGCACTCCGAGACCTCCACTTACACCGCGCGTACGTCAACGCCCCTGCGCGGCAGGAACAATCAGCGTCTGGCCTACCTTCAGCCTGGAATCATTCATTGCATTGAGATCCATGATTCGCTCGATGACAACACCCACCGATTGGCCGGGAGCAATATCGGCTGCGATATCGCTCAACGATTCACCCGCCGCAACACGCACGACGGAGGTAGCACCGCCCGGATCCGAAGCACCACTTGTGGACACAGCCGCGAGACCCACCAAACCGAGCACCGCCACGGCCGTCAACAACACTCCGGTGGCCATGCTCCGCCAACCAACGCCGTCGGAATCGACACGATCGACATCGACAAAATGAGGCGCCCGCGACACTCCCACTCGATTGCGGTGTTCGAAGTTCCCGCTATGCGGCCGTGAAGAATCCGAATCTCGATCGAATCGGCGATCACCAGCCGGCTCACGAACGGTGTCACGGCGGCCGCGAAATTCCGGCGTCTCACAGCGGACGCGGTAAGCCATCGCCCCGACGGCCTCGTCGTACGGCGCGGCATCGTAGAACGACGCGTGGTACTTCGGCGCCACCCGAGGATCCGGGAGTGCCTGATCAGAAGCTGGGTCGTACTCGAAAGCTGCGTCGTACTTCAGTGCTGCGTTGCCCATCTTGACCTCCGCGGATCTACACCGGCTCATTCGAACTCGTTAGCGGTTCGAACCTGCGTTCGATGGAACGCATGTTCGAATTTCTACCACGTCTGACTGACAAAGTCTTCTGTTCGAGCGACACAGGTCGAACAGATGTTTGAAACCGCGAGCAAATGCGACTAGATTCGTGTCAGGTCACACAATGGGAATTCCGAAACTGGGACTCCTGGGGCGACGTGTACGCACAGAGAACCACGCACCACCGACAACAAAGCGACCGAGACAACAAGTTCGACCGAGACAACAAAGTTCGACCGAATAGTCACAGCACCGCCGATAATCCTGATATTCACTGCACGTCCACAAGCAATCACCAGAAACACTGCAAGCACCGCAAACACTGCAATCACCGCAAACACGGAAGGCTCAACGCCATGAAGGACGATCGCTCCACAAGTGCCGCAACGGCAGGCGTTGCCGCGACGTCAGCCGAAGCTCTCACCCAGCGGCAGCGCCGCGTTCTCGAAGTGATCCGGGATTCGGTGAGCGAGCGTGGCTACCCGCCCAGCATCCGGGAGATCGGTGACGCGGTGGGATTGACGTCGACGTCGTCGGTCGCGCATCAACTCCGCACACTCGAGCGCAAGGGCTTCATTCGCCGCGACCCCAATCGCCCTCGCGCGGTGGATGTCCGAGGACTGGACGAGGTTGCCGCCGACACCGCCATCGCTTCGGTAACGAGGCATGCGTCGGAGATTCGCAGCGCTGCGGGCGATCCGCTTCCGGAACCTGCATTTGTGCCGGTTCTCGGTCGGATCGCTGCAGGCGGGCCGATTCTTGCGGAAGAAGCCGTCGAAGACGTGTTCCCGCTCCCCCGCGAATTGGTCGGGCAGGGCTCGCTGTTCATGCTCAAGGTTGTCGGTGAATCCATGGTCGAAGCTGCGATCTGCGACGGTGACTGGGTAGTCGTGCGTCAGCAGAATGTTGCCGAGAACGGCGATATCGTCGCTGCCATGATCGACGGCGAGGCGACGGTCAAGACATTCAAGCGAGTCAAGAAGGACGTGTGGCTGATGCCGCACAATCCCCTGTTCGAACCCATCTCGGGTAACAACGCCGTCATTCTCGGCAAGGTTGTCACCGTCATGCGCAAGATCTGACGCGTATAGAGCAAAACCAACTATGGCCACGGCAATCTGCCGGGGCCATAGTTGTTGCTGCTGCGATCAGAGGTTCAGGGACCGTCCGATGATTTCCTTCATGATTTCGGTCGTGCCTCCGTAAATGGTCTGCACGCGGGAATCCATGTACGCCTTGGCAACCGGGTATTCCTTCATGTATCCGTAACCGCCGTGAAGCTGGAGACAACGGTCGATCAGCTTGACCTGGGCCTCGGTGGTCCACCACTTCGCCATGGCAGCTTCCTGAACCGTCAGCTTCTCGGCGTTGAGTTGCTCGATGAACTTGTCGACGAGAACGCGGACAGCTGTGGTCTCGGTCGCCAATTCGGCCAGCACGAATCGAGTGTTCTGGAAGCTGCCGATCGACTTGCCGAATGCCTTCCGGTCGCGGCAGTACTGGATGGTCTTCTCGAGAACGGATTCCATGGCCGCGGCCGCTACCACTGCGATGGAAAGGCGTTCCTGCGGAAGGTTCTTCATCAGGTAGAGGAAACCCATTCCCTCTTCGCCGAGCAGGTTGGCTGCGGGAACCCGAACATCGGTGAAACTGAGTTCTGCGGTGTCCTGGGCCTTCATGCCGATCTTGTCGAGGTTGCGTCCGCGATCGAAGCCCGGCATGTCGCGCTCGACCACAAAGAGGCTGAAGCCCTGCGCGCCCTTGTCAGGATCGGTGCACGCCACCACGATGACGAGATCGGCGTTGATGCCGTTGGTGATAAACGTCTTGGACCCGTTGAGGATCCAGTGGTCACCGTCGCGGACTGCCTTCGTCTTGATGCCCTGTAGGTCACTTCCCGTGCCGGGTTCGGTCATCGCGATCGCGGAGATCAGCTCGCCCGACGCAAATCCCGGGAGCCAGCGCTGCTTCTGTTCGTCGTTGCACAGATCGAGTAGGTACGGCGCCACAACGTCGTTGTGCAGCGTGAAGCCGAGCCCGCTGTACCCACCCTTGGTGGCTTCCTCGGTGATGATCGCGTTGTAGCGGAAGTCCTTGACGCCGCCGCCGCCGAATTCCTCGGGAACGGCCATTCCCAGAAAGCCCTGCTTTCCGGCTTCGACCCACACGCCACGATCGACGATGTTCTGCTCCTCCCACTGATCGTGGAAGGGTGCAACATGCTGTGCCAAGAACTTCTGAAAGGACTCCCGGAAAAGGTCATGCTCCGGTTCGAACAGGGTACGTTCCACGCCAGCTCCTACTGCTTCGATGCATCATGGGGCGAACGGATGTCCACTCGTCCCACCTGACTGTCGTTCTGACGGTAGAACTCCTGCGAGCACGCGTCGATGACCCGAACGATCACGATTCGTGACTGTACCGGTTAACTGTTACTCGAAGTACGGAACTTGGCGAGATAACGCATGACCGGGTACGCGACGAGGATGCCGATCGAACCCCAGGCGATGCCACCGAGTTCGACCGAGCCGATGGTCAGGGTCAGGTTGCCGATACCGGCGACCAGCGCGGCAGCAGCCACAGTGAGGTTCACGGGATCGGTGAAATCGACCTTCGCTTCCATCCAGATCCGAACACCGAGAATGCCGATGAGGCCGTAGAGGACCATGGTCGCACCGCCGATGACACCGTTCGGAACGGTGAACACCAGCGCACCGAACTTGGGCGAGAACGCCAGGACCACCGCGGTGGCCGCCGCGACCCAGTAGGCCGCAGTCGAGTAGACGCGGGTAGCAGCCATCACGCCGATGTTCTCGGCATACGTCGTAGTTCCCGATCCTCCGCCCGCGCCGGCCAACGTCGTTGCCAGACCGTCGGCAAAGAGTGCGTTTCCGGCGAGGTCGTCCAACGACTTTCCGGTCATCGCCGACACAGCCTTGACGTGTCCGACGTTCTCGGCCACCAGAACGATCACGACGGGCAATGCCAGCACGATGACGGACCAGTCGAACGACGGACCGTGCAAGCTCGGGACACCGAACCAGTCGGCCTCACGAAGTGCAGTAACGCGCTCGCTGTCGAGGCCACCGTAGATTGCGGCAAAAATCCAGCCGATCACGACGCCGACCAGGATTCCGAGTCGGCCGAGCAAGCCCGGTCCGACCACGGTGACCAGAAGAATCGAGAACAACGTCACTGTCGCGATCAGGGGCTGCGACTGATACGACCCGGCTGCGGTCGGCGCGAGGTTGAGACCGATCAACGCCACGACGGCACCGGTCACCACAGGAGGCATGACCGCGTCGATCACCCGTCCGCCGATCACGCGCACGGCAACACCGATGAGCATCAGCACGATGCCGACCGCCATGACCGCACCGAGCTGCGCGGCCGGGCCGGACCCAGCCGACGCCGTCAGCGGTGCGATGAACGCAAACGACGAACCGAGGTAACTCGGAATCCGTCCTTTGGTGATGATCAGGAACAGCGCGGTGCCGATACCCGAGAACAGCAGAGTGGTCGTGACCGGAAAGCCGGTAATCGTCGGCACGAGCAGTGTCGCGCCGAACATCGCGATGACGTGCTGCATCCCGATGCCGACGGTTCGGGGCCAACTGAGCCGTTCGTCCGGGCGCACCACAGCACCGTCGGCAATTCGTTTACCGTCGCCGTGGACAGTCCAACCGATTCCGCTGGCCCCGGTCGTCGTTTCTCGTTTAGTCACAGCCCGAAATACTAGGTCAGTGCTGGTACTGCGACCTCATTCGGTTCAACTCAGGGCGAGTGCAGCAGCTTTTCGTGCCGACGCCGGATCGCCGGTGGCAAGAACTGCGGCCGCCGCAGCGACGCACTGCTCCATCGTGACCGAACCGACCTTGGCTCCGACGCCCGCAACGGACGCGGCAGCACACGAGAGTGACGAAACACCGAGTCCGGCAAGAACGCACGCCAACAACGGGTCGGCCGCAGCCTCGCCGCACACACCGACGCGCTTACCGACTGCCTGACCGGCCTGTGCGGTCCGAGCCACCAGCGCGAGCACTGCCGGTTGCCACGGATCGGTGAGCTCGGCCAGTTCGGACGACATCCGATCAGCTGCCATCGTGTACTGAGCCAAGTCGTTGGTGCCGACGGAGAGAAACTCGACGTGCTCGAGGATCTGATCAGCGAGCAACGCCGCAGCCGGGACCTCGACCATGACGCCGGGAACGAGGCCACGGACTCGGACGGCCTCGGCAAAGCGCTTGGCTTCCGCCGGGGTCGCGATCATCGGCGCCATGACCCACGGCGACGAGCCCGTACCAGCTGCTGCGGCGGCGATCGCGTCGAGTTGCCGATCGAGAATCCCCATGTCCTGCCACGCAATTCGCACACCTCGAACACCGAGAGCGGGATTCGCCTCATCCTGGTGATTGGCGAACTTCAATGGCTTGTCCGAACCGGCGTCGAGGGTGCGGATGATGATCTTCTTGCCCGCAAACGCTTCCAGAACTTCTGTGTAGATTGCCGCCTGCTCGTCCACGGTCGGCTCGGTTTCGCGTCCGAGGAAGCAAAGTTCGGTGCGGAACAGCCCGATACCGTCGGCAGCGGTGAGCGCTGCCGCGCGGGCGCCGGCGCCGTCCTGGACATTGGCCAGTACGTCGACGGGCCGACCGTCAGCTGTCTGCCCTGGACCCACCCAGGTGCTGACCCGCTCACGCTCGAGTCTGGACTGCTCGACCTGTGCCTTTGCCGTGTCGGCGTCAGGATTGCTGATCACCTCTCCGGTGGTTCCGTCGATCAGTACGGGAGTACCGGCTTGCACCGTCTCGAGATCCTTGACGGCCACGATGCACGGAATCCCCAGTTGGCGCGCGATGATCGCGGTGTGGCTGGTGGGACCTCCGAGGATGGTCACGAGTCCGATGATCTTGGTTGCATCGAGGCCAGCGGTGTCGGCCGGCGCAAGATCGTCGGCGCACAGAACGGACGGCGTCTCGGGGGCGGGAATTCCGGGTTCGGGCAGTCCGGACAGCTCGGCGATCACCCGATCGCGAATGTCCTTGAGGTCCGTCACACGCTCTGCCATCACCCCGCCGAGTTTCGTGAACATCGTCACGAACTGTTCGGTCGCCGCAATGGTGGCCTGAACCGGAGGTACCCCGGCAGCGATGGATTTCTTCGCTATTGCGATCCAGCCGCGGTCAGCCGCCATAGCCGCATTTGCCGTGAGCACCTCTGCGGCAGCGCCGGTCGCGGAGGCCGCTCGGGCGAGCAGTCGACCTTCGACTGTCTTGGCCGCCGCGATGAAATCGTCCTGAGCGGCGGCCCGAACCGACTCGTCCAGTGGTGGGGCTTCTGCGATCAACTCGGGGCGCTGGGACGGCCAGATTGCCGGGCCGTAAGCGACTCCGGGAACAACCGGTGTTCCATGCACACTCGCGATATCGATCTGTTCGGTCATCGGTCCTCCTAGAAACGATTTGCCCGACTGGCTACCAACCGTAGGTCCCACGCCGCGCTGACTTCCTGTTCAGCTTTGTTGTGACGAAGATTACTCGCAACTCTTGACATGTCAACACACTCGGGCGTAAAACAACATAAAGCAACATTGACTGTGACTCGCACCGCACCCGCGAATCACAACCGGCACCAGCAACGGAGAGACTGTGTACGCGGAAGAACGCCAACAAGCGATAGGCACGATGGTGTCGCAGCGAGGACGCATGTCCGTGGCGGCACTGTCCGAGACCTTCGGCGTCACCACCGAAACCGTCAGGCGCGATCTGGCCTTTCTCGAACGAATCGGGCAGGTACGACGCGTCCACGGCGGCGCAGTACCCACCGCCTCACTGCACGTGACCGAACCCGGCATGGCCGAACGTGATCAAACCCGCGCGGAGCAGAAAGACCGCATCGCCCGCTGCGCGCTGTCGTACCTGCCGCCGAACGGCGGTAGCGCACTCTTCGACGCCGGCACCACCACCGGCCGGATGGTTCCCGAGATTCCGACCGATCTCGATTTCACGGCAGTCACCAATTCCGTTCCGATCGGAGCGCGACTCGCGTCGATGAACTCGGTGTCACTCATCCTCGTCGGAGGCCGGGTTCGCGGAGTCACCCAAGCAGCGGTCGGCGAGGACGCCCTACGACTGCTCGGCACCTTGCGCGTCGATGTCGCTTTCATCGGTACCAACGCCATCAGCCTCGGACACGGGCTGTCCACCCCGGACAGTGAGGAGGCTGCAGTCAAACGAGCAATGGTCAAGGCCGCCAATCACGTAGTGGTACTGGCAGATTCAAGCAAGGTGGGCCGCGAGCATCTCATCAGCTTCGCGCCGTTGAGCAGTATCGACGTCCTCATCACCGACGAGGACATCACCCCGACCGACACGTCCGAGTTCCACGACCAGGGAATCGAGGTAGTCATCGAATGATCGTCACCCTGACAGCCAACCCGAGCATCGATCGAACGGTGCAGCTGGAGCAACCACTGCAGCGAGGCTCAGTACTGCGAGCCCACTCCACCCGCAGCGATCCGGGCGGCAAGGGGGTGAATGTGGCCCGCGTCCTGAGCGCGGCGAAACTCGAGGTTCTCGCCATTCTTCCCGGAAACCCGGGCGATCCGCTGCTCAGCACACTTGCCGAAGGCGCAATCCCCCACCTCGGCGTCGCTACCGAAGGCCTCGCGCGCACCAACATCACCGTCGCCGAGCCGGATGGAACGACAACAAAGATCAACGAACCCGGCGCGGCACTCTCCGGTTCGACACTCGACAACCTGGCACGCGAGCTCGTCTCACGAGCAGATGTAGCCAGCTGGATCGTTCTGTCCGGTTCCATTCCACCGGGCGTTGATCCCGGCTGGTACGGCGAACTTGTTGCGGCACTGCGCGATCACCCGTGCAAGGTCGCGGTCGACACCTCCGACGCACCACTGTCCGCTCTTGCCGAGAACTTTCCGCACACGGCGCCGGATCTCCTCAAGCCCAACGGCGAAGAGTTGGCGCAACTCACCGGCGTCGACGGAAATGCCCTGGAAAATGCTGCGCAAGAAGGCGATCCAGGGCCCGCGATCGCTGCGGCCACACTTCTGGTCGAACGCGGTGTCGGGGCGGTGCTCGCGACCCTCGGAGCAGCGGGAGCCGTACTGGTCACCGCCGAAGGCGCCTGGATTGCCACTGCGCCCCCGATCGTCGCGGTCAGCACCGTCGGGGCGGGCGATTCCTCACTTGCCGGATACATCCTCGCGGCGACTGCCGGGGCCGATCCAGGTGAATGCCTTCGCCACGCTGTCGCCTACGGAAGCGCTGCCGCATCCCTCCCCGGCACTACCCTCCCGACTCCAGAACAAGTCGATCTTGCAGGCGTCACGATCTCGTCTGCCACATCCGCATCCGCCCTGCCCACCGAACTCGCCTGACGCCGTAAGGAAATCGACATGTCCGAACCCACTGCACGCAGTTCCGGCTCCCCGATCATCAGCCCTGAACTGATCTCACTCGACACCAACCTCGGCGCCTCGAAAGAGGACGTCATCCGCGCGCTGGCCGCGCGACTGACTGCGGCGGGACGGGCCGACAACGCCGAAGGTCTGGTCGACGCAGCACTTGCGCGCGAAGCGCAGTCTGCCACCGGCCTGCCCGGCGGAATCGCGATTCCGCATTGCCGCGCCGAGGCCGTGACGTCGGCGTCGCTGGGATTTGCGCGCCTCGATCCGAAGGTCGATTTCGGCGCCCCCGACGGTCCCGCAGACCTGGTGTTCCTGATCGCCGCCCCCGAGGGCGCCGGCGCAGAGCACATGAAACTCCTGTCGTCGCTGGCTCGCGCCCTGGTGCGACCCGCATTCGTCACGTCCCTTCGGGAAGCCCCGACACCGGATGAGATCGTGCGGTTGGTCGACGAGGTGCTTAATCCGGCACCGGCAAAGCCGGCAACTCCTGAGCCTGCAGCTGCCGCTGTTTCCACAGCGAAACACTCTGCGGAACCGACGACACCGGAACCGGCCGCGCCTGCCGCTCCCGCTGCCGAGCGACACGTCGTTGCCGTGACGGCCTGCCCCACCGGTATCGCTCACACCTACATGGCCGCTGATTCCCTCGTCGCCGCCGGTGAACGCGCCGGTGTCACGGTCCACGTGGAAACACAGGGTTCGAGCGGCAGCACACCGCTCTCTCCGTCGCTCATCGCCAGTGCCGCGGCCGTCATCTTTGCCACCGATGTCGGGGTGAAGGGCCGCGAGCGGTTCGCCGGTAAACCCGTCGTGGCGTCCGGAGTGAAACGGGCGATCAACGAACCGGACAAGATGCTCGCCGAAGCACTCCGTGCCGCGGACAATCCCTCAGCGGCAACGGTGGACGGGGTTGTCGCCGACGGCTCGGACGACGGCGAGACCGGCGATGTCGGGTTCGGCACGCACCTGCGCCAGGTCCTTCTGACCGGCGTCAGCTACATGATTCCGTTTGTCGCCGCCGGTGGTTTGCTCATCGCACTCGGCTTCCTCCTCGGCGGTTACGAGATCTCCGGTCCCGCCGGCGACATCGTTCTCAACAACTCACTGACAGACCTGCCCGACGGCGGCCTCGCCACCTACCTCGGCGCCGTTCTGTTCCAGATCGGTTCACTGGCCTTCAGCTTCCTCGTTCCGGCTCTCGCGGGTTACATAGCCTTTGCGATCGCCGACCGGCCAGGTATCGCTCCCGGTTTCACGGCCGGCGCCGTGGCCGTCTTTGTCGGTGCCGGATTCATCGGCGGTCTCGTCGGTGGTCTGATCGCTGGTGTTGTCGCGCTGTACATCGGCCGGATCTCCGTACCGCAGTGGCTCCGCGGATTGATGCCCGTCGTGATCATTCCGCTGTTCGCCACCATGATCGTCGGCGCGCTGATGTTCCTGGTCCTCGGCCGCCCCTTGGCCGCGATCACCACCGGACTCACCGACTGGCTCAACGGACTCTCGGGTAGCTCCGCCATCTTCCTCGGCATCATCCTCGGCCTGATGATGTGCTTCGACCTGGGCGGACCGGTCAACAAGGCTGCTTACGCCTTCGCGGTAGCCGGCTTGAACGTCAACGACCCCGCATCGCTGCGCATCATGGCCGCCGTCATGGCAGCCGGCATGGTCCCGCCGCTCGCGATGGCACTTGCCTCCACCGTCCTGCGTCCCCAGTTGTTCAGTGAAGCGGAACGCGAAAACGGAAAAGCTGCATGGTTGCTCGGCGCTGCCTTCATCTCCGAAGGCGCCATCCCCTTCGCCGCTGCCGACCCGCTGCGCGTTATTCCCTCGATGATGGCCGGCGGCGCCATCACCGGCGGTCTGATAATGGCATTCGACGTCACACTGAGCGCACCGCACGGCGGAATCTTCGTATTCTTCGCAGTCGGCGGAATCGGCTGGTTCCTGGTTTCTCTCGCCGCCGGAACCGTCGTAGCTGCGCTGGCGGTTATCGGCGCAAAACAGTTCATCCGAAGTGGCCCGACAGACGCCGAGTTGGACCCCGAAATCGTGCCCGCTGCGGCATGATCGACATCACACCCACCACCACCCTGAGGAGTTCTCATGCCAAGTAAGACAGTTGCCGTAGGTTCCGCAGTCGGCCTCCACGCTCGCCCCGCTGCCCTCATCGCCGAAGCCGTGGGCGCCTCCGGAGCCACCGTGACCCTCGCGGTCGCCGGCGAGGAACCAGTCGACGCAGGCTCAGCGCTCATGATCATGACGCTCGGCGCCGCCAAGGGTGCCGAAGTCACCATCGAATCCGACGACATCGACGCCCTCGAGAAGGTTGCCGAGTTGGTTGCTGCTGATCTCGACGCCTGAATCGCCGTCACCGAAGCCGGACGCTCGTGCGAGTGTCCGGCTTCGGTGCTGTTTATCTGCGCTTGCGCACGCGGACGAGCACACCACCACCGATGGCGAGCGCAACAACAGCGCCGCCAATGCCCCACACCGCTGCGTTACTCGACTCTTCGCGCGACTCTCCCGCAGATATATCTGCCACGTACGACTCGCTGTTTTGCGACGCCAGTGCCTTCTCGACAGCCCCGCGCATCACGTACAGCGGCGGGAGCGCTCCGCCCTTCGACTCAGAACCGATCACCAGATCTCCGGCAGCCGTGAAGGTAACCGACTCGCCTTGAGGTTGATACGGCGTCGAGATGCGTAGCGGCTGCCCCTCGGTGAGTGCGGCGCCGATTCCCTCGTCGCCGACCGTGTAGAGATAGACATCCGAATAGTTCCGCAGAGCCACCACCGAACCGTCTGTGGACACCGCGCCGCCCGTGAACATCGAAGCGGCGGTCCCGTCCCCGGTGCTGAGCGTGCCGACTCGCGTCAGGGGTGTTGGCCCGGGCTCGGCCAGCGCGGAGAGACTCTGCCCCTGCGCGGGAGTGTAGATGCTGCTCGTTCCGAAAAGTTCCTTCGTCACGACAAATACGCGACCACTTCGATCGACCAGCACAGCTTCGGCGTCATGCGGTCCGTCAGGGTAGGTCGCGCGATGCAACGAGGCGCTACCCGATGCAAGGTCAAGCGTGATGAAGGCGATGGTCTCGCGGGTCCTGAGGTTGTCGCCGATGTCCGCGAGAATCAGCGATCCGTCGTACGACGCCAGATCCTCGACGTCGTACGGTTCGATCGGAACGGGAATCCGTTTTCGCACAACACAATCGGTGTCCAGTTCCAGGACTACGTCGTCGTTCCCACTGTCGCCGACCGCGTAGATCCGGTTGCCGACGGCCACCAGGCCGGAGAGTTCCTCGAGTCCGGGATCGGTCGGCGTGCAGAGCGGCTCGAATACACCCGCCTCCGGGACGGGTGTATTCGATTGTGCTCCAGCACTTCCGGACAGCAGGACTATCATCGCGCCGGCGGCGGCGACAGTCGCGAGGCGCGAACTACGCACTCGGTGCGTACTCGACCAAAGCTGACGCCAACATCTGTGGAACTCGGGCGTGAACCCGGGTGCCCGACTCTTCGTGAGCAGACTCCAGAATTGTTCCGTCGGAATGGATCTTTGCCATCAGATCGCCGCGGTGATACGGAACCAGGACGTCGACTTCCACGTCGGGGCGCACCAGAACCTCGGCAAGGTGAGCCCGCAGTTCCGCAATTCCCTCGCCGGTCTTGGCCGAGACGAACACTGCGCCGGGAAGCAACGCACGCAATTGCGTGAGCGTGACCGGATCTGCGGCGTCGATCTTGTTCACCACGATCAACTCCGGCGGCGCAGGTGAATTGGTTTCGCGCAGTACGTCCGTGATCACTTCCCGAACGGCTTTGATCTGCTCGGTGGGCAACGCATCGGAACCGTCAACGACGTGCATCAGCAGATCCGCGTCGGCAACTTCTTCCAGGGTCGAGCGGAATGCCTCGATCAACTGGGTGGGGAGATGCCGCACGAAACCAACAGTGTCGGTCAGTACGTACTCGCGGCCGTCTTCGAGCGACGCGCGACGAGTAGTCGGATCCAGCGTTGCGAACAGTGCGTTTTCCACCAGTACGCCTGCGCCGGTGAGCGAATTGAGCAAGCTCGACTTACCGGCGTTGGTGTAGCCGACGATGGCAACTGCGGGGATGTCGCTGCGCAGTCGACGCGTCCGTTTGGTGTCACGGGCCGCCTTCATGGCCTTGATCTCGCGCCGCAGTTTTGCCATGCGCTCACGAATGCGTCGACGGTCGGTTTCGATCTTGGTCTCACCTGGACCACGCAGACCCACACCGCCGTTGCTGCCGGCGCGGCCACCAGCCTGGCGCGACATCGACTCGCCCCAACCGCGCAGACGCGGCAGCATGTACTCCATCTGAGCGAAAGCGACCTGAGCTTTGCCTTCGCGGGAGGTGGCGTGTTGAGCAAAGATATCGAGAATCAGCGCCGTGCGGTCGATGACCTTGACCTTGACGATCTTCTCCAGCGCGGTGAGCTGCGCAGGTGTCAGTTCACCGTCGCAGACGACCGTGTCGGCGCCGGTCGAGAGCACCATTTCACGAAGTTCCTGGGACTTACCGGAACCGATGTACGTAGCCGTGTCGGGTTTGTCGCGGCGCTGCACGAGGCTGTCGAGAACCTCGGAACCGGCCGTGTCCGCCAGCGCAGCCAACTCGGCCATACTGGACTCCGCCTGCTCGGCAGTCCCCTGGGTCCAGACACCGACCAGGACAACCCGCTCGAGGCGCAGCTGGCGGTACTCGACCTCGGTGACGTCTTCCAACTCGGTGGACAGACCCGCAACGCGGCGCAATGCACCACGCTCGGAGAGCTGCATCTCGCCAACCGACGGCGTTCCCGAACCGGAGGACGCTGCGTAGTCGGACTCGTCGGCTGCGTAATCGGACTCGTCGCCGGCGGCTGTGTACTCGGCCTGCTCGCCTGCCGGTGAATAGTCGGCACCTGAGTCGGCAGCAAACGATTCTGCAGACTCGTCTGCAGTGGATTCTTGATTGTCATGTGATTTCGTCATACAAGATCCATGTTCCCACGAAACCTCACAGCGGCGCATCCGCTTTTCGCGCACGGCATACGCAGCTCATGCAAGTGAACGCCACCAGTCGTCGCTGATCGATCCGGCTGCGAGCAGAACCGACGGTCCGCGAAGCTCGGCGACGCCCTTGTCGATCGCAACCTGAACCGCTCCGCCGAGAACCTTGACGGCGACGGTGCCGTCACTGCGACCGTCATGGCGCAGCGCCGCGGCGGCTGCGGCAACAGTTCCGGTTCCGCACGAGCGCGTCTCGCCCACTCCCCGCTCGTACACACGCATGCTGACGCCACCGTCTTCGAGTGGCGTCACGAATTCCACATTGACGCCGTGCGGGAAGAATGCCGGATCGAATGCCGGTGCGATAGACAGATCGAGTGCCACCAACTGCTCGGCGCGCAGATCCTTCTCGACGCAGGCCAGGTGCGGATTGCCGACATCGATTCCCAGTCCGGTGAAGGCCCGGCCCTCGATGCTGGCGCTGCTGGTTCCCAACTCGGTGACGGTTCCCATGCCAACCGTCACATCACCCGCGGTGGCGCCTGTGGCGTGAACTACCACCGGCCTCGCACCGGCCCGGCTTCCGACCACGAACTCGCGACGGTTCTCGAGGCCGGACGCAGTCAGGTAATGCGCGAACACCCGAACACCGTTGCCGCACATCTCGGCGATCGAGCCGTCACCGTTGCGGTAGTCCATGAACCAGTCGTCTGCGGCAATTCCCGCCGGAATCTCGGTCAGGACACCGGCGTCGGCGAGTGCACCCGCCCGCGCGACACGCAGAATCCCATCGGCGCCCAACCCCTGACGACGGTCGCAGAGCGCGGCGACGCGCGCCGGCTCGAGATCGATCGCGACATCGAGGTCGGGAAGCACGACAAAGTCGTTCTGAGTGCCGTGGCCCTTGCTGAAATCCATGGGCGCCATTCTATCCGGACCGACAGGACCTTTACGCCGGTGAGGCGGTGACCACCAGGTTGTGCTCGTACGTGAATCCGGAGGGCATCGACGGATCGGGAACTGTCGGACCGCCGCAGGTAACCAGGACCAGCCTCGGAGCACCCGTGTCCTCGAAGAACTCGGCCGGCAGCGCCACCTTCTCGTAGAGCTTCAGACTTGCCGCGGTGTAGGTGTACATGGTGCCTGCGTCGTCGGTGGCATAGATCGGCGTTCCCGGCTTGATCTGGTGCAACGGCCAGAGCGCGCCGTGGGTGCGGTCACCGTCGTCGACGTGCCCGGCAACAAGATTGGTGCCGTCCGGCTCACCGAAGTGCACGTCGTTGAGGAAGTGCGAGACCTTGTCGGGGTGCGGAAGGATCATGCCGCGATTTGCGCCCAGACCACTGGTCACGATGTCGGCCCGCACGTCGAGGTCCGGGATCGCGAGTGTGCTGGGCGGCAGGTCGGTCGGTGCGGGAGCCCAGACCATGCCGGGGTCCGGCGCTGTTCCGACCTCGAACGGAGCATCAGGCAATGGTGCGCTGATCGGTTTTCCCGCGGCACTGACAGCCAGATAGACAAGGATGCCACCCGCTGCGAGAAACACGACGAGGAGAAGAACCAGGGGCAGAGTTGTCTTGCGCCTGCGGGGCGTTCGAGCGTGCGCCGCGGTCTGCACCATGTTCTCTTCACCCTTCGTCAGCTGATCGCCATGACCAATAGCCATAACTGTAAGATAGCTGAATTCGGGGATTCGTTACACACCGGGCCAGGCAACTAGCGCATTTCCCCCAGTACAGCTGCGCGCGCAGCGTCCAGCAAACCGTCAGCGCCGCCGTCGAGCCAGTGCACTCGCTTATCGCGACGGAACCACGACCGCTGACGCCGAACGTATCGACGAGTCCCGATAAATGTGCGCTCCAGCGCCTCCGCGAGGTCGTACTCGCCGTCGAGATGAGCCAGCACCTGCGAATAGCCGATCGCTCGCGGCGCGGTCACGCCGTCGCGCAGACCGTGCTCGATCAACGCCTCGACCTCACCGACCAATCCGGCGTCGAACATCAACTCCGTACGCAGCCGAATGCGCGCATCCAACTGTTCCGTCTCCCGATCGACACCCAATATTCTTGTGCCCCAACGAGGTTCACCGATCTGCGGAGCTGATGCCGCGAAGGGCTGACCGGTCAACTCCACGACCTCGAGCGCGCGCACCATACGGCGGCCGTCGGTCGGAAGAATCGACGCAGCCGCAGTGGGGTCCGCCGCCACCAGTGCGGCGTGCACCGCCGCAATCCCCTCGTCGGCAAGAACGGCCTCCCACCGCGCACGCACCACAGGGTCCGTAGCCGGGAAGGCCCACTCGTCGAGAAGTGACTGCACGTACATCATGGAACCACCGACGATGACGGGCACTGTGCCCGCCGCCATCAGCCGTTCCGCGATGGTGATGGCGTCGTGTTGGTACCGCGCCACAGTGGCCGTCTCGGTGACATCGAGCACGTCGAGCAGGTGATGCGGAATCCCCCGACGTTCAGCGGATGGAAGTTTTGCAGTTCCGATATCCATGCCGCGATAGAGCTGCATCGCGTCGATGTTGATGATCTCGCCGCCGAACTCCTGCGCCAGATCCAGCGCGAGATCGGACTTACCCGCAGCCGTCGGACCGACCACGGCAATGGGTCGACAATCCCCAGTTTTGGAATCCCCGGTTTTGGTCACGGGCGCCACATCCCGACGTGATAGCCGACGCCGAGCGGTGCACTGCTGTAGTGCGCCACCGCGTCGGGTTGCTCGGTGAAGACCGACGCCAACACCTGCCACGCAGCTCGGCCCGACGCACCTATCTCCTCGCACAGCGCAGGATCCAGATCCAGAAGCACCGCCCGATCACCCTGCTCGAGCGCAGCGTCGATCACCGCCTGAATTGGCGCGGCCCGCTCGTCGAAGCTGCCCGGCGCCTTGGGGGTCAAAGTCGACGCACCATCCGCGAGGACCAGCAGGCCGACCGGTTCGTCTCCGGCGTCCAAGAGTTCACGCAGGTGCGCGCCGAGTGTGCGGCATTCGTCCACCGACGCGTTGGTTGAAATCAGGTGTACGTCGACGGACACGTCCGGCCCGGCCTGCTCGCGAAGCCAGCCCGCGATCAGAGCAGTCAGCGGCAGCTCCGGATTGGCCGGTCCCTGCGCATCACCGTCGAGTTGGGTGCGAACGTCAGCTCCGAAGCCGGCAAAGGTCCCCACCTCTCCCCGTCCTACACCCGCTGCTCCCGCCATTTCCAGGACTTTCTCGGTGTCTGCGCCCACGGCAATCCATCGCGTCGCCGTGGCTGCAAGTTCGCGAACCACCTGGAGCGCAGCCGCCCTGACCTCGCCGGCTGGGGCCGAGTCACCCGACAATTGGGGAACAAGAAGTGGGGGTGACGGGACCAGTGCGGCAGCTGTGAACACAGATGCCACGCTAGTCCAACCCGAGGTGACAACCTGACACCCTGTTACCTGATTCAATAGTCCTAGAACGTGAGTACCGGGTTCAATGGAACCAGGAATGCGATCAGGCAGCCGTGACGCGCGGCAGAGACGAGGACCGATGACCGAGAACAGCGAACCCACCACCGGAACAGAGACCAGCTCGGCACCCGGCACACCAACACCCGGTGCCGCCAAGCCGAGCGCGTCGACGCCCAAACCGGGCGCTCCGAAACCTGGTGGACCGCGGCCAGGCGCGCCACGGCCAGGACCGGCAGCCAGCCGACCGGCCGTACCGACTACCCCGGCAAGCGACCCGAGCAAGTTCGGCCGCGTCGAGGAAGACGGCACCGCCTGGGTGAAGACTGCCGACGGAGAACGCCAGATCGGATCGTGGCAGGCCGGTGACGCCGCCGAGGGGCTGGCCCACTTCGGTCGTCGCTACGACGACCTCGCCACCGAGGTCACTCTCCTCGAGGCGCGACTGACCTCGGGCGCCGGTGATGCGAAGAAGACCAAGACCGCGGCCGTTGCACTTCTGGAAACTCTTCCCACGGCAGCCGTGATCGGCGATCTCGACGCGCTTGCCACACGCCTCGATCACATCATTGCCGGTTCCGACGAAGCCGCAGCTCACGCCAAGGAGGAGAAGGAGCAGTCGCGGGCAACCAACACGGCCCGCAAGGAAGCCCTGGCTGTCGAGGCCGAGCAGATCGGCACCCAATCCACCCAGTGGAAGACCGCCGGCGATCGTCTCCGCGAAATTCTCGACGAGTGGAAGACCATCCGCGGTATCGATCGCAAGGTCGACGACGCCCTGTGGAAGCGGTACTCCAAAGCCCGCGAATCCTTCAACCGCCGACGCGGCGCCCACTTCGCTGAATTGGACCGAGACCGGGCCAGCGCCCGATCCACCAAGGAAGAATTGGTCGAGCGCGCCGAAAAGCTGTCGACGTCCACCGAATGGGGACCGACAGCGGGGCAGTTCCGCGATCTTCTGACCGAGTGGAAGGCCGCAGGTCGCGCTCCTCGCGAGGCCGACGACACTCTGTGGGAACGCTTCAAGACCGCGCAGGACGTCTTCTTTGCAGCGCGTAATTCCGCAGCAGCAGAACGCGACGCAGAGTTCGAGGAGAACGCCAAAGCCAAGGAAGCGCTGTTGGCCTCGCACGCCAACATCGATCCCGAGCACGGCCTCGACAGTGCCCGCGCGTCACTGCGTGATCTTCAGGAGAAGTGGGATGCCATCGGCAAGGTCCCACGTGATCGCATGCAGGACCTCGAGGCACGGCTCCGCGCTCTCGAGAGCAAGGTCCGTGATGCCGTCGACGCGCAGTGGCGTCGTACCGACCCGGAGGCCCTCGCCCGCGTAGCCCAGTTCAAGGAACGGGTCACGCAGTTCGAGGAGCAGGCCGCGAAGGCTGAAGCTGCCGGCAAGACCAAGGATGCGGAGAAGGCGCGCGCTCAGGCCAAGCAGTGGCAAGAGTGGGCAGACGCAGCCGAAGGCGCAGTGAACGACTGACTGGGTTTACCGTCGGCTGGCCCCGCGGGGTCAGCCGGCGTTCCACTCCTGGTTTTTCTCAGCTTCCGCCGCAGCGATCCGGCGCTGTTCCTCGGCAGCCAACTGGATTGTCGTGCGCGCCCAGACGACCTTGAGCCAGTGGAACGTCAGGAACATCACGGTGAACCAGCCGATGACAAGTCCGATCGACGGTCCGGCTACGTGGAACGCTTCGGGAATTGTCTGACGCGACCAAATTGCCATCATGCCGAGCGCACTTGCGACCGCACTACCGGCCAGCGCGATCCAGGCCACCGACCAACGACGCGTGACCAACGCGAGCATCGAGAATCCGATGCCGAAGATCACAACAAACCAGACATACAGTCGTGAGAACAGTGCGATGCGCTCGGAAACCGCATCCTGGTTGAACGCCAAGACGTCCCAGCCGTTGGCTGCTCCGGAGTGCGGAAGCGCAAGCGTTCCGACGAGCACCAGAACGGCTATCGCAACAACCATCGCTCGAACACCCGGATCGATTTCGCCGGCAATCTTTCGCTCGACGGCGTCCAAATCGGAACGATATTCCTCGAACGAGGCGTCGTCACCGGAAGGCGACGTCCTGTTGTCGTGTGCTGAACTCATGAATTGCATCCCATCTGGACGGGTTGTGGGGCTGGGGCACCGATCTTCGGCAGTCCGAGACCGACACCGATCGGTGCGGTCTTGGGCGTGATGCCCTGGTCGAAAGAATCTCCGGCGCGTGTGCGCCGATGGGTGAGCACTCCGTCGTCGGCAACGAGGTGGTGCGGCGCTCCGTGCGTGATGACCACCGTCACGACGTCGCCGGGGCGAATCGAGGAGTTCAGGTTGCCTTCGGGCCGGAAATGCACCAAGCGCCCATCGCGTGCGCGACCGCTCATACGGTGCGTCGCCGCATTCTTACGGCCTTCACCTGCCGCAACAAGGAGCTCCACTTCGGTGCCCACGAGTTTGCGGTTCTCTTCGATGTTGACTTCTTCCTGCACCGCCAGAAGCCTGACGTAGCGTTCCTGGACCACGTCCTTGGGGATCTGGTCTTCCATCTCTGCCGCTGGTGTGCCCGGGCGGATGGAGTACTGGAACGTGTACGCATTCGAGAACCGCGCCTTGCGCACGACATCCAGGGTTTCCTGGAAGTCCTCTTCGGTTTCGCCGGGGAAGCCCACGATGATGTCGGTGGTGATCGCGGCGTGCGGCATCGCGGCACGCACCTTCTCGATGATGCCGAGGTACTTGGACTTGCGGTAGGAACGCTTCATCGCCTTGAGGACCTTGTCGGACCCGGACTGCAACGGCATGTGCAACTGCGGGCACACATTGGCAGTGGTCGCCATGGCGTCGATGACGTCGTCGGTGAATTCCGCGGGGTGCGGTGACGTGAACCGGACGCGCTCGAGTCCCTCGATATTTCCGCACGCCTTCAGCAGGGACGCAAAGGCCCCGCGATCGCGCGGTTGCTCGGGGTCGGCAAAGGACACGCCGTATGCGTTGACGTTCTGACCGAGCAGAGTCACCTCGGACACGCCTTCGTTCACGAGGGCCTGCACCTCGGCCAGGATGTCGCCCGGACGGCGATCAACTTCCTTGCCGCGCAAGGCTGGGACGATGCAGAACGTGCAGGTGTTGTTACAGCCA
Organism: Rhodococcus sp. 24CO; assembly: GCF_050586165.1. Classification (NCBI taxonomy): domain Bacteria; kingdom Bacillati; phylum Actinomycetota; class Actinomycetes; order Mycobacteriales; family Nocardiaceae; genus Rhodococcus; species Rhodococcus sp. 24CO. The sequence goes on along the minus strand of NZ_JAZFNF010000001.1, from coordinate 199,274 downwards.
ACCGAGATGGAAACCCAACCGGCATAGGCAGATTCACGCTTCGCGGGCAGTGTCGACGGAAATGCCTCCAGCGCGTCGAGGATCTCGACCTCGGCCCGTTGATTGTGGCGCGCACGGTCGAGTAGAGCAGGCAGCGAACCGATATTGTGCGTTCCGAAGACCACGTCGACGATCGGCGCCTTCTTGACGACGGTCTCGCGGTCCTTTTGCGCAAGGCATCCACCGACAGCAATCTGCATGTCGGGTTTGGCCTTCTTGTTCTGCGCCAACATACCGAGTGTTCCGTACAGTTTGTTGTCGGCATTCTCGCGGACGGCACAGGTGTTGAAGACCACAAGGTCGGGATCGACACCGGACTCCACCTTGCGATAGCCCGCATCTTCGAGAAGTCCCGACAGACGCTCGGAATCATGGACGTTCATCTGGCATCCGTGAGTCCGCACTTCATACGTGCGGGCAGGAGGCGCTGCGGTGGTTGCCGAGGGTTCAGCGGTGGTCGCCGCGGGCGCGGTAGAGGTCTTTTCGTCGATCAGTGACACGCTTCAGCCTAGCTCACGTCCACTACGACGTGTAATAACGCCCAGGTAAACCGACAAAGCGCCACATAAACGTCAACGGCGTAAAATTTTCACTACCGTTACGCGGAACCCCGGCGAAATGCGGGGCACAGACGGAAACTACGCCTAAGGTTCTCGGTTATGACCCAAGCCGACGATGCGACGACGCCGACTACCTCCGGCGATTCCACATCCATGATTTCGATGACCTCGGTGAACAAACACTTCGGGGAACTTCACGTCCTGCAAGAGGTCAATCTCGAAGTACCCAAGGGCCAAGTAGTGATCGTCCTTGGTCCGTCGGGCTCCGGTAAGTCGACTCTGTGCCGAACCATCAATCGCCTCGAACCCATCGACTCGGGCACCATCGCCGTCGACGGCAAAACCCTCCCTGAGGAGGGCAAAGCCCTTGCCGCACTTCGCGCCGATGTCGGCATGGTCTTTCAGTCCTTCAACCTGTTCGCGCACAAGACGATCCTCGAGAACGTCATGCTCGCACCGATGAAGGTCCGTAAGGCGAAGAAGGATGACGCCAAGAAGACGGCACTACAGTTGCTCGAACGCGTCGGCATCGCCAATCAGGCCGACAAGTACCCGGCACAGCTTTCCGGTGGTCAGCAGCAGCGTGTTGCCATTGCTCGCGCGCTCGCGATGCAGCCGAAGGTGATGCTGTTCGACGAGCCCACCTCTGCCCTCGACCCCGAGATGGTCAACGAAGTCCTCGACGTCATGACCTCCCTCGCCAAAGAAGGCATGACCATGCTTGTAGTCACCCACGAGATGGGATTCGCCCGCAAGGCCGGCGATCGGGTGCTGTTCATGGCCGACGGCCAAATCGTCGAAGACACCAACCCGACAGAGTTCTTCACCCACCCCAAGTCGGATCGGGCCAAGGACTTCCTCGGAAAGATCCTCACGCACTGATCAAGTCCCGCAGCGACGTCCACAAGACACCCGTCTCGACTGCACAGTTCGAATGTCGACACAATTGAGAGGATCTCCATGAAGATCAATCGTTCCGTCCGTTTCGGAATCGGAATCATGGCCATTGCATTCGCAGCAACCGCCTGCGGCGGCGGCGAGGAGAGCAAGACGGTCAGCGAGAACGCCGCTGACGGCAAGCTCACCATCGGCATCAAGTTCGACCAGCCAGGACTCGGCCTGCGCAACGCAGACGGCACGTACACCGGTTTCGACGTCGAGGTCGCGAAGTACGTTGCAAACGAATTGGGCGTCACGCCCGAGAACATCACGTTCAAGGAGTCACCGTCCGCCCAGCGCGAGACATTGATCCAGAACGGCGAGGTCGACTACATCGTCGCGACGTACTCCATCACCGACGCGCGTAAGGAAAAGGTCGGCTTCGCGGGACCGTACTTCGTCGCCGGCCAGTCGCTGCTCGTCAATGCCGACAACACCGACATCACCGGCCCCGAATCACTGAACGGTGGCAAGATCCTGTGCTCGGTGGCTGGGTCCACCCCCGCCCAGAAGGTGAAGGACACCTACGCCAAGGATGTCCAGCTCCAGGAATTCGACACCTACTCGGCGTGCGTCGAAGCACTGCGCAACGGCAAGGTCGACGCAGTCACCACCGACGACATCATTCTCGCCGGTTACGCGGCACAGTCCCCCGGTGCATTCCGTATCGCCGGTGAGCCGTTCACGACCGAAAATTACGGAATCGGCTTGGCCAAGGACGATTCCGAAGGCCGCGGCAAGATCAACGACGCTATCGAGAAGATGATCTCTTCCGGTGCGTGGGCTGAAGCATTCACCGAGACGGTCGGCCCGTCCGGGTACACGATGCCCGCTCCGCCCACCGTCGACCGGTACTGATCCCCACTGAGCAGTAGCCATTCCAGGTGGGGTTTCCATGTCCGGAAACCCCACCTGGGCAAGCACTTTCAACAACGACCCTGAACTGGGGAGACCGTAAGTGAAAATACTCGACGATTACGGAAGCCAGATCCTCGAAGCGTTCTGGACCACGATCCAGCTCACGATCTTCTCGGCGATCGGCGCATTGATACTCGGAGTGATTGTTGCCGCGATGCGGGTATCCCCCGTACCTGTTGCCCGATTCCTCGGCGCCGCTTATGTCACTGTCTTCCGCAATACGCCACTCACCCTGATTCTGCTCTTTTGTGTGTTCGGTCTGTACCAAACTCTCGATATCAGCCTGGCATCGACCAGCTCGTCAACCTTCGTGATCGACAACAACTTCCGCTTGGCCGTCCTCGGACTGAGCGTCTACACCGCGTCGTTTGTGTGCGAGTCGATCCGCGCCGGAATCAACACCGTCCATGCCGGACAGGCAGAAGCCGGACGGTCCCTCGGGTTGACCTTCCTGCAGAACCTCCGACTCATCGTTCTTCCGCAGGCTTTCCGCGCTGTGATCGCACCGCTCGGAAGCGTCCTGATCGCTCTTACCAAGAACTCCACCGTCGCCGCCGTCATCGGCGTGTCCGAGGCATCGAAATTGATGAAGGAGATTCTCGAAAACGAAGCCGCACTCTTCGTGACCGCAGGAATCTTTGCAGTCGGCTTTGTCATCTTGACCCTGCCTACGGGATTGCTCTTCGGTAAGCTCGCCAAGAAATTCGAGGTCGCACGATGACAAAGCAAGCAACGGTTCTCTACGACGCACCCGGCCCGAAGGCACGGGCACTGTACCGACTCGCTTCGGTTGTCGTAGCCGCCCTCGCCCTCGCCATCGCGTTTGTCGTGTACCGCGCGCTTGACGACAAGGGGCAGCTGACCTCGGCCAAATGGGATCCTTTCCTCCAGGCAGACGTCTGGACGACATATCTGCTTCCCGGCATCAAGGGCACCTTGATTGCGGCAGCACTGTCCATCGTGCTTGCACTGATCCTCGGCGCAATTCTCGGAATCGGCAGATTGTCTGATCACCGCGTCGTGCGAATTATCAGTGGTGTCATCGTGGAATTGTTCCGTGCGATTCCCGTGCTTCTGCTGATCATCTTCATGTACGCCGTTCTTGCCGAATACAAGATCGTGAAACTCGACTACTTGGCGCTTACTGCCGTCGTGGTGAGCTTGACGCTCTACAACGGATCGGTGATCGCGGAAATCGTTCGCTCGGGAATCAACTCACTCCCCCGCGGACAAAGTGAAGCCGCCAAAGCTCTCGGTATGCGCAAATCTCAAATCATGGTGACAATCTTGCTACCTCAGGCCGTCACAACCATGTTGCCTGCACTGATATCGCAAATGGTTGTTGCGCTCAAGGATTCAGCGCTGGGTTACATCATCGGCTACACCGAACTTGTTCGGCAGTCCACCCAGTTGGGTGCTGCGTTCCAGAACTACCTGCCCGCGCTCATGGTGGCTGCAGTCATCATGATCATCTTGAACTCGTCGCTTACTTACCTGGCAACCAAGGTGGAGAAACGACTGAGGTCCGGAAAGCGAAAGGGTAAAGGCCCAATCGCTCCGCCGGTCGCCGATGTTGCGGTGTCGGTTCCGGGAATGGATCTGACCAAGCCGTAATCTGATCAACCTTCTGATCCACTGACACTAGAAGCGGGGGGTGTCACCGAATTCGGTGACACACCCCGCTTCTAGTTTTGTCGCCTACGGCTCTGCGTCGTTTTGTCGCCTACGGCTCTGCGTCGTTTTGTCGCCTACGGCTCTGCGGCAGCCATCTCGGCTTTGACGACCTCGTACGACATGCTCGCCGAGTAGCCCTTGCGCGCAAGCATCGCCACCAGACGTCGCATCACCTTGTCGCGATCGTCGACCGGCTTGTTGCGCAACTTCTTTCGAACAAGATCTGCTGCCCGCTCGCGCTCGTCTTCGGCATCGATCTGCGACAAGGCTTCTGTTGCCACATCCTGGTCGACGCCCTTGAGTCGAAGCTCGACCGCCAACGCCTTCTTGCCCTTACCTGAGTAGGTATGACGCGAATGCACCCACTGATTGGCAAAATCCGCGTCGTCGATGAGGCCGATCTCCTGGAGACGATCGAGCGCCCGAGTAATAATGTCGGTCTCGTATCCCCGGCTGATCAGCTTCTTTTCCAACTCGGACCGACTGCGCGCGCGGTCACTCAGGAGGCGCAGGCAAGCATCTTTTGCCTGCGCCTCCGTGCCGCCCTCGGCGCGCTGTGTACCTTCGCCGCGCTGCCTGCGTTCACCGCGGTGGTCGCTGCCACCACGGCTACCTGTCCGATCGGAGCGCGAACGAGACCGTCGATACCCGGTGTCGCTGCCACCGTCATCGTCGATGTACTCCATGACAGGGATCAGAAGTCGGCGGGAGCTTCATCGGTAGCGGTGACATCGGCACCGATACCCAGCTTTTCCTTGATCTTCTTCTCGATCTCGTCACGGATGTCGGTGTTCTCCAGCAAGAACTTTCGAGCGTTTTCCTTGCCCTGACCCAACTGGTCACCTTCGTAGGTGTACCAGGAGCCGGACTTACGGATGAACCCGTGCTCGACACCCATGTCGATGAGCGAGCCTTCCTTGCTGATGCCCTGGCCGTAGAGGATGTCGAACTCGGCCTGCTTGAACGGCGGAGCGACCTTGTTCTTGACCACCTTGACGCGGGTGCGGTTACCGACTGCGTCGGTGCCGTCCTTGAGCGTCTCGATACGGCGGATGTCCAGACGGACAGATGCGTAGAACTTCAATGCCTTACCACCGGTGGTGGTTTCGGGTGAACCGAACATCACACCGATCTTCTCGCGAAGCTGGTTGATGAAGATGACGGTGGTGCCCGAGTTGTTCATGGCACCGGTGATCTTTCGCAGTGCCTGGCTCATCAAACGAGCCTGGAGACCAACGTGGCTGTCTCCCATTTCGCCTTCGATTTCGGCGCGGGGAACAAGTGCGGCCACGGAGTCGACAACGATGATGTCGAGGGCGCCGGAGCGGATCAACATGTCGGTGATCTCGAGCGCCTGCTCACCGGTATCGGGCTGGGAGACCAGCAGTGCGTCGGTATCGACACCCAACTTGGCCGCGTAATCCGGATCGAGTGCGTGCTCCGCGTCGATGAATGCAGCGATACCGCCATTGGCCTGCGCATTGGCAACCGCGTGCAGGGCAACGGTGGTCTTACCCGAGGATTCCGGGCCGTAGATCTCGACGACTCGACCACGAGGCAAGCCGCCGATACCCAGCGCGACATCGAGCGCGATGGAACCCGTGGGGATCACCGCGATGGGCTGGCGAACGCCTTCGCCCAAGCGCATCACCGAACCCTTGCCGAAATTCTTGTCGATCTGCGCCAACGCGAGGTCGAGCGCCTTGTCCCGATCTGGTGCCTGTGGTGCCATCGTGATCCCCATTCTCAAGTCTCTTCAGTGGTGTTGCGATCAGAGTAGATCCGGCTACCGACAAACTTTTGATTCATCGTTCCGACCCACTCGAACCCTGCATGCGGAAGCGGCAGTTACCACCGAACACACTCAGCATAGACGAACATCTGTTCGAAACACAGGCAAGGATCGAACATTGCCGAAATAAACTAGCGACGCGACGGTGGCACGTCGAATTCCGCGCACAACGCGCGCCACACCTCGCGGGGGTCCTGGCCTGCCTCGATAGCCTCTGCGGCAGTCAGCCCGCCAAGGCTCAGGATGACGTGGTCGAGCAGCATCGAGTCACCTCGTACCTGCCCGAACTCTTCTCGTACCAATTCGTGAAACTCGGTCAATCGCACGGGCGCCACGGTAGTCCACCCAGGCAACTGTGCACACTCCGTACAGGTCAGGCCGCCGCTCCCCCGGCCATAACTTCCCGGCACACCGCTACCGGGTCGCGGACGTCGGATGCCGTTGCCGCGGCAATGCCGGCCGCCTCGGCAAAGCTGCGCTGGGAAAGAACCTGCAGCACCGCATCCCTGATGGATCCGGCATCAGCCGGTCGCACGATCACCGCACTACCGGCGCGAGCGGCACGATTCGCCAACTCCCACTGATCGCCGCCGCCCGGAACGACAACCGTCGGCACGCCGGCCGACAGAGCCTTTGCCAGCATTCCGTGCCCACCTCCGCACACCAGAACCGAAGCGTCACGCAGCATCACGTCCTGACGGCCGAGTCCGGCACGAACCCAGTCCGGATACAGCGCGTCCGAACCGTCGAGAACAGACGCGATCAGCCTCAGGCCGGACCCTTCCAGGCCGTCGACGGTCTGCTCGAGCATTCCCACCGCGCCGGTGTGCGCGGTCGACGGCGCCACCATGACCAACGGTTCCGAACCGGGCGGCGGTTCCAGAATCTCGCGAGTCGGTTCCCACAACAACGGGCCGACTACGTGCGCGTGGGCAGGCCAATCCGGCCGCGGAACTTCCAATGCGGGAATCGTCGCGATCAAACGCGCATGAGGACCTGGATCCACGGCGGGAAGTCCGACTCCGACTCGTGCATCGGATCGCTGAGCCAGTCCTTGCTTGATCGAACGACCCGTTGCCGCTCGCATCACGGTGTCGCGCAGGCGTCCGCGCAGCCCGACACCGGGAGCCAACCCGCTGCCGATAGGCGGTAGACCACGGGACGGCGAGTACAGCGGATGAGGTGAGAGCTCCACCCACGGAATCCCCAGTCGCTCGGCAGCCAATCCGCCTCCGGCAGTGAGGATGTCCGAGACCACTAGGTCCGGGGCTACTGCTTTCAGATCGGGCAGCAGTTCGGTCGAGATGTATGCCGCCCGCGAGTGAATCCGCGCACCGGCGTCAAGGTCGTCGTCGCCGGGCCTCGGCGCCAAGCCTTTGAGGGGTTCGGTGTTCACTCCCGCGGCACGAGCCTTCTCCACCCATCTCGACCCCGTGAACAGGATCGGCTCGTCGCCCGCGGCGATCAGCGCCAGCGACAACGCTATTGCGGGAAAAGCATGACCCGGGTCCGGCCCGGCAACAACGGCTACTCGCACCGCATCAGCGTGTCACACGCCACAACGACCGGTCATACCGCCCGGATTGCCCGCTCTGCCTCCGGCAAGGCACGTTCACGGTCGGAAGCCACCAGTCCGATACGCGTCCGACGATCCAGGAGATCGTCCACGTCGAGCGCCCCCTCGTGAGACACCGCGAAGGCGAGTTCGGCGGCGCAGATATCCAGCCCGGCTACCTGACGAAGTCCGTCATCGCCCACCCCGACCACCGCTTCGGCTTCGGTGCCGTACCGCGCCACCAGCCCGGCGGGCGCTCGAACCTTGTCCAACACGGCGCGCGACGCGGCACCGACCAACGGCACGTTGCGCGTTCGGCACGGACCCGCGTTCAATCCGCCCGCTTCTACGGCGCAGTCGACGGCATCTTCCGCCATCTTGCGATATGTCGTGAGCTTGCCACCGACCACCGTGATCACATCGGTTGCCGACCGGACCACCGCGTGATTACGCGACAGGTCCGCAGTCGATCCCCCGCCGGTATCGAGCAACGGTCGCAAACCCGCAAATGTCCCGAGCACATCGGCCCGGGTCAACGGAACTTCCAAAGCCGTATTGACCGTAGCGAGAAGGAAATCCACTTCCGCGTCCGACGCTTGCGGCACGTCGGGCACGGGGCCGGGCGCCGCTTCGTCGGTCAAACCGAGATAGATCCGGCCGAGTTGCGCCGGCAACGCGAAGACAAACCGATTGGTCTCACCCGGAATCGGAACCGTCAGTGCGGCAGTGGGATTGCCCAGCGATTTCGCGTCGAGCACCAGATGCGTGCCGCGACTCGGACGCAGGGTGATACTGGGATCCACCTGATCAGCCCACACACCCGTCGCGTTGACCACGCTCCGAGCCCGCAACAGAAACTCGGTTCCGGTCAACTCGTCCCGCAACGTCGCGGACGTACCGGACACCTCGTAGGCACCCACCCTGGTCAGAATCCGGGCACCGAAAGACGCTGCTGTGCGGGCGATGTTCACAACCAGTCGAGCGTCGTCGATCAACTGACCGTCGTAGGCCGTCAACGCACCACGAAGGTCCGCCTGCCGTACCGCCGGAACCAACTCGCGTGCCCGAGACGCGCTCACCGCGCGCGAGCGAGGCAACACCGACGACGGTGTCCGAGCCGTTGCCCGCAACACGTCGCCGGCTAGAAATCCGGTGCGCACCAAAGACTTTCCGAAGAACGACGTCTGCGGGAGCAACGGTACGAGTTGCGGCATCGACCGTACGAGATGCGGCGCCGTTCGAGTCATGAGGATTCCGCGTTCGACTGCACTCTCGCGGGCAATACCGATATTTCCCGACGCAAGATACCGAAGTCCGCCGTGAGCGAGCTTGGAACTCCACCGACTGGTACCGAAGGCCAGGTCGTGCTTGTCCACCAACACCACGCTCAGGCCACGCGTCACGGCGTCCAATGCCACACCGACACCGGTGATTCCGCCGCCGATAACGAGAAGATCCACAGAACTTCCGCGTGAGAGTTCATCCCACTCGCGGGTCCGACGGGCGGCGTTGAGCGCCGACGGATCGGCATTCGGTGCAGTGCGATCGCTGTCGGCCATCGCTCTAACCGTCCGTTCCTGCAGTCGGCGTCAGGTACGCCGACACCGCAATTCTCAACTGCTGCACCGCTGCATCGGCAGAAAGTCGATCCTGCAGTGTCGGTGCCGAGAACACCACCGACTGCGCCATCAGCAACATCATGGACGCTATCTCGTCGGCATTTCCGTGACGAATCGATCCGTCCTGCTGCCCAGCTGTGACCACAACAGTCATCAGTTCGAGTATCGACTTCTGGCTGGCACCAATGCGATCCACGATGTAAGTGGTCAACAATTCCTGATCCGTCGACCGGATCTTCACGAACAACGGATGATCGCGGATCTCGGCGACAACGTCGACCACTGCGGAGAGAAGAAGATCCCGAGCCGAACCGGTCGTCTGCATGTCGGGGAGGACCGCCCGAATTTCGCGAGTAAGGAGGTCTGCGACAACTGCTCTGGTATCGGTCCAGCGCCGGTAGACCGTAGGCCGGCTGACGCCGGCGCGCCGTGCGATCTCGGCCAACGTTGTGCGCTGCATACCGAAATCGAGCACGCACGATCGCGCGGCATCAAGAATGAGATTGTCGATCGCGAGGTTTGGATTGCGCTGACCGTCGCCCTTTCGCGGCAGGACTTGATCATCTGCGTTACGGATTGCCATCGTGTGTAACACGCTACCCGACGCGCCGTCTGGCAGCGCGACTAGTACACGGCGTGTTCCTACTATCAGAAATAGTACAACTCGAACCCGACCGCACGGTCGGCCTCGAAACCGGGTTTCGGCCCCGACACCATGTCGATCTGAGCCTGCGCCTGCACGCGTACCGGAATCTCACTCAGTGCAGCCAGATACCGTGAATGCTCCGCCAGGGAATCCACCGCCCGCGCGACCGTTGTACTCACGTCGACGCCGTGAGTCGGTGTCATCGAACTCACGGCAACCCACCGAACTCCGGTCCACGGTTCGAGGCCACCGTCCGACAGTTCCGGAAAGATCCACTCGTTGGCCGCGTCCGCGGTCGCGTCCAGGACACTGATTCCCAACGCTCGATGATCGGCGCTGTTGAGGTAGCCAGGGCCCCAGGTGTTCGAGAAGTTCATCGTTACTACGAGTTCCGGCCGATGCCGCCTGATCGCGGCTGCCAACACGGAACGCAATTCGAGTCCGGCAATCAGTCGACCATCCGCAAGACCCAGGAACTCGACTTCACTTACTCCGACAACAGCGGCGCTGCGACGCTCTTCTGCCTCGCGGATGGGTCCGGACTCCGCCGGTGGCAGTCCCGCAATCCCGGCTTCCCCGCTCGTCGCGAGTACGTATCTGACGTCCTTGCCTTGATCCGTCCAGCGGGCTACCGCGGCAGCTGCTCCGTACTCGATGTCATCCGGATGGGCGACGACCACCATCGCGCGCTGCCAGTCCTCGGGGAATGGTTCCATACCGCACGATTGTGCCTGTCACATCCGTGAAACGGGTGAGTTTTCATCATTGCTCGACATCGCCTTCACCAGGAAGTAGATGCCGACGCCCAGCGCGCCGACCACCAGAATCCAGAACAGACCCTTGATCAACGCGCCGACTACTGCGAGCGCAATCCACACGAGGACCACAGCCAACACGATCTTCCAGAACATGACGTACCTCCACTTACCGTGAGCTTTCGGACTGGCCTAGAGAATGTCCGTGACACCAGCCTGACACGTTCGGTCGGACAAAGCAGCAGCTCATCGGCAAGATCAGGTAAAGATCAGGGTTCACCCTGATCAACCATGACGAGACTGGGCATGCATCCAAAACGCCCGCGATTCGCGCTGACGTAGACTCGCGAAGTTCCATCCAGTACGCCCTAAGGAGCACGTTCGCCGTGTCTACCACCCGAATTCCGGCCCGCGATCTCGCGCACGTTGCAGTGTTCGCGGCCCTCATCATCGCGTTGGGTCTGCCGGGGGCGATCAACATCGGGATCTCCGGTGTGCCGATCACCCTTCAATCACTCGGTGTGATGATGGCCGGTGCGCTCCTCGGGCCTCGCAAGGCCGTACTGGCGGTGCTGACCGTGATCGCACTCGGCCTGGTCGGGCTACCGGTGCTCGCCGGCGGGCGGACTGCATTAGTTGCGCTGTCGAGTCCCACTGCCGGGTTCTTGATCGGCTGGATACCTGCGGCGTTTGTCATCGGATGGCTGACGACGAAGATGCTCCCGAAGTACCGAATCATTCCGGGAATCGGCATCAACCTTCTCGGCGGTGTCGTAGTTCTCTACCTGTTCGGAATCGCCGGAATGATGATCCGTGGACACATGACCTTCCTCGCCGCGTGGACCGCCAACGCCGCCTTCATCCCCCTCGACGCCGCGAAAGCCGTTGTCACCGCGGTGGTCGCCGCTCAGGTCCATCGCGCGTATCCGGCACTGCTTCGTGACAGCGTCGCCGCACGCGCAAAAACAGCAGTGGCGAACTGATTCCTCGATGAGCGAGATCATCTTCGACGGCGTCGGACACAGTTTCGGCGAACGCACCGTGCTCGAACGTGTCGACCTGGCACTGACCGAGCAGCGCATCGGGATTGTCGGTGCAAACGGAAGCGGCAAGTCGACGCTTGCCCGCATGATCAACGGATTGGTGGTTCCGGCAACCGGTTCCGTCCGTATCGACGGTTTGGATACCGCCAAGAAGGGACGCGACGTACGCAAGCACGTCGGCTTTGTGTTCACCGATCCCAATCATCAGATCGTCATGCCGACCGTCGCTGAGGACATCGAGTTTTCCCTGCGGCGAAGCGGACTCGGCAAGGCTGAACGGGCCCACAAAGTCTCGTCCGTCCTCGAGCGCTTCGGACTGGCGTCACACAGCGACCATCCCACCCATCAACTGTCCGGCGGTCAGAAACAACTTCTTGCCCTGGCCGCCATCATGGTGACCGAGCCGAAGGTTCTGGTGGCGGACGAACCGACAACGTTGCTCGATCTGCGCAACTCTCAGCTCATCAGCTCTGTCTTCGCGTCCCTCACACAGCAGTTGATCGTGGTGACCCACCAACTGGATCTGCTCTCGTCGTTCGATCGGGTGCTGGTGATCGATCGCGGCCTTGTTGTTGCCGACGGCCCGCCGGCGAAATCCGTCGATTTCTACCGTTCCCTCGTCTCGTGACCACACTCGGCCACTATCGCGCCGGCACGTCGATACTGCATCGGACGCGGCCGGGTTACAAACTTCTCGCGCTGATTGTCGCAATCGTTGCGGTATCGGTATTCGTGCGCAGCCCTTGGCAATTGGTGCCACCCACCGTTGTTGTTGTTGCGCTCTACGTGGCCGCGCGTATTCCGTTCCGCATCGCAATCGCCCACCTGCGCCCGGCATTGTGGATGCTGTTGTTCATCGGCGGATTCCAGATTCTCGTCGCAGGATGGGAGCGCGCGGCCGTAGTCTGCGGAGTTCTGATTCTCTCGATTGCGCTGGCCGCGCTCATGGGTCTGACCACCCGCATTTCGGAAATGCTCGACGCCATCACGGCTTTCCTCACTCCGCTGCGCCGATTCGGGGTCAATCCCGAAAGAATCGCGCTCTTGCTGGCGATGACCATCCGGTGCATCCCGTTGATGTTCGAGGTCATCACTCAAGTGTCCGAAGCACGCAAGGCCCGCGGACTCGGGTTCTCGCTGCGATCCTTTGCCGTTCCCGTCATCATCGGAACCCTCATGACCGCCGACGCGATGGGTGAGGCACTGGCTGCTCGCGGGGCCGACGACTGAACCTGAGCCAGCTCAGCGATATTTCTGGGTGATCTCGTCAACCTCGCCGATCGCGTCGGCCAGGCTGGACAGACGCTCTGCGGCCGCATGCAGAGCCGACAACTCACGGTTGAATCCCACCAGGGCAGACGGGGTGTGCGGCGCCGTCAAGGTGGCCGCTGAATTGACGAGATCCTCGTACTGACCGAGTCCGGCCTGCAGTTCGCGAACTGCACCTTCGATAGTCGGTTCGAGTGTCTCGGCAACCTTGGGGGTCGATGTCACAGCCCGTTCCATCGACGCGATGTCGCTCGACACCGCAAACATCGCGCGCAATGCGGAATCTGCAGTAACTGTGATCTCGTCGAGTTCGCCGGGATCGATGGTGTCTGCGCGTCGCAGCACACCAAGAATCTCGAACAGCGACGTTTCTGCTCCGACCAGTCGTGACATCGGAATGAACGCGCGCGAGGACGACGGTGGCAGGCGACGCCGGATCGGAGCGGGCGGAGGCCCGGCGTTCATCGACCGGTAGCGCCCGACCGCGACAACAGCAGGTACCGCAAACAGGGCTGCTCCCCCACCAGCGACAACAACGGACCAGTCCGGCGCCGACGCCACCGCAAGTCCGGCGGTGCCGATCACAGTTCCACCGGAGATGAATCCCCAGCGCTGAGCGCGTCGCCTCGCACGTGCTCGTTTGCGCTCGAATTTTGCCCGCGGATCCTGCCACCGCCGTGCCGCCTCCGCAGCCGACGCCGTCACTTCGCGGAGCGAATCCGCCGTACGGCCCAGCGCACCGAATGCGCCGGACATGGAAACAGGGACGGCCGACCTGGGCTCTCGCTCAGGCCGGCCACCTCGTGAAGAAAACATCAGTGCGTCGAATCGTGTATCTCTGGAAAACTGCAGACCGTCGATCTACTGGCCGGTGGTTCCGGCAGCAGGCGGCTGCTTTTCGATGGATGTAGGCGCAGGTGCTGCCGCAGTCCCACCGGACGGCAGTGCTTCGCCCTTCATGGATGCGCGAATCTGCTCGAGTCGGCTGTGCCCGGCCATCTGCACGGAAGCCTGCTGGACCTCCATCATCCGACCCTGCACCGAGTTCTGGGCAAGTTCGGCCGAGCCGAGGGCATTTGCGTAGCGACGCTCGATCTTGTCCCGAACGGCGTCCAGGCTGGGCGTGTTGCCGGGTGCCGACAGCGTGCTGTCCATGGATCGCAGCGACTCGCTGACGCGTTCCTGCATCTTGGCCTGCTCGAGCTGGCTGAGCAGCTTCGTGCGCTCGGCAACCTTGGCCTGAAGCGTCATCGCGTTCTGTTCGACGGCCTTCTTCGCCTGCGCAGCAGCCTGCAAAGACTGATCGTGCAGCGCCTTGAGATCCTCGACACCCTGCTCGGCGGTGACCAGCTGAGCGGCAAAAGCCTCAGCGGCATTGGTGTACTGGATCGCCTTGTCGTTGTCGCCCGCAGCGGCAGCCTGATCGGCGAGGTTGACGGCCTGACGCGCGTTGGCGTTGAGCTTTTCGACCTCGTCGAGCTGACGACTGAGCTTCATTTCGAGCTGACGCTGGTTACCGATCACCGACGCGGCCTGCTGCGAGAGCGCCTGGTGCTGACGCTGCGCGTCCTCGATCGCCTGCTGGATCTGGATCTTCGGATCGGCGTTCTCGTCGATCTTCGAATTGAAGAGCGCCATCAGGTACTTCCAGCCCTTGACGAAAGGATTAGCCATGGGTTTGATCCTGCCTCCATCTGATGCGCCGCGCGCTACGCGACCCGGTGAACGACCGTCGCACACCGAAACTCACCAATACATCAGGGCTGCGCTCCAACTGCCCTGACCCTGCACTGCCATACCGGTATATCTACAGAATCTATAGGGTTCAACCGGCCAGTAGCTACGCAGCAGCCAAACTGCGCGCGTTGGGCGCCGGAATCACCACCCGGGTATCCCGAGCGATGGACGGCGAACCGGACACCTGTGCCGACACAGCAGCAGCCGCACCGGAAGTCGCGGCACCGGAAACCGGACGACCGAGCGCAGAGTTGGACTTCTTGGTGGCCAGAGTTTCACTGACGTCGACCAACACGTCGGACAGCGGTACGGCAAGCGCATCGCAGATCGCGGCCAGCAGTTCACTCGACGCTTCCTTGCGTCCACGTTCCACCTCGGACAAGTAGCCCAAGCTCACACGCGCACTGTTCGACACCTCACGTAGCGTGCGACTCTGCGAAACGCGCGTACGCCGGAGACTGTCACCGATTGCCTCACGCAATAGCAGCGCCATCTCGCTCCTCCTTCATCCGTCGTGCCGGGCCTGTCATCTCACAGGTCCGCACCGTCACCTGGCCACATCGGTACCGTCTCGACACCGCGGCTGTTGCACACCTTCACAACAGTCAACGTTCGAACTCGACCGATTGGTTCCCGAGCCTATCGTGCCCGGCGCTCTTCAACACGATCACATAACCGCGACACGGCTGCCGCGACTGCAGCGATTCGAATATCCCACCGCTCTCCTGTCAACGACAGACGCTCACACAGAGTTCCGTCAGGCCCGGCAATCCCCAAGAACACCGTGCCGACCGGGTTCCCGTCCTGTTCGGTCGGACCCGCCACGCCGGTCAGTCCGACACCCCAATCGGCGACGCAACGAGTGCGGGCACCGTCGGCCAGAGCCATCGCCGTGGATGCGGAAACCGGGCCGCCGCGCGCCAACGCATCTGGATCTACGCCTGCCAGCGTCGCTTTCAGATCGGTTGCGTACACCACCAGGCCGCCGCGCAAGACTTGGCTCGATCCGGGAACCGACGCAAGCGCAGCGGTGAACAGGCCGGCCGTCAGCGACTCGGCAGCGGCGACGCTCTCCCCCGCAACCACCAACGCGGCGACGAGTTCGCCGACTCCGAGGTCGAGCAGCGGATCGCGCACAGGTCAGTGTCCGTCTCGTTCGGCAAACCGGACGCCGGCCCGCAATCTGATGGCTTGAACAACATATTCGAGGCCGGTGACGACGGTCAGCACAACCGCCGCGGCCATCAGGAGCCAGCTGACCACGTCCCAACTGCTCGGCAAGGGGCACAGGTAGAAACCGATCGCTACGGCCTGGACGAGGGTCTTGAGCTTTCCACCCTTGCCGGCAGGAATCACAGCATGGCGGAGCACGGCAAACCTCAGCAGCGTGATTCCGAGTTCGCGGGCGATGATCACCCCGGTCACCCACCACGACAGATCGCCGAGCATCGACAACCCGATGAGCGCAGCGCCGATCAGCGCCTTGTCCGCGATGGGATCCATCAACTTGCCGAAGTCGGTGACCAGTCCGTACTTCCTGGCCAGCTGGCCGTCGATCCGGTCAGTCACTGCCGCGACGATGAAAATCGCCATTGCGCCCAAACGCCACGACGTCGTCTGACCGTCGTCGACAAACAGCACAACGAGAAAGACCGGAACAAGAACGATCCGAATCATCGTCAAGATGTTCGCGATATTGAAAAGTGGGACAGGTTTGTCGGCCGGTGTTTCTCCAGTGGGTCCTACAGCAGCCCTATGGGCATCTGCTTGATCACGCGGGGAACTCATCGGATCACCGCATGGAAGGCGGGCCGAACCCGGACGGTGACCGGGCGGGCGAGGTATTTCGTGGAGCGGACAGGCACGCGACTCAGAATATCGGTAGACCCATTGACTAATGTGCACCACATGACTTCCACCGCGCCGAACGACACCGAGAGCCACTTGATCGTGCGGCGGGCACGAACATCCGACGTCCCGGAAATCAAACGCCTCATCGACATCTATGCCGGCAAGATCCTGCTGGAAAAGAACCTGGTGACGTTGTACGAGGCTGTGCAGGAGTTCTGGGTTGCCGAAAAGGACGGCCGAATCCTGGGTTGCGGGGCGATGCACGTCCTATGGGCGGACCTCGGTGAGATTCGCACTGTGGCAGTCGATCCGACCGTCAAGGGCCAGGGAGCGGGATTCCAGGTGGTCGACAAACTGATCGAAGTTGCACGCGAGTTGGAATTGGAGCGGCTGTTCGTGTTGACCTTCGAGACCGACTTCTTCCACCGCCACGGCTTTGTCGAAATCGAGGGAACTCCGGTCACCGCCGAGGTCTACACCGAGATGTGCCGGTCTTACGACGCCGGTGTCGCCGAGTTCCTCGATCTCAGTTACGTCAAACCCAACACCCTCGGAAATACCCGTATGCTTCTGACGCTCTGATCGGTTCACTCACATCCCGAAAGCGGTCCCGATGTCGTTGTTCCTCGTCGAATACACCTATGACCCCGCAAAAAACGCCGAGCGTGACGCCCTCCGCCCCGATCACCGGGCATGGCTCGGTGATCTTCTCGAGCGTGACATCGTCGTGACGTCCGGCCCGTTCGCCGACGGCCTGGGAGCACTCATCATCGTCGACACGGCAGACGCCGACACCGCGGCACTTCTGTTCACGCACGATCCGTTTGCCAAAGCCGATCTGGTCGCGAATACCCGGATCACCGAGTGGGTTCCGGTGCTGGGTCAGTTGGCCTGAACCGACTCATGTGCGGTCGCGGGTCTTCATCAGGCTCGCGATCGTGGTCACGGCCAACACACCGATGATGACGGACAGGGACAACGCCGTCGAAATCTCGGGCACACTGACGTGTTCACCTCCGTTGACAAACGGCAGCGTGTTCTCGTGCAATGCGTGCAGGACAAGCTTGACGCCGATGAACGCGAGGATGATCGACAGCCCGTACGAGAGGTAGACCAACCGCTCGAGCAGTCCGCCGATGAGGAAATACAGTTGCCGTAGGCCCATCAACGCAAAGGCGTTGGCGGTGAACACGATGTACGGCTCCTGGGTCAGACCGTAGATCGCCGGGATGGAATCCAGCGCGAACAACACGTCCGCAAATCCGATGGCGATGAGCGCCAACATCAACGGCGTAATGACACGCTTGCCGTCGATCCGGGTAATCAATTTGTCGCCGTCGTACTCCTCGGTGGTGGGCAGCACACGCTTCACAATGCTGATGATGCGGCTGTCACGTTTCTCTTCGGCTTCCTTCTCGTGCCCGTGGTCGCGGACCAACGTGTACGCGGTGTGGATCAGGAAGGCTCCGAAGAGGTAGAACACCCAGCTGTAGGCATTGATCGCCGCGGCGCCCACCGCAATGAAAATCCCTCGCATCACCAGTGCGAGCACGATTCCGATCAGCAAGACCTTCTGCTGGTACTGGGGCGGCACCGCAAACGTCGACATGATGATGACAAACACAAAAAGGTTGTCGACGGACAGCGCCTTCTCCGTGACGTAGCCGGCAAAGTACTCGCCGCCGTACGTCGTCCCCCAGATCCACATCACGATCAGACCGAAAATTATCGCAATCGAGATGTAGACCGTCGACCAGAAGGCCGACTCACGGAAGGTCGGCGCATGAGGCGTCCGGACATGGGCGAAGAAATCGAAGACAAACAGACCCAGTATCACCACTATCGTGATAACCCACGTCAACGGTGTCACATGCACGAGCAACCTCCGGTCGTCTGCCGACGGTTACCCGCCGACCCCGTCACTAGTCGTCGGATGAAGTGTCCTCCGGATCGCCGCCACGAATCGACCACAACAATCCGTCCAACTCGTCGGGCTTCACGAGCACCTCGCGAGCCTTGGACCCTTCACTCGGCCCCACGATTCCACGATTCTCCATGAGGTCGATGAGTCGTCCGGCCTTCGCGAACCCGACACGCAATTTGCGTTGCAGCATCGACGTGGAACCGAACTGGCTGGTCACCACTAGTTCGACCGCTTGCAGCAACACATCCATGTCGTCCCCGATATCGGGATCGACGTCCTTCTTCTCGCCGGCCTTCGCAGCGGTGACGCCTTCGGTGTACTCGGGTTCTGCTTGGTTCTTCGCAAAATCCACAACCGCGGTAATTTCTTCGTCCGTGATGAATGCGCCCTGCATACGCGTCGGCTTACCGGCACCCATCGGGAGGAACAGTCCGTCACCCATACCGATGAGTTTCTCGGCACCCGGCTGATCGAGGATGACTCGCGAGTCCGTCAGAGACGACGTCGCGAACGCCAATCGGGACGGCACGTTCGTCTTGATCAGACCGGTGACGACATCGACAGACGGGCGCTGTGTCGCGAGCACCAAGTGGATACCCGCGGCACGTGCCTTCTGCGTGATGCGCACGATGGCCTCTTCGACGTCACGCGGAGCCGTCATCATGAGGTCTGCCAACTCGTCGACGATCGCCAGAATGTACGGGTACGGCCGGTAGACGCGTTCGCTACCGAGCGGCGCGGTGATCTCGCCGGATTTCACCTTCGCGTTGAAATCGTCGATGTGGCGTACCCGGTTGACCTGCATGTCCTGGTATCGCTGCTCCATCTCCTCGACCAGCCACGCAAGCGCGGCCGCCGCCTTCTTCGGCTGGGTGATGATGGGCGTGATCAAGTGCGGAATGCCCTCGTACGGCGTCAGTTCGACCATCTTGGGGTCGATCAGGATCATCCGGACTTCATCGGGAGTCGCGCGGGTCAGCAGAGACACGAGCATCGAGTTCACGAAGCTCGACTTACCCGAACCGGTAGAACCGGCGACCAGCAAGTGCGGCATCTTCGCGAGGTTCGCATGGACGAAATCGCCCTCGATGTCCTTACCCAGTCCGATCACGAGCGGGTGGTGTTCGCGTCGCATGCTCGGCGCCGTCAGGACATCGGCCAAGCGGACCAGTTCGCGGTCCGAGTTGGGCACCTCGATACCCACAGCCGACTTGCCCGGAATCGGAGCGAGAAGACGCACATTGTCGGTGGCGACCGCGTACGCGATGTTCCGAGCGAGCGCGGTGATCTTCTCGACCTTGACGCCAGGACCGAGTTCTACCTCGTATCGCGTTACTGTCGGGCCGCGCGTGAATCCGGTGACGGCAGCATCGATCTTGAACTGTTCGAGAACCTCGCTGATCGCCTCGATCATCGCGTCGTTCGCGGAACTGCGCAGTTTCGGAGGGTCGCCGTCGATCAGCAGCGATGTGGGCGGAAGGTTGTAATCGCCGTCCGTCACACGATCGGTGACAAAGCTCTCTGCCTCTTCGGGTTCCGGTTCGGGCTTGGGTGCCGGCTTCGCCACCGGAACCGATCGCGCAGGAGGCCTGGTCCGGGTCACCGGCTTTTCGGCGACCGGCGCTTCCGCAGCCGAGACGGTGTCGTCCGCTGCCGGGACAACCTCGTCCGGGTCCGCTGACCACAGGTCGAGGATTTCGGTCTTCTTGTCGCCGGATTCGAATTCGTCCGTCGGGTAGTTGTCGATCGGCGCCCGGCGGCTCGATCGCTTGGACGGCCGCAGCGGAGGTTCCGCATACGTGTCCACCGGATACCCGTCGGCGTCGAACTCCGATGACTCGTACGACCCTCCCCCGTAGTCGCGACCGTAGCTGTCGTCGTCGAATTCGCTGCCGTAGTCCTCGAATTCGTCGTCGTCACCGGACGGGGATCCGAAGAACGACTGAAACTTTCCGGGGACCTGTCGCAAGGTTGTTCCGGTCAACAACAAGATCCCGAAGCCAACGGCAATTACCAGCAACGGAACCGAGAGCCACGCCGTCAGACCGTTGGTCAATGGTCCGCCGACAACTGAGCCGACAAATCCGGCTCCGATTTCACGTGTGTCCGCAGTTGTCTCCGCGCCGGAACCGATGTGCCACAAGCCCAGTGCGGGGAGCCCCACCAGCAGCGAACCCATGATGAGACGGGTCCGGATCTCGGGGCGTGGCTCCGTGCGCATCAGCAGGATTGCAATTCCGACACACAAGATCGGCAAAACGGCCGACACAGCCCCGAACACCGCGCGAACCGCCGTCTCGATTCCGCCGCCGATCGGACCACCGGCCGCGAACCACACACTGCCCGCGACAACAACACTGAAAGCAATGAGCCCGAGGGCAATTCCGTCGCGTCGGTGGCCTGCCTCGATATCGCCGACTTTGCTCACCGTGCGCGTGGTTGCGCCGACGCCGCGTGCGGCCAGCGACCACCCGGCGGCAATGCCTTTGCCGACAACGTCGAGCGGGCTTGCACTCTGCTTCGATTTTGCGACCGGACGACGAGCCGCCGAGGACGCACCGGACGCCTTCCTGGGAGCTGCCTTCTTCGCCGGCGCTTTCCGCGGGGTCGATTTGGCTCCCTTACCCGCTCCCGCGCGGCCACCGGCATGCGACGCCGTCGTGACATTGCGGGGGGTGGAGACTGTTCGTGTTCGCGACTTTGCCGCTGGAGTTGACGCTGACGACCTGGTCGATGCCCTGGACGCGGACGTGCTTGTACTCGAACCTGTACCGGATCCTCGGGCGCTCGACTTACCTGCCATGACGTTCAGGCTAGTCGGTGCAACCCCATCCGGACCATCCGCAACACCAGCAACACCGTTCATACGTGCGAATCGTGATGTTCGCAACGCCTGCGGAACGGACCATGCGCCGAGTCAGAAACCGCGATCCAAGCCCATAACGGACTGGACGTCGGACAGTTCCCCTTTGGCTTCGATCACCACTTCGTTGCGTCCGAAAGCGTGTAATAGGAGCTCGGCCGGTTCCCCCTGCAGAACAACCGTCCGAGTATCTGCTTTATGCACAACGGCACTTTCACCCGACGGTAATTCGAAGATCACTTCGACGTCGGACTTCCGGTACCCCAGCTTGGCTACCTGGCGTGCGTACTTCCACAACTCCGCTTGACGAGCCTGCGGCAGAGGCCTGGCCACCCAATGCTGATGTGCCCGACGCACATCCTCGTGGTGGACGAACATTTCGGTGGTGTTGACCTGAGAATCGAGCCAGTACATCGGCGACCACTGCGGCGGGCCGCTGCGAACGTCGCGGAGTAGTTCTTCCCACGGGCGCGATGCGGCCGCTTTTCTGACACTCTCCGTGTGCCCCGCCAAGGCACTGATCATGATTCCGGGAGCGGCGTCGAGACGCCGCTCCCGGACGATCAAATGTGCTGCCAGGTCACGATTTGTCCACTCCCCGCACAGAGTGGGAGCGTCGGGGCCGAATTCGGCCATGCTGTCCACCAGGGCGAGTCGTTCGTCATGTGCAAAGGTCACCTTCGCCAACGTACGCGAAACTCTTCCCTCTGCCGGGAGAAGTCGCTCAGGAAACCGCGATAACCGTCGGAATGATCATCGGGCGGCGACGGTACTTGTCCGCAACCCAACGGCCGACCACGCGACGCACCGACTGTGCGATGCGATGTGCGTCGGTGATTCCTTCGCCCGCGAGGCGCAGGAGATCCGCTTCCACGAGTTGTGCGGCGTCCTTGAGAGCGGTCGGGTCGTCGGAGAATCCGCGTCCGGACACCTCGGGGGTGCTGACCGCGCGTCCCGTCGACTCGTTGATGACGATGGTGATCGCGATGAAGCCACCCTCACCGAGCACCAGACGGTCCGAGAGCGTCGGCTCGCCGACATCGCCCACGGAAAGACCATCGACGTACACGTGTCCGACCGGAACTCGTCCGACGATCTCGGCAAGACCGTCGACCATGTCGACGACAACGCCGTCCTCGGCCAGCACAATGCGCTCTTCCGGAACACCCGTCGCCTTGGCCAGGGCTGCGTTGGCGCGCAGGTGGCGCCATTCACCGTGGACCGGCATCGCGTTGGTGGGGCGAACCGCGTTGTACAGGTACAGCAGCTCACCGGCGGAAGCGTGACCCGATACGTGGACCTTGGCGCTCTGCTGAGTGACGACGGTGGCGCCACGCTTGGCCAAGCCGTTGACCACGGCAAAAACGGAGTTCTCGTTACCCGGGATCAGCGACGACGCAAGTACGACGAGGTCGTTGGCACGGATGTTGATCTGGCGATGCTCACCGCGAGCCATCCGCGAGAGCGCTGCGAGAGGCTCACCCTGCGAACCCGTAGAGATGAGAACCAGTCGATCGTCCGGCAGGGTGGCTGCGGTATCGATGTCGACGACCAGACCGTCGGGTACCCGCAGGTAGCCGAGATCCTGCGCGATCTGCATGTTCCGGACCATGGACCGGCCGACGAACACGATACGACGGTTGTACCGCGCCGCGACGTCGACAACCTGCTGGATGCGATGCACGTGGCTGGCGAAGGACGCCACGATGACGCGCTGCTTGGCCTTGCCGATGACGTTGTCGAGCACGCCGCCGATTTCGCGTTCGGGAGTGACGAATCCCGGCACTTCGGCATTGGTGGAGTCGACCAGGAAAAGGTCGACACCCTCGTCACCGAGGCGGGAGAATCCGGCGAGGTCGGTCAAGCGCCCGTCGAGCGGAAGCTGATCGAGCTTGATGTCACCGGTGTGCAGTACAACTCCGGCGTCGGTGCGGATCGCAATGGCGAGCGCGTCCGGGATGGAGTGGTTGACCGCGAAGTACTCGCAGTCGAACGGACCGTGTGTGGTGGAATCACCCTCGATGACCTCGACGAGGTTGGGGCGCAGGCGATGTTCACGGCACTTCGCTGCCACGAGCGCGAGCGTGAACTTGGCACCGATGACGGGAATGTCCGCGCGCAGACGCAACAAGAACGGCAATGCGCCGATGTGGTCTTCGTGGCCGTGCGTGAGGATGACGGCTTCGACGTCGTCCATGCGGTCTTCGATGTAACGGAAGTCCGGGAGGATGAGGTCGACGCCTGGCTGCTGGTCCTCGGGGAACAGAACGCCGCAGTCGACGATCAGCAACTTGCCCTTGTGTTCGAACACGGTCATGTTTCGACCGATTTCGCCGATACCGCCGAGCGCAACAACACGAAGTCCACTGGCCGGTGCCTTGGGCGGCATGCCCAGACGCGCGGTCGGGTCCAGCTGCGGACGGTTGTCGGGACGCTTGTTCCCGGAACGGGAGTTACCGGACTTGGCGGCTGACGGGCGGTTGCCTGCAGCGCTCTTCCGGGCTTGCTTTTGCGGCGCGGCGTTTTGCGGCGCCGATTTCTGGGCTGCGGCCTTTTGCGGGGCAGCCTTTTGCGGTGCAGCCTTTTGCGGTGCAGCCTTTTTCGGGGCCGACGCCGCGGCAGCAGGCTCAGCTGCTACCGGAGCCGGAGCTGCCGGTGGGGTTGCCGGCGCAGCTGATTCGGGTGCCGGAGCCGAAGGCGGTCCGGCTTGGCGACTGGCACTACGACGTCGGGGGGGACGGGTCATTTACAGAACTCCTGCCGCATGCAGATCGGCGGCCAAGCCGTCGATCTGCTCTTTAGTGGGTGCAACCTGCGGAAGGCGCGGTTCTCCGACATCGATACCGATGAGTCGCAGACCCGCCTTCGACGCGCTGACGCCGCCCAATCGGGCGACGGAACGGATCACAGGGATCAAACTGAGGTTTATTTCGCGGGCACGGGCGATGTCGCCGGTGACAAATGCGGTGTGAAGCTCACGGAGTCGACCGGGAACCAGGTGTCCGATGACGCTGACGAAGCCGGTGGCGCCGACTGCGAGCCACGGGAGGTTCAACGGGTCGTCGCCGGAGAAGAACTGAAGTTCGGTGGTGCCGATCAATTCTGCGCCCGCGTTGAGATCACCCTTGGCGTCTTTGACGGCCTTGATGCGGGGATGCTCGGCAAGGCGACGGATTGTCTCCGTCTCGATGGGGACAACGGAGCGAGGCGGAATGTCGTAGAGCATGACGGGCAGGTCGGTGGCGTCGGCAACTGCGGTGAAGTGCGCGTAGAGCCCGGCCTGCGGGGGACGTGAGTAGTACGGAGTGACGACAAGAAGGCCGTGAGCGCCGACGCGGGCCGCGTCGCGGGCGAGTTCGACGCTGTGTGCAGTGTCGTTGCTGCCGGCTCCGGCAACGATCTTGGCGCGGTCACCAACGGCGTCGATCACCGCGCGGAGCA
This sequence comes from Rhodococcus sp. 24CO, assembly GCF_050586165.1. NCBI lineage: Bacteria > Bacillati > Actinomycetota > Actinomycetes > Mycobacteriales > Nocardiaceae > Rhodococcus > Rhodococcus sp. 24CO. Next base: position 174,649 of record NZ_JAZFNF010000001.1, on the reverse strand, counting down.
GGTCGAGCTTCTCCGATTCGGTGGTGGTCGGAGACTCACCGGTTGTGCCGGCAAGGACAAGGCCGTCGCAGCCGTTGTCGACGAGATGGGCTGCGAGGCGCACACCCGAGTCGACGTCCAACTTCCCGTCGGCAGTGAACGGGGTCACCATCGCAACGGAAATGGTGCCGAACGGACGCTCGACGAGAGAAGCGGAATCACCGTAGGTCATGGTCAGAAGGTTACCCGGTCAGTCGCTTACTTCTGCACACGAGTCTTCACTCGAGTCGCGAACGTAACTTCACTCGGCAGCGAACGAGCTGACGGCAATTTCCGATCCGTCACTTCTGCGCAGAATCTCGTAGTCTCCGAACACATTTGGCGCGGCGGTTTGAAGTTGCCGCAAGCACTCGATCGCGACACGCCTGATCTCGACGTCCGCATGCTCGGTGGCGCGCATATCCACGAAGTGTCGCCAAGCACGGTAGTTTCCGCTGACGACGAGACGGGTTTCCGTGGCATTGGGCAGGACCGAGCGAGCGGCTTGACGCGCTTGTTTTCCGCGCACGGGCGCACCGGGGACGGACTGCAATTTACCTTCCAACGCAGCGAGCAGTTCGCCGTAGGCCCGTCGACTTTCCTCGGTTGCGGCCAGGAACAGTGCTTCGAGTTCCGGGTCACCTTCGACGGCCGGCGGGACCACGACGTTGGCATCGTTCTCCCGAACGAACCGCTGGGAGAGTTGCGAGTACGAGAAGTGGCGGTGACGGATCAGTTCGTGGGTGCAGGAGCGCGAAATCCCGGTGATGTAGAAACTGACCGTCGCATGTTCGAGTACAGATGAATGCCCGACTTCGAGGAGATGTCGAATGTATCCGGCGTTGGTGGCTGTGCGCGGGTTGGGCTTGGACCAACTCTGATAGCAGGCGCGGCCGGCGAATTCCGCAAGTGCCTCACCGCCGTCGGCATCGGTTTCCCAGTCGATGTCGTCCGGCGGGAAGAACTCGGACTTTGCCACCATCTGCACTTTCAGTGACACCGTGTGCGGCACTACCTACTCCTCGAGTCCGCCGGACACTTCCGGCTGTCATGCCCAACCGGACGCTTCCGGCCTTGCTGCGCGGCAACTCTATAGGCAGAAACCACCTGGGAAGCCCTGACATCACATGACACCTTGACTGACGTCACATTTGACGTCACTGTGGTGTCATGGATATTTCGGAGTACACCGCAAAGCTGCACGATGACCTCGTCACCGCAGCCGAACTCGGCGACGACCACACCCGCCGCATCGCGGCGTCACTCGCGGCCGCCATGGAACCGTCGATACGCCTCGTTCTCCTGGCCGCGGCAACCGAGCTCGCCAAGGAAATCGGAGCCGAGGTCGAGGACCGCGACGTCAAGGTCCATCTCGACGGCAACAACCTTCTGGTCGACGTCCAGAAAGTATCGAAGGATTCCGCGGCCGAGGAGCCCGCAAAGGAATCCGCCTACTCGTTCGACGACGTCAGCGGCGACATCAGTCGGGTCACCCTGCGCATGATGGAGCAGATCAAGGCCCGCGCCGAAGAAGCAGCAAACCAGAACGGCGTCTCCTTGAATTCGTGGGTGTCGCAAGCCGTGCAAGGCGCTTTACGGGATCAGATGCGTAAGAACGGCATGGACTGATCTAATTGCGTCCGAGCAAGTCCACGAAGTTGTTGCCGTCAGGCATGGAGGAGTAAGTCGTATGGCCGTTTCGGGCGTCAAGGAATTCGAGATCAAGGCCGATCCGGCCACGGTCATGGCAGCGGTAGCGGCGGTAGACCGGTTGCCCGAATGGTCGTCTGCGCACAAGAAGATCACGATCGAGACCACACATGACGACGGTCGGCCGCATCGCGTCCGGATGGCCGTGTCGATTCTCGGCATCAACGACGAGCAAGTGGTGGACTACACCTTCGACGGTGACGAGAAGGTGAGCTGGACCCTCGTCGAGAGTGGACAGCAGAACCAGCAGGACGGCTCGTACACTCTGACGCCGACCGATGGCGGAACCAAGATCAGTTTCGAGCTGACCATCGACCCCAAGATTCCGCTGCCGGGATTCCTGGTGAAGAAGGCCCAGAAAACGGCACTGGAGACCGCCAGCAAGGGATTGACGAAGTTCGTCGAAAACTTCTGACAGCCAGTACCATTCGCGCGCAACCCTCGCCTCCGGCCAGCTCGGACGCGAGGGTTGCCGCATTTCACGAACGCCCCGGATCACCGCGTTCGACGGAAAGCCCTTGGAGAAGTTCATGATTCACCGCCGCGCCGGATAGTCGCGGGGTAACGTCGGCCTCGTGTCCGACGCGGCAGCACCTCCTCGCACCCCACCCACCGTGCGTGTACTCGTCTTCAGCGACGACGCCCATACGCGCGAACAGGTTCGCCTCGCCCTCGGCGAGCGCCCCCATCCCGATCTCCCGCCCATCGAATACGTCGAGGTGGCCACCGCACCGGTGGTGATCGATCGACTCGACCGCGGCGGCATCGACCTCGCCATTCTCGACGGCGAGGCAAGCCCGGCCGGTGGCATGGGCGTCGCAAAGCAACTCAAGGACGAGATCGCGGACTGCCCACCGATCGTGATTCTGACCGGTCGACCCGACGACGCCTGGCTGGCGTCGTGGTCACGCGCGGAAGCTGCCGTTTCCCAACCACTCGACCCGATCGAACTGGCGTCGGCCGTCATTCGTTTGCTCCGCGTTCGCCTGAACCTCTGACTGGCCGGTAGAAACACAGTTCCCTTGCGGCGGCGAGCACTTCGGCATCTCGGGAGCAAAACTCCACAGTTCGAAAATCAGCCCCAATGTCGGAGGCACCACCTAGGGTAAGTGTCACAGGTCACACGATCGGCGAGATGCTGGCAGTATCGATCTGGCAGGAACAGCATGGTCTTTCGGGGGCAGCGTCATTCACGGGGCGTCACGCTAGACGGAGAGAGGTTCGGTGCGACATGAACGCGTATGTGCCAATTCTCGTTCTGGGTGCCATTGCGATGGCCTTTGCCGTGGTGTCTGTCGTTCTTGCCTCCGTCGTCGGACCTCGCCGATACAACCGCGCGAAACTCGAAGCCTACGAATGTGGCATAGAACCGGCGCCGCGCGCCGCCGGTGGCGGACGGTTTCCCGTCAAGTTCTATCTGACGGCCATGCTGTTCATCATCTTCGACATCGAAATTGTCTTCCTCTATCCCTGGGCCGTCCATTTCGATTCGCTCGGTTTGTTCGGACTCGCGGCCATGGGGCTGTTCATCGTCAACGTCTCGGTTGCGTATGCCTACGAATGGAGACGAGGCGGTCTGAGTTGGGACTGACCTGATTTCCCCGCAGTTGCACACAGCAATTGCACACGCATCCGACGGCAACTCTCACGACGGAAACGAGTCGAACATGGGTCTCGAAGAAAAGCTCCCGAGCGGTTTTCTCCTGACAACAGTCGAGGGCCTGGCCGGGTACTTCCGCAAAGGATCGCTGTGGCCGGCAACCTTCGGACTCGCGTGCTGCGCCATCGAGATGATGTCGACAACGTCCGGCCGATTCGACTTGGCACGCTTCGGCATGGAAGCCTTCCGCGCGTCACCCAGGCAGGCAGACCTGATGATCGTCGCCGGACGGGTCAGTCAGAAGATGGCGCCGGTCCTACGGCAGGTTTACGACCAGATGGCCGAACCCAAATGGGTGCTCTCCATGGGTGTCTGCGCATCGTCGGGCGGAATGTTCAACAACTACGCGATAGTCCAGGGCGTCGATCACATCGTACCGGTCGACATCTACTTACCTGGATGCCCGCCGCGTCCGGAGATGCTGCTCAACGCAATTATCGAACTGCACAAAAAGATTCAGGACATGCCGCTCGGTGTCAACCGCGAAGAAGCGCGCGCCGCTGCCGAGCGCGCCGCACTGGCGTCCACTCCCCTGATCGACATCAAGGGGCTGCTGCGATGACCGATGCATCCTCGGGCCGCGGAATGTTCGGCGCACGCGGCAGCGGTGACACCTCCGGATACAACCGGTTGGCCCGCCCTGCCGCCGCACCGGATGCTGCGACGCAACCCTACGGCGGATACTTCGACGAGATCGCGGACGGACTGTCGGCTGCACTGTCGGACAACGGAACTGCCTTCGACGACGCGGTCGAGAAGGTGGTGATCTTCCGCGACGAGATGACGTTGCACATCGAACGTTCGTACCTACCCCGGGTGGCCCGGCGTCTTCGCGACGAACCGGACTTGCGGTTCGAATTGTGTCTCGGAGTCAACGGCGTTCACTACCCACGCGATGCCGGACGCGAACTACACGCGGTGTACCCCTTCTCGTCCATCACCCACAATCGTCGTATCCGGTTGGAGGTGTCGGTACCGGATTCCGATCCGCACATTCCCTCGCTGGTGGGTACCTACCCGGCCAACGACTGGCACGAACGCGAAACCTACGACTTCTTCGGCATCATCTTCGACGGCCATCCGTCGCTCACTCGCATCGAGATGCCGGACGACTGGCGGGGCCACCCCCAGCGCAAGGACTACCCGCTGGGCGGAATCCCCGTCGAATACAAGGGAGCACATATCCCGCCACCCGACGAGCGCAGGTCGTACATCTGATGAACAACACAGCTGACACACCATCGCAGGAGACGGTCTACACCGCCTCGGGGCAGGACTGGGACCAGATTGTCGCTGCCGCGGCAGCGGGCCGATCCGATGCCGGTGCCGAACGCATCGTCGTCAACATGGGTCCACAGCACCCGTCGACGCACGGCGTTCTCCGTCTCATCCTCGAGATCGAGGGCGAGACTGTCATCGAGGCACGATGCGGAATCGGCTACCTGCACACCGGAATCGAGAAGAACCTCGAGTACCGGAACTGGACCCAAGGCGTCACTTTCGTGACCCGCATGGATTACCTGTCTCCGTTCTTCAACGAAACCGCGTACTGCCTGGGCGTCGAGAAGCTGCTCGGCATCACCGAGGACGTCCCGGAACGCGCCACCGTTGTGCGCGTGATGTTGATGGAACTCAACCGGATCTCCTCGCACCTTGTTGCGTTGGCTACCGGCGGTATGGAGTTGGGCGCGGTGACGGCCATGTTGTTCGGGTTCCGCGAGCGCGAACTGATACTCGATGTCTTCGAGACCATCACCGGACTTCGAATGAATCATGCGTTCATCCGCCCAGGCGGACTGGCTCAGGACCTCCCGGCCGGTGCTATCCCGAAGATCCGCGAACTGTTGAAGGTTCTGCCGAATCGCTTGCGCGACATGGAGTTGATGCTCACCGACAACACGATCTGGAAAGCCCGCACCAGCGGCATCGGATACCTCGACCTCACCGGGTGCATGGCGCTCGGCATCACCGGTCCGGTTCTTCGGGCCACCGGTCTCCCCCACGATCAGCGTCGGGCGCAGCCCTACTGCGGTTACGAAAACTACGAGTTCGACGTCATCACACACACCGGGTCCGATTGTTACGGAAGGTACTTCATTCGGGTGGAGGAAATGAAGGAGTCCTTGAAGATCGTCGAACAATGCCTCGACAAGCTGGCCCCGGGACCGATCATGGTCGACGATCGGAAAATTGCGTGGCCTGCAGATCTCCAGGTAGGTGCTGACGGACTCGGCAATTCGCAGAAGCATGTCGGCAAGATCATGGAGTCGTCGATGGAAGGCCTCATCCACCACTTCAAATTGGTGACCGAGGGTATCCGCGTTCCGGCCGGTCAGGTGTACGTGGCCGTGGAATCGCCACGCGGAGAACTCGGCGTTCACATGGTGTCCGACGGCGGCACCCGTCCATACCGAGTGCATTTTCGGGATCCGTCGTTCACGAATCTCCAAGCGGTCGCGGCGATGTGTGAGGGAGGCATGGTGTCCGATGTGATCGCGTCGGTGGCCAGCATCGATCCAGTCATGGGCGGAGTGGACCGATGACAGACTCCACGAAAAACGGTGGCACCCGCGTCTTCCTCGAACTCGGTCCACGGCCCGACGAGCCCACCCAGTTGGTGCGACCAGGTGCTCGAAGCAGCTACCCTGCCGATGTCCTGGCACGGCTCGACGCCGATGCCGAGGCCGTCATTGCGCGATACCGTGATGATTCGGCAGGCGAAGGCGCGACTACCAGCAGATCCGCACTGCTGCCGCTACTGCATCTTGTCCAATCCGAGGACGGCTACATCACGCCGGCCGGAATCGACTTCTGCTCAGGAAAACTCGGATTGACCGGCGCAGAGGTCGCGGCCGTATCCACCTTCTACTCCATGTATCGGCGCGGTCCGACGGGTGAGTACCTGGTGGGCGTCTGCACCAACACTCTGTGCGCGATCATGGGCGGCGACGCCATCTTCGAGGCTCTCGAGGAGCACCTCGAATCGGCGGGCTCCCGTGACGAGGCGTCACACTCGATTTCCACGTCGGACGGCAAGATCACGCTCGAACACATCGAGTGCAATGCGGCATGCGACTACGCACCGGTGGTGATGGTGAATTGGGAGTTCTTCGACAACCAGACGCCCGAGTCTGCACGCACGTTGGTCGATGCACTCCGTAGCGGCGAGCGTGTTACCCCCAGTCGCGGTGCCACGCTGTGTTCTTTCCGCGAAACCGCCCGCACCCTGGCCGGATTCGCGGATTCCCGCGCCGAAGCTGCCGAGGCTCAGACCAGTGGCGCGGCAACTGTCGCGGGACTGAGAGTGGCCGCGGCGCAGTCCACCGACAATCCCAGCTCCGGCGAAGGGGAATGACATGGCACTTGCGCCTGTACTGAGCCGGTACTGGGACGAACCCCATTCGTGGACCCTCGACGCCTATCTTCGACACGACGGCTATCAGGGGTTGCGCAAGGCGCTCGCGGGCACAGCCGACGACGTGATCGCAACCATCAAGGACGCGGGTCTTCGGGGCCGTGGCGGCGCCGGATTCCCTACCGGATTGAAGTGGAGTTTCATCCCGCAGGGCGACAACAAGCCGCATTACCTCGTGGTCAATGCCGACGAGTCCGAACCGGGCACGTGCAAGGACATGCCGTTGATGATGGCAACTCCGCACACCTTGGTCGAGGGAGTCATCATCGCGGCGTACGCAATTCGCGCGGCCAAGGCCTTCATCTACGTGCGCGGCGAGGTTGTCCCGGTGCTACGACGCCTACAGGCTGCGGTCGCGGAGGCCTATGCGGCCGGCTACCTGGGACGCGATATCCAAGGTTCCGGTTTCGACCTCGATCTGGTGGTGCACGCCGGCGCGGGCGCGTACATCTGCGGCGAGGAGACCGCGCTGCTCGACTCGCTGGAAGGCCGCCGCGGGCAACCACGATTGCGTCCACCGTTTCCGGCGGTCGCCGGCCTGTATGCGTGCCCGACAGTGGTCAACAACGTCGAATCCATCGCCAGCGTGCCGGCCATCATCCACAACGGCCCTGAATGGTTCAAGTCGATGGGTACGGAAAAATCACCGGGATTCACGCTGTACTCGTTGTCCGGTCATGTCACGACTCCCGGGCAATACGAGGCCCCGCTCGGCATCACGTTGCGCGAGTTGCTCGGTTACGCCGGCGGCGTCCGGGCCGGTCACACTCTCAAGTTCTGGACTCCCGGCGGATCGTCGACACCGATTTTCACCGATGAACACCTGGACGTTCCACTCGATTACGAGGGTGTCGGCGCCGCCGGATCCATGCTGGGCACCAAGGCTCTGCAGATCTTCGACGACACGACGTGCATCGTGCGGGCGGTGCTGCGATGGACCGAGTTCTACGCCCATGAATCGTGCGGAAAATGCACCCCCTGTCGCGAAGGCACGTACTGGCTCGTCCAGATTCTGCGTCGCCTCGAAAGCGGAAGCGGCACCGAGTCCGATCTGACGAAATTGCTCGACATTTCCGACACTATTCTCGGAAAGTCCTTCTGCGCCTTGGGCGACGGGGCGACCAGTCCGATCATGTCGTCGCTGAAGTACTTCCGCGACGAGTACCTGATGCATTTCGATCAAGACGGCTGCCCGTTCGATCCCGCGCGGTCCGTTCTGGCGACAGGAGCGTACACCTCATGACTTCAGCGGCTGATGTCGAAACCGGTGACGTAATCCCATCGGACCTCGTCACCCTCACCATCGACGGCACCACGGTCCAGGTTCCCAAGGGCACGTTGATCATTCGCGCGGCAGAGATGATCGGTACCGTCATTCCCCGTTTCTGCGATCATCCCCTTCTCGATCCTGTGGGCGCGTGCCGACAGTGCATCGTCGAGGTCGAGGGCCAACGCAAGCCGCTTGCGTCCTGCACCACGACGGTCGCGGACGGAATGGTTGTCAACACCCAGGTCACCTCGCCCGTCGCCGAGAAGGCGCAGCGCGGAGTGATGGAACTGCTCCTGATCAATCACCCTCTCGACTGCCCGGTGTGCGACAAGGGCGGCGAGTGCCCGCTGCAAAATCAAGCGATGTCGACGGGCCGGACAGAATCCAGGTTCGGCGAGGAGAAGCGGACGTATCCCAAGCCGATTCCCCTCTCGTCGGAGGTTCTGCTCGATCGGGAACGGTGTGTACTGTGCGCGCGGTGTACCCGGTTCTCGCAGCAGATCGCAGGTGACCCGTTCATCGATCTCCTCGAGCGCGGTGCGTTGCAGCAGGTCGGGATCTATGCCAACGAACCCTTCGAGTCGTACTTCTCCGGAAACACCATTCAGGTTTGTCCAGTCGGCGCTCTCACTAATACGTCGTACCGCTTTCGCGCTCGTCCCTTCGACCTGGTGTCCAGCCCCAGTGTCTGCGAACACTGCGCTGACGGGTGTGCCCAACGGACCGATCATCGCCGCGGAAAGGTACTGCGGCGCCTCGCCGGCGACGACCCGGACGTCAACGAGGAGTGGAACTGCGACAAGGGGCGATTCGCCTTTTCGTATGCAACACAACGTGATCGGATCACCACCCCATTGATCCGCGACCGCGAGGGCGCGCTGGTTCCCGCGTCGTGGCCATTCGCGCTTGACATGGTGGCCCGGAAGTTTGCGGAATCACGGGGCAATGCGGGCGTACTGGTGGGTGGACGGTCCACCCTGGAAGACGCATACGCATACAGCAAATTTGCACGTATTGCATTGGGCACCAACAATATCGACTTCAGGATTCGCGCCCAGTCCGAGGAGGAATCCGAATTTCTCGGCGCTCACGTCGCCGGGCGATCGCTCGATGAATCCGTCACCTATGCAGACCTCGAGGCTGCCCCGGTCGCGCTTCTGGTGGCACTCGAACCTGAAGAGGAATCGCCCATGGTCTTCCTCCGCCTCCGCAAGGCTGCGCGGACGCATCGGACTCGGGTTCTTTCGCTGGCTCCGTTCACAACCCGCGGTCTACAGAAAATGGCCGGCACCCTTCTGCAGGCGTCACCAGGGCACGAACCTGTCCTTCTGGATTCACTGAGTGATCCCGACGGCGAAGTCGGCCGGCTGCTGCGTCAGCCTGGTGCAGTCATTCTGGTCGGCGAAAGACTTGGCGCAATCGACGGCGGACTCTCGGCAGCACTTCAATTGGCTGAAACCACCGGTGCACGGCTCGCGTGGATTCCGCGTCGCGCCGGCGATCGGGCCGCCGTCGAAGCCGGTGCTGTGCCCGGACTACTCCCCGGCGGCAGGCCGACATCCGATCCTGCTGCACGAGAGGATATTTCCTCGATCTGGTCGGCGAAACTTCCCACCGAGCATGGCCTGAGTGCAACACAGATGTTGGGATCGGACTCGGCGCTGGGCATTCTGCTGATCGGTGGGGTCGATCTTGCCGACATGCCGGATCCCGACGCTGCCCGCGCCGCCGTCCAATCCACCGGCTTTGTCGTCAGTCTCGAGATTCGGCACAGCAGCGTCACCGAACTGGCTGATGTCGTGTTCCCGGTAGCGCCCGTCGCCGAGAAACCGGGCACATTCGTCGATTGGGAGGGCCGCGAGCGTCCCTTCGAGACTGCCCTGCGGACCACCGGTGTGATGCCCGATCAACGAGTCCTCCAGGCGATTGCGACCGAGATGGGCATCAGCCTCGGACTTCCCGACGCTGCCACCGCACACGCCGAGATCCTCCACCTCGGAACCTGGTCGGGCAAGCGGGTTCCCTCACCCCGCTCCCCCGCCTCGGTGCGTCCCGAACCGAAACGCGGTGAAGCCGTCCTGTCGAGCTGGCACCTGCTTCTCGACCGAGGACGACTACAGGACGGTGATCCCAACCTGGCCGGAACGGCCCACGCACCGGTTGTGCGGCTGTGCGCGGACACCGCCGCGGAAATCGGCGCAGTGGACGGCCGACCCGTGTCGGTCAGCTCGGATCGTGGAACGATCACGCTGCCGCTGGCCATCACGGATCTGCCGCCGCGAGTTGTCTGGCTCCCCCTCAATTCGACCGGCAGCGAGGTCAATCGAGCACTGGGAGTATCCCCGGGCGGCATCGTCACGATCTCGAATCAGGTGCCGCAATGAGCACCGTCACGTTGATCGCTGAACCGGTGGACCTTTCGGCGTTCGGCCACGATCCGCTGTGGCTGGTGATCGCCAAGGCCTTGGTCATCTTCGTTTTCCTGCTGCTCACGACGCTCATCGCGATCTACGTCGAGCGCAAGGTCATGGCCCGAATGCAGATGCGTGTCGGCCCCAACCGGGTTGGCCCGCGCGGATTGCTGCAGAGCCTGGCCGACGGCGTGAAACTGGCTCTCAAGGAGGGCATCACACCGTCCGGCGTCGACAAACCGATCTACATGTTGGCTCCGATCATCGCCGTCGTCCCCGCGTTCATGGCGTTTGCGGTGGTCCCGTTCGGCCCCGAGGTGTCGATCTTCGGCACCTGGTCGCCGCTGCAGCTCACGGACCTTCCCGTCGGCGTTCTGTACATCCTTGCCGTCACCTCCGTCGGGGTGTACGGAATCGTTCTTGCCGGGTGGTCGTCCGGATCGACCTATCCGCTGCTCGGCGCTCTTCGATCCACGGCGCAAGTCATCTCGTACGAAGTGGCGATGGGGTTGTCGTTTGCCGCCGTGTTCCTTTACGCCGGAACGATGTCCACGTCCGGGATCGTCAGCGCGCAGGAAGGATCCTGGTACGTCTTCCTGCTCCTTCCCTCGTTCCTCATCTACGTCGTGTCCATGGTCGGTGAAACCAACCGCGCACCGTTCGACCTGCCCGAAGCCGAAGGCGAACTGGTAGGCGGATTCCACACCGAGTACTCGTCGCTCAAATTCGCGATGTTCATGCTTGCGGAGTACGTGAACATGGTGACGGTCTCAGCCCTGGCCACGACGCTCTTCCTCGGCGGCTGGCACGCACCGTTCCCGTTCAATCTCTGGGACGGCGCAAATTCGGGGTGGTGGCCGGTGCTGTGGTTCATCGGCAAGGTCTGGTTCTTCCTCTTCATCTTCATCTGGCTCCGCAGCACGCTTCCCCGGTTGCGTTACGACCAGTTCATGAACCTGGGGTGGAAGATCCTCATTCCGGCAGCATTGGTGTGGGTCATGGCAATCGCCTCGGTACGTGCTTTCCGCAACGCGGGCTACAACACCTGGCTGGTGCTCCTCTGCGTCGGTGTGGTGCTGGGCGGCGCGCTTGTTCTGGCAGTGGGTGGTCTCTACCGGGGCCGTCGACGCGACCTCGAGCAACCACCCGACGCCCACACTCCTTTCGAGCCCACGCCTTTCGACCCCATGGCCGGCGGCTTCCCTGTCCCGCCGATGCCTGGTCAGACGGTTTCTGCATTCAGCCGAACCGGGGTTACACCCACCGGGACAGCTGCACCCACCGAAACATCGGAGGACTCCCATGCCTGAATTCCTCGGACCCCTTGCCGGATTCGGCGTCACGCTGTCGACCATGTTCAAGAAGCCGGAAACCGAGTTCTATCCGGAAGAGAAGCGGCCGACGGCGCCGGGCTATCACGGTCGTCACCAACTCAATCGGTATGCCGATGGCCTCGAGAAATGTATCGGCTGCGAACTCTGCGCCTGGGCATGCCCCGCCGACGCGATCTACGTCGAAGGCGCGGACAACACCGAAGACGAGCGCTACTCCCCTGGCGAACGGTACGGCCGGGTGTACCAGATCAACTACTTGCGATGCATCGGCTGCGGATTGTGCGTGGAGGCGTGCCCCACTCGCGCGCTGACCATGACCAATGAATACGAGATGGCCGACGACAATCGCGCCGGTTTGATCTACGAGAAGGACCGATTGCTCGCACCCCTCAAGCCCGACATGGATGCGCCTCCGCACGCATTGCGCCCGGGAACCACGCAAGACGACTACTACCGCGGCGACATCGCTGCGGCCGGCCAGGAGCCGGAACAATGATCAGCGCGCTCACCGCTGACGTTCTCGCACAGGGGACGCTGACGTCGACGTCGACGGGTGAGGCCGTGCAGTTCTGGATTCTCGGCACTCTCGCCGTGATCAGCGCACTCGGGGTTGTTGCTGCCCCGAAAGCTGTGTACTCGGCGCTGTTCCTGGCGATGACCATGATCATCCTGGCCGTGTTCTACATAGTTCAAGGTGCCTTGTTCCTCGGAGTTGTTCAGGTTGTCGTGTACACCGGTGCGGTGATGATGCTGTTCCTGTTCGTCCTGATGCTGGTAGGCGTCGACTCCTCGGACTCGCTGGTCGAAACCCTGCGGGGACAACGCGTCAGCGCGATCGTGATCGGTCTCGGTTTCGGTCTGCTGCTGATCGGCGGACTAGGCAACGCATCGATCTCGGGATTCACCGGGTTCACCAACCTCGAGCAGGGCAACATCGACGCGCTCGCCGATCTGATCTTCATTCGCTACGTCTGGGCCTTCGAATTGACCGGCGCTCTGCTGATTACGGCCACACTGGGCGCGATGATGCTGGCGCACCGGGAGAAGATCGAGGCGTCGATGAGTCAACGCGAACTCTCGCAGCAGCGATTCAAGTATTTGGGCAGCGACGAGCATAATCCCGAAAAGGGCTCGGCCACACCACTGCCCAGCCCCGGCGTCTACGCGCGGAACAACGCTGTCGACATACCGGCGCGGCTTCCCGACGGTTCGCCATCGGACATCTCGGTCTCGAGCGCCCTCACGCCGCGCATGCAGGATCCGACAAGCAGAGAGGAGAACAACCGATGAATCCCGAGAACTATCTCTACCTGTCGGTACTGCTGTTCACCATCGGCGCAGCCGGAGTTCTCCTACGACGCAACGCCATCGTCGTGTTCATGTGCATCGAACTGATGCTCAACGCCGCCAACCTCGCGTTTGTCACGTTCGCGCGGATGCACGGCAATCTCGACGGCCAGATCTTTGCGTTCTTCACGATGGTTGTGGCCGCCGCGGAAGTGGTTGTGGGTCTGGCAATCATCATGATTATCTTCCGATCTCGGCGTTCTGTATCCGTCGACGACGTAGACCTGCTGAAGTACTGACATGTCAGGAGGAATCACGTCCGCCATCTGGTTACTGCCTGCCCTGCCGCTGTGCGGCGCTACCGTCCTACTCCTTGCCGGTCGTCGCACCAATGCCTGGGGGCATCTGTTCGCGTGTGTCATGGCGTTGGCGTCGTTTGCCGTGGGCGTGGCGTTTTTCATCAGCATGCTCGGCCGCGACACCGCCGATCGGAGCATCAACGAGCACCTGTTCAGCTGGGTGCCCGTTGACAGTCTGCAGGTCCAGTTCGGCCTTGAACTCGACCAACTCTCCATGTGCTTTGTTCTCCTCATCACCGGGGTTGGCTCGCTGATCCACATCTACTCGGTCGGATACATGGACCACGACCCCGAGCGCCGCAAGTTCTTTGCGTACCTCAATCTGTTCCTGGCGGCGATGCTGCTTCTGGTCCTCGCCGACAACTTCCTCGGCCTGTACGTCGGCTGGGAAGGCGTCGGATTGGCGTCGTATCTGCTCATCGGGTTCTGGCAGCACAAGCCGACAGCAGCGACCGCGGCAAAAAAGGCGTTTGTGGTCAACCGAGTCGGAGATATCGGCCTGATGATCGCAATGATGTTGATGTTCAACACTTTCGGATCACTGTCGTTCACCACCGTTTTCGGCAACGCTTCGGGGGCGAGTGAAGGCGTTCTGACAGCTATCGGCCTCATGCTGCTGCTTGCGGCATGCGCGAAGTCCGCCCAGGTTCCATTGCAGTCCTGGCTGGGCGACGCGATGGAGGGCCCCACGCCAGTGTCGGCACTGATCCATGCGGCAACCATGGTCACTGCAGGTGTCTATCTGATCGTGCGTTCCAACCCGATCTTCGACCTGTCACCAGACGCCCAAACAGTGGTGGTGATCGTCGGAGCGGTCACGCTCCTGTTCGGCGCGATCATCGGCTGCGCAAAAGACGACATCAAGAAAGCTCTTGCCGCGTCGACCATGAGTCAGATCGGTTACATGGTGCTCGCAGCCGGTTTGGGGCCCGCCGGGTATGCCTTCGCAATCTTGCATCTCATCACCCACGGTTTCTTCAAAGCCGGCCTCTTCCTCGGCGCCGGTTCCGTGATGCACGCGATGAACGACGAAACCGACATGCGACGCTACGGCGGCCTGCGAGCATTCATGCCGTTGACGTTTGTCACGTTCGGGCTCGGATACCTTGCCATCATCGGAGTTCCGCCGTTTGCCGGCTTTTTCTCCAAGGACAAGATCATCGAAGTTGCCATCGGCGACGGCGGGATCAAGGGCATAGTCCTCGGCCTGGTCACGTTGCTGGGTGCCGCACTCACCGCGTTCTACATGACCCGCGTGATGCTCATGACGTTCTTCGGGAAACCTCGATGGGACAACCAGAACCCACACGAATCCCCTTCTGTGATGACGTCTCCGATGATTGTGCTCGCGGTGGGATCCGTCGGCGCCGGCATGCTGCTGACCATCGGGTCCAGCTTGCAGGACTGGCTCGAACCCGTCGTCGGCGCCCATCACGTGGAGCCGCCGATACCCGCGTGGACCATCACCCTGATGGCCCTGGTAGTGGTCGCACTCGGCGTCGGAGTTGCCTACCGCGAGTATGCAACTCGGGAAATCCCGGTGGAGGCGCCAATGGCTGTGTCCGCGCTGACCGTCGCGGCCCGTCGTGATCTGTACGGCGACGCATTCAACGAGGCGGTATTCATGAAGCCCGGCCAGCAACTCACTCAGACGCTGGAGGTAGTCGACACGAAAGGCATCGACGGCAGTGTCAACGGCTTTGCCGCAGCGGTCAGTGGACTCTCCGGCCTGGTCCGCAAGCTGCAGACGGGCTTCGTCCGCTCCTACGCCCTGGTGATGTTCGTGGGTGCAGCGCTGGTGGTCGCGACGATGATGGCGGTGACACTGTGGTGAACGAATCTGTGACAAACGCCGGATTCCCCGCTTTGACGATCCTGTGGCTACTCCCCCTGGTTGGCGCCGCCCTGGTGGTCGCACTTCCGGCCCGGATGTCTCACGTCGCCAAATCCGTAGCTCTTGCGGTGTCGATGGGTGTCCTGGTCATCGCTGTAGCTCTCGGCATCACGTTCGACCGTGGCGGGCAGCAGTTCCAATTCGTGGAAAGGCACAGTTGGATCCCCGCGTTCGGGACCAGCTACAGCCTGGGACTGGACGGCATCGCGCTTGTTCTCGTTCTGCTGACGGCAGTTCTGGTGCCGCTGCTGTTGATTGCCGGATGGAACGACGTCCCCGCGGTGCCGCCGGAGACCCCGGACGAGCCGCCACGGCGCTTGCCGCACACGTACTTCGCCTTGATCCTCGTAGTCGAATCAATGGTACTGCTCTCGTTCAGCGCGCTCGACGTTCTGCTCTTCTACATTTTCTTCGAGGCAATGCTGATACCGATGTACTTCCTGATCGGTGGTTTCGGAGGCGCCAACCGGTCACGCGCTGCGGTCAAATTCCTGTTGTACAACCTGCTCGGCGGGTTGGTCATGCTCGCAGCAGTCGTTGGTCTCTATGTTGTGACCGCCCGCGCGGAAAGCCCATTCACCTCAGGAACTTTCGACTTCCAAGCCATCGCTGCAGCGGCTGCGAACGGCGACCTGGGTGTCGGACCCGGTGTACTCAACGCGTTGTTCCTCGGTTTCATGTTTGCGTTTGCGGTCAAAGCACCGCTGTGGCCGCTGCACAGTTGGCTGCCTGATTCGGCAGTGGAGTCCACACCGTCGACAGCTGTTCTGATGATGGCCGTCGTCGACAAGGTGGGTACCTTCGCGATGATTCGCTACTGCCTGCAACTGTTTCCGGAGTCGTCCGCGACGTTTGCACCGTGGATCATCACGCTCGCAGTGATCGGTATCGTGTACGGCGCGATTCTCGCGATCGGGCAGACCGACATCATGCGTCTGATCGCCTACACGTCGATTTCGCACTTCGGGTTCATCATTCTGGGGATCTTTGCGATGACGACTCAGAGCCAGGCAGGTTCCGCGCTGTACATGGTCAACCACGGAATCTCGACCGCCGCACTGTTCCTGATCGCGGGTTTCCTTGTCTCGCAGCGTGGTACACGCACCATCGCGGCGTACGGGGGTGTGCAGAAAGTTGCGCCGGTTCTGGCCGGCACCTTCCTCATTGCCGGACTTGCCACTCTCTCGCTTCCTGGTCTGGCGCCGTTCATCAGCGAATTCCTGGTCCTGATCGGCACATACACGCGCTATCACGTCGCTGCCATCATCGCGACCAGTGCGCTGGTCCTATCTGCGATCTACATCCTGTGGCTCTACCAGCGGGTGATGGGTGGTCCCGCGAAAGAAGGCTCCGACAAAATCCGCGATTTGGTTCGCCGCGAACTTGCTGTGGTGGCGCCGTTGATCGCCCTCCTGCTCTTCCTGGGCATCTACCCCAAACCGGCTCTCGACATCATTACCCCTGCGGTCAGCCACACCGTAGTCGATGAGGTGCCCACACCCGTGATCGCCGATGCCGATGCCGATGCCGATGCCGAGGAAGGTGCCCACAGATGAGTTCCTTCGACGGATTGACCCTTCTCGCGGAGCCTGCATCCCATTCCACGAGTGTTGAATACGGCCTGCTCTCGCCGATGCTGATCGTTTTCGGTGTCGCGGTGATCGGAGTGCTGGTCGAAGCGTTTGCACCTCGCTCCGTGCGCTACCCCGTCCAGTTGGTCCTCGGCATCGGCGGATTGGCTGCGGCTTTTGTAGCAGTTATTGCGCTCGCGGGTACGCGATCACTCGCGATGGCGGGATCCGTTGCCGTCGACGGTCCCACTCTGTTCCTGCAGGGCACCATTCTGCTCGTTGCGATTCCGGCCGTGTTGCTGATCGCCGAGCGAGGATCCGGCGATACGGTGCCCGCCGAGGATCACGAGGACGCGCTGGGAAGTTTCACGCCTCAAGCGTCGAGCGTTCCCGGCAGCGTCGCCGAACAGGAAGCAACCAAAGCCGGTGTTGCACAAACAGAAGTGTTCCCACTCACGCTCTTTGCGGTGGGCGGTATGCTCCTCTTCCCCGCATCCAACGACCTCCTCACGATGTTTGTTGCGCTCGAGGTCTTCTCGCTTCCCCTGTACTTGCTATGCGGATTGGCGCGACGACGCCGTCTCCTGTCGCAGGAAGCGGCGATGAAATACTTTCTGCTCGGCGCATTTTCGTCGGCGTTCTTCGTCTTCGGCATTGCCCTGCTCTACGGCTATGCGGGCACGGTCACGCTCTCCGGAATCGCCGAAGCGGCACGAATCGGAACGGAGAACGATTCCTTCCTGTGGCTCGGCACCGCTCTGCTTGCAGTTGGCCTGTTGTTCAAAGTCGGTGCGGTGCCCTTCCATTCGTGGATTCCCGACGTATATCAAGGTGCACCAACCCCGATCACCAGCTTCATGGCTACCGCCACCAAGATCGCCGGCTTCGGAGCCATCCTACGAGTGTTCTACGTAGCGCTGCCCAACGAGTACGTGAATTGGCGTCCGTTGATGTGGGGCGTTGCGATCGCCACGATGGTTGTCGGATCGGTTGTCGCTCTCACACAGACAGATATGAAGCGAATGCTGGCGTACTCGGCCATCGCACACACCGGATTCATCCTGACCGGAGTGGCCGCCGATTCGGATGCGGGTCTGTCGTCGACGATGTTCTACCTACTCGCCTACGGATTCAGCACCCTCGGCGCTTTTGCCGTAGTCACTCTGGTGCGTGACTCCGACGGCGAAGTTGCCGCACTGAATCGCTGTGCCGGATTGGGTAGACGCTCACCGTTGATCGGAGTCGTGTTTGCACTGTTCCTGCTCGCCTTTGCCGGAATTCCCCTGACCAGTGGTTTCATCGGCAAGTTCGCGGTATTCCAAGCCGCCGCAGAGGGCGGCGCCGCCCCACTGGTGATTGTCGGTGTTCTGTGCAGCGCGATTGCGGCGTACTTCTACGTGCGAGTCATCGTGTTGATGTTCTTCACCGATCCTGTTGACAACGCCCCGCGCGTGGTTGTTCCGAGTGCGCTCACCAGCAGTGTCATCGGCCTCGGTGCCGGCGTGACGCTGATCCTCGGAGTGCTGCCGCAACCAGCACTCGATCTTGCCGAGCGTGCCGCGGAGTTCATCCGTTAAGTCCCGATACGGTGGATCGATGACAGTGGAAAAGCTCATCGTGCGGAGTCCGTGGTTTGTTGCCTTCGCGATTGTTGCCGCCGCGCACCTGATCCTCAACGGCGCGGACGTGACGCCGTGGGATGGCGTCACAAAAGTGATGCTTGCTCCGCTACTGGCCGCCTGGGTTCTGGCGGATCACGGACCGAAAATTGTCGCCGCCGCGCTTGTCGCCTGCGCCTTCGGCGATCTGTTTCTTCTCTGGGACGCCACCTTCATCGTCGGAATGGCGGCCTTCGCGATCGGCCACATCTGCTTCATCCGTTTCTTCATCTCCCACGGCGCACTGCAAGGCATTCGCAAGAACCCGTGGGTGCTCCTCGCCTACACCGCCGCGGCACTCGCCCTTGTTGCTTACACCTGGTCCGGCCTCGGCGAACTCCAGATTCCCGTCCCGATCTACGCCGCAATCCTTGTCTGCACCGCTGCAACATCATTGGCTTACAACAAGACTGCGGGATTGGGCGGAGCACTCTTTCTCTTTTCGGATGCCATTATTCTGTTGGGCCAGGCGGACAAGTGGCAGCCCGAGCCCACCGATATCTGGATCATGGCGTCGTACATACTGGCGCTGCTACTCCTGACGGTTGGCATCCTGAGCCAGGAGAAAATGAGGCTCGGTACCATCAACAGATGACTGAACCGGCACCGCGCCAGCGCACCCCCAGCCAGTGGGAAGAGATCACTGCTGCAGACCCGACACATTCGTCGCGTTATGTGGAGCGGTTCCGCACCATGGCGGCAGAGGGAAACGACATAGTCGGTGAAGCGCGACTGATCGACGCAATGCTCGGCCGGGGCGGTCGGGTTCTCGACGCGGGCTGCGGACCTGGTCGACTTGGAGGCCACCTACACGAGGCCGGGCACGAAGTTGTCGGCGTCGACGTTGATCCTGTGTTGATTGCCGCCGCTGAGGAAGACCACCCCGGACCGACGTGGCTCGTCGGCGATCTCGCGGAGTTGGACCTTCCGGCCCGTGGAGTTGCGGCAGATTTCGACGTCATCGTCTGCGCCGGAAACGTCATGGCGTTCCTTGCCCCATCCACCCGCACAACTGTATTGGCCGGATTCGCTCGTCATATCTCCCCGACCGGACGCGTGGTCATCGGTTTCGGCGCCGGTCGCGATTACGAATTCTCGGACTTCCTGGCCGACGCGTCAGCCAGCGGGCTTGCGGTTGATCTGCTGCTCTCCACGTGGGACCTACGCCCGTTCACCGGCAATTCCGGTTTCTTGGTCGCGGTGTGTTCACGCGCAGAATAGTCGGCCCTATCGTTGATAACGAGCCAGTACCGCTCGACGGCGACGATCGAGCATCGACGACCTTTTGTCCGCCGAAATCCGTTCGACCCCAGGTAGTTCCTCGGCCAGGTCAGCGAACTTCACGACTCGCACTGTGGGCGTCGGCAGATCGTCACTGCCGGCGAGCCACCATCGGTACACACAACGGGTGAAGCGGTTTCCAGCCGTGTCGAGCCAATTGGCCACGCCCGGATCGCGATGTGCAAGAACAGCACGAAAGACACCGCCGTCGAGCACTGCTTGGTGTCCGTTGAGCGACGTCTGGCGGAACGTGTAGTCCAGCGATTGGCCCCAGTAGTCGCCGAGATGAATATTCCAGAAATGGCAGTCCGGTGGCGTCACTTCGATAATGACGGCTTCGTCGTCGTCGATCTCGAAACTTCCTCCGCCATAGGCGATGTACCCGGTATCGGAAGCGTAGGTCTCGCTGACGGGTGGCTGTGTTCGCAGTACGTTGCGGTCACCGGCGCGGGCCGAATACATTGCTGCCCAGTAGTCCGAGAATCCGTCGACGAACTCGCCGACCCTCGTTACCTGACTGGCGATCACCACTGGGTCCGGTACCGGCCCATTTCCTGAGAAGTCCAGCCGCTCGAGGGAAACATGATAGGGCTCTTCATTTTCCCAGTCGTAGAAGTACTGACGGATCATCAGCTTCGTCGCGGCGGCGTCCATCGGCAGCCAGTTCCCGTCATGGCGATCAGCACTGATGATTACCTCGAAGTTGCCCTCTGCATCCAAGGTGATTCCGCCGGGATTCGACATCGCGCCCAGGGTACCGGACGTAGCCGCCTTGAAGGCAGCCGCAAAATCTCTGCGCTCGAGCGCGGCGCGGTCCAGGTTCTCGTACAGATTGACGGAGTCGTACAACGTCAGCCCCAGATATCGCGCGCACCCGCCGGTACCCGTCAGTCGGTATGTACCGGACGCATCGAGAGTTGCGTGACCGAACAAACAGTCCGGAGACTCCGTCGCGTAGCGCTTCGTATTGTCTTGGAGGTGGCCAACTTCCGGATATTGTGGATCTGCGCTGAACACCATCTGTTCCAGCCCCGCATTGAGAAGATTCAGCAAGTATCGGTATCCCGCCGAACGCATCGTGGGATCGATTGCTACCGGGTCACGTGCCACAAGAGCGCCCGCGGACCGCAGGTCGTCACACATTTTTGCCCAGGCTGCATCCAGCGCAGAATTTTCGGCTTCAGAATAAGAGGAAACGTCCATCTTTGCTCATTTCTGTTTGTTCAGAGTCACACTGATTGCGCGGCCGACAACGCCGCGACGGCAACTACCAGTACATGTTCGACATAGTCATCGAAAGTTCCTGAAGCAGAGCCGATTCCGAGTGCATTGCGTTTCATGTGTAGCGCGATCGCCGAGAACGCCATAGTGAACATCATCTCGACTCGCTCAGCGGCCTGGTTCTCCGGCAAATGCTTCAATGAAGACACCAACCTTTGGTGGATTTCCCGGTTCACATTGCCGGGCGAATCAAGATCCGCGCCATAGTAGTCCACCGTAGGAAGGAGTCTGACAATGAATTCAGCGTAGTTCGCGCCGTCGGCGGAACTGCTCACCGAGGACGCAAAAGGAATGATCGACGCCTCGACAAGTGCTCGCAATTCGCGGCCGCGACCGGCTGCGTCGGCTGCCGCCAAGAAGGCGCGTCGATCCTCTGCGATTGCCACCATTCGGCGACGGAACACTTCGATCAGCAGTTGATCACGTCCGCCGAAGTGATACTGCACAGCGGACGTATTGCGTTGGCCCGCAATATTTGCCACATCTCGCATCGAGAGCGCATCAACTCCCTGGGTACCGAGTAGCCGCTCGGCGACGTCGACCATTGCACTTTTGGGATCTACTGATGCCATACGAGGACGCTATAACGCACTGCATTAAATTGTCAATGCAGTGCGTTAATTCCAGGTTCGATTCAATACCGCGTGTAGTGTTGCATGCTCACATGCTCATCCGGGCAGATGCATTTCCGGTCGAGGTTCCGGTCCGCAGTCACGCGGCAGAATCGAACTCCGAGGGGATCGTGGGCTTCCAGACTGTGCCCACAAGCCGGACAGGACGGCGTCGAGTCTGTCGCTCCCTCCAGCTGCTGCGGGGCAGGTGACTGAGAAACCTCGGCAGAATTCGACATATCAGTCGGGTTCGAAGCCATGGCGTTTCTCCGATTCTCGGCCGTTCGAGTTCAGACCGATTTGGACGCCGAGGACGACATGGCTTGACGGCGCATGTACGAATTACCCTCGGCAGCCTCCACGCTACCCTGTTGGACTCGGTGCCCTCCCGATACCGGCCTAAACCACCCGCTTGGCTGTGCGGCCACCGAATTCCAACATCACGGCGCGTCCGGTGTCATCGGTAACGAAGCGTCCCAACGCCCGTGTGGTGTCCGCACGTGCAGCGAAGTTGCTGTCGCCAACGAAGGCGATCGGGATCGCCGGCGGCCAGACGATGTCCTCGTACTCACCGAGGTCCTTAGCGCTACCCATTCGGATGCCGATTCCCTCGTCACCAGGGGCGACCGTCATTGTCAGTGAACCGGCCTGATACTTACCCAGAACTGCGTCGACCGCAGCGGGAGTGAGGTCGACCAGGTCGAGGGAAACGGGCGTGGGCAGTTCCGCGATGTTGCTCATGCACCAATCGACAATCTTCTTGGCGATACCCCCACCGAGTGCATTTGTCAGAACGGTGATGGCGAAGTTCCTCTCGGGAACCGTCATGAACTCGGAAACCTGGAGATTGCTGACGTTTCCGCCGTGCCGGACGACTTGTGTGCTGCCGTATCTCGTCAGCAGCCACCCCAAACCGACCTCTTCGAACATCATCGCCGCCGGCCGCTGCGGTGTCTGCATGAGCAACCGTGTGGACTCGTCGAGCGGCCGTCCCTCACCGGGGTGTTCGCCGGAAAGTGCGTAGCGCGCCCAGACGAGTTGATCCCGCACCGAGGACCACATTCCGCCGCAGGGCGTCATGCCGCGGTCGAGTCCGGTCTCGTTGGAAACGAACGGGACCCCGTCGCGAATGTAATGGCCGAGAGCAAACCGATGAGTCATCACATCCCAGGGCAGGAAGGCCGAATCCTTCATTTCAAGAGGTTCCAGGACTCGCTGTTTGACCAACTCTTCGAACGTCAGCCCGCTGATCTTGGCCACGACGTGTCCGGCGAGGACAAAACCGGAGTTGCTGTACGAGAAGACTTCACCGACGGGGAATTCTTGTCGCAGCTCGTTCAGTCGTGAAACCGAGCGTCCCAGTGCGTCTTCGCCCCAGCCTGCCGAGAGGCTGGCGTCGCCGGTGAAGCCGCCGGTGTGAGTGAGGAGGTGGCGCATGGTGACTGTGCGGGTGGCTTCTTCGTCGGCGAGGACAAGTTCGGGTACGTATTCGACCACCGGGCTGTCGAGGTCGAGCAAGCCGTCCTCGACGAGTGCCATGGCAGCAGTCGAGGCGAAAACCTTTGTGGTGGAGCCGATCATGAACATGGTCTTGTCGGTGACCGGAAGTTGCGTGTCGATGCTCTCGATACCACTGGTGACGACGATGTCCTTGTCACCGTGCACGATGCCCACCGAGACGCCGGGGATGTTCGCCTCGACCCTCCACTGGTCGACAAGTTCCTGCAACTGCTTCATGCTACCTCCGTGAAAAAGCCTGGGCCCGAGCGATAATCGATTGGACGCGACTAGGTTACCGACTGCCATTCTTGACGATCGGCGTGATGCGTGTCTCAGCCGATCCTCAAAATTATCAAGCCGCTTTTCGTTCGATGCCACCAAACCCGAATCGTCATCAACCGCCAGGCCAGCCGCGCAGTGGCTATCCGGTGTCAGTCTCGCGGGTAACGGAAATGATGCCCTTGACACGTCGCCGACCCGTAATCGACTGTGGTTCAAGGCTGTCCGGCACGCATGCACATAAAGCCCGAGCGTACCAGTGCGAGCGCGCGACACTTCCTTCGCGTGTCACCGAAATTCATGGATCCATCTGATCAGCAGTCTCATGTCGGCACATCGGCTTGCGGTGCTGAGTTACTCAGCCTGAAGTACTGAATCCTGTAATCCTCTAGTACCGTCGGCCGGGTTTGGTGGGACTGGACGAAATACGGCTTGATTTTCTTGAGGATCGGCCGAGACACGCGTCACGCCGATCGTGGAGATTTAGCAGTCAGTAAGCCAACCCGCGTACAACCGATTCGCTCGGACCCGCGCTCTTTCACGGAGGTACTATGAAAAACCGGTCCTATCCAACAATTGCGGCGGCCGCCGGGCTCGCGCTCGTGTTGTCCGCGTGTGGCTCCGGAAGCACCAGCACAGGCGGCTCCGGTGGCGATCCCGTCACGGACGGTACGTTCCGGTTCGGACTTCAAGCGGATCCCGGCTCACTCAACCCGATCATGGCAGCTTCGACGGCCACGGCGGAGATCTCGAAGCTGGCGTACGATTACCTGGTCTTCCAGGACCCCGAAACCAGCGTCGTCGGACCGTGGCTTGCCGAGAAGTGGGAAGAGACGCCCACGTCGGCGACCTTCACCATTCGTGACGGGGTGACCTGTACGGACGGGTCCACCCTGACCGCCCAGACCGTGGCCGACAACGTCAACTTTGTCGCGGACCCCGCCAACGGCTCGCAGATGCGCGGAACCACCGTTCCGTCGACTGCAACGGCCACGGCAGACGTCGCGACCCGCACGGTCACGGTGACCACCCCGGCGGCCAGCCCGTTCCTGCTGCTGAACCTCGCCCGGTTGCCCATCGTCTGCGACGGCGCATTGAAGGACCCGACTGCCGCGAACAAGGCTTCGCTCGGTACCGGCATGTTCAAGGTCACGGAGGTCGTTCCCAACAACCACTACACGTTCGAACGCCGCGACGGCTACAACTGGGGCCCGGACGACACCACCTCGGAGACACCGGGTGTCCCCAAGACGGTCATCGCGTCCATGATTCCGAACGTGAGCACCGCAGCCAACCAGCTGCTGAACGGCGAAATCAACGCCGTGGCGATCTCCGGACCGGACAAGGCCCGTGTCGACTCCGCCAACCTGACCGTCGTCGAGCGTCCGGTTCCGGCCGGTCAGATGTACTTCAACCACCTGGCCGGTAACCCGACCAGCGACCCCGCCGTGCGTAAGGCTCTGGTTCAGGCCGTCGATCTCGACGACATAACCCAGGTTCTCACCGCTGGTAATGGAGTCCGTGCAACCAGCTTCGTCGCCCTCGAACCTCGCGCCTGCATCTACAACTCGGTGGACGGCAACCTGCCCAAGTTCGACCTCGACGCTGCCAAGGCGACCCTGGACGCCGCAGGCTGGACCGCCGGATCGGACGGCAAGCGCAGCAAGGACGGAACCGCCCTCAAGCTCCGCATGTACTACGACGGCGTCGACGACTCGCGCAACGCAGCAGTCGAGATGGCACAGACCGCCTGGAATGCTCTCGGCGCAGTGGTCGAGGTGACCGGTGGCGATTCCAACAAGATCATCGACGTCATGCTCAGCGGCAAGGACAACTCCGCCTGGGACATCGGCTGGATTCAGATCAACAACACCCTGCCCAGTGCGTTCACCGGCTTCTTCGCCGGACCGGTTCCGGCAGCGGGCAAGAACTT
This sequence comes from Rhodococcus sp. 24CO, assembly GCF_050586165.1. Lineage (NCBI taxonomy): Bacteria > Bacillati > Actinomycetota > Actinomycetes > Mycobacteriales > Nocardiaceae > Rhodococcus > Rhodococcus sp. 24CO. Next base: position 149,177 of record NZ_JAZFNF010000001.1, on the reverse strand, counting down.
CTCCGACATCAGCAACGCCGCATACGAAGCAGGCGCAACCGAGGCCTCCAACCTGACCGGCGACGCAGCGTGTGATGCCTGGGCAGCGGCCGAGTCCGAGATCGTCAAGTCGGTCGACGCCGTGCCGTTCGCGAACTCGGTCAACAACACCTACTTCTCCGAGTCAGGACTCGCATTCGGTAAGACCTACATCGGGTCCGCACTGCGCGTCTACCAGTAGGCCGATTCACCGTCCCAGCATCCCGCCCCTCGGAAAGACAGCCATGAGTCAAACAATTGAAGCCGCGACACCACAAGCGGCACCGTCGGCTCGAAAGAAATTATTCGAGTCCGACAGCTGGCCTGCGTACCTTCTGCGCCGCCTCGGCACGTTCGTGGTCTCTCTCTGGGCGCTGGTGACGGCTGCCTTCCTGATGCTCCAGCTGATTCCGGGCGATCCCGTCCGGTTGGCACTGGGACTGAACGCCCCGGTCGAGCTTGTCGAGTCGACCAGGTCGCAACTCGGATACGACCTTCCGCTCTACCAGCAGTACTTCCGCTTCATCGGCGGTCTGCTCAGCGGCAATCCGGGTGACTCGATCACCTTGAGGACTCCGGTCCTCGAGGTGATCGGGACCCGGTTGCCCGCCACGCTCGAACTGGCCTTCCTCACGGTTATCACCGTGCTGGTCATCGGCATCCCACTCGGGCTGATTTTCGCGGCGCTGACGCGAGGCGGGCGTCGCCGCGGAGTCGAAATCGGTTACACCGCAACGTCGGGCACCATCGCCGTGATTCCGGAGTTCATGTTCGGTACGGCACTGGTCTACCTGTTCGCCGTCACGTTCCCGATCCTTCCGGTCGCCGGACGAGGCGGACCGGAAAGCTACATCCTCCCGGTTGCCGCAATGTCCATCGGCACCATCGCCTCCATGTCACGCATCGTGCGCGCCGAGGCTCTCAGCGTGCTGGACATGGACTACATCCGAACGGCACGCGCCAAGCGGATGTCCGCGGCGCGCATGTATTTCCGTCACGCAATGCCCAACCTCCTGACCTCCACCCTGACGCTGGCCGGTCTCCTGTTGGGTGGCCTCATCGCCGGAACCGTGCTCATCGAAAGCATCTTCGCTTGGCCGGGAATGGGATTGGCCTTGGTCAAGGCCATCACCGAGAAGGACTATCCACTCGCCCAGACACTGGTTGTGATCTACGGCAGCATCGTCCTCTTCATCAATTTCATCGTCGACGTGGTGCTCGCTCTGATCGACCCACGATCCACCATCCGGGAGAACTGAGTTGAGCACCTCACCTACGGTCGAAAAGGCCGCAACGACGCCTCCTCGCCGGCACTGGCTGGTCCAGACTTTCCGCACACCCCTGGGAGTGTTGGCTCTCACCTTCCTGACCGCGCTGATCGCGCTGGTGATCTTCGGACCGATCATCTGGGGCGACGCCGCCGTTGTCGCCAACCCCAAGGCACTCTCCCAGGGGCCGAGTTCCGAACACATCTTCGGAACCGACGCCGGTGGACGAGATGTCTTCGCCCGCACCATGACCGCTGCCCGGTTGTCCGTCCTCATGGCACTGAGCGCCGTAGGTCTCGGTGTCGCGTTGGGCTTGTTCCTCGGAACACTCCCCCTGCTCGCTCCCCGCTGGATCGGTCGGTTCGTCGTGGCGTTCCTCAACTTCGCCATCGCGTTCCCCGGACTGCTCCTCGCCATCTTCCTGCTGGTCGTGCTCGGACAGGGCTCCGGCAGCGCCGTGATAGCGATCGGTCTCGCCATGGCGTCACCGTTCGCCCGGCTGACATACGCACTATCCTCCTCGGTGAACGGCCGCGACTTCATCGATGCCGCACGCATCCTCGGAGTCACCAAGCCCGGCTTGTTGTTCCGGCACATCCTCCCCAACATCCGCGAACCCCTCATCGTCAACGCCAGCATTTCCGTCGGCAGCGGACTGGTCGTCTTCGCCGGCCTGTCGTTCCTCGGCCTGGGTATCCAGCCGCCGTCCTTCGACTGGGGCCGCATGCTCAACGAAGGCTTGTCGAAGATCTTCGTCAACCCCGCCACCGCCCTGGCACCCGGCATCGCCGTCGTGCTCTCCGGTCTGACGTTCACGTTGGTCGGCGAGGCCATCGCCCGCGGCGCCGGCATTCGCAGCCCGATCAGCAGCAAGCTCCCCAAGTGGAACCCGATCAACAAGGCCTCGAGCGAGTCCCCATCGGCTCCGGTGGACAACAACGCTGTTCTCACCGTCCGCAACATGTCCGTCGCGGTTCCTGCGGGCAACGTGTGGCGTCGACCTGTCGACAACATCAGCTTCACAGTCCACCGCGGTGAAACCGTCGGCATCGTCGGCGAATCCGGTTCCGGAAAGTCGCTCAGCTGCATGGCGATCTCGCAGCTGACCGATCACCCGACGGTCGTCGACGCCGGCCTGATCGAATTCGACGGCACCGTCCTGATGAAGGACGGAAAGCGGCCGGAAGGTTCTGCCGCACGCAAGATCGCGCGCCAACTCGGAACGCGTATGTCCATGGTGTTCCAGGACCCTATGTCCTCGATGAACCCGTCCATCAAGGTCGGGTACCAGGTCGCCGAGATCGGCTGGTTGCACGAGGGAATGAGCAAGGCCGAAGCCAAGAAGGCTGCCATAGACCGTCTCACAGCGGTGAAGATCCCCGACGCTCCTCGTCGGGCGAAGCAGTACCCGCACGAGTTCTCCGGCGGTATGCGTCAGCGCGCCATGATCGCCATGGGGCTGATGGGCAAGCCCGCACTGATCATCGCGGACGAACCCACCACCGCACTCGACGTCACCGTCCAGCGTGAGGTACTGGGTCTGCTGCACGAGGTTCGCGAAGAGACCGGTGCCGCAATCCTTCTCATCTCACACGACATGGCCGTCATCACCGGAATGTGCACGCGCGTCCTGGTCATGTTCGCCGGGAACATCGTCGAGGACATCTCCGTGGACGATCTGGTTGCCGGACGCTCACAGCACCCGTACACCCGCGCGCTGATCGCCGCGGTTCCCACCATGACCACCGACCGCGACAAGCCGCTCGCCACCGTCGACGAAGTCTGGCAGGTCGAGAGCCTCGGCACCATGACGAGCACTGCAGATGCCGAGTTGCAAGAGCTGGTTGCAGCTGCAGAGGAGATCCGATGAGCAGGCTGGAGTTTCGCGACGTCAACGTCCATCTCGGCAACGGCACCAAACGATTCCACGCCGTCAAGAACGTCAACCTCGACATCCCTTCGGGGTCGATAGTCGGACTGGTGGGCGAATCCGGTTCCGGAAAGTCCACTCTGGCACGGGCGACGGTCGGTCTGGCCGAACCGAGTTCCGGGCAGATCCTCCTCGACGGTATCGACGTCGCACATGCCCGTGGGGCGACGGCACGCCTACGCCACACAATCCAGATGGTCTTCCAGGATCCGTATTCCTGCCTGGACCCCCGCATGACAATCGGCCAGTCCCTGGCCGAGGCGCTGCGCTCCACCGAACGCCGCGACAAGACCAAACGCAATCGTTCGGCGCGAGGTGTCGAGGTGGCCCGGTTGCTCACCACGGTCCAACTCCCGACGGAGAAGGCCTACGACTACCCGGGTTCGTTGTCCGGCGGTCAGCGTCAGCGTGTGGCGCTGGCCAGGGCGCTCGCCGCTGCGCCGTCCGTTTTGCTCGCCGACGAGATCACCTCGGCATTGGATGTGTCCGTGCAGGGCGCAGTCCTGAATCTCCTGGTAGATCTACAGAAACAGCTGGGTCTCACAGTTCTCTTCGTCAGTCACAATCTCGCGGTGATCCGATACGTCTGTGACCACGTCGCAGTGATGCTCGGCGGCGAGATCGTCGAGCACGGACCGATTCTCGACGTGATCGATTCTCCGCGAGAGGCATACACGGCCAAGCTGTTGTCCGCGATTCCGCAATTCGGAGAGCCGATGTTCCGATGACAAACTCGATCCGGCCGGCTTCACCCGGCGCCGGTGCGCCCGCGCTCTCCCCTGCAATTGAATTTCGAGAGCTTGTCGACAATCGCGAAATAGCGGATCTCTCTGCAGTTTTCGACGAGATCTGGGCTACCAGTCCCGGACCGGCTCATTTCGGCACGGCAATGCTGGTTGCGCTTCATCACGGCGGGCATTACGTAGTGGGAGCCTTTTCCGACGGCACGATGATCGGCGGATGCGTCGGATTCTTTGTCGAGCCACTCGGCGAGGTTCTGCACTCACACATCGCGGGGGTTCTACCGGGCTTCGCAGGCAAGGGAATCGGCCGTGCTTTGAAGCATCACCAGCGAGACTGGTGCATCGAACGCGGAGTCCGAACGATCCGGTGGACTTTCGACCCCCTCGTCGCACGGAACGCCTACTTCAACATCGCGCGCCTCGGAGCCGAACCGGCCGAATACAATCCGGATTTCTACGGGTCGATGGCTGACGGTATCAATGCCGGCGATGCCAGCGACCGCATGTTGGTGAGTTGGGACCTCGACTCCGAAACGGTGTCGAGATCGGCTGTGGCCGTTGATGACAGCTTCACAGTGCTCCAACCCGCCGAGGACGGTAGCCCTCGGATGCTCCCGATCCCGCCCGACAGCGTCGACATCGCAGTCGGGGTACCCAGAGATATCGAGCATCTGAGAACGGTCGACCGCGCCTGCGCCTTCGCCTGGCGACACGCGCTTCGCGAGTACCTCGAGCCACTCATCGCATCGAAAGAATGGCAATCGACCGGCTTCGACCCCAGCGGCTTTTACACGTTCACGAAAATCTGCGAGACAACCGGAGAAGAGCAAGTCCATGCACATTGAGTCCGTCGAATTGCGCGAGCTGCGCATCCCTCTCGTCTCCCCCTTCACCACGTCCTTCAGCACCCAACTCGAGCGCAACACTCTTGTCCTGAAGGTGAGCGGTACAACCGAGGGCCCCAACGGCCCCGTAGCGGCAGTCGGGTGGGGCGAGTGCGGTTCGCTGAGCGATCCGTACTACAACTCGGAGTACACCGCCGGGGCTCGAGCGATGCTGCGCGAGTATCTTGTCCCCACGCTGCGTAAGTCGCAGTCGGATCAGCCGCTCTCGGCTGAGACGGTCGGCAGCGTGCTTCACCCCATCGTGGGTCATCAGATGTCGAAGTCGGCCATCGAAATGGCAATCCTCGACGCCGAATTACGTTCTCGCGGACAGTCGTTCGCCCGCTACCTCGGCGCGACCCGCACACGGGTTCCCTCGGGAGTATCCGTCGGTATTCAGGACAGCATTCCACAGCTGCTCGAGACCGTCGGCAATTATCTGTCGCAGGGTTACGTGCGAATCAAGCTGAAGATCAAGCCGGGCTGGGACATCGCCCCGGTGGCCGCGGTGCGCAAGGAATTCGGTTACGACGTGCCATTGCAGGTCGATGCAAACGCCGCGTACACCCTCGTGGACTCCCAACTGCTTCGTCGCCTGGACGAATTCGGCCTGCTGCTCATCGAGCAGCCGCTCGCCGAGGACGATCTGGTGCAGCACGCCAAGCTCGCGCAAACCCTGTCGACTCCGATCTGCCTCGACGAGTCGGTCGAGTCCGCGAAGGATGCCGCCGACGCGATCACGCTCGGCGCCGCTTCCGTCATCAACATCAAACCGAGTCGTGTCGGCGGATACCTGGAAGCCAAGCGCATCCATGATCTCGCCTCCGCACACGGTATTGCGGTGTGGTGCGGCGGAATGCTCGAGACCGGTATCGGCCGCGCAGCCAACACCGCACTCGCTGCCTTGGACGGATTCACGCTGCCCGGCGACATCTCGGCGTCCGATCGCTTCTACAAAGAAGACATCACCGAGCCGTTTGTCATCGAAGACGGTCACATCGCCGTGCCGCAGGGACCCGGCTTCGGTGTGACTCCGCGCGAGGACGTCATAGAACGCTTCACCGTCGGAACCGAGATTCTGTAAGGTCCGCAAACTCAAACAGCCACCTCCACTGTCTGTCAGTAGAGGTGGCTGTTTGCGTTCGCGCCGGTGACCGCGGGTGAGCCTAGTGAAGTTCGTCCATGAACGTCGTGAAGTGTTCGACGATCTCCTTCGACTTGGTGTGGTGCAGGTAGTGGTCCCCGTCCAGCAACACCAACTCACCATGATCGACGGAGGCTGCCTGCCCTTCGTGCAGCGCTATCCAACTCTCGACCTTCGAATTCTGTACCGCAAACAACAGAATCGGAAGATCGGCCGGGAACGTTTTGCCGATCGACGCAGCGAAGTTGCTGGAAAGATGGTCCATCTCGTTGAGGTACGTGTCGCTGAAGTTGTTCTTCGCGACCAGACGGCTCATTTCTTCCTTCTCCGCGTCATCGAGGTAAGCATCGGATTCTTCGTTACCCGCGAACTTGGCCAGAACGTCGGAGAAGCCCAATTGCTTTGCAACTCTGAATGCTCCGATCGGAAACTTCGTGTCCATGTTCGGCTGACCAGGGACACTGCTGTCGATTCCCACAAAAGCGGTGACCTCGTCGCGGTACTTCGCTGTGTAGTCCAGCGCATAGATTCCCGTGATGGAGTGCCCCATGAGGATGTATTCGTCAATCCCCAGAGACTGCACAGCGGCATGGATTTCGTCGACGATATTCTCCGTGGTGCGGTCCTTGTCCGTCGCGTCGCTGTATCCGTACCCGAAGGGCTCGATCGCCACAACCCGGTAGTGCGGCGCGAGTTCGTCGATCAGCGGCTTGAAATCGAGAATCGGTGCGGAGGTCCCGAACCCGGGTAGCAGCACGACGGTCTGATCGCCATTTCCGCGGATCGAGACGCTCATATTCTTTCCGTCGACGGACACGAACTGATTGCCCGCTTCCCCGCTCGGGACGTTTGCCTTACTGGAACCGGCGTTGAACACAAGCGCAACCGACACAAGTACAACCAGAACTACGGACACCGAGGCAAGAGCTTTCAGTGCAACGGTTCGAATCTTCTTCATCTTCATCCTCATGTTCTTCAGCGTCGTTATTGCTAGGAAAGCCTCAAAATCGAGGCCACACCGGTTTCGCCGATAGGTCCCACATGCCGCCGGGAAAGTCGTCGAACCCATCGTAATCACTACCTGATCCGATGTGATCGATACCGACGGCGAGAGGTTTCAACCTGAGTTTTCCTCGGGAAAGTAGTGCGGGCAGGTCGAGGGCCCTCATCGCCCTCGACCTGCCCGAGATTTCATTCAGCGGAGAGAATCATCTCGCCGCAGCTATTCTGGGATCTTCTTGAAAAGCCTTGTCATGTAGAGATATTCCTCACCGTCGATGGTGAGGTGAGCCATCTCGCCCGAGGCACTCTCATTGCTGACCGCAAACCGGGAAGCAGACAGCGGCACGACCTTGGTGGGCGGGGCCGGGGGCTCACCGTCGATCTCGACCTTGGCGAAGTTCTGGACCTGAAATCCACCGTCGTCGCCGCGCGTGAGTTCGATTCGCACGGTTGTCGATTCATAGGTCCCGAGAATGGTCGACAGATCGATGTCGGCAGCATCCCGTTCGGACTTCGGCTCGGGCAGGACGAGATCGAACTCCTGAGCAATCTCTTTCTCGATGTCGTGGGCCAGGGCTCCACCGCCCCGCGAATTCGTGACGACCGCCATGGCCAGGCCGAGCTCGGGAAACGTGTGAAATCGGGTGATCTGGCCGATCGTCGCGCCGCCGTGCTGCGCGGACGTGACTCCGCCCCAGTCGGACAGAATCCAACCAAGACCCCAGGCCTGATCGACGCTCGACACGGCTGTCAGGTCGAACTGCGGGGTCCGCATCAAACGCGCGGATTCTTCGGACAGGATGCGCTCGCCCGTCAGAGCCAGGCCGTCACGCATGTGTGCAGCACCGAAGGTCAGCAGAGAGCTGACGGATCCGAGGATGATGCCGGCCGGTCCGATACCGCGTGGGAGCAGCCACTGCTTCGTCGGAACCACCGCGTCCGGTGAAGTCCGATCCGGGTTACCCACGTGGCCGACAGCGGTGCGGAACAGCGGGGCATCCTTGGCCTTGGTGATGATGTGCGTCAATCCGAGTGGCTTCCAGAGGTATTCGACCAACGCCTCGTCCCACGTCATCTCGCGAAGCACCTCGACGATGCGGCCGGCCACTGAGAAACCTGCGTTGCTGTAACTCAGATGCCCGCCCGGCTTGGTCACGCTGATCGCGGTCGCGAGCTCGTCGACGTACTTCTCGACGCAGTCGTCACCGTCGCCGGTGTCGTTGAACAGGTCTCCGTCGATGCCGCTGGTGTGCGTCAGCAACTGGCGGATCGTGATTTCCTTCGTGTTGGACGGGTCCGCGATCATGAACTCCGGAAGAACTTCCACCACAAGGGTGTCCAGCGTGAGCTTGCCCTCGTCTACGAGCTGCATGATCAGAGTTGTCGTCCAGATCTTGGTTGCAGATCCGTACTGGAACAGGGTGTCGGCATCGACGTCGACGCGGGTGTTCAAGCTGGTCAGTCCGGTAGTGATCACGCGGAGATCCGCAGTGCCGTCGTCACCCAGCGCGATCACTCCCACTTGGGCACCTGGCACCGAATGCTTCTCGGCCAGTTCGTCGAGGCGTGCCTGCCACTTCGGATCGACAAGTAGGTCCTTGGGTAATTCGGTCACTGGTCGAACTCCTTCGATCATGAAGTCAATGGCATGTATGCGATCCACGTTGTGGCGCAACCCGTCTCGCAAAATCGGTTCTGCTCCGCCAGGTCTCACTCGTCGGGGTGTGAGGCAAGCGGAAGATAAAACCGTCAGTCGATGATCTCAGCGTGCTTGCAATCGCGTCCTGGTCGATCGCACTGAACTTGCACCCGAAAATGGTGCGATTCGACGAGCCTGACGTGCCGCAGGGTTCGTCGTCGGGCAAGCAGCTACGAGAGTCCGTCGGCTTCGATTTCGAAGACGAACTCGACCTCGACGGCGCAACCGCGAGGCAGTTCGGCCAGCCCGACCGCGGAGCGTGCGTGCCGACCGGCATCACCGAAGACTTCGATGAGCAGGTCGGAGGCGCCGTTGATGACGTTCGGTTGCAGCGTGAACCCGGAACCGGACGCGACAAAGCCGACGATCTTCACCACACGGACGACCCGATCGAGGCCGACGAGCATGTCGACCGCCGCGAGTCCGTTGAGTGCACACAGTCGCGCAGCCTCGACTCCGTCCTCGACCGATACGTCCGCGCCCAGCTTCCCGGTACAGGTGCTGACGCCATCCACCAGTGGCAGCTGCCCCGATGTATAGACCAGGGTCCCGGTACGCACGGCCGGCACGTACGCGCCCGCCGGTGTCGCGACCGGCGGCAGGGATAGGTCGAGTTCTCGCAGCCGGTCGGTCCAGGTCGTTGTGCGGGTCATCGGGCAACCTCTCGTTCGAGCAGTATCGGCGAATTACTCTCGGAGTCAGATGATCCCGGGAGGATGTGTGGGTTGAGCATGCCTGCTGGATCCAGAGCAGTCCGGATCGAGGCCATGAGGTCGAGGTCCACGTCGCTCCGGCCGAGTGTGATCCAGGGAGCCTTCGCGCGGCCCACTCCGTGCTCCGCACTGATGCTGCCGTCATGTCGGGCAACCAGGCGAAGCACGAAGTCGGTGACGGCATCTCGTTGGTCGCCGCTGACGTCGAGCAGATTGACATGGATGTTGCCGTCGGCGACGTGCCCGAAGCAAATCGGGTAGACACTGGGAAAAGAGATGGCAAGCCCTGCGGTCAAGGACTCGAGGAAGGGTTCTATTTCTCGCAGCGGCGTCGCGATATCCAACTTCACTGGCGGGGTGGATGATTCGGCACTGACAGCTTCGGTGTGGCTCTCACGGTACTGCCAGAGCTTTGTTGCCGGCCCAGTCTCGACGACGGCGCCGTGCACCATCTCCTCGGCGTCGGCAAGCACACCGAGCAGGAGCGACTGCGCTTGCGGCGGCCCGGAGACCTCGACGAGTACGTAGAACGGCGCATCCACGTCGAGCGGTAGCCGCAGCTGCCGATGCTTCCGGACCAGACCGATACCTGCGCGAGTCATCAGCTCGGCAGCTTCGAGGGTGAGTCCCGCGCGCTCGAGCCTGTGGATCAGTTCCAGTCCGGCACCCACCGATTCGACCCCGATCATCACGACCTGGGTCGCAGCGGCCGGAACCACCAGACGCATCAGGACACGAGTGACGACGGCGAGGGTGCCCTCGGCGCCGGTCAGCAGACCCGGCAGGTCGTAGCCGACGTTGTCCTTGGTCAAGGCCTTCCAACGCGAGAGCACCCGGCCGTCGGAGAGAACCGCTTCGACGCCGAGCAGGCGTGATCGAGTGTTGCCGTACTTGATCATTCGCACGCCACCCGCGTTGGTGGAGACGATCCCTCCGAGCGTCGCAGAATCACGCGAGGCCAGGTCGATACCGAGGTCCAACCCGTGTTCGCGGGCGGCCCGCTGCGCCTGTGCGACGGTGACACCGGCGCCGGCTGCCAGCGTGCGACCTACCTTGTCGATTTCCTCGATGGTGTCGAGGCGAGTCGTGCTGAGCACCACCTCGCCGCACATCGGAACCGATCCACCGACCAGCCCGGTGTTGCCGCCCTGCGGCACGACGGCGACGCCGGCGCGGTGACAACAGGCGAGGACCGCGGAGACCTGTCCGGTGTCGGCGGGCCTGACCACAGCAGTGGTGGCGCCGTGCCAGTGCCCCGTCCAGTCGGTGACATATCCCGCGACCAGGTCACGATCTGTCAAGACGTGTGCCGGCCCGACAATGCGGGCGAGTTCGTCGACGAGCGTCGTGGTGGATGCGATCACGCTGCGCTCCTCTCGAGTAGTCGCCCGCCGCGGTGGCCGGTGAGGTCTCCGCCGCTCACAGTCGGTATGCCGTTCACGAACACGTCACGCACACCGCGGGCGAGCTGCCAGGGTGCGTCGAAGGTAGAGGTGTCCTCGACCGTGTCGGGGTCGAGGATCACCACGTCGGCGGCCGCGGAAGGCGCGAGAATGCCGCGGTCGGTCACCCTGATCCGGGATGCCGGCAGCGATGTCATTTTCCGGATCGCGTCCTCGAGCGTCAGAGTGCGCTCGTCGCGGACGTACCGGCCGAGGACTCTCGCAAAGGTGCCGAAGCTGCGTGGATGCGGGCGGCCGGGGCCGTCCGGGGCAAGCATCGCGCCATCGCTGGCGACCGATACCTGCGGATGTGTCAACACCGACCGCATGTCGTCCTCGCTCATCGCGTGGTTGACGATGCTTACCGAACCCTGATGTGCAGCAAGTACATCGAGAGCAGCATCGGCGGCGTCGGTACCGCGGTCCGCGCCGATCTCGGAGAGCGAGTATCCGATGTAGCGGTGGAACTCTCCGCTAGGCAGAGCCGCGATCACGACGCCGTCGGGGTCGATATCCCGGCCGAACCGGGACCTCAACTCGTCGGCAATACGCATCCGGGTCCCGGGGTCCGCGAGCCGCTCCAGCAGCGCCGGGAGGCCACCGTCGACCGCCCATCTCGCAAGCCGCGAGGACAGGTCCGTGCTCGACGCGGTGTACGGGTAAACATCTGCGGTGACGTCCACTCCGCGTACCCGGGCTTGGTCCATCAGTTCCAGGGCGCGGTGCACCGACCCCCAGTTCTCCGGCCCCATTGCCTTGAGGTGCGAAATCTGCAGACGGGCGCCGGCCTGCTCGGCGGTCTCGATGGCTTCCTCGACCGCAGCGGCCAATTCAGATGTTTCGTTGCGCATGTGCGTCGAGTACAACAGTCCCGCGGTCGCGGCGGTTGCCACCAGAGTGCGCAGTTCGTCGGTCTCGGCAAAAAGTCCGGGGATATAGATGAGGCCGGTCGAGAACCCGACGATGCCGGGCGCGGTCGCAGACTCGGAAATGATCGCGCACATCTGCTCGAGTTCCGCTGTTGTCGGAGGCCGATCCTCGTCACCGATCACGGCAACCCGAAGCGTGTTGTGCCCTACCTGCAATCCCACGTTGACAGCCGGTCGTGCTGCGGTGATCGCGGCACCGAAGCCGTAGGCGTCGGGCCACGCAGACCCTGCCTGCGCGCTGCCTGGCACCGGGAACGTCGACAGTCCGCAGTTGCCGGTGACGAGCGTCGTGACGCCCTGTGCCAGTTGCGTTTCGGCGCCGGGGTGGCCGAGTACGGTGAAGTCGGCGTGCGAGTGCAGGTCGATGAAGCCGGGAGTCACAATGCATCCGGTGGCGTCGATGGTCTCGGTGGCCGGGAACGGACCCGGCCCGATCGCCGCGATCCGATCGCCTACGATGGCCACGTCCGTCGTTCGTCGTGGTGATCCGGTTCCGTCGATGACCGTTCCCCCGGTTATCGCGAAGTCGTAGTCCATGATATTTCCTAACGTGTTTCGGTGACCATGATCAGCAGGTACACGCGGGAGTCTTCTGCCATGTGGGGGTCCTCGAGGGCTTCGGCCCGTCTGATTTCGACAGCATGTCGATCAGCACCCAGCATGCCTCGGCGCACGCACGCTGTCCAAGTCGCATTCACGCTTGTTCGATCATCTTCACTTATAGTTACTGCGTGAACCTGCATCGGGCGCGATATCTGGTGGCAATCGCGGACCACTTGAACTTCACGCGCGCCGCCGCTGAGCTGCATGTTGCACAATCCGCACTGAGCCAACAGATCAAAGTTCTCGAACGTGAACTCGGCGTAGTGTTGTTCGATCGGCGAGGGCCCAGGATCAGCCTGACGGATCCCGGAATCGTCGCGGTTCGTGAAGCCAAATTCCTGCTCGAATCAGCCGACCGCGCCGTCGAACGGATCCGGGCCTCAGCGCTCGGATCCGAGGGCGAACTGCGCATCGCCCACACGCGGTCATGGGCCGGTGGATCAATTGCGCTGGCCGTCAACCAATTTCGCGCCCGGTACCCAAAGGTCGCGATTACCGAGCACCGGGGCTACACCACCCGGAACACAGCACTTGCCACCGATGGGGCCGTGGACATCGCAGTGGTACGCCCGCCTCTTGGCCAGTCGAAGCTGACGGTTCGGATTCTCGACCGTGAGCGACTCCTGCTCGCGGTACCGTCCGGGCATCCGTTCGCCGCCCTCGAAGTAGTCGAACTGGCACAACTTACCGACGAGCCGGTGGTGTTCTGGCCCCGGGCGAACGGACCAGGCATGTACGACGCCATCGTCGAGATGTTCTGGCCCACAAGGGCACCGAACGTGGTCCGACGCGAGGCCGATGACGAGCAGGTACTGCACGCAGTGGCGGCCGGCGTCGGGGTAGCGCCGATGCCCGCCGGCCGCGCCGCAACCTACCGGGTTCCCGGGGTTCACATGTGCGAGATCGAGGGACCGCCACTGTATCTGACGGTCGGTCTCGCGTTTCGAGCAGACAATCCGAACCTCGCGCTCCGGCTTTTCCTCGAAATAGTCGACGAGGTAGTAGATCACCACTGAACTCAGCGCCAACCTTCGTCGATTCACACAAGACCGGCCTTCGGGATCTCACTATCCTCAGATCTACGGACACCGACGAAAGGCCCCTCGAATGACCGACACTGCCACCCACGTTGACAGCGCACAGCAGGAGATCGCTTCTGTTCTGGCCGAAGCGAAGACCGACGCGTTCGTGCACGTACGTGACATCGATTCCGGCGAAGAGTTCGGCTACGGCGCTGACGACGGTGTCATCCTCGCCTCCGTCTTCAAGATTCCCGTCGTTCTCGAGTACGCCCGCGCAGTAGCGGCCGGCACCCTTGATCCGACCGAGCACGCCAGCGTGACCGCCGAGTTCCGCTCGGGTGGCATCGGTATCGGCGGCTGCGCCGACGACGTCACCGCCAGCTGGCGAGACCTCGCTCTGCTCATGATGAGCTTCAGCGACAACGCGGCCACCGACTTCATCTACGACCGACTCGGGCTCGACAACATCGTTGCGACGCTGCGCAGTCTGGGTCTGGAAAAGACCAATCTGGTCCGCGATTGCCGCGGCTTGTTCACGACGGTCTACGAAGATCTCGGAGTCGACGCGGGTACGCTGCTCGAATACCCCGAGATCGAAATTCTTCGGACGATTTCCGTCATGGATCCGGCCCGCACCAACTCCAGCACTCCGCGCGAGATCACACAGTTGCTGGCTGCAATCTGGCGCGACGAAGCAGGGCCCGCATCGGCCTGTGACGAGGTCCGAACGATCATGAGCAAGCAGGTCTGGCCGCACCGACTCTCATCCGGTTTCCCCGACGAGGTCACTGTCGCGGCCAAGACCGGAACGTTGGGATTGGTACGAAATGAAGCCGGTGTCGTGACGTACGCGGACGGCAAGCGTTACGCCGTGGGTGTCTTCACCAAGTCTCACGAACTCACCAAACGCGCACCGAAAATCGACGCCTCGATCGGAACTGTCGGCCGCATCGCGATCGAAGCTCTCCGCAGTAACAGCTGACAAGAATGCGGGCCGCGCTGAGAATTCAACGCGACCCGCATTTTTCGGCTTTCGAGCTAACGCGGCCCGCGCAAGCGAAGGTGCACCATCAGCCGGAAGCGCACGTTCGGATCGTCGAGATCCAGTGCCGCCATACTCTTCACCTTGCTGAGCCGGTAACGAAATGTGTTGGGATGCACATGCAATGACGCTGCCGCGTCACCGACATCGCCGAAGGCGTTGAGCCACGCATCGAGGGTGTCGACAAACGAGGTCGCATGAGCAGCGTCGTGACTGGCAATCGCCTCGATCGGTCCGAGGTCCGAAAACCCCTCGGCTGCGGCCTCCGACGCGATCTCCAACAGAATGGCATCAACGTGGACACTGCTGAAAGTGGCGACACTGCCCGACGCTCGTCCCGCCAACAACACTTCGAGTGCATGCTCGGCATCGCGCCTCGATCTGCTCAACTGAGCCGGCCTGGTCACGACCCGTCCGATCCCGATAATCGTATCGCCTGACGCTCCGGTGCGGTCCAGGAAATCCGAGGCCACACGGGACGCCTGCAGCTCGGCTTCTGCCGGGGACTGCCCGCGAACGGACAGCACCGCGTAGCCGGTTCCGTTGACCAGGGCAGCCGCCGACTGCGAGTGGACGGCGCCGAGGTGCATCGCCAGAGCGTCAGTCAATCGCACGATATGGGCGGCGTCATCCGGCTTGGAGGACCCCTCGAAAGACCGTCGGCCCAAAGCCATTACGAGCATGGGGCCAGTGCCGAGGCCGAGCCGATTCATCGCGTCGACCGCACCGGACCCTCCGTCGAGCAGGGTCGCGATCAGGTCTGCGCGCAGTCGCCGCTCGGCGTCGGCGCCGCCGCGCAACCGCAGCATCTGCAACGCGATCATCCCTGCCGAATCGAGCAACGCACGCGTTCGGTCTTCCGACAGCGGAGCGACCAGTGCTACCCACATGGAGCCGAGGAACTCGTCGCCCGCTCGAATAGACACTGCGATACGTCCCATTTTGGTACCGAGGACCTCTGCGGGCACCCATACCGGATCGTCGCTGCGATAGAGCCGGTCGAATACCCCTGCCTCTTCGAGCACTCGGATGTACTGGTCAGGGACTTGCCGTTCCAGAACGGTCGCGATACGCGGACCGTCACCTTCCTCCTGACGGCCGGAGAATGCGATGACCCGTGAGCTTCTGTCTTCGATCGTGATCGGCGCGTCCAGGAGTGCGCTGACGGCATTGGCGAACGCAAACAGATCCCCAGCCGGGCCACCTCCGCGAGAATGTATGTGGCCGACTTCGTTACGAGCTTCCAGCACCGAATGAAGCAGGCTTGTCAACTGAACCCACGAGACTCCCCTGGCCAGCGCCAACACGACGACACCCGTGGATTCGATGGTCTCCCGGTCCACAGAGCTCAGGTCGGAGCTGACACGCGCGACCACCACCGCTACACCACGCTCGGCCAGATCTACGACGGATTCCGCGATACGTTCACCGCCACTGATCCCGACGAGCAATACCATCGAGTCCGACGTCGACGGCGAATCGTCGTCGGGATCGTGAATGACGACGGATGCAACCTCGTCCATCGACTGCGGATCACCGACAACCGGGTTCAGCACCGTAGTTCCCACGTCTTCGAGAAGCCGCACCAAACTGATGCGGGGTCGCACGGTGCCCACGTCCATCACTCCTTCGTCCTGTGAACGAAGTGTGTCATACGGTTCGACGCCGATACCCGAGCCTCCCGCAACACCTGGGCCTCCCGCAACACCTGGGCCTCCCGGAACCTTCACGAAGTAACCTCTACTGTCGCCTTGACGAATTCTGATCCCGGCGCACGATCCAGCACGTACTGCCCGGACCGGGTGACGGCGACAACCACCCCGTTCTCGGCGAGCACGCCACCGAGTGCGTCGCGGACAGCCAGTCGCCAATCTTTTGCCGCCGTCGGGCCCGACTTACGCAGTGCATACACGTCATTCGGCGTGGCCACGGTGACAAATCGATTTTTGGTCGGCTTCATCAGGGGCAGGCCGGCTTCCGAGATGGACAGCAATTCGCTCGCGCCCACAGACTCAGGAGTCGGAACCTCGCCGGCACCCGAGACCACATCGGAGACCTTGCTACTGCCGATTTCCCAGTCGATCAGCAACCTGTCGCTGTCTGCGCCTCCGTTGAGACTGTCGTTCATCGGCGCGTAGAAACGCGGCAGATACTGGATCGGGAGCGCACCGAGTTTCGAGACATTGAAGTAGGCATTGCGCGCGACGAGGGGATCGAAAGTCCACCGCACGTGGAGAATCCCCCGCTTCAGCGCCCACGCCCGCTGGAACAGTTTCAGTGCAAGACCAATATGACCGTTCTGGACGGTCGGGAGGATCCCCGTGATGTGAGAGTGCAACGAACGGTGCTGCGGTTCCTCGAAGAATGCGACCGACGCGCCGATCAGGTCTCCACCATGAAATGCGCCGGCCACGTAATTACCGGAGTGCGAGAACGCCTGCATCATATCCCGGTGCACGGGCGGATTTCCGCTCTCCGGCTGCCATACCTTCTCGAACAGGCCGAATACCTGTTCCAACTTGGCATGCCCGGTAACGGTTTC
Source organism: Rhodococcus sp. 24CO (assembly GCF_050586165.1). NCBI lineage: Bacteria > Bacillati > Actinomycetota > Actinomycetes > Mycobacteriales > Nocardiaceae > Rhodococcus > Rhodococcus sp. 24CO. The sequence continues at coordinate 132,196 of NZ_JAZFNF010000001.1, read as the reverse complement.
GATAGTCACGCACGCCAGCAGGGCTGCCTGCTCGGCTTGGCTGATCGCTCGTCGCATAAGTGAGGGCGAAACACCCCCGAATGGTTGAACGGTCTTGCGTTGGAACTTGTTCGGCGACGTCATCGTTACAGTCCTCCCTTGAGGATTCGACTCACCAAACCGGCCAACAACGTGGCACGCGGGATCATCTGATCTATCTCTACGTGTTCGTTAGCTGCGTGGGCGCCACCGCCGACGGCGCCGAGGCCGTCCAACGTGGGGGTTCCGACTGCAGCGGTGAAGTTTCCGTCCGACGCACCGCCGACCGCGCAGTCGCGGAGCATCCCCAGCCCGCTCTCGCTGCTGATCTGATGGGCGAGGAAGTACAGCTTCTCCGACGACGCGGCCTCGAGCGGTCCGCGGTTGGGACCTCCCGTCACCGAAATCCGGCTTTCGGCCAGCACCGGTGCCAGTTCACGGATCGAACGATCGATGCGTTCCTGTTCCTTCGCGGACCACATCCGAACGTCGCACCATAGTTGCGCTTGCGCTGCAACGGTATTGGTTGTGGTGCCGCCGCTGATGACCGACGGGACCACTGACGTTCCCGCGGCCGGATCCGCGAGTTCCGCCACGGCCAGAATCTGATGCGCGAGTTCCACGACAGCGTTTACACCCCGCTCGGGTTCCAGGCCGGCGTGCGCGGCGCGTCCCTCGATGTTGATGCAGTAGAGCGACATGCCCTTTCGCGCTGTCTTCACCGCGCCGTCGGCGGCGGCTTCGAGGACCAGCACCGCCTCGACCTGGCGCGCGTTCTCCTCGATCAGTGCGCGCGAAGTCGGGGAGCCGATTTCTTCGTCGGAATTGAGGAGCACGACTACGCCGTCGAGCGACGGGAGAGATGCGAGCGCATGAAAGAGCTGGACGATACCGGCCTTCATGTCGAAGACTCCGGGGCCGGTGGCGATGTTGTCGGTGACGGACCAGGGCAGTTCAGTGAGTGTTCCGAGCGGCCACACGGTGTCGAAATGCCCCAGGAGCATCACCTTCGGCTCCGGGCCGAATGCCCACCGCAAGTGCTGCCGTCCGTCGATACGGATGCGTTCGGGCGCACTTCCGAGGTGGCGTTCCCCGATCTCGGCAACCACGTCCGCACAGGCGTCGACCGCCGCGAGATCTGAACTGGGTGACTCGGCGATCACCAAAGCGGCCAAGTCCGCCACCATTGTCTTCTTGTCCACTCTCAGGTACTCCTGTCACCGACGTCGACTACTCCCGTCAAGCTTGGCCGAACCGGCTACCGCAGATCTTGTCCAGGACTACTGTCCTTCCGACTCGAATTCGTCGTGGCTCACCAAACTCTTCCCCGACTGCGCAGCGGCGAATCAGGTTCGATTGGCAACCGTCACAATCGTCTTGACCCCGACCGCGGCCAATCGTGAGTTGACCGTGATCAAACCGAGTATGTCGTCGACACTGCCCAGAGTGTGCGAGATGGTGCGGTCCGAGGTCCTCCTCGAACCGGGAACAGCCTCGGCAAGCTCGGCAGCCGTAGTCGTGGGGTGAACGATCTCGAGCGTCCATTCGTCCCGGAGCGCTACGGGTTTCAGCATGTCGGCCTTGCGCACCGCACGTTCCGCTCCTGCCCTGATGTGCTCGCACGCGAGCGACGGAGGCAGCGAGTTTGCAGCCGACCATCCATGCGCCTTCTTGACCTCCACGGTCTCCGTCGTCGGCGAAGCTGCATCCACCAGGGCGCAGATAATGTCGTCGCCGCTTACCAGACCTACCGGAACACCCTGCGTCGCTGCGTACAGAGTGTTGACATCGGTCTCGGACACCGACTTACCGTCGAGTCGAACGTCAGCGAACAAACTCGAGAACGTATGGGCCAGGACGCCGGGCCCACCCGCAGGCGCGTGATAGCCCACAAAAAGCGCTATGTCGTGATCCGACGTCAGCCCCTCGGCCATGCACTGCAACTTCGGAGAACCGAAGATCACCCGCGCACGAGCATCCAGATCAGCGTGAATCAGGTTGTCCATCGTTCCATGGCTGTCGTTGACCAGGACGCTCGTCGCGCCGCCGTCGAACGCACCGGCAATTGCAGCATTCGTCTCTGCTGTCATGAGCGCCTGCGCCCGCGGATACCCGCTGCCACCGCGAACCGTCTGATCGAGAGTCGCAATACCCGCGATACCCTCCATGTCCACCGAAATATAGACGTGCATCCGTGCCCTCCGTCGAATCTGTTCCAGTCGTGTTGGTCGTTCCCCCTCACCTTCACATTCGTGAGCGTCAGATTCTTGTTCTGCAGAACGGTGAGCACGCCTCCATTTCGGACGTTCACACCAGAATCCGGAGCTGCACCCGTGAAACCATCGGGACACTATCGATCGACGACAGGAGTGCAACGCTTATGCAGGTCCACGACATCGTGTTCACCGGCGGCCGCGTGGTCGATCCGGCATCGGGCACCGACGAGGTTCGCAATATCGCGATCACCGACGGCACGGTGTCCGCTTGGGGCCACGACGCGATCGACGCCCTCCGGACAATCGACGTGACCGGGCAGGTGATCTGCCCCGGGTTCATCGATATGCACAGCCACGGACAGGAAATCGCCGAGCAACGACTGCAGGCGATGGACGGAGTCACGACGGCCCTCGAACTCGAGGCCGGGGTCATACCCGTCGCGAAGGCGTACTCGCGAGCGGCTTCCGAAGGACGCCCGATCAATTACGGTTACGCAACATCGTGGGCACACGCCCGCATGATCGAACTTGCCGGCGCCGATCCCGACGGCGACATCCGAACACTTCTTCATCACCTGGGTGCGCCGAGTTGGCAGGGCGAGCCGACGCCGGCGCAGCGCGCACACATTCTCGAACTCATCGACAGTGACCTCGCCGCAGGAGCTCTCGGAATCGGGGTCGTGGTCGGATACGCCCCGAAGTCCGACCCTGCGGAATACCTGCAGGTCGCGACGCTCGCTGCCCGAGCGGGTGTGCCTACCTATACCCATGCGCGGCCGCTCATTTCGATGGATCCGTCGAGTCCGGTGGACGGCGCCGTCGAAATCGCCCGGGCTGCAGCCGAAACCGGCGCTCACATGCATTACTGCCATGTCAACAGCACCTCGGGGGCACACGTCGACCATTCTCTGGCGGTGGTGGCGCGCGTTCAGGAAGCAGGCTCACGCGTCACCACCGAGGCGTATCCGTACGGTTCCGGGTCGACTGCGGTCGGCGCTGCCTTTCTCGATCCGGACAAGCTGCACCTGATGAATCTGACACCGCGATCGCTGACATTCGTGCCCACCGGCGAACGCATCGCGGACCGCAAGCAGCTGGAACATCTTCGGGCGACCGACCCCGGCGGCCTCGTTTTGGTGGAGTTCCTCGACGAGAACGACACCGTGCATCGCGAATTCCTCGAACGGGCAATGACTTTCGATCGAGCTGCAATAGCCAGCGACGCGATGCCACTGACGTGGCCCGGCCGGACCCCGGCCGACGCACTGCAGTGGCCGCTGCCCCCGACTGCACTCGGCCATCCTCGCGGCGCGGGTACCTACTCACGTGCAATTCGCACGCTGTATCGCGAACGTCAACTACTGTCGCTGTCGGACGTCATCGCTCGCTGCACAGTGATCCCGGCCCAGATTTTGGAGGAGTCAGTTCCCGCGATGTCGTTCAAAGGGCGGATCAGCCCAGGCAGCGACGCCGACATCGTCGTCTTCGACCCCGATAGAATTACCGACAACGCCACCTACGTCGACGGCACTCGGCCTTCCAGTGGAATCAGCCGGGTACTGGTCGGCGGAATACCCGTCGTAGATGGAGGCCTCCTCGTCGAGGATGCACTGCCAGGTCGACCAATTCGCCGCTCGTGACCGGAAAAGCTCTGACAGAAAGTCTTTCACTCATGAACACGTCACTACCAGTCAAAGGCACTTACGACGGCATGACCGACCACACGAACCCACCGATCGGCTGGCAGCACAAAGCCTTCGGAACCGACCTCCACGGTCTGCACAGTTCCGACCTCGAGGCGTTGGGGATCTCCGCTCTCGACGGCGACCTCCCACTCCCGGTGATGACACTCCATCGTGACGCGGTCTCACATAACGTGGCCGTCATGGCGCAGTTCTGTGCCGACCACGATGTAGACCTGGCGCCTCACGCGAAGACCACGATGAGTCCGGAGTTGGTTCGTCGGCAACTCGACGCAGGCGCGTGGGGAATGACCGCGGCCACTGTCGCGCAGGCCCGCATTCTCCGCGAGTTCGGAGTCGACACCATCGTCATCGCGAGCCAAGTACTCGACCCGGCGGGCATTCGATGGATCTGTGATGTGCAGTCGAGCGATCCCACATTCTTCGTCGCCACCCTGGTCGACTCGATCGAGAGCGTCCAGCTGATGGAGCGGTTGATCGCAAAAGTCTCACCGAGTAGCAGAATCCGAGTACTTGTCGAACTCGGCTACGACAACGGTCGCGCCGGGGCACGCACTCTCGATCAGGCGCTCGACGTTGCCCGCGCAGCGTCACAGGCCCAGTCACTCGTCCTCACCGGAGTCGAGGGGTTCGAGGGCATGATGCCGGGCGCCTCCGTGGCCGCCCGCCGCATCTCCGTCGATTCGTATCTCAGATCCGCGCGAGTATTCACCGAGATCTGCGTCGCAGAGAACCTGTTCGAAAACAACTCGACACAAGCCCCGCTCCCCCTGGTTACCTTCGGCGGCAGCGCATTCCACGATCTGGTCGTCCGCGAGTTGGCCGGCCGTTGGGCAACAGACAACGGTGTGCGCGTCGTACTTCGCAGTGGTTGCTACATCACTCACGATCACGGCCTCTACGCTGATACCTCGCCATGGGCAGATGGTCCGCGAACTTTGCGGGCAGCTGCTGAGGTCTGGGGTGTTGTGCTCTCCCTACCTGAGCCTGGCCATGCGATCCTCGGCTTCGGTCGTCGCGACGTGGGTTCCGACGCGGGCTTTCCCACAGTACTGTGGCGACGCCGAGACGGGTCCAATCAGTCAGCTCGGGAACTGTCCGTCTCTGCACTCAACGATCAGCACGCGTACGTCGATCTGCCGGCAGATTTCGACTTGCGTATCGGTGATCTCCTGGGCTGCGGAATCTCGCACCCGTGCACGACTTTCGACAAATGGTCCCTGATTCCCGAGGTCGATGCGCATTATCGCGTCGTAGGATCGGTCCACACGTTTTTCTGAAAACTCCGAGAAAGGCGTCCCCGCGGGGACGCCTTTTCCAGTTCAGTCTTCGTCGTCCTCGTCGAAATCGGCGACGCCGCGCTTCCAGTAACCCGTGATCAGGTAATCGCCCTTGTCCAACTTCAGGTCGTCGCGAACGAACCTGCGAAGCGGCTTGAGGCTGGTGGCTTCGCCGGAGATCCAGGCGTAGATACGCTCACCTTCGGCAACGGTGACAGTTCGAACTGCTTGCTCGAGCAGATCGGAATGTCCGGCCGGCACGTCACCGCGGTGTAGCCATCTGACCTCGACGCCCTCGGGGACCGTCAACTCGATTTGCTCTGAAGCGTCGGTAATTTCGATGAACGCCCACCCGGATGCAGCTTCCGGCAGCATCTCGAGCCACCGGGCAATCGCCGGCAGCGCGGTGATATCGCCCGCGAGGAGGTACCGGTCGTACGTCCACGGCACGATGACGCCACCAGGCGGTCCCGCCACATGAATCCGAGTTCCCGGCGTCACGGCCTGGGCCCAATCGGAAGCGAAGCCACCCTCGTGAAGGGCGAAGTCGATGTCCAGTTCTGCCAGGTCCGCGTCGTATCGACGGACGGTGTATTCGCGTGAGATTGGAAGCGGCCTAGGCCATTTCAGCATGGTTCCATCACGCTCGGGCAGTCGAAGTGTTCCGTCCTCGTTCGGGTAAACCAAACGCACATGTTCATCCGGAGCATGCGACTCGAACCCTTCGAGTTCGGGTCCACCCAACGTCAATCGCAACAACCCGGATCCGACCATGGTGCTGCGAACAACTTCGAGTTCGCGAATGCCGATGGGGTACGGCACTTTTGCGCCGCTGGTTCCCGCCAGCACGTCGGCGATGGCCGCGAGGTGGTCTCCTCGATTCATGAACTACCTTTCTTTTCCCGTGCCGCAGAGGCGACGGGCACCGCAGTGCCGGGGCGAGTGCCTGGGCGATCGAGCACGATTACCTCCGAAGTTACCCGCCGCACCGAACCCAGTGTTGCGAGGAGTATCAGTCCCAACGTCAGGCCTGCAATCCCCAGGGCCAGCAGAGCAGTACCCGGTTCGAGCCACTGCCCGAGGAATCCCGCTGCCATGGACCCGATCGCCGTACCGGTGACGGCCTGCACCATCCACAGACTCGACACACGTCCACGCAATTCGTCCGGCGTGTTCTGCTGCAGGACGGCGAAGCGCAAGATGTCGTTCAGGGCCCGTCCGAGCCCGAATCCGGCAAGACCGAGGAAGGCCAGGAATGCAGCCCCCGAAGCCCCGAGAATCACCAAACCGAGCGGCATGAGCGCAACCGATATCAACATGGCCGCACCGCTGCGGTGAACGCGCCCAGTCCATCCGCTGGTCAGCGAACCGATCACCGCGCCCACTGCCGGCGCCGCATACAGCAGACCCAGCATCGTGGGGCCACCGCCGAGTACGTCGTCGACAAAGGCCGGAAGCAGGACCATCGGACCACTGACAAACATGACCAGCAATCCGCTGATCAGGATCCCGCGGATCACGGTATGGGTACCAGCGAACTTCACTCCCGTCACGAGAGAGCGGACGGGGCTTTCGTGGTTGGTGCCGGGTGCCGGCGCCGGTCCGACAGCCTGGAAGAGAGTAACCGTGCCCGCCGTGGCCGCGGCAGCCACGAAGTACGTCACGGGAATACCGCCGGAAGCGATGATCACGCCGGCAATCGCCGGTGAGATCATCGTCCCGACATCGGTGGTCAACGCCACCAGTGCGCCGGCTGCCGCCATCTTCTCGCGAGGCAGCAACGCCGGCATCAAAGCCATCAGGGCGGAGCTACTGACGCCGCCGGCCAAGCCGTCGATCGCCGCTGCGACATAGATGACCCACATGGACGGATGCGGAAGCAGAGCGTTGCACCCGAGGATCACAAATCCGAGACCCGCAGCGCTGCGGGCAAGTTGGATAGTGCGTCGCCGATCGTATCGATCAGCGAGCACCCCACCGAACAGGCTGCCGACGAACATGGCGATGGCCATCGCCGTGGACACTCCGGCAACCTGCAAGGTCGACTTGGTGAGCTGGTACGTCTGCGCGGGAACGGCTACGACAAGTAGTCCGATCCCGAGCAGTGAGATCATTCGCGCGGAGAACGCGTACCGGAAGGGACGGCTGGTCCGCAATGGTGATACGTCGATGACCAGCCCACCGAGTCGGGTCATCCGAAGGTCTGACCGATCAGGTCGAGAGTCGCCATTGCGCCGTCGTAGTCAGGACGGTAGCTGGTCGCGGGAAGCTCGAACGTCGTTCCGGCCTTGAAGGAAGGAAGCTGCGAGTACAGCGGATCGGTGGCAAGCTCTGCCATCGGGCGTCCGGATACCGGAATGACAAATGCGACAGGGGCGTCGGCAACCTGCGAGAGCATTTCCGGGCTGACCTCGAACGAGTCACCCGAGCCGAAGAGCTGTGGGTTTCCGGCCTTTGTCATGACGTCGTCGGCCTTGAATCCGAGTTCTGCAAGCATCGCGGGCAGAGCGGCAGTCGGCGGCACGAGGTACGGCTTGTTGTTCGCGAGCGAGAGGATGTAGACAACGTTGCCCTCGGGAACGGTGATCTTGCCCTTTACCTCTTTGACCTTGGCATCGTAGGCATCCATCAGAGCCGGAACCTGGTCGGAGCGTCCGGCTGCGTCAGCGACGATCTCGAGCTGCTTGTCCCATGCGGCAACGGTGCGCGGCACGAGGACGGTCGGCGCGATTGCTGTGAGCTGGTCGTAGAGCTCCTCAGCCTGCACCGAGGTGACACCCTGTCCACCACCGATGATCAGGTCGGGCTGAGCTGCGGCGACGGCTTCGACGCTGAGCTGCTCACCGGCGGGCAATTCCTTGGTGCCCTGGGCCTTTGCATCCGCTGCCCAGGCTGGCGGGAAGCCGCCATCGAGGTTCGTCACACCCAAAACGCGTGTGTCGGTTGCGACTACGGGTGCGTCGAGTGCATAGAGGTAGCCGGCGAGGCCACCGCTGAGCACCACGATGCGTTCAGCCGACGCCGGCACGGTGACCGAACCCTTCTCGGTTTCGATCACACGCGTCGTAGGTTCGTCTGCCTTTGCAGGCTCGTCCGAGGACGCGCTGCTGCAACCGATCATCGCAACGAGTGCAACGATCAACAGACCCGCAATCGCGACGAATCGTCGCCAACTCCGAATCGCGAGGGGCGGTGTGGACTTCATCATTCAACTCCCATTGTGTTTCCAACTGTGTGGTTTGTGAGCTGCGACAGATGACTGTCGAGCAGTGGCGCAATTGCCGCCCAACCGGATGGGGTCACCAATCCGGCGTGGTCGAACGGTAGGTGGTGGACAGAAAGCTCTTGGTCGCCCCGGATTGTGCGCCAGCGATCGGCCAGCACTTCCCCGGAGACACCCGCGTCAGCGGTGATCAGAGTAACCGACCCGGCGTAATTCGCGTCTACCGAACCCGACGCCAGTGAACGAGTGGCATCGAATCCGGTTCGCACCAACTCGACCAGCACGGGTGCCTGCGCGAGGAGCTCCGGAGGGAGTGCCGCTGCCAGGTCCTCTTCGGTGCCGCGGTCTTCGCGGTTCTCATCTGACCCGCCTGCGAGCGGATGGGTGTCGATCAGGCCGGTGAATCCTACCGCGTGTCCCGCCTCCGCCAACTGCGCAGCCATCGCGTGAACGACGTTGCCACCGAACGAATATCCGAGGAGGTGATAGGGACCTTCCGGTTGCACACCGCGAATCGTCTCCACGTACAGCGATGCCAGTTGATCCACGTTCGCAGCCTCGAGGGTTTCGCCGGTGAGCGTCGGCAACTGCAGTCCCAACACCGGACGATCAGCCTCGAGCACCCCGGTCAGCGGAGCATAGGGCCACGCGAATCCGCCGGCCGGGTGAACACAGAACAACGGTTCGGCGGCGCCTTCGGCCCGCAGCGACACCAGGTGATCACGGCTGAGGTCCACATCAAGCGCACCGTCTGCGATATAGGCAGCAAGTTCGGCAACGCTCGGACGTGCCATCAGCGTTCCCACGCCGACGCCGACTCCGAGTTCGTGTTCCACTTCGCCCACTAATCGCATGGCGCGCAACGAGTCTCCACCGAGGTCGAAGAAGCTCTCTTCCGGATCGACGGTGTCGACACCGAGAACACGCGCGAAGACCTGGCACAGTTGCCTTTCGGTCTCGGTGCGAGGTTCGCGCGCTGCAGCCCGGGTCGGCGGCGCGGGCAACGCCGCTCGATCCAGCTTTCCGTTGGGTGTCAGCGGAATCGACGCCACGGTGACGATATCCGACGGAACCAGGTGCGCCGGTACACGTTCCCGCATAACAGCCCGTAGGTCTGCCGGCGCACAACCGGTTTCGGGAATCACATAACCGATCAGCCGTGGAGCTGCACCGTTGTCATGCCGAACTGTCGCCGCGGCGCGAAGCACGCCGGGGCACGCCACCAGTGCAGATTCCACCTCTCCCAGTTCGATCCGGATTCCTCGGATCTTCACCTGATGGTCTGCGCGTCCGAGGTATTCGAGTTCCCCGTCGCGCCGCCGACGCACCACGTCACCGGTCCGGTACATGCGCCCGCCGACGCTGAACGGGTCGGCGACAAATACCGACGACGTCAGAGCGGTCCGATCGAGGTAGCCCATCGCTGTTCCGTCACCGGACATGTACAACTCCCCTGCCGCCCCGATCGGGACTTCGCGCAGGCCTGAATCAAGCACCCGCGCCGACGCATTGAGGATCGGCCGCCCCAAGCACGGAGTGTCACTTGCACGAACCGGCGAGCCCATCGCATTGATCGTGAACTCGGTGGGGCCGTACAGGTCGTAGCCGTCGACGCCGTCCTGATCACGCAACCGCGACCACAATTCCGCGGGAACCGCTTCGCCGCCGAGCATGACCAGCGCCGGAGTGTGTTCACCGTCGAGAAGTCCGGCCGCCATCAATTCCCGTGCATACGAGGGCGTCACGTTCACGACATCGATGCCGACGGACTGGTAGTGCTTGACCAACGACACCGGATCCAGCCGCGCTTGCTCGTCGATCACATGAACCTCATGACCGGCGAGGAGCCAGAACAGTTCTTCCCACGACATGTCGAAGGAGAAGGACACCGTGTGTGCGATGCGCAATCGTCGCCCGGCAGCACTGTTTTCGGTCGGCGTGAAGATTTCGGCCTTGTGGTTGTGGTACATCGTGGTCAGTCCGCGGTGGCCCACCACAACGCCCTTGGGTTTTCCGGTGCTGCCCGACGTGTAGATCACGTAGGCAGGCTGATCCGCCGATGTCGGACCGCCTACAGCTGCATCGGCAACTGTGGGCGTCTCGGCGCGGCCGTCAAGAATGTCAACGATGTTCGGCAGATCGATGACGATGCTTGTCCGGCTATCAGCCGCGATGAGATCGTGTTGATCGGTAGTGGTGATGACCACGGCAGCATTGCTGTCTTCGATCAACTCCCGCAACCTGGCGGCGGGATGCGCGAGATCCAACGGGAGGTACGCAGCTCCGGTTCGCATGACGGCAAAGATCGCCACCACGTGATCCGCTGTCCGCGGAAGAGCAAGCGCAACAACGCTGGACGGCCCCGCGCCGGACGCTGCAAGTATTCGTGCCAGCCGATCAACTCGCGTGTTCATCTGCGCGGCGCTCAATGTGACGCCGCCGAATACGAGTGCTGTGTCGTCGGGTGTTGCCAATGCTCGTTCTCGCAACAACGCGTCGACGCTACCGCCTGGCTCACCGGGCAGGGGCATCGTGACGCGCTGCGACACGAACTCGTCAGGCGTCTGTGCGCGCGGAACTGCCGTGTCGGCCACGGTCGCCGCCTCGGAACGTGCCATCAGTTCGAGGATCGCTTCGGTACGAGCCAGGACGTCGTGCGCCACATCGCCGGGAACCAGATCCGGCCGGTTCTCGAGAACAAGTGCCATCGACGCGTCACCCACACCGGGATCGACATCGAGTGTGAGCGCGTAGTGGGTGCCGTCCACCGCGTCGAATCCTACGATTCCGCTGCGCCCGAACGTGTCCTGGCGTGCCTGTTCGTCGCGAGGGGTATTGCGGAAAACGTAGAGCGTGTCGAACAGTGCGGCAAATCCGGCCGCGCGCTGAACGTCGCCGAGACCCACATGGTGATGTTCGAGTAGTGAACCCTGCTCGCGGAACAACCGTCCGAGCAGATCGGAGATCCGCTCCCAGGGGCGAACATTCATGCGCACCGGAATGGTGTTGAGCGCAAGACCCACCATGCGGTCCGCGCCGTCCACCTCAGGTGTGCGCCCCGACACCGTCGAACCGAAGACGACGTCGTCGCGACCGGTCACTGCTCGCAGAGCCAGTCCCCACGCCGCCGAGACAACCGTAGACAGGGTCACACCTGACCTGCGAGCAAGTTCCCGTACGCCGTTACTGATGCTCTGTTCCAACACAACTCGGGTGAATACCGGAAGCGGCGCGCTACCGCCGGAACCGGTCCCGCCAACAAGCGTCGGCTGTTCGAGGTCTGCCAGATAGCTCTTCCACGACGATAGAGCCTGCGGGCGATCCGCCTCGGCGATCCAGCGCAGGTGATCACGGAAATCCGCCGGGGTTTCCAGCGCCGAGTCCAGGTTGACCGGATCTGTGCCGTTCGAACGAGCAGACTCGTACAGCGCAAACAGTTCCGCGTACATCAGCGTCTGCGACCAACCGTCGGTCAGCAGGTGATGCTGGGTGAAGACGAGATGCGCGCCGCCGCCCGGCAACCACGCCAGAACCATTCGGATCAGCGGTGGAGCGCTCAGGTCGAAGACAGTGGCGAACTCTGCTTCGTCGAGTGCCTGTACTGCACCCTCGATCTCGCTCGCCGGAGTATTGCTCAGGTCAACTTCCCGGAACGGCATGCAGGCCGCCAGCGGAACAAACTGAACCGGAGCGTCGAACCCGGCGTGAGTGAAGCCGGCACGCAGGTTGGGGTAGCGGCGTAGAAGAGCATCACCCGCCGCGCGCAGCGCAGACACGTCCACATCGGCTTCCGCCGAGAACTCGAATTTCGGCTGCATGTGATAGACGTCAGTGCCGCCGGCGCCGTCGAGTACCGACTGGAAGTACATACCTTCCTGCAACGGGCCGAGAGGCATTACATCCCGCCAACCCGGGCTGAGGATGTCGAGCCGTGCCCGACGATCGGCGTCGACGGTCACCAACGGGCGGCGCAACCGATCGGGCGCCGTTTCGGGAAGAGCCTTGCGGTCGACCTTTCCGTTGAGTGTCAGCGGAAGCGCGTCCAACACCGTAAGCGTCTGCGGCACCATGTGTTCGGGAAGCAGCAGCGCAATTTCCTTGCGAACCAGAGCCGAATCGAGCCCGGTACCGACTTCGGCTACAACATATCCGTGCAGAGTGGCGATGCCCGCCGCATCCATTCGGACGGTGGCCGCCGCGCGGGACACGCCACTGACAGCGCAGAGCGCGCCCTCGACCTCACCGAGTTCGATACGGAATCCGCGGACCTTCACCTGATCGTCTGCGCGCCGCAGGAATTGCAGCACACCGTTCCTGCGTCGAACCAGATCGCCGGTGCGGTACAGGCGTGCGCCCGGCACGCTCGGATCCGCCACAAATCTGGCGACCGTCAGGTCCGGGCGGTTCAGGTATCCGCGAACAACCTGCGAACCGCCCAGATACAGCTCGCCTGCAACACCTTCCGGAACGTTCCGCAGATCGTCGTCGAGCACCCGAACGTGGACGTCGGTCCACGGCCGCCCGATCGTGACCCGATCATCGTGTTCGAGTACCGCCGACGTCGCCCACACTGTCGCTTCCGTGGGGCCGTACACGTTGCGCACCGATGGGCAGAAGGTCACCAGGTCATCGGCTAGATCCTGCGGTAATGCTTCTCCTCCCACCAACGCTCGAACCTGTCGAAGGTGGTGCGCATTCTCGTGTTCCGTGACAACTCGCCACAGCGACGGAGTTGCCTGCATGACGGTGGCACGGCTTTGCGCGATCAACTCCAGCAGGGCATCCGGATCACGGACCGTCCCCCGATCGGCGAGCACGACGGTGGCACCGGCAGCCAGCGGGCACAACAGTTCCAGCGCGGCGATGTCGAAGGACACCGTGGTCACAGCAACAATGCGATCACCCGGCCTGATCCAATGATCGCCGATCACAGTCTCGGCAAACGCCGCGAGATTGGCGGTGCTGACCATCACTCCCTTGGGTCGACCTGTCGAACCCGAGGTGTGAATGACGTAGGCAAGGTGCTCACCGGCCGGTCGCGGTTCCGCAAGAACGACATCTGCACTCGTCAATGCTTCGTCCACGAGCACTACCGCAGGCGCAGTCGACGGAAGTTGCCCTGCCACATCCGAACTCGTCACAACACACACAGGTGCGGCATCTTCGATCATGAACTCGAGCCGTTCGGCCGGATAATCGACATCGAGTGGCAGGTACACCGCACCGATGCGCAGAACAGCCAGCAGTCCTGCCACCAGATCAACGGAACGGTCCAGAGCAACGGCAACCACCTGCTCCGGCCCGGCACCGGCCGCAACAAGTTCACGCGCCAATTCGTCGACCCGGCGGGACAATTGGAGGTAGGTGAGCGTTGACTTGCCGGAGACCAGCGCGATGCCGTCTGGTGCCGTGGCGACGTTCCGCTCGAACAGGATCGATATTCCTGCGGGAGCCTCGAGCCGCCGTGGCGGGTCGTTGTGCGGATGAACCACTGGCGGAAGCAATTCGGCAACGGGAAGATCCCCGCGTCGGGCCCCGCGCTCGAGTACCGAGATCACGGTGTCGAGTAGAGCGTCGGCGGTGGATCCGTCGTACACCTCAGCGTTGACGGTCAGGTGAACCTCGGAACCAGCGCGGCTGAATTCGAGATCGACGGCGGTATCGTCGGTATGTCCCACACGAGCGGCGCACAGACTTGCCCGAGAGCGATCCAGGAGGTTCGCGAGTCGATCGAGACTCACGTCGGAATGCGAACGGGCGCCCGACATGGCATTCTCGACCTGGTCCACGACCTGGGTAAAGGTCGGACGGCCGCTCAGGTCGACCCGAATGATCGACTCCGCTTCGGGCTCGACCAATCCGACGGCAATGTCGCGGCCCGCGCCGAAGGTACTCAGCGTGGTGGCAACAGCAGCCAGCAACACCGAATCCCGGTAGACGGTTTCGCCCAACTGCCGAATGTACGTGTGGGCACGGTACGCCGGTGACGGAGTTCGGTCGTAGGGAAGATCCAGGTCGAGCGGCAGACCGCTGAGCACCTGAACCCAATACTGTTCGTCGTCAGGATTTCCCGGCTCTGCCCGGCCGCGGCGCACCTCGCTCTGATCCCCGACAACGTCCTCGGCCGTTGCCACCGCGGAGTCCAACTCGAGCGCAACGAACTTCGTGTTGTCAATCCTTGCAACGCCGGCCAGCCCCAACGGGGTCGGTGTATCGAACACATCCGAAACCGATACGCGCAAGCCCAGCTTGCGCAGGCTTCCCACCAGACGCATAGCGGTCAGCGAATGACCGCCGAGGGCAAAGAAGTTGTCAGCCGGGTTCACTGTGGGAAGATCCAACACCGTTGCAGCGCAATGGCACACCATATCCACGATGACAGGGTCTGCGCCACCCGTAGCCGCCGCGTCCGACGTGATCGGCGTCGGTGAAGATCTGCGCACCGACACGCGCTTCACGACGTCGAGAAGGTGCCCCGCGGGCAACGACGGCGAGTGAACAACACTGCCCAGAATCTCGCCCAATCGCGTCACCACCCGCGCAGCGGTGTCTTCGGGAATGGCAACAGGGTCGTGATAGAGCACAAGATCGAGACCGAGGCTCGGCGGTGCCATCAGCGTCATCGGGTAGTGCGTGACACCACGGTTCGTGAAGCTACTGACGCGCAGCTCGTGCGAGCTGGGCTGGCCGGCTCCGGAATTCGGGAAATTCTCGAAAACGAGAAGTGTGTCGAACAGTTGCCCGATTCCCGCGATTCGCTCGATCTCTGCCAGACTGGCGTGCTCGACGTCCTGTATATCGAATTGTGCGTTCTGTAGACCGGCAAACTGGTCGAGAAGGGGCACGTCGGCAGCAATGTCGAGCCGCGCCGGGATGGTGTTGCTGAACAATCCGACCATTGCTTCCACACCGGAAAGGTCGGCGGGACGACCGGAAACCGTCGCTCCGAAAACAACGTCCCACTGCCCGGTCAACTCGGCAAGAACTGCAGCCCAGGCGCCTTGGACCAGGGTGTTGACAGTCAAACCGCGGGCGCGTCCGAGTTCGATCAGCGCTGCGGCGTCCGTGTCCGACAGCGGAACCGGCACCTGCACCGGCACGCCTCGTTCCGACTGTCCGTCGGCAACGAGTGTCGGGGAGGTCAGCCCACGTAGACGCTCGCTCCACGCTGCCCGCTGCGCATCCTCGTCGCGGTCGGCGATCCACGCCAGGTAGTCGCGGTACGGAGTCGGCGCCGGCAGACCGGCGTCACCGTCGTGGTAGACGTTCATCAATTCGCGCAGGACGATGGGCGTGGACCAGCCGTCGGTGAGCAGGTGATGCGCATTGAGGATCAGCCGATGAACATCACCGGGGAGACGAATCAGTAGGGCGCGCAACAACGGTGGCATTCCGACATCGAAGATGTGCTCGGCAGCTTCGTCCTCCAAGCGCTGCGCCGAACGCAGTGCTGCCGCCTTCGGTACCGTCGTCAAATCGACAGATCGCCAGGCGACCTTGGCCGAACGCGGAATTGCCTGCACCGGGCGATCGAACTGTTCGTAGTGGAACGCTGCGCGCAGGTTCGGATGCCGGTCGATGACCGTCTCGAATGCGTCAGCCAGTCGCGCGTCATCCAAGGGTCCGGTGAGATCAAATCGAGCGGTGAGGGTGTAAACATCTGCAACGCCGTCTCGAACAGCGTGGAACAGCAACCCTTCCTGCAACGGGGACAACGGAAGAAGATCGGCGAGCGGGCCGTGAATCGACTCCAGTTCGTTGATGCCGTCCTGATCGACCCAATCAGCCGAGCAGTCGGAGGGGGTCAATCCGCCGGCACAGAGTGCCGCATGCGCGGTGAGTGCCGCTAGAGCGTGATCCCAATGTCCGTGCAGTTCATCCACGGTCGCGGCGTCCAGCACGCGGCCCGCTACCGTCCACTCGACAGCCAACTGGGGGTCACCGTCTTCGCGAACAAACGCGTTGAGCGCCAACACTTCCGACATTGCCTTTGTTGCCGGTTCGATAACAGAGAATGCGTCGTGCTCGGGCAGCCTCCACCCGGTTCCCGGCAACGACGGGAAGCGTCCCAGATAGTTGAGCAGAAGTTCAGGCCCAACGGCGTCGGAGAATTCCGGCGCCGCAACAGGATCCAGGTAGCGCAGCACGCCGTAGCCGACACCCCCGCCCGGAACAGCTCGCTTCGACTCCTTGACGCTGCGCAGCAGAGCACCGGCCGCTGTACCGCCACTCAGAGCGTCAATCAGGGCATCGCGGCTCGAAATTGCGTCGGTGGGAACCAAAACCGGGAACTCGCTGGTGAACCAGCCGACTGTTCCGGCGAAGTCGGTGTCGTCGGTCAGCGGGTCACGGCCGTGTCCTTCGACCGTCACTGTCTGCGTATCACCCAGTTCGTGCCCACGACTGTTCTGCCACGAACGCACCGCCAACATCAACGCTGCCAGCAACACCTCGTCTACCCGCGCTCGGTACGCCGCGGGAAGCGCTGTCAGAACTGCTTCGGTCACCGCTGCCGACGCCACGGTTGTGGTGCGGGCCGCGGTGCTCACGGTGTCCGTCGTGGGGTCGAGTCGACGAGCGCCGATCGGAGCATTGCCCGCGCTGCCCGTTCCCGTGATTCCGGCTGCCGTCTTCCAGTAGTCGAGTTCGGATCGCAGTGTGCCCGAAGCCCCGAACTCCGCGAGCACACCCGCGTGCCGACGCCACGAACTACCCGAGACACCGAGCTTGGCGGATCGGTGTTCGCGCGCAGCATCGGTTGCCTCGTGCAGATCGGGAAGCAGAATCCGCCAGGAAACACCGTCGACGATCAAGTGGTGCGCAATGACGATCAACTGATCCGGTTGACCGGTTGAGGTTCGCAGCAACACGACCCGCAGGAGATTGCCTGCGCGCGGATCGAGTTGCGCCGCAGCTTCTTCAGCGGTGCGCTGGATCAGTTGAGCGTCGACACTTCCCGCGATCTCGCTCACGATCCCCTCTGCGCGCACCGTACCTGAATCGCGAACGATCAATTCGGTAGTGCCGCCGCCGGTTCCGCGTCGTAGCAAAAGACGCAGAGCATCATGGCGATCGAGGATCGTCTGGACCCCTGATCGGATGTCGTCGAACGCGACCACCTCGTCGATACGCACAGCGGTCCACTGTGCGTAACCGGATATGGACTCGTCGGTGGGGTTCTTGTCGGTCAGTGCGCGCACTATCGGTGGTGCGATGACCGCGCCGGTCGCAACGTCGACTACAGTAGCTGCGCGGTTGTCGTCTTCGGCCACCTCGCGGGCCGCGGCTGCGATGGTCCCCAAATCGCGCTGCGCCAGAAGTTCTTTCGGAGCAATGATCACTCCGCGGACACGTAGCCGACTACTGACGCTGATTGCGGTGATGCTGTCACCACCGAGGCCGAAGAAGTCCTCGTCGACACCAACTCGGTCCCGTCCCAGAACTTCCGCCACCACAGCGCAGAGAATCTGCTCGCGCGGCGTGGATGCGGCACGACCTGCTGATTCCACAACCGGCGCGGGTAGCGCGGCTCGATCGAGTTTCCCGTTGACGGTCACAGGAAGTTCGGGCAGGACAACAACAACCGAAGGCACCAGGTGATCCGGTACCTTCGTCGCAAGATCACGGCGTAGTTCGTCCTGCTGCGGCAAAGTCGCACCGGCCACTGCCACGACGTAGCCGACCAAACTCGGGCGTCCGCCGTCGGTGCGAATGACGGCGGCGGCAGCGCCGACGCCGGGTGCGGTACCCAGAATCGCTTCGACCTCATTGAGTTCGATGCGATGACCGCGGATCTTGACCTGCTTGTCACCGCGGCCGATGAATTCGTATCCGCGGCCAGGCACCCAGCGAGCCAGGTCGCCGGCGCGGTACATGCGTTCACCGGGAGCGCCGAAGGGGTCGGCAACAAATCGTTCCGCTGTCGCAGCTTCCCGCCCGAGATATCCCCTGGCCAACTGTGGACCAGCCAGATAGAGCTCTCCGCGCTCTCCGTCGGCAACCGGCTTCAACGCGCTGTCGAGGAGATACGCGCGGGTTCCCGCGAGCGGGTAGCCAATTCGGGGTTCGGCGCCGTGCACGGCAGTAGCAATCGCGTCGACGGTCGCTTCCGTTGGCCCGTACAGGTTTTGGGCCGGCACGTTCGCAGCGATGATCGCATCCCAGAGCGCAGGCGGCGCGGCCTCACCGCCGACAACCAGCAACGCCAGTGGATGAGCGCCCGTGAGCAATCCACTGTCGACCAGTGCCGTAGCCATCGACGGGGTGGTGTCGACGACGTCGATCCGATCGCGCGCGAACGCGGAAACCAGTGCGTCTGCGTCCTTCTGAAGCTCCTCGTCGTACACATGCACTCGATGCCCACACAGCAGCCACAGCAACTGGTCGAGGGATGCATCGAAGGCAAACGAGGCCGTATGTGCGGTGTGCAGTTGTCGCCCGCCCACTCGGTTCGCAGCGTCACCGTAGATCGTCGCGCTGTGGTGGTGTAGCAAATGCGCGAGTCCGCCGCTACGCACCAGAACACCTTTGGGTGTGCCCGTCGATCCGGACGTATAGATGACGTAAGCGAGGTGGTCCGCGTGACGCGGGGCGGCCAATTCACTCGCGGCGAGAGGCAGATCGGAGTAACGCGTGAGTTCCTCGAGTAGCGCCTCGGACTCCACTACCACCGGATCCGGCCGGGAATCCCCCGAAAGTTGCTCCGCCAGAGCACCTGTGGAGAGCACGACCTTTGGCTGAGCATCGTCGATCAGAGCCCGCAGACGCTCGACCGGATGCTCGGGATCCAGCGCGACGTAGCCGGCACCGGCTTCGAGCGTCGCGAGCAGTGCAACAACCATGTCCGTCGTACGCGGCAAAGCGATCCCGATGATGTCGTCGGGTCCGACGCTTCGGGCTCGCAACGCGCGTGCCAGTCGGTAGACGCGTGCGCCCAGCTCGCCGCCGGTCAGACGTTCATCTCCGCACACCAGGACAGTGGCCTCCAACTGTTGGGCGACAACACGATCGAAGACATCTGCAACGTGCTCGATCCGGCCGGCGCTCGGCGCGCTCTCGCGGTCGACCAGAATTCGGTCAGCCTCGGCGGCGGAGAGGAGGTCCACCTGCCCGACGGCCGGGTCGTTCTCCCCGACCATCGCGTCGATGATGCTGACAAATCCCGCGAGTCGTCGTTCCACCGATTCACGAGTATTGGTGCGGGCGTCCACCTCGAACCCGAGGAGCACCTCACCGTCTGCAATAGGCGTGACAGTCAAGCCGAGGTCTTCCGGCGGCCCGCCTGCAACGTTGCGCAACACGCCCACAGCGCCGGCGAAGTCCAAAGCGAAGTCGAATGCCTTGAGATTGATACCGATTCCGTGAAGCAACGCGCCGCTGCCTGCTACTGCGAGATCACGGGCCAGGTTCTCACCACGGTAGCGCTGATGAGCACGCATGCTCTTCATCGACGCCGCGACCTGCTTGCTCAGGTCGCCGAGTCGGTCACCGCTGCGGACCGTCAGGCGCAATGGCAGCACATTGACAGCCATCGCGGGAGTCCGGAGCGCCGTGCGCCCGACCCGGGCCATGAGCGGCATCGCGATGACAACATCCGACTCGCCCAGCAGACGATGCAGAAATGCTCCGTAGCAGGCGATGAGTCCTTCGGCCCAAGTCGTCCCGGTCCTGGCCGCCACTGCCTTGAGCTTGGTCAGGGTGTCGGCAGACATCACACTGCGGACAGCAATGGTTCGCTCTGCGGGCCCCGCGACCTGCTTGCCTCGACCGTCCAACGCCGGCAACGGGGTAAGGGCGTCACGCCAGTAGTCGCGGTCTTCGGCAAACTGCTCACCGCCGCGGTACTCCTCGTCCTCGGCAATCAGCTGCTCGATCGAGCCGAATCGTGTTGGTGCTACGTCACTTCCACGCGCGAGCGCTGTGTAATGGTCGGCCACGCGGCGCGAGATCATTGCCGCGCTGTATCCGTCGACAATCAAGTGGTGATAGAGCTGGATGCACCAGACTTCGCGATCGGTGAGCCTGATCAGGGAGTACGTGTACAGCGGGCGTTCCACCATTGCCCGGCAGTATTCCGACGCCCGACCACGTTCGGCGTCGACGAGGGCGTGAGCAACCGCAACCGGGTCACTCTCCGCCCGCAGGTCGACAACCGGGATATCGCCGACGGGGGCGTCGGAAATGATCTGACGAGGACCGTCCGGCGCCTCGATCATTCGCAGCCGCATGGTCTCGGCCTCGCCGATCGTCGCCCTGATGGCATCGGCCAGAAGTGCGGTATCGATCGCGTCGTCGCCGGTAATCTCGAGCACCTCACCGACGAGATAACTCCGCGATTCCGGATCAAGTCTCTGCGCGTTCCAGATTCCGAGCTGAGCTCCTGTCAGTGCAAGCGAATTCTCGCTTGCCTCGATGGAGTTCGAACCTGGAAGAACGCTCACACTGATCCTTTCGCCGTGGACATGCCACGCAAGGGTGGCCTAACCTCATTTTGGGCAGCCTAAACTAAATATGCGGCAAAGTGGAAGACTCACTCAGGGCAATTTCTGCAACCGCCGACAAGCCGATGATTTCCGACAATTACCGCAGGTGAAACACCGAATCTTATTGAACCAACAACTACTTCATGTCCGGCGACACCACTGCTGTATCAAAATGTGGGATGGAATCAGAAATGGAATGCGTTAGCCCATCACGGTGGCAGCGACGGTTCCACCCAATTCGTAGCACTGCTCACGGATGGATTTGTCCACGGGCACAATCACTTCGAGTGGGTCGGCCACCGGAACCAAACCCAGGCCGGTTGCAAGTGCCCGCACCGACGACACAGCACCGGCAGTGTCATTGTTTCCGTGCACCCACAATCCGTACGGACGCTCCGACACGGCGCCCAAGCACTGGTAATAGGTGGTGTCGAAAAAGTACTTCAATGCCCCGGACATATAGCCGAAATTCGCGGTGGTTCCGAAAATATAGCCGTCAGCACCGAGTACGTCGGGCACTGTCGCCGACAATGCCGGGACGGCAATAACCTCGACGCCCTCGATCTCCGGATCACGGGCGCCTGCCAGCACGGCATCAAGCAATTCATGCGTTGCAGGCGAGGGCGAATGGTGAACCACCAACAAAGTCTTCACGCCCACGAGAATACGACGCGCCTACTGCAGGCATGGCCGCTTACTGCGGGCAGAGGACCTCAACCCATGCATTGATGGTCTGCTCTTCCGCCAACTCGGCAAAATCCGCATCCGCTCCGTCGGCGCGCCACTGTTCGACCAGCATCATGAGCCGCACCGAGTCCAGGCCCTCATCGGTCAGATCCGTGTCGTCGCCGAGTTGTTCTGCCCTCATCGACAGAACTTCGGCGACGTCACGCACAATCCGGGCCCGGTCCACAGTGGCGCTCATCGATCTCCTCGTATAGTACGAATACGGAATGACTTTAGGCCAGCCTAACCATATTGGTACGTTGGTACCCAACTCGAAAGTGGACCCACAAATCTCGCACAACTAAGGCTAGCCTCAACATAGCAATAGTTCCGGACAATCTGGAAGGGCGTCCATGTTTGCACTGGCCGAAGTCGCCGAATACCCGTTGCACACCAACCGATCTGACAACGGAGCGGATTCAGTTTTCCTGCTCTCCCGCAGGCAGACCTCGGTTCAGACCTCCGGAGTGGTAGAAGAATTCGACTCGGCGTTCGACGCTGTCGAGGGACTCAAGACTGGGCGGATCGACTCGGTTGTCGGCGCCCTCCCCTTCGCTCCGTCAACGCCGTGCGCGCTCACCGCACCGCTGAGTTTCACCCGCACGAGGGGTGATTTATATCACTCTGGCGCGGTGGCTCTTCCCCCCGCGGCAGTCGCCGGATGCGAACCAAGCCCTCTCGAGCACACCCGACGAGTTCGCGGTGCGATCACGCGACTGCAGGCGGGCGAATTGGACAAGGTC
This sequence comes from Rhodococcus sp. 24CO, assembly GCF_050586165.1. Taxonomy (NCBI): domain Bacteria; kingdom Bacillati; phylum Actinomycetota; class Actinomycetes; order Mycobacteriales; family Nocardiaceae; genus Rhodococcus; species Rhodococcus sp. 24CO. The sequence continues at coordinate 109,805 of NZ_JAZFNF010000001.1, read as the reverse complement.
GTTCTCGCACGCACGCTCGCAATCGCAACCGAATCGCCGATCGCGCCCACAGCACTCACGCGGAAATTGATCTCGCTCGATCACTCGCACAACGGGTTCTGCGTCGACCTCTCCCCGGCCGGCGGGAAATATCGCGGGCGAGCCTTGGTCGGTTCGACGCCGGAAGTCCTGATCGAACGCCGCGGAGACATAGTCACCTGCCACCCGCTCGCAGGTTCGATTGCACGACACCCTGATTCGCAGCAGGACGAAGCACACGCCCAGGAGCTCCTGGCGTCCACCAAGGATTTGTCCGAGCACAAATTTGTCGTCGATTCGATCAGCGCGGTTCTCGGACCACTGTGCCGATCATTCTCAGCGCCAAGCACTCCCGAACTGCTCCGCACGCCTCAACTCTGGCACCTCGGTACCAAGATCGAAGGGGTACTGGCCGACCCGAACACAACGGCGCTCGAACTCGCGCTTGCACTGCACCCCACTCCGGCGATCTGCGGAACACCGACCGATGTCGCTCGCGATCACATCACCGAGACCGAGGACGATCGCGGCTTTTACGCAGGTGCAATCGGATGGTGCGATCGGACCGGCGACGGAGAATGGATGGTTGCCATCCGATGCGCTGAGATCGCGGCTGACGGCCTCTCTGCGAAGGCCTACGCCGGTGGCGGAATTGTTGCATCGTCGGATCCCGATACGGAACTGCGTGAAACCAGTACCAAGTTCCGAACGATTCTCAGCGCATTCGATCTATCCGAAGGTCTTGCCGATTAGTGGCCTCCTTCCGGCCGATGCACTCATTTTGATACCAACAGGTCGAGCGTCCAGTACCGTTTTGGGTGATACATCTTAATTCGTCTCTGGCTTCTCGCCTGGAGGGTTCCCTGTGAATCGAATGCACGCGCCAACCCGCCGCGCTGCGATGGTCGCCGGTGCATTGACTGTCCTCGTCACCGGAATTCAGTTCGGAACCGCAACTGCGCAGCAGGTATCCCCAACCTTCGAGGTGTTGTGCACCCCGACTGACACCGGCCTCACCGAACTGTCCGGGTTGGCAGAGACTGCCGCCGGAATGTACGCACTCGGCGACAGCGGGGCAGACGACCGGATTGCCGAAATCGATTCGACCTGTCAGGTCACTCGCTGGCTACCGGTGGGAACTGAGACCTACGATGTCGAAGATCTCGACTCCACTCCCGACGGCACTCTGTGGCTTGCCGACATCGGGGACAACAACAAGCTCCGTACGTCCGTAGCGCTGATCGGATTCGATCCGTCCCGCGCGGAAGCGGCCACGCCACGTGTGCTGACATATCCCGACGGCGCACATGACGCCGAGACCTTGCTCATCTCGACCAACGGAATGCCCGTCATCGTGACGAAGGACTACCTCGGGTCGAGTAATGCCTACGCACCCGTCGGTAACCAGAATGTGCATGACCTGAGCACCACCGTTCCGACACAACTGACCAAGGTCGGGCACCTGCAATTCTCTCCGACCACCACCCCGGGCGGCCCGGTCGACGGAGCGGGAACAATGGCCGTCACCGGCGGCGCGGTCAGCACCGACGGCACGGTGGTCGCCCTGCGCACGTACACCGACGTCTACCTGTATTCAGCCCCCGACGGTGACATAGCGAAAGCCCTGTCCACCCGAGCGATTCGGGTTCCGCTCCCGAACGAACCCCAGGGCGAGGCAATCACATTCAACAACGACGGAGATCTGATCAGCGGATCCGAGGCCTACCAAGGGCCACTGCCGCCGCTCCTCGTCCTTCGCGGAGCGACCGCGCTTGCCGTGGCAGGAGGCTCGGCCGGGCCCCTGGGATCAACGGGTTCATAGACTCGGGGTCAATCCGCGGGACCGCTATCATCGCGGGGTGAATACACGAATTCGGATGAGCGGCGCCGCCATTGCACTGGCATGCACCGTTGCCCTCGCGGCAGCGGGATGCACACACGCGGTCAATGGCACCCCGCTCCCCGATCCGTTTGTTCCGAGCGCCGACAACCCTGATCCGTCGGAAGCCATCGACGGGGTTGTGTTTGTCGAATACCCAACGGCACTTCACGTCCAGCCCAATGAGCGTGTGGCATACACACATTCACCACCGTTCGGTGGTCGACACGACGGGGTTTGGGCAAAGTGCACCGGAATTGTGTATCCACAGGCGATCCGAACCGAAAATGCCGTTCATTCACTCGAACACGGCGCGGTCTGGATCACGTACAACCCTGATCTTGTCTCCGCCGGCGACGTCGAACTCCTCGCCGAACGAGTCAGCGGAAATAGCCATATGCTGATGTCGCCCTATCCGACCCTCGACGCACCGATCTCGTTGCAGTCGTGGGGACATCAACTCGCGGTCGACCAAGCATCCGACGTCCGAATCGATCAGTTCATCTCGGCGCTTCGACTCAATCCCACGACGTATCCCGAAGTGGGAGCGACGTGTTCGATTCCACCGTTGAGCTTCGACCCGGACAACCCGCCACCGTTCGACCCCACCACTCCGGATCCGGCGTCCCCCACCACCGTTCCGGAGTAGACGCGTCTACTTGCCGCGCTCGCGTCGTTCCAATTCCACTGCCCGGCGCATGGTTTCGCGGGCACGGCTTCGGTCGCCCGCGTAGTCGTAGGCGCGGGCGAGACGGAAGTTCTGCTTCCAGTTGTCGGGATCAGCTTCCCAGTCAACTTTGACCTTCGCGAACAACTCGTCGGCTGCAGCGCGCTCGATCCGGCCCGACGGCAGTTTCGGGAGCGTGGACGCGTCGACTGCCAGGCCTTCGTCGTGGATCTGCTGAGCCAGACGCTGGTGGGTGAATCCGGCCCGCAGTGTTGCGATCACCAGCCACAGTCCCAGGAACGGCAGGATGAGAACACCGATTCCCAGTCCGATGGCCACGCCGCCGCCGTCTTGGATGAGCTGAATTCCGCGTTGGCCGAGCAGCACGAAGTACACCGCCAAAGCAATGCAGATCGCCGTGATCAAGATGAGCGTGCGGGTGGTTTTGTTGTTCATTTTCGTTGTACTCACAGGCCTGTAGTGCTCACAAATCCAGGAACGAATCGATACCGACGGTAAGGCCGGGGCGAGACGCGATCTGGCGAACGCCAAGCAGGACACCCGGAGCAAAAGAGTTTCGGTCAATGGAATCGTGACGGATGGTGAGCGTCTCGCCCTGTGTGCCCAGGATGACCTCCTGGTGCGCGACCATCCCGGCCATGCGCACCGAATGCACGCGCACACCGTCCACGTCAGCGCCGCGAGCGCCGTCGAGTTCGGTGGTCGTGGCGTCAGGACTTGGACCAACACCAGCTTCGGCGCGCGCTGCGGCGATCATTGCCGCAGTGCGGTACGCGGTGCCGGACGGCGCGTCAGCCTTGTAAGGATGGTGCAGTTCGATAACTTCGACGGAATCGAAGAACCGCGCCGCGGCAGCCGCGAAGCGCATCGACAGCACTGCGCCGATCGCGAAGTTGGGCGCGATCAGGACACCGGCGGTGGGCTGGGCGTCGACCCACGACTGCACCGTCGCCAGGCGACTCTCGTCGAACCCTGTGGTGCCGACCACGGCGTGAATGCGATTGGCTACGAGAAACTCCAGGTTTCCCATCACGACATCGGGATGTGTGAAGTCGACCACGACCTGAGTGCGGGTGTCGACAAACGTCTCGATCGGATCGCCGGTATCTACTTGCGCAACCAGTTCCAGATCAGCTGCAGCCTCGACTGCTGCGCAGATTGCCTGGCCGACCTTGCCCTTGGCTCCCAGAACCCCAACCCTGATGGGTGCTGCACTCACGTCTTCCACGCTCCGTCCGATGCATTGTTGTGAGGTAAAGCCTACGCAACCGGGCAGATGGGCTCACCATCAGTGCAACAGGAGTTTCGTCACGACTGGCACACTGGAGTTGGTGAGCATCCGCCCAGAAATTCAGCCAACCGGCAACTTGCGCCCACTCGAGGTAGCGACCGGTGCCGTGATGGCCGGATTCACGGTCGCTCTTTCCGTCATCGCGACAGTTATTCCGCTGGCGAGTGCACTCCATCTTGTTGCGGCTGTTCCGATGGGGATTGTTGCTCAGCGGTTCCGAATCCGCGCTGTGGTGGCCTCCGGGGTCGCTGCCACCGCAGTTGCGTTTGTTGCCGCCGGCTCGGGTTCTGCATCTGCGGTTGCACTGTGCGCTCTGCTCGGCGGAATTATCGGCAACGTCAAAAGGCGGGGGCGCGGGTTCTTTTCCGCGCTACTGGCGTCGTGCGTTGTCGGACCGGTTCTGGCCCTCTTCTCCATAGTTCTGTTGCTCATTCTCTCACCGCTACGAAATCTGTTGTTGGATTCACTCGACAACACAGCTCGTGGTGTCGCCGAAATTCTCAGAAGATTTCCGTACTTCATCGGGATGGCCGATGTCATCGAAAGCAGTATCGGTGCCATCATCGATTACTGGTGGATCTGGATTGCCGCGTCCGCCACGCTGGGCATCATCATCAGTACCGTTGTCTCCTACTTTGTTCTCGGTGCCGTTCTCGATCGATTGGCTGCACTTCCCACAGTCGATCCGCTGGCTACGACGCCCGACGACCGGGCGATCAATCCGTTGCCGCTGACGCTCGAACACGTCGGCTTCACCTACCCGGGTTCTTCGACACCGGCGTTGACGGACATCAACTTCTCGATCGACCGCGGCGAATTTGTCACCGTCGTCGGTCACAACGGTTCCGGAAAATCGACCCTGACGCGCCTTCTCGCCGGTCGGGCGCCGTCCACCGGTCTCCTGGTGCGACCGGGCGCCGCGGGCCTCGGCCATCACGACGGTACGGCGGTGGTCCTGCAGCGACCCGAAAGCCAGATCCTCGGGACGCGCGTCGCCGACGACGTGGTGTGGGGCCTGCAGCCTGAGCATGTTCCGGATATCGAGGCACTCTTGACCGAAGTCGGACTGGGCGGAATGGCGATGCGTGAAACGTCGTCACTCTCGGGTGGCGAGATGCAGCGCCTTGCTGTCGCCGCCGCCCTCGCCCGTCGGCCCGCATTACTCATCGCCGACGAAGCCACCGCGATGGTCGATCGCACCGGCCGAGAAGAACTGGTGGAGCTGCTGGCGACTCTCCCCCGCCGGCACAATATGGCCGTTGTTCTTGTCACCCATCATCAGGCCGACACCCGCAAAGCAGACCGGGTCATCCAGCTGGAGAACGGCCGCCAGATCGAACATGAGCCGGGCTGGATGGTCGGCACCGGAGCGCCGGCGGCGCCCACCTACTGGCCGCGCAGCACCAAGGCCCTCCTCGAGATCAGGAATCTCTCGCACACGTACAACAATCGGACTCCGTGGTCGCGCACCGCGTTGTCCGACGTCAATCTCACCATCGGCTCAGGCGACGGCGTATTGGTCCTGGGCGGCAACGGCTCCGGAAAATCCACGCTGGCCTGGATCATGGCCGGATTGACGGTACCCACGTCCGGTACGGCCTTGTTCGACGGCAAACCGATTGCCCGCCAGGTGGGTTCGGTTGGCCTGACATTCCAGCACTCGCGGCTGCAACTGCAACGTCGAACTGTGTCCGAGGACATCGAGGCTGCGGGTGGGCCCGAAATCGGGTCCACACAGGTTTCCTGGGCACTCGACGCTGTCGGACTCGATCGCCGTCTCGCCAGCCGCAGCATCGACCAACTGAGCGGCGGGCAGATGCGCAGAGTGGTGCTCGCCGGTTTGCTCGTCCGCCAGCCTCAGATGCTTATTCTCGACGAACCACTCGCAGGTCTCGACCCACCTGGCCGAGCAGCCATCATGAACGTGCTGACCTGGATCAGACGCAACGGCACCGCGCTGGTCGTGATCTCACACGACGTCGACGGCATGGATGGCGTGTGCAGCAGGACAATTCACCTCGCTGACGGCGTACTGACCGAAAACCCCGTCACACTGGAAGAGACCCGGCGATGACCACACTCCTGCGCGAAGTACCCACCACCTCACCGATCCACAGACTGTGGGCCGGCACGAAGATCATCGCCGTGGTTCTCATCAGCCTCGTCATGGTGATCGCACCGTCGTGGCCGTCCATTGCCGTGATCACCGGACTACTGGTCGTCACCGCCGCACTCGGCCACATTCCGCCGACAGCAATCCCGCGCCCACCATGGTGGATATGGCTGCTACTGCTGGGCGGTGCCCTGGTCAACCTCCCGATCGGCCTCGACGCCGTGTACCTCTACCTTCGGGCAGTCACCTTTGGAATCATATTGCTGTGCGCGTCACTGATGTTGGCGTGGACCACCTCGATGAGCGACGTCGCTCCCGCACTGGCGACACTCGGACGTCCGCTGCGGTTCCTACGACTCCCGGTAGACGAGTGGGCAACAACGGCAGCGCTCTGCATTCGCTCCCTCCCCCTCCTGATCGAGGAAATGCTCACGCTGGCCGCAGCTCGCCGACTCCGGCCGAAAGGCGTGGTGCACAGCGCGTCCGACAACACGATTATCGATCTGGTCACCACCACGATGTCGGTGGCGATCCGGAGATCCGCCGAAATGGGTGAAGCTATCTCCGCACGCGGTGGAACGGGATTGATCGCCGCCTATCCGAAGCGTCCGCGTCGGGCTGATCTGCTGGCGATCACCGTTGTCGTGCTTTCGTGCGCCGGAGCGATCACTTCCACAATAATCTTGGGATAAAACGAGCCCAGTTCGAACACATGGCGAGCACCAACCCGAACGGATACTATTCATCGTCCGTAGGGAGGAAACCGGCTCGTGAAGAAACTTTTCTGCTTGATTCTGGTCATTTCACTCGCTGTTGCGGGATATGTCTACCGCGATAGGATCATGGACGAATTCCAAACGCGGCTACAAGACGAGACCGCCACAACCTCGGTCACTGCCGACGGATTCACCGTCGACAAAGAAATCAACTTTCTGGGAAAGCGCCAGTCCATTCGCGTGACTGGTCCAGCGGGCGTTGCCCCAGCGGGGACGACCGTGGCCGTGCATATCGCACATAATCGAGAAACCATCTTCCCAGGCCAAGAATTCGGAATATTTGAACCGGTGGGTCATTCGATGGACATCACACTCGGCAACGGCTCGATCCAGCCGTCAGTCCCGATTGTGGTGAGCGTTGAAGTCCCGGACGGCAATGCACTCGACGACGAAACAGTTCTCGCATTCACTGACGGCACCGACGGCGACCTCGAGCCATTGCCCGTCACGGCCACGCGCAGCAACGGGCGAATGAACTACACCACTACGATGGCCCACCTCAGTGGGATCACCTTTGCAAACCTGTCACCGGCCAACCTATTGAAGTTGCTGGAAAAGGGCATGCAATCGCTTGCCGGCGAGAAGTACGACGCTCCTGGCTGCATGGGCGAAGAGGTAACGGTCAACGGGGTAACGCTCGTCGCAGAAATGCCTCGACGCCTCAACTCCGATAATTCATTCAGCGACGACATTCGTGACGTTGTCTGGCCGTGCCTGAAGCCCATCGATAATGGTGTTGCCGTCGTTCTGAACTCATCTGGTGCCGCCTCTCTCGAAGTCTCCGGGAACCCTCGTTGGTCGAGGGCCTTCCCGATATTCAATGGAGCGACTGATTCCCTAACTGCCGCCGCAACAATGGCGCTCGGTGAGCGTTCAAACGTCTCTTACGTTCAGCCCGGTCAATCAACGCAACTCGAGTACCCCACCAGAAACCTTCCACACATCATCACGCTGTCTTCGAGTCCGGGTCCACTACTGACTCAAGCTTTCTTCTGGACACTCGACAACGTTCCTACTTTGGGCTGGCCGAAAAAGCTCGACAAAATCAACACGGCACGATCCGTTGTCGACTGCGCGTATGAAGGAGGCGCTGCAATCGCCGCCCAGAGCTCGACCGACATTCTCAAATCACATGCGGGCTGCTTGGCAACGATCGCCGGCAAAGCGGGCAGCTTTGGGTATCAACTCGTCATGTCGGTTTTCAGCACCGCGTTCCAAATCATCTACAGCAGCATAGACGGCGTCGTCCGTACATTTATGGGCGAAGATCGATTCGGTATCGAAGTCAAGCAATCCGCATCAGATAATGACGTGAGCTCCTCGCAAATAAATTTCAGGTCCCCGACCGGGAATATCTTGTGTCAGATGAGCGGTTCCGACCTGGCAGGACAGTGGGGTGGGGGTGGTATCGGTAGGCCGGACGTAGCGTGCCTGGCTAACGAATACACTGGAGACAATATTCTCGCGTATTGCGACAGTTCCACCATCACCAAATATTCGGGCGCCGCGGCCATCGGACGATCTAAGAATCCGGTGCGAGGACTGTGTACAGGCGGACAACCATTCTCCGGATCAGGAATCGGAAACCCTGAAGTACTCGACTATGGGAAATCGTTGCAATGGAACGGTTTCACGTGCTCCAGCGACTACACCTCTGGAATCACCTGCATTGAGGACTCGACTGCAAGTGGTTTCGTCATTTCCCGAGACGCGGTGAAGTTGATGGGCGGGGATGCAACCCGATACGCAGAAATGCGTCCCGATGATTCTCCGATGGACGCTGACCTCGGTCTGTACAGCGACGAATGGGCAATCAAGGGACTGTCCCTGAACCTTCTCCCTAACTGGACTGGACAGCTACGTCGTAATAGTGGGGCCATCGACAACGCGACATGGAATGTGACATGGGAGAAATCAGGTACCGCACAAGCCCGCGTGACCATCGGTGCTCTAACAAGTTCGAACAGCCCGCTGTCCGACGAGCTCCAGCCGGGTTCTGCCTACGACGTGAAAGTCAGCGGTACCCCGAAACGGATGACTATCTCCGGTCCGGTGTCCGGGTCCGGGTCCGGACGATCACTCGACACGATCCTGTGCGCAGACGACAGGAGGGCATGTCCTGGTTAACGTCTTTGATCCCTGTGAAACACCCGTCGTCCACGAAAGTTGACCACGGTGGTTTCCAAACAATTGTCCCTTGTCACCCAAGGTCCGTAGAACGCTTCGTTTGCGCAGTGATCCCAGCGCCCATCCAACGGCGCAGGTATTGCCGTAGTTCGTCGTCGCTTCGAGGTGGATTACCCGGCGAAATGAAGAACGACTGCATCGTGCGCAGGACGTATTCGACGAGTTCCCGAAGAGCAGCGTCGTCGTAGCCGTACTTCTTCCAATCAACGTCGAAGCGGTTGATCATCGCAATTCCGAAGGCCTGAGCCTCGTCCGATGTGAGACCGTCGGGGTGAAGGTTCGAGTATGTTCCCGTCAGCAAAATGCCAAGATGCGGGATTCTGCGGACCTCGGTCAGCGTGTAGACAACACCCTCGGTCATAGCGTCGACGGGATCTTCGATGCCGCTTACATGGACAGTGAGCCGATCGAGAAATCCGGCGACCGATGCGATTGCCGCTGCTCGCATCAGAGCGTCGGAGTTGGGGAAATACCGATACACCGTCTGACGGATCACACCCAACGACTCCGCGATATCGGCGATGCTGATCGCCGAGCCCGTTTGCCCGATCAAATCGACTGCCGTGGAAACGATTCGACGAGCTGCGTCGTCATCGTCGACTGGCGGATTTCCGCCCCACCCACGTCTTCGCGCCACTACCTGTATTCCTCACTCGAATCGAGAAACCCAGGCTAACACCTGTCCGTCGACACGAATTCTGCGCGCATCACGGAATTGTGACCATACACAATCATCAGTTTGTGTATGGTCACAATCAGAGCGTGGCTTTCGGGACATCCGGGCAGCCACCTACCCGACCCTCCGGAAAGACGAGGTTTCGAGAAGTGACTGATCTACACGTCCGAAAAATGAATTTTGCTTTCGAGGACTACGACGTCCCCTTCCTGTGGAACGAGGAGAATCCGGCCTTCTCGAGCATGGCAAATGCCGTCTCGTTCCTGGCCATCGGTTTCGAGAAGATGATCGTCAAGCTCATCATGCAGACCAAACCGCTGTTGACGGATCGAGCAGTCGCCGAGGAAGCCGACGCGTTCATGCGCCAAGAGGGACAGCATTCTTCGGCGCATCGCCAACACGTCAAGGGCTTGATCAGGCGATATCCCGGCCTGCAAGAAACTCTCGACGACGTGGTCGGCGAGTTCGACAAGCTCACTGCAGAGACGTCGGTGAACTACCGACTGGCGTACACCGCCGACCTCGAAGCAACCTTCACCTCGGTGTTCAAGCTGATGCTCGACAACGAATCAGCACTTTTCCGCCCCGGCGACGACAGAGTTGCGTCGCTGTTCATCTGGCACTTCGTCGAGGAGGTCGAACACCGGAGTTCCGCCCTCATCATCTTCGACTCCGTCGTCGGCAGCGATCTCTACCGGATGCGCATGGCACCGTCAATTTTCCGGCACGTCATGAAGGTGATCAGGCTGGCCTCCTTGGGCTTCAACAAGCATGTGCCGCGCGAAGATCGGCAGGTCGACGCGATGGCAATGTTCGCGTCGTATCGCAACATGCAGTTTCTTCGCAAGCGGTTGCCGATGCTCGAGGCACAGGACAACGGACCGATGTCTCGCGCGTTCGACGTCCTTCCACTCGGCGAGCAACTCACCGCACTGCGGGGAGTGATCCGCAGTCAATTGCCCAAGCACAACCCCGCCACCGAGAACCTGCCTGCCCTGGCCGACGTGTGGTTCGAACGTTTCGAAGCCGGATACGACGTAACCCGCTGGTATACAGCTGAATCGAACAGCACAGGATCGAAGAGCACAGGGCGGTCGAACAATGGCTGACCTCTGTTCCCCCACCTTCGACCAACTCGCCACGGAACTCGGCTTCTCCTGCGCAGAAGCGGGCGGACTGGTCGAACTCCGCAACCCCTTCGGGCTGGAGAACTGGACTCTTCCGGTTCTCGAATGGACCATCATCATCGGCTCGGTGCTCGCGCTGATTCTCGCGATCGTGCGCTTGCGTCGCAATGGCGATCCGACCAACCTCGTACTGTGGTTCGGCGCCACCGCCTACCTGTTCATCATCGAACCGCCGCTGTACTTTCCCGCGGCCTTCGGCATCGAACAGCACGTGGATACGATGTTCGCGCACAACGTGTTCAGCGTCGATTTCCTGTGGGGCAGACTCCCCCTCTACATCATCGCTATCTATCCACTGATGGCGACGCTGGCCTTTGAAATTGTCAAGATGCTGGGCGTGTTCCGCCGGTACGGTGTGCTCGCCGGCGCAGTGTGCGTGGGCTTCGTCCACCACGCGTTCTACGAGATCTTCGACCATCTCGGACCACAGCTTCGGTGGTGGGAATGGTCGACGGCAAACCCGATCAACCAACCGATGTTCGACGCCGTCCCATTGCCGAGCGTTGTTGTGTTCGCGGCCTTGTGGCCGATGTCGCTGGCATTCTGCGTCCAGTTCTTCGTGGGCCGCCACGTCGACAACGGCCAACACTTCACCGGACTCCAATTGGTCTGGCGCACAATCGTCATCGGTGTCCTGGCCTCAGTGGGCACGTTCATCCTGCCGTTGCCCGCGACAGTCTTCGGCGCGGGCAGCGACACGGTCCGAGGAGTACTCTACGCAGCGGAACTGGTGATCCTCTCGGTTGTCGCGGTAACACTGTTGATCCGCCAGTGGACCCGGCTGCGCAGCGAGCCGTCGGATACACCCCCGTACCTCAACAGGTTTGTCCAGTACTACAGCGTGGTGTACCTGTGCATCATGGCCGTTCTCTGGGCCAGCGCCCTACCCGATTTCTTCGGTGCCGTCGACGGTTCCACCAGCAACGGAGACCCGATCGGAAATCTCTGGTACACGCTGGCGTGCTTCGCCATCGCAATACTCTGCGTCGCTGCAACATTCACCGTGACGCGTCGCAGTGCTACAGAAGGTGTCGCCCCATCCACTGCGGAGCAACCCACTCCCCACACCGCATGACTTAGTTCCATACCGGCTCGAGTGGACGCACCTTACGGCACGCGGTGCGTCCACTTCTCGGTGCTGAACTTGGTCCCCACCAGCTCACGCGCCTGTTGCAACTCGGCTTCGGTGTAGGAACTGGTGCGAGTGTCGTGCTGCGATCGGAAGTATTCCTCGAACGAGGTCAAGATCGCGGCGCGTGTCATTCCGGTCTGGGAGCGGAGCGGGTCCACTCGCTTGGCCGCACTCTTGGTTCCCTTGTCGGACATCTTCTCTCGGCCGATTCGCAGAACCTGCGTCATCTTCTCCGCATCGATGTCGTAGGCCATGGTCACGTGATGAACGACTGTGCCGCCGGCGAACCGCTTCTGTGCGGCACCGGCGATCTTGCCCTTATCGGAAGCGATGTCGTTGAGCGGCACGTAGCGCGCGGTGATTCCGACTTCGGCAAGTGCGCCCATCACCCACTGGTCCAGGAAGGCGTACGACCGTTCGAAACTCAGCCCCTCCACCAATGACGCGGGTACCACCAACGAGTACGTGATGCAGTTACCCGGTTCCATGAACATCGCACCGCCGCCTGAGATCCGGCGCACAACACCGATACCGTGGCGCGCAGCAGCTTCCGAGTCGACTTCATTGCGTACGGATTGGAACGAGCCGATCACGACCAGCGGCGAATCCCAGTCCCAGAAACGCAGAGTCGGAGGACGCTCACCGGACGCCACCTCACGCGCGATGACCTCATCGAGCGCAACGTGCATCGCGGGATCGAGGACCACCGGCGGAATAACGTCGAATGTGTGGTCCGCCCAACTGGTGGCGTGACCGAGCGCGCGGCGAATCGCGATGCCGACCGACTCCGCGGTGAACCCGATCATCGACACAGATTCGTCGAGCGTGGCGATGATCGCATCCGCGAGCTGTTCGACGTTGGCGTCCGCCGGCATACCCGTCAGCGCTCCGTTGATGTCATCCAGCGCGCTGTCCGGCTCGAGGAAAAAATCGCCGGAGACCGCGACGTGGGACAGCTGCCCATCCTCGACCTCGACATCGACTGCAACGAGCTTGCCACCAGGAACCTTGTACTCTCCGCGCATGTGTTCAGCCTATCCCCGCGGGATCCGCCGACGGCGCGCGCCGTCGGAGCATCCGTCGTCCGGCGCAGGGCCATTACGCACTCGCGCGCGTAGTTTGCCCTGCGGCGTCGCAATTGCCCTGCGACAGCAGAGGGCAGAGTCACATATCGAATTCTTGGTGAGGCAATGCACCGCGCCGGGTCGCGCCTGCCACCGAGCGAAATGATGCCGAGGGTGCGATCATTAGCCCATTCGGCTCGTATCCTGACGAGCCACAACGGAGGTGCACATGAAGGTCCCGGCGTTCCACTCGACGGTTCCTTCCGATCTCGATGTCTACCACGACAACGAGAGCTGCATCCTTGCCGCACGCATCGATCCTTCGGATCGCATTGACGGCGTCGACGGTCGCCCGTGGTGCACTGCGTGCGCGTCGTTGGACTAACAGATTCTCTGCCGATACGTCTGAATGCCAACATCATTCGTCGTAATCCCTGCCTACACTCTGTGCTCCCGCAGTCGCAGGTTGACGATCTCGAGTGCCGCCTCTTCGGCATGATCCAAGGCATCAGCTTGCTTCACCGAGATGCTGTCGCACAGCCAATCCCAGTGCAGCGCCACCACGTTCCCTTGCACCGGAGCGGGAGCAAGAGGAATGCCGTCGACGTTCCATCGCACGTGTTCGATCGCCTTCGGACCGCGGGTCAGTCGGTTACCGTCGAACGCGAGCGGCGAGGACTCCACCTCGGCATACTCGTCACCCACTTCACGTACTTCGCCCCATCTGATTCGGCAGTTCTGCAGGACGGACAGAGGCACCGCACCGTGTTTCCGAAGAAGCCGCACCCACGGATACACGGCAAGAACATGGAAACTGTGATGCGCAAGAGCGCGATCTCGGCCATCCAGATCTGGGAGCAATCCCCCGTCGTTTCGCGTCCCGAATTCATGCCGTAGGTGCGCAACCAACTCTTCCGAGTTCACCGAATCCAGCAGCGATCCACCCAACCAGTAAGCCTCGATCACGCGTGGTTCGAGTGGGTCGTCGACACCCGCTGCCTGGGCCAGTGCCTCGAGATACGGCCACGCACCGTCGAACTGTTGCGCTCGGCCCCGGTCCTGCTCTGTCACCGTTCCGGCCGCTTGACGCAAGAGTGCCGACGGATCATCGGCTCCGCAATACCCCAATTCGTTCGGCGGATATGCGTACCTCGCAAACAATGCCGGGCCGCTAACATCAACGCCGGTCATCAACAGATCCGCGGAAGCTGTTCACCAGCAGGGAGATCCACTACCCGATTGCCACCAAGTGCGGTTCGAGCAACCACCATTCCCGAGTGCGCGCTCACGCACTCCCCGATCACCGTTGCCCCGGTTCCCAGCGAGTGTCCACGCATGGCATCGAGCACGAGGTCGACGTCGGCGGGTGCGACAAACGCAACCATTTTGCCTTCGTTAGCCACATACAGCGGATCCAGACCCAACAATCCGCAGGCATCCCGTACGGCGTCGGGAATCGGCAGGTTCCGTTCCACGAGCGCAACACCGACATTCGACGCCTGGGCAATTTCGTTGAGCGTGGCGGCAACTCCGCCGCGCGTCGGGTCGCGAAGGACGTGGATGTCCACGCCGGTGGCGATCATGTCTGCAACCAGGCCGTTCAGTGCGGCGCAGTCGCTGCGCACCTCGGTTCCGAACTCCAGGCCCTCGCGGCAACTCATCACCGCCACGCCGTGAACTCCGATGTCACCACTGACGATCACTGCATCACCGACCTCGGCCCGGGTCGGCCGTATGTCGACACCGGCTGGCACTATGCCGATGCCCGCAGTGTTGACGAAGACTCCGTCGCCGTGACCAGCGTCGACCACTTTGGTGTCGCCGGTCACCAGACGCACTCCGGCCAAGCGAGCCGCGTCACCAAGCGTGGCCGCCACCGTGGCTATGTCGGCGAGCGGTGTTCCCTCCTCGAGAATGAAGGCAGTCGACATGGCCAGTGGCTGCGCACCGGCCATGGCAAGGTCGTTGACCGTGCCGTTCACGGCCAGATCGCCGATGTTTCCACCCGGAAACACCATCGGTTTGACCACATACGAGTCCGTCGAGAACGCCACCCGAACTCCGCCGATGTCGAGCACAGCGGAATCGCCGAGTTCCGCGTCAGCCGCGTCACCGAATGCCGGCAGGAACAGGTGCTCGATCAGTTCGGCAGACATCGCTCCGCCACCGCCGTGCCCCATGACGATATTCGGCGAATCACGGAGCGGCAGCGGGCAGACCCACGCCCCCGGGTCTACCACCGCACTGTTGTCAGCTCCCATGACCCGCCTCCTGCAGTTCCAAGCGTCGGTACAGGTAGTAGGCGGCGCACGCACCTTCGGACGAGACCATAGTGGCCCCCAACGGATTACGCGGCGTGCACTCCTTCCCGAAGGCAGCGCACTCGTTCGGCTTGATCAAGCCTTGGAGAACTTCCCCGGAACGGCACACCGATGACTCGTCGGTGTGAATGTCGGTTACCGAGAATCGTTGCTCCGCATCGAATTCCGCGTACTTCGGCGCCAACTGCCACCCGCTGTCCGGAATGGGACCGATGCCGCGCCACGTCCGGTCGGAGACCGCGAACACATCGTCGAGCATCGCCTTGGCTGCAACATTTCCCTGGGCCGTCACAGCCCGCGCATAGGCATTCTCCACCTCGTACCTACCGGTTTCCAACTGCAGCACGGTCTTTCTGATGCCCTCGAGCAAATCGAGGGGTTCGAACCCTGTGACGACGATAGGAACCCGGTACTTCTCTGCCAGAGCTGGGTACTCCGACGTCCCCATCACACTGCACACGTGACCCGCGGCGAGAAACGCCTGCACCCGACACTCCGGGGAGTCCATGATCGCCGCCATCGCGGGCGGGACGAGCACGTGGGAGACAAGCAACGAGAAGTTCTTGATGCCGAGTCGGTGTGCCTGATACACGGTCATCGCGTTTGCGGGCGCAGTGGTTTCGAACCCGATCCCGAAGAACACGACCTCCCGGTCCGGATTCTCCTTCGCGATGGTCAGCGCGTCGAGTGGCGAATAGACCACGCGCACATCACCGCCGGCGCTCTTGATCCGAAAGAGGTCAGACGCACTACCTGGTACCCGCAACATGTCGCCGAAAGAGCAGAAGATCACGTCCGGGCGCGCGGCGATCTCGAGCGCTTTGTCGATGATCTCCAGCGGCGTCACACAGACCGGGCACCCCGGCCCGTGAATCATCTCGATCTGCTCGGGCAGCAGTTGATCGATTCCATGACGAATGATCGAATGTGTCTGACCACCACAAACTTCCATGATCGCCCATCGGCGGGTAGCGAGTGTGCGAATCTGATCGAGTAATTTGCCGGCCAACTCGGGGTCGGAGAATTCGTCCAGGTACTTCATGATTGATTCTCCTTCTGATCGACTCCCAGAGCCTTGGCTGCGCGAGCAAATCCGTCGCCGAACTCCTCGTCGAGCACTCCGAGGTGCTCGAACTCCGCAAGTGTGCGTTGTGCTGATTCCTCGTCGAGGCGCTGAATCGCGAAGCCGACGTGGACAACGACGTACTCGCCGACTGCGGCGCCCGGAATATATTCGAGGCACACTTCCTTGCGGACTCCCCCGAAGTTGACGACGGACATTGTCGTTCCGTCACGATCCTCGAGCGATTCGATACGTCCCGGTACGGCTAAACACATGGCTATCCTCCTGACTTCACAGCGAACTCCCGACCAGCACTTGGCCGTACGCAAGACCACCGTCGTTCGGTGGTAACTCGTGGTGCGTCAGCGGGCGGAATCCAGCATCTGACAGCAGTACCCGCGACCGTGCCAGGAGTAACGGATTCTGGAAGACACCGCCACTCAAGGCAACGTCGTCGACGCCGGCCGCGGCGCGCGCTGCCCGCGCCCAGGTCACCACCAAGCGGGCAACACTCTCGTGGAAGCGCGCACCGATCACACCTGCCGACACACCGTTCCGTAGGTCGTCAACCACGGAACGTATGACCGGACCGGGATCGGCGATCCACGACCCGCCGTCATCTTCGCGTTCACCGAACACGTAGTACTCACTGCCGCAGTCGATTCCCCGGGCCACACCTTCCAACTCGATGGCTGCCTGCGCCTCGTATTCGACATTTTGGCGGACGCCGGCAAGTGCGGCGACTGCGTCGAAAAGCCGCCCCATACTGGAAGTCTCCACACAGCCGAATCCCGTCTCCAACTGATGACCGAGGACGGAGCGTTCGCGAGCCGAGCACGCTGCAACTGGTGGAAGATCACTGTCCCAATCGATCCCCGCCGAACGCAGGTGCGACATCGCCATGCGGTACGGACGTTCCACTCCGGCGTCACCGCCCGGCAGGGCCACGTACCCGAGATGCGCTAGACGCCGGAACCCTTTGTACGTGGCGAGCAGCATTTCTCCGCCCCACACCGCTCCGTCGGCTCCGTAGCCCGTTCCGTCGAAGGCCATTCCGATCACCGGTTCGGAGCCGTCACAGCCGTTCTCACCCATCACCGCGGCGATATGCGCGTGATGATGTCGCACCGTGCGCACCGGCCGACCCGCCGCATGCCTTCTCGCCCACCCCGACGAGTGGTATCGGGGATGTTCGTCGCACACAACTTGACTCGGTGCGACGCCGGTGATCGCTTCGAAGTGCGTCTGCGACGCGGTGAACCCGTCCAGCACGGCAACATCACCCATGTCTCCGATGTGTTGACTCGGCCAGGCCGACATTCCGTCGGCAACCACGAAAGTGTTCTTCAGATCTGCGCCCACCGCCAGAGTCGGGTCGACGTCCAACGGCAAGTCGATCGGTAACGGTGCATACCCGCGGGAACGGCGCAGCATCACTCGGCGGCCGTCGACTACACGCAGGACGGAATCGTCGCACGGCACCCGAATCGGGCGATCGTGGGTCAGTACGCCGTCGGTGAGCGCGGACACTCGCTCCAGATCAGTGCCTCGGAACAGGATTGGTTCACCGCCAAGGTTTGCCGACGTCATCACCAACGCTGTCGGCGCTGCCGCATCACCGGGAAGACCGAGCAGGAGATTCTGGATCGGGTTGTACGCCAGCATGATTCCGATATCCGGAATTCCCGGCGCCACCGAAGGCGCAAGGTCGTACTTCGACGCCTTGTCCACCAACACGATCGGCCGCGAGCATTCGGTCAGCGCCTGCGACTGCATCTCGTTGATCCGTCCCACCGCGTACGCACCATTGATGTCTCGCACCATCACGGCAAGCGGCTTACCGCGGCGGTGCTTACGGTGCCGCAATTCCTGTACTGCCGATTCGTTTCGGGCATCGCACGCCAGGTGATACCCCCCGATACCTTTGACGGCAACAATCTTGCCGTCACGCAACAACTCTCGCGCCCGGCACATGGCGTTCTCACCGTTCACCGAAACGGCAGCAGCATCCGCGTCTGTATCGACGAAGGTCAGGGTCGGACCACACTGCGGACACGCAATCGGCTGCGCGTGAAAGCGACGATCACCTGGATCGGCGTACTCGGCAGCGCATTTCGAGCACATCGGAAACCCGTGCATCGTCGTCGCTGCCCGGTCGTACGGAAGTTCCTCGATGATCGTGAACCGCGGACCACAGTTAGTGCACGTGATGAAGGGATGCCGATACCGTCTGTTCCCCGGATCGGCCATCTCGCGCAGGCAATCGTCGCAGGTCGCGACATCAGGTGGTGCCAACGTCCGGCCTGCGGTCGTCGTGTCCGTGTCCACGATCCGAAACCCGGACCGCCCGCACGCCCGGGCAGGCTCGCATTCCACCGAGTCGATCCTGGCCAACGGCGGCTGGCGCACCCGCAGATCCGTCGCGAACTCCGCGAGCGATAGATCCTCCCCCTCGAGGTCGATCACCACTCCTCGCGGCGAGTTGCCCACCGTGCCCGTCAGCCCCAATTCGGTTGCGAGTGAATACACGAACGGTCTGAATCCGACTCCCTGAACCACCCCCTGAACATGAAGTCGGATGGCTGTGATCATGGCTCGCCCCCACTCACGCCCTCGCCCTCGACCTCGGGGCGCGACCGACCCATCAGCTCCAGACCGGCAAGCGCCTCGGCAGCGCCGTTCGCGTCCACCTTCTCGACGGCAAAGCCCATGTGGATGACAACCCAGTCACCAGCGCCGACGGTATTCTCGTCGAGCATCCCGATGTTCACCTTGCGCGCCGCACCTTCCACATCGACCAGCGCAAGTTGTCCGCCATATCCGTCGAGCAGCGCCACGACGCGTCCAGGGATACCCAGGCACATAGTCATGCCCCTTGATCAGCGGTTGCGGCGTCCGCCGCCATCGACCTGACCAGGCCGAGAACAACCGACACGGCGCCGGTCACGGCAGCCTGAACCTTGGGTGTCAACCCCATCCCCTCGTCCACCGATTCGACGTGCGCACCAACGACAAACGTTCTCGGCGCTGCTCCGCCGAGCGCCCGCAGACTGGAGAACACGGAGTTCGGATCCAACGAATGCGCATCGAGTCTTGCCGTGCTGGAAGAAACTGTGTCGTCATCAGTTTCGGACTCCAGCTCGAATACCTCGACCGCGCCGGGTTTCCCGCCTTGTGGCAGTGCGTCGATCAGAACCAAGGCCTCCCACGATTCGAGAAGGTCGTATGCCAGGTGCACGCCGCGAATTCCGTAGTCCACCAACTGCACTCCCGCCGGCAGTTGCTCTTGTTGCAGCGCTCGCACGACTTCGGACCCGAAGCCGTCGTCGCCGAGAAAGATATTTCCGACACCCGCAACCAGAACACGCATGCGTGACTACATCTTTCGCATCCGTAGATACCGTTGAATATCCGGCATCGACACCACCAACACGACTGCCGCAGCGATCGCTACTGCGCCGAGAAGTACCGTCGACAGCATTCCCATGCCCCTCATAGTGTGTTCTCCTCTCGATTGCTCTGCGCCTGCGCTCCGGGCACCGGTTCCACCTCGTCCGGAGCAAAATACAGATAGCGGCCGTACCAGTTGTGCAGGTCGGCGGCGGGATCGTCGAGCAGCGTCACCCCCACGTGAATATCGCCGTCCACGTCTTCGTGGATGGTGGCGACACGGGCGAGTTTGCCGGCGAAAAACAGGTCCTGAGCGTCGGCGCGCCGCGACGGGTGCACGCGCACAATACTTCCCCCGGCTATCCGCACACCGCCCACCAAGATGCCGTCGATTCGGGGCGCCACCGTCGTATCGGCCTCGGGCGACCACCAGTCGACTCCGTCGGGCACCTCGGGAAGCATCGGTGCCGAGTTTCCCTGCCCGTTCTCCTGCGGGGCATGAGGATCACGGAGCACACCGTGGAGGTCGGCAAACCCTGCAGGTGTCAAGGCCTCACAACGATCGATGATCTCGGCGGCTTTCGGATCTGTCGCCCGTGCCTGCGCTTTCTCCTCGTCTGTCATCGTCAGAATGCGCAGCGACAGGATCTCGTCGATTTCGGTGGAATCGAACAGCGATCCTTCACTCTGCCCCGCGATCACGGGAAAGTCGTAGAGAATGATCGGCGATACCAGCACCGTGGTCGAGCGGTCCGGCAACGCTGGATTGGGCGTACCGGCCAACACCGGATAACAACGATCCTGAATCAACGTGTATTCGTGAGCCTTCTCGTCATTCACGCTGAAGAGCGAGATGAACGACGGCGTGTCGCACGCCAAGATCACATGCGCCCCGAGCAGTGAATACGCCGGCGCCGAATGTTTGTCGACCGCCACGATCTCGGTGGTGTTTCGAACATTCATCGACAACACAACCTGATCCGACCTACCCGGTGCAACCTGAAGATCGACGAGGCCGGACAACGCAGCCCGGGTGCGCACAATCCGACCGAGAGATGCGCCGGTCGCATCCAGGATCGGTTCGATCTCAAAGAAGGCCGGAACCTCGAAAGCCAGGCTTCGCACTTCGCCGAGGTCCGTGAGCCGGTACGGACCCGACTCGATCTCACATTCACTTGCTTCGTCCCACGAAATCCATTCGTGGTCACCGGAAATCACGTGATGCACGGACTCCCAGCCGTCCGGATCGATACGCCGTTGGACTGTTCTGCGCTGAAGGTGGAGAAACCGCAATGTGACACGCAGATCGCCGGCATCGGCGGCCACGACGGCTTGGGCCGACATCCCTGATTCCTCACCGACACCCAACTCTGCCGCTCCCGGTGGACCGAGCACACCGAACTGCCAGCGCGACTGGTTCTTCCCCGAATTCGCCCGGTACGGGTAGAGCAGGTAACCCTCGTACAGGATCGCGTCGGCAACGGCCCGAACGTCATGGTCGACACCCGCGTGTGTCATTGCGGCACCTCGTTCCCCGCCAAGAGCGCGCCGACCGTGGATTCCAGGTCGGTGTAACCGTGTGCGGCTTTGAACCGGGTGAGTTCCGCAATGGTGTCATGATCGAGGCGTACCCAACCCGAACCGGGGTAATGCGTCTCGATCAAGTGCTTCCACGTGGCCACCGGCATGTCGTACGACGCCGACCTGTCCCACGGGATTTGCTCGACCGAGAATCCGCGACTGCCATCGGTGAAGACGGTGCCGCTCAACAGCACGACGACGGGCACCGTGCCGTCCTGCAGGGCATGCATGTACTTGGATGCGGTCACCGCTACGTCATACGTACACGGCATAGGAAGATCGGCGACCGTAACTCCGGAGAACCCCTGAACCACCGTCGAGCATTCCATCCAGAGGAAGGTTCGTAGGGTACTCGACCAACGTTCACGCCGGCCGAACAAATCGAGCAGCGCGTCTTCTTCGGATGCGGAGTACGGCCGTCGGTGTGGTTCGATCCGAACCTGTGCTCGCACGGCCAACGCCCGCACAGGTGTTCCGGTGGACTCCGAAATCTTCAGTTTCACTATGAGATTGGGGGTCACCGCGTACGGGTCGACCACCATGTCCACGACGGAGAACTCCAAGGCGGTCATCGCGACCGTTCCTCGACTCTGTGGAAGAACTCCGCGATCTCGGTGCGTGCATCCTGGCCGCCGTCGAAACCGCGCCACACCTTCCGCAATCGGCCAACCAACTCGTAACAGGCGTCGATCGGCACGATGAAACATCGGGGAACCAGGTCGCCCGGAACAACGTGAACGATCAAGGCCTCGACATCGGCTCGCATGGTGCTCGTTCGCGGATTCTCCCGCATCACCGCTGCGAAAGCATCGATGGGTAGCTCGGATTCCGTGGCCCCCGCCGGACCGGGATAAAACGCAATGAATTTGTCCAACACGGAATTGCGGAAGAAGAACGCCAGATTCACCGGAATTTCCAGTGATTCCCATCGACCAGGACCCAGCTCGAAATCGTCGAGTTCCTCGTATCGATCCGGCACTGCCTTGTAACGCAGATCAGCGTCCACCGGGGCAAAAAGCAGGTAACACGGTCGACAGACGCACAAAAGGGCGCGCACCGAGACATCGACGACGTGCTGGTGGTCCTCGCCGATGTCGACTGCGCACATCTCGCATCGCGGACCGGTTTTCACCGATCGCGCCGACGCTATTCTCGTGAGAACCTCTCCCACAGTGGATTTTGCCACTACATCACCGATACCTGAACGTCAGCTACTGGACTTCCCGGTGCAGCACTACCAGGCACTGCCACCGACAGGACCCCGTCCCGCGGCAGGAGCGGCAGCGGCGCAAGATGTTCCGCCCCGGCATCAACACCGGCATCGACGCGCGCGCCTGCAGTTCGGACGTCGTAGTGAGTGCCGCAGGTTGGACAGGTCAGCACCACGCCGCTACGTGCGGGTCGCCCCATTATTCGCTCCAGCATCGCCCCCGCCATCGAGCGATCACAGATCGGACAGTGATCGCGGTAGGCGTACAGGGTGTCGCTGAGCCTGCATACCAACAGATCTGCGCCTTCGACACAAAAACCTGCCACCTCACCTTCGCCGACCTCGGCGAACTCCGGCACGCCGATCCAGTGACTGGAGGCGTCGTGGTGGATGTGCGAGAACAGCGACTCAGCTGAGATCACACCGGCATTGGGCTCAGGTTCTGTCGGGGTTTCGACCTCGATACCGCTGGTCTCGGGCGCCGCAGCCGTCACGGCGTCCTGCACGGCCGATTCGAGGGTGACGGACGACGACGGACAACTGTTGCAGCTACCGAGCAACCGCAACCGCACCACACCACCGGTCACCTCGATCAACTCGACATCGCCGCCGTGCGATCCGAGGTACGGTCGCACGCTGTCCAGCGCGGTACGTATGCGGGTTTCCACGTCGTGCGGATGTAGGCCGTGTACAAGCAGAAGGCTCGAGATCAGATCATCGCGGGACATCGCATCCACCATCGCGGAATCAGCCAGGTGCACAGTGCGTTCGAGAGCTGCGCCGTAGAGCTGCACTACTTCACGCACCAGTTGCTCAGCACGATCACGTGCTACCGGTCCGCCGCCTGCGCTGGCTTGCAACAGCGTTTCGATTCGTTCGCCCGCCCCACGCCAGTAGTCACCCGGCGGTGCACCACTCGCGTTCTCACCGCGCTCCCCGTCACCGTATGCCCTGTCACCGTGCACCACGGACTACTCCCCCGTCACGGATTGTGTCGGCGAATGCAGTTTCTCGATGGTCTTACCGCCACCGAGATACATGTGAACGCCGCACGGCAGGCACGGGTCGAAACTGCGGACTGTGCGCATGATGTCGATACCCTTGAAATTGTCCCGATCATTCTCCTCGAAGATCGGCTGACCTTGCACCGCATCCTCGTACGGCCCCGGAGTGCCGTAGCTGTCACGGGGGCTCGCGTTCCACGGAGTTGGCGGGTAGGGGTGATAGTTCGCAATCTTGCCGTCCCGAATCACCATGTGGTGGGAGAGAACTCCGCGGACGGCTTCGGTGAAGCCACAGCCGATACCCTCGTCCGGAACTTCGAACGATTCCCACGTCTTGGTCCGGCCGGCGCGAATCTCCACCAACGCCTTCTCCGCAAAATGTAACGCCGCTGCGGCCGCGTAGGCCTGGAAATACGTACGTGCACGGTTCCTTTCGAGCGTGTTGCTCCCGTGTTCCGGGATGCTCCACTCGAGTGTGACCGGCCCCTTCAGTGCTGTCTTGGGCAGATTGATCTGCACGCTGTGTCCGGTGGACTTGACGTAGCCGATGTCGACCAATCCCGCCAGCGCCGTGCTCCACATGCGGGCGAGCGCACCGCCGCCGGTGTCGAGAGCAAGATTGTCTTTGCCGTCGAACCATCGCGGCGACATCACCCAGCTGTACTTGTCCTCCAGATCACGCTTCTGAGGATGAGGGTTGGTGTGCTGGTTCCACGGGTGACGCCGATCCACCGCGTTACCGAGCGGGTCGGTTTCGACGAACATCTCCTGGTCTTTCCAGTCCTCGTAATACGAAGAGCCCAGCATGATTCGGATACCGAGATTGATGTCGACCAGGTCGGTCGTGATCAGTTTGCCGTCGACCACAACGCCGGGGGTGACAAACATCTTGCGTCCCCACTCGGTCATGTCCTTGTACTCGAAATTGCAGAATTCCGGGTCCTGGAACGACCCCCAACATCCAAGCAGAGTTCGACGCAAACCTACCTTCTCGTAGCCGGGCAGGGCTTCGTAGAAGAAATCGAACAGATCGTCGTGCATGGGCACGACCTTCTTCATGAACTCGACGTAGCGCATCAACCGCGTCATGTAGTCGGTCATCAGTTCGATGGTGGCCGCTGTTCCGACGCCACCCGGATAGAGCGTCGACGGGTGGACGTGGCGGCCTTCCATCAGACAGAACATCTCACGGGTCGAACGTGAAACATGAAGGGCCTCACGGTAGAACTCACCGGTGAACGGATTGAGGGTGCGCATGATGTCGGCGATGGTGCGGTAACCGTGCTGGTCCTCGTGCCGGCACCGGGTGTTCTCCGCCTTCGCCAGGACACCGGGATTGGTCTCGGACACCATCTTCTCGCAGTAGTCGACCGCAACAAGATTCTCCTGAAAGATGTTGTGGTCGAACATGTATTCTGCGGCTTCGCCGAGATTGACTATCCACTCGCCCAGATGCGGCGGCTTGACGCCATACGCCATGTTCTGCGTGTAACACGAGCACGTTGCGTGGTTGTCGCCGCAAATGCCGCAGATACGACTGGTGATGAAATGCGCGTCGCGCGGATCCTTTCCCTTCATGAACAGGGAATAGCCACGGAAGATCGACGACGTGCTGTGGCACTCCACAACTTCCCGGTTCGCGAAGTCGATCTTGGTGTAGATGCCCAGACTTCCGACGATGCGTGTGATGGGATCCCACGCCATCTCCACCAGACCGTCACGATCTGCGGTAGAGGTGGGTTCGGGAACGATGGCCGTCATGTCAGTGCCTCCCAGTTTCGATGTATCGCGAGGTCGATGTACCTCGAGTTGTTCACCACGTGCGCGTGGCGCCGGTGAGCAACTTCGAACCCCGTTCGCGCCAATGTGGTTCCTTGTCCAAGGTGTGACCGGTGATCCGGCGCAGACTGTGAATTACGCTGCCGTACATACCCACAGCGGTGGATGAGAGTTTGCCGCCGGGTGGTTCGTCCATGAAGGGCATGAACTTGTCCGGGAACCCCGGCATGGTGCACCCAATGCAGATACCGCCCACGTTGGGGCATCCACCCACTCCGTTGATCCAACCACGTTTGGGCACATTGCATTTCACGACCGGACCCCAACAACCCAGCTTCACGATGCACTTCGGTGAACCGTATTCGGTGGCAAACTCTCCTTGCTCGTAATAGCCACCGCGATCACAGCCCTCGTGCACCGTTGCACCGAACAGCCATTGCGGCCGCAGCGATTCGTCCAGCGGGATCATCGGCGCCTGATCGGTTGCCATGTACAACAGGTACGTCAGGGTCTCCGACAGGTTGTCCGGTTGTATCGGACATCCCGGCACACACACGATCGGGATACCGGCCTTGGATTTCCACGTCCATCCCAGATAGTCCGGCACACCCATCGCGCCGGTCGGATTTCCGGCCATGGCGTGAATTCCGCCGTACGTCGCGCACGTGCCGACAGCAACAACCGCAGTCGCTTTGGGGGTCAGCCTGTCCAACCACTCGCTGGTCGTGACCGGTTGCCCCGTCTCGCGGTTGTTGCCGAAACCGCACCAGTAGCCCTCGTCGTGCAGTTTCTCGTTGGGGATCGACCCTTCGACAACAAGGACAAACGGATCGAGTTCACCCCGATCCGCCTTCCAGAACCATTCCAGGAAATCGTCGGCGCCACCCTCTGGCCCACACTCGAAGTCGATCAGTGGCCAATGCATGGCAACCTGTGGCAAGCCGGGCAGCGCACCGAGTGCAATCTCTTCGATGCTCGGTTGCGTGGCCGCGGTCAAGGCCACCGAATCGCCGTCACAACTGAGCCCGGCGTTGATCCACAGAACATGGATGAGGGTTTCTTCCGCCTTCGCTGCTGCGGTGTCCGCAGTCGCATTCTGAGTATTCATATCAGCCGCTTTCACGTGTGCGACGGCACCACTTACTACACCGGGTCTGGTTCCACCGGATTCCTGCCGCCGGTATCGAACACCACCCGAGCCGATATTCGGCCCGCAACGTGGCACCCACTCATTTCATTAAGTACCCGAGCAGATCAGTTGTCAACGACAACTCAGGAAAGCAGCATCCGAGATTCGATCCAGTCATACCACTGCGACAAACCCTCACCCGTCGTTGCCGATAAAACAACAACGCGCACAGCAGGATTCAGCGATTTAGCCTGGCGAATACATTCCTCGACGTCAAATTCCACGTAGGGAAGCAAGTCGATCTTGTTGACGATGACAAGGTCCGCGACGGCAAAGATATGCGGATACTTCATCGGCTTGTCGGCACCTTCCGGCGTAGAAATTAGGACAACCTTGCCTTCCTCGCCGAGGTCAAAAAGCGCGGGACACACTAGATTTCCCACATTTTCGATCAAGAGAAGAGAATCGTCGAGCGGCCGGTTCACGCTTATCGCCCGATCGATCATTTCCGCGTCCAGGTGGCAGCCCGCTCCCGTATTCACCTGAACGACAGGAGATCCCGTTGACCGAATTCTCTCGGCATCGAGCGCAGTCTCCTGGTCCCCCTCGATAACGGCAACGGGAAATCGGCCGCGCAAGTCGTTGATCGTGCGAACCAGCAACGTTGTCTTACCCGCACCCGGCGAACTCATAACATTGAGTGCAGCAATCCGGCGCCGGCGCATCCACTCGCGATTACGGGTGGCAACTTCGTCGTTCTTGGCGAGCACCTGCTGTTCCAGAACCACGGTCGTGCTGGGTGAATGATCGCCGCCGTGCGGGTGCTCATGGTCGTGCGGGTGCTCATGGCCGTGCGGGTGCTCATGGTCGTGGTCGTGACCGTGCCCCGATTCACCGGAGATTCTCACTCCCGCGCTCTCGCCGCAGCCGCACGTCGCGCACATGATCAGCTCACTTCCATCGACAATATCCGTAGTTCACGCCCGGCGAGGATCTCGACGTCGGCGCTGCCACAGGGGCAGAGCAGGATCATGTCCGACGGCGAGAAAACCTCGCCGCACTCTTGGCAACGCACACGCGTCGCAATCTCGTCGATGCGCAGACTCGCGCCTTCGGCCTGAGTACCCGCCGTCACGACGTCGAAGCAGAAGAGCAGCGAATCAGGCACAACCGCACACAGTCTTCCCACTTCGAGTCGGACGCCGCATACGCGTCGCGCCCCGGCCTTCTCGCACACGGCATCGACCACACTCTGGGCAATTGACAGTTCATGCACGGCAGACCCGCAATTCGCGTGTGAAGGGACCGTACTTTCCACGATAGGGCAGAACCGTGGCGTAGAAAAACCGTGGCATAGAAAAAGGCTGCGATCCGCATGTACATGCGGATCGCAGCCTGATGCTTGCCAGGGGAAGGTTACTGGCCCGGAGTCGGCGCCTTGGTTGTGGTCGTCGTGGACGTCACCGTGGTGGTGGTCGTAGCGGCGGCCACATCCGAACTCGCTGTCTCGGATGTCGGAGCACTCGTGACTGCTGCGCCCGTGGTGGGCACTACCGATTCGCTCGGCGTGACGACCGCACCTGAGGTCGCGGAAACATTTCCTGCGACAGGAGCGTCCGGCGACGTTCCCGGCGCGGTGGCGGAGTCCGTCGAACCCGTGGTGCCGGCTGGAGCCTGATCATCGGCGCCTTCGGCTGCAGCGACATCGCCTTCTGCGGCGTCGTCAGCCATGTACGCGTCGACGGCAGCGGCGAGCTCTACAGCTGTGGGCTTGGCCGTCGTATCGACGGGCTTGCCGTCCTTGGCCTGCTGAGCCAGATACGTGAGCCACGCCGCTGCGTACTGCGCAGAAGTCAACGGCTTGCCGTTCGCGGCATCGGCGTCGCGCCAGTAGTCGAAGTGATGTCCGACGTCAGGACCGAGTGTCATCTGGTACGGATCACTCATGATCACCGGGATCGTGTTCTGGTTCGTGGCGATCAGTCCGACGATCTCCTTGAAGAGCTTCTGCGGCAGGTACGCCAGCGGAGACACCTTCTCAGCAGTGATCGTGCCTTCGTCGGCCACGGTGGTCACTTCGGTGGTGGTACCCGGCTTGTAGTCCGGATCCGACACCTTCAGCATCACCTGGAGGAAGGTCTCGTCGCCCTGCATCCAATCAGGGTTGGCTGAAATGTCGTTGAATGCCTCGAAGACGATCTGGCCGAGCACAACCGCAACATTGATACCGGTGGTCGGGGTGAGTCCCTGGGATTCGAGATCGTCGATGTTCAACTGGCGGCCGACGTTCGCGGCCAGGAGCAGGAGCGAAATATTGCTCGGAGCCGAGCAGGTGAAGTCACCGTCGGAACAGAACGAGGCGACCTTGCCGTTCAACTTGCCGAAGCTGCCCGCCGTGTCGGGGAGAACGCCCTGACCTGGCGTCGCCGACGTTCCGTTCTGGTACTTCGTGTCGAAATTATCCGGGTTCGTGAACGGATTCTGGGCGCCGAGGAATGTGCCGTCGCCCTCTACACGTCCCGCATCCGCGAGCATTACCACGCCGACAACCTTGTCCGGGTCTACCCCGAACTCGTTGCTTTCCTGATTTCCGATGTCCATGGCAACACGGCGGACGACGTCAGCACCCTCGCTGTACCCGACGATCGAGAACTGCGTCTTGGGGCATTCCTTCGCGATCGCACTCATCACGGACTGGGTGTTTACGGCACCGGCGGCAACTGCGTC
Organism: Rhodococcus sp. 24CO; assembly: GCF_050586165.1. Classification (NCBI taxonomy): domain Bacteria; kingdom Bacillati; phylum Actinomycetota; class Actinomycetes; order Mycobacteriales; family Nocardiaceae; genus Rhodococcus; species Rhodococcus sp. 24CO. The sequence continues at coordinate 80,590 of NZ_JAZFNF010000001.1, read as the reverse complement.
CTCGTAGGACGCCATGTTTGCCGGGTACGCGATATAGACAGCCGCGTAGGAGCCAGGCTTGGTCGCGTTGACCGAACCGGCCGGATTGATCACCTGATCGACGCGGTCACTCGTGTAATCGCCTGACAGCGCAGCAGGCAGCGGCTTACCGTCCGCACCGAGCAGCATCTTCACGGTGTTCGCGTCCGGAGTGTCGTGCCGACCGGCAACTGCGATGCTCACCATGTCGTGGCATTCGGTGACCGACGACGTCAACTGCGTCTCGATCGTGCTGGACTGCGGTGAGTCCACGGCTACCGCCACAGCTACCAGCGCTGCAACGCCGAGCGCTGCAGGCGCCAGTGCCCCCGCAAGTATTCGATGTCGTGAAATGAACCCACGAACCGGCATATTTTCTCCCCAATCCACTTTCGGAAAACGTACGACCGACCCCCGGGGCGTCACGCAACGTCATTCGAGTAGTCGTCCAGTTCAGGGCAAGCGTTACATCGGATAACGATCTGCGGGGGCAACGCATGCTCGATTCGGCCTGCGAGCGCATACCCTCAACCGACAAAGTCCCTGCGTAGGCCTACTCGGACTGAAAAATAATGACCTGCCGGATTGCTTTCCCATCCGCCAGTTCGTCCATCCCGGAATTGATGTCGCTCAGCTCGATTCGTGAGGAGATGAGCTTTTCGACCGGCAGCTTTCCGTCGCGCCACAATTGCGCGTAGATCGGGATGTCACGGGCCGGGACTGCCGAGCCGAGATAGCTGCCGATGACGGTCCGAGCTTCCGCGACCAGTCCGAGCGGCGAAATCGACGAACGCGCGTCCGGCGCGGGCAGTCCCACCGTCACAGTTGTGCCACCCGCAGCCGTGGCGGACACTGCGGTCTCGAACGCCCGAGCGTTGCCGGCAGCCTCCACCACAATGTCTGCGCGGACACCACTCTCGGACAACCCGGACGGTGTGAAGACCTCGGTCGCACCCAGTTCCAGGGCCTGAGCCAACTTCGACTCGAGCGCGTCGACGCCGATGACCGTCGCGACACCCAACGCTCGGGCCGTCAAAATTGCCGCCATACCGACGCCGCCCAAACCGACAACCATCACGGTGTCGGTAGGACGAGGCTTAGCCGCATTGAGTAGCGCTCCGCCGCCGGTCAGCACCGCGCAGCCCAGCACAGCTGCTACATCCGGCGGTACGTCGTCGTCCACGGCCACCACCGACTTGGCATTCACGACAGCGTGCGTCGCAAATCCGGACACTCCTAGGTGATGGTTGACGCTCACACCGTCGCGCTGCAGTCGGTGCGCACCACCGAGAAGACTGCCGTCGTTGTTTGCGGCGCTGCCCACCGTGCACGGCATCCGGCCGTCGGTTGCGCAACCGGCGCACTCGCCGCACCGAGGCAGGAACGTCATCACAACACGATCCCCCACCCGCAGAGCGCCGACGCCGTCACCGATCTGCTCGATCCGGCCGGCTGCTTCGTGCCCCAGCAGCATCGGCACCGGGCGAACACGATTGCCGTCCACGACGGAGAGATCCGAGTGACACAGTCCGGCCGCCTCGATCCTCACGAGAATCTCACCGGGACCGGGAGCATCAAGTTCGAGTTCCGACACCGTGATCGGCATCGACGACGCGTACGGGCGGCTCCGCCCGATTTCTTCGAGCACTGCTCCACGAATCTTCAACTGCGCACCCCGGTTTCGCTGGTTACCGATTAACGAACAATCCCCCGCACCGACGCCGGCAGATCCCGGACACGCTTGTACGGACCGACGACGGCGGAGGCAAACGGCCGTGTCAGCAAAGTCTGCGCCACCTCGAGAACTTCTTCCGCAGTGACGGCGTCGATGGACGCCAAGGTCTGGGCGACACTGCGATGGTTTCCGTAATTCAGTTCACTACGGCCGATACGGTTCATGCGTGAACCCGAATCTTCCAGTGACAGAACAAGACTGCCCCGAAGCGCGCCCTTGGAGCGCGCAATCTCCGCGTCCGTGATGCCACCGGCGGCCACCTGAGCGAGAACCTCGCGGATCACCGTGGTCACCTCACCGAGGTTTTCCGGCTGGCAACCCGCGTAGACCGAGAACGCACCAGTGTCCGCGAAGGTGTCCACCCCGGAATACACGGAATACGCCAAACCACGCTGTTCCCGAATCTCTTGGAACAGACGCGAACTCAAGCCGCCGCCCACCGCGGTATTGAGCACCGACAGCGCCCAACGATGACCCTCGTGACGGCCGAAAGCCCGCACACCGAGCGCAAGATGGACCTGCTCGCTGTCACGATGCGTCAAACTCAGTTCCGGCATCGTGCGCAGACGCAAAGTTCCTTCACGGCGCGGTGCCGGCCTCACACCACGCTCGAGGTGACCGGCAAATGCGCGCTTCGCCAAAGTCACCACCTGCTTGTGGTCGACGTTTCCGGCGACTGCAAGAACCATCCGCTGCGGCGTGTACCGGCGCACGTGGAAGGAATGCAACTGATTGCGGGACATCGACTCGATGGAATCCACGCTGCCGATGATGGGGCGACCCACCGGGTGGTCACCGAACAGAGCCGTCAGAAAGGCGTCGCCGAGGAGATCTTCCGGATCGTCGTCGCGCATCGCGATCTCTTCGAGGACCACTTGCCGCTCGACATCGACGTCAGCGGATCGGCACCGGCCGCGCAAAACAACATCGGCGACAAGATCCACAGCCATCGGCAGATCTTCGTCGATCACATGCGCGTAGAAGCACGTGTGCTCCTTGGACGTGAACGCGTTGAGTTCTCCGCCCACCCCGTCCATGACCTGCGCGATGTCGAGCGCTGTACGCGACGGCGTCGACTTGAAGAGAAGATGCTCGAGGAAATGGGCGGCGCCGGCAACACTGGGCTGCTCGTCGCGCGATCCGACGCCCACCCAGACGCCGACCGACGCACTGCGCACACCAGGGATGAACTCGGTGACGACACGGAGTCCGCCAGGCAGAACTGTCCGCTGGACTCCGGATTCGGGAAGAGCGTCGATCGGAGTTGCGAGTGCAGTACTGCGGCTGCGCGTCTTCTTCGCAGCATTCTTGGCAGTTGTCGTGCCTGGCGTCTTGGCAGTGGTCTTGCCTGGGGTCTTGGCCATGAAAAAGTTCAGCAGTCCTCGGTGCGGAGAATAATCGGGTCCGGAAAGCATGTGTCTACAGACAGTACAGATGCGGCCCCGCACGGAAATCCGCGCGGGGCCGCATCGAACAAACCGAGAAGAAGTGCTACTCGGAAGCAGCCTCTTCAACAGCCGGAGCGGCAGCGTCGTCGTTGCCCTCTTCCACGGGGATCAGCGAGATCTTGCCGCGAGCATCGATATCGGCGATCTCGACACGGATCTTGGATCCGACGTTGACCACGTCTTCGACCTTGGCAATACGCTTGCCACTGCCCAGCTTGGAGATGTGCACCAATCCGTCGCGACCCGGCAGGAGCGAGACGAAGGCACCGAAGGCGGTGGTCTTGACGACCGTGCCCAGGAACCGCTCGCCGACCTTGGGGAGCTGCGGGTTGGCAATGGCGTTGATCATGTCGATCGCGGCCTGCGCAGACGGTCCATCGGTGGCGCCGACGAACACGGTGCCGTCGTCTTCGATGGAGATGTTGGCACCGGTCTGCTCGGTGATGGAGTTGATCATCTTGCCCTTGGGGCCGATGACCTCGCCGATCTTGTCGACCGGGACCTTGATGGCCGTCACGCGAGGCGCAAACGGGCTCATCTCGTCCGGGGTGTCGATGGCCTCGGCCATGACCTCGAGGATCGTGGTACGAGCATCCTTAGCCTGCGCGAGTGCGCCGGCGAGGACCTTGGACGGGATGCCGTCGAGCTTCGTGTCCAGCTGCAGAGCCGTGACGAAGTCCTTGGTACCGGCAACCTTGAAGTCCATGTCACCGAAAGCATCTTCGGCGCCGAGGATGTCGGTCAGTGCCACGTAACGGGTTTCGCCGTCGACCTGGTCGGAGACGAGGCCCATGGCGATACCGGCAACCGGAGCCTTCAGCGGCACACCGGCGTTGAGCAGTGCAAGCGTGGAAGCACACACCGAGCCCATCGAGGTGGAACCGTTGGAGCTCAGAGCCTCGGAGACCTGGCGAATCGCGTACGGGAACTCTTCGACGCTGGGCAGAACCGGCATGAGAGCGCGCTCGGCGAGTGCGCCGTGACCGATTTCGCGACGCTTCGGCGAACCGACGCGACCCGTCTCACCGGTGGAGTACGGCGGGAAGTTGTAGTGGTGCATGTAGCGCTTGCTGGTCTCGGGGCCGAGCGAGTCGACCTGCTGAGCCATCTTCACCATGTCGAGTGTGGTGACACCCAGGATCTGGGTCTCGCCGCGCTCGAACAGTGCGGAACCGTGTGCGCGCGGGATGATCGCAACCTCGGCGGACAGCGAACGGATGTCCGTGACGCCGCGGCCGTCGATGCGGAACTGATCGCGCAGGATGCGCTGGCGAACCAGCTTCTTGGTGAGCGAGCGGAACGCTGCTCCCAATTCCTTCTCGCGGCCTTCGAAGTTCGGTGCAACCTGCTCGAGAACCTCGACCTTGACCTCGTCGGTCTTGTCGTCGCGTTCCTGCTTGCCGGCGATTGTCAGTGCGGCATTGAGCTTTTCGGACGCAGCAGCCTCGACGGCAGCAAATACGTCGTCCTGGTACGCCGGGAAGACCGGGTAGTCACCCGTGGGCTTTGCAGCCTTGGATGCCAGTGCTGCCTGCGCAGCGCACAGGCGTGCGATGAACGGCTTGGCAGCCTCGAGACCTTCGGCGACGATGGTCTCGGTGGGAGCCTGAGCGCCGTCGGCGATCTTCGCGATGACGTTGTCGGTGGCCTCGGCCTCGACCATCATGATCGCGACGTCGGCATTGTCACCGCTGCCGGAAACGACGCGGCCGGCGACGACCATGTCGAAGACGGCGTTCTCGAGCTGATCGACCGTCGGGAATGCAACCCACTGGCCGGCCTTGTTGTCCTCGGAGACGATGAGTGCAACACGCACGCCACCAACAGGACCGGAGAACGGCAAGCCCGCGATCTGCGTCGACGCGGATGCGGCGTTGATAGCCACGACGTCGTACAAATCCTGCGGGTTGAGGCTCATGACCGTAACGACGACCTGGATCTCGTTACGCAGACCGTCGACGAACGACGGGCGCAGCGGCCGGTCGATGAGGCGGCAGGTCAGGATCGCGTCGGTGGAGGGGCGTCCCTCACGACGGAAGAACGAGCCGGGGATGCGGCCCGCTGCGTACATGCGCTCTTCGACGTCCACCGTCAGGGGGAAGAAGTCGAAATGCTCCTTGGGGTGCTTGCTGGCGCTCGTGGCGGACAGCAGCATGGTTTCGTCGTCCAGGTAGGCAACGACGGCACCGGCGGCCTGCTGAGCAAGGCGTCCGGTCTCGAAACGGATGGTGCGGGTACCGAAGGACCCGTTGTCGATCACGGCGGTGGATTCGAACACACCTTCGTCGACCTCTACTACGGAATTCTCTGTCATCTTTTTCTCTTCACTTCCCTCTCGTCTTCGCCGTACCCGCGCGGGCGTTCCCACCCTCCTGGTGGAAACTGCGCACCGAGGGACGTCCCCCTCTTGAATTGCAGAAGTTCCTACGTGCGAACTGGTCTCTGCTTCGGGACGTCACTGACGTTCGGGGCGGCCGTCGATCGAAGTCCGCCGGAACCACAGGGCATTCGCCCGGTCCGGAGAACCACTACCGACAACCGACACCACGTTCTCTGATGCATACGGTGTGCTGGCTGCGCACTGCACCAACTGTGCATATGCGCCGACAGCGGAAACTGCCTTGCGGCAGCTAACGCCGAAAGCCAGCGAAGCCCATTATATGCGTGGCTTCGCCGGCTAACGGAGTCTTCGGCAAACCGGAGCCTGCCGTGTTGCTTTCGATCAGCGTCGTGACAAAAATCTAGCGACGCAGGCCGAGGCGCTCGATGAGCGCACGGTAACGAGCGACGTCCGTCTTTGCCACGTACTTGAGCAGACGACGACGACGACCGACCATCAAGAGCAGTCCACGACGCGAGTGGTGGTCATGCTTGTGGGTCTTGAGGTGCTCGGTGAGATCGGTGATGCGCTTGGTGAGCATTGCCACCTGAGCTTCGGGCGATCCCGTGTCGGTCTCGTGCAAGCCGTACTCGCCGAGAACGACCTTCTTTTCTTCCGTGGTCAATGCCACTTGATTCACTCCTGTGATGACGTTTGCGTGAAAGGAACTAGATCGGACGTGGCCGCCGCAAACCGCAGCACACACCGTGAGAAGATTCTACCAGGACCGTTGCGATCGATTTACCGCTCGACGGCAAGTGTGTCAGCCGACACTCTGTTCCCAGGCGTCAGCCGACACTCTGTTCCGAGTCGTGATCCAGAATTTCACGAGCGCGCTCGACATCGCGATTCATTTCCGCGATCAACGACTCGATGGAATCGAACTTCTCCATCCCGCGGATCCGCGCCACCAGGTCGACGGCGACATGTTGTCCGTACAGATCTGCGTCGGCGTCGAGAACAAAAGCCTCGACGGTGCGAGCGCGACCGGAGAATGTCGGATTGGTGCCGACGGACACTGCCGACTTGTACCGCTTTCCCGGTACGAGGGTTCCCAACTCCTCATCGGCCCCCAGAACGCTGAACCAGGCCGCGTAGACACCGTCGGCCGGAATAGCCGAGAACACCGGAGGCGCAACGTTGGCCGTCGGAAATCCGAGCTCACGGCCACGCTTGTCGCCGTGCACCACAACACCTTCGACGCGATGCGGTCGACCGAGCGCCTCGGTTGCCGCGGCCATGTCGCCGGCGTCGACGCACGAGCGAATGTAGGTCGACGAGAACGTCACCGCATGCTCGGCAAGCAATTGCACACCGTCGACGGCAAATCCGAATCGATCGCCCATTTCGCGAAGCAGATCGACGTTACCCAGGGCTTTCTTGCCGAACGTGAAGTTGTCGCCCACGACAACCTCGGCAACGTGCAGGCGCTCCACCAGAATTTCGTGGACGTACCGCTCCGGAGTCAGCTTCATGAAATCCGCGGTGAACGGCATGACGCAGAAGACGTCGATGCCCAACTCTTCGGCCAACTCCGCGCGACGCGCAAGCGTCGTCAACTGAGCCGGATGACTGCCCGGTCGCACAACCTCCATGGGGTGCGGATCGAACGTCATGAGCACACTCGGAACCCCGCGCTTTCGCGCCGCGGCTACTGCCCGGGCAATTAATTGGGCATGCCCACGGTGCACACCGTCGAACACACCGATAGTGAGTACACAACGACCCCAATCGGCCGGAACTTCGTCGAGACCACGCCACCTCAGCACGAAAGGCAGCCTACGGGGCGCACCGTCAGTAGTTTCGGTTGGACCCCGACACCACACGACGGCCGGACCCCGAGTGCCGTTGCCGCTGCACTACGTCGCAGGTACGGAACTTCCCGAATTCGTAGCCTAAGCTAAGTGTCGTGGCAGCTCACAAGACTGGACCCTCCGATACACCCTCCGCACCGGAAGGTGCCGCCGAATCCGGCGACGCGGATTCCCACCCGGACGGATCGATCGACACGCTTGCACTGTCCTCGGTCGCGCAGGACTACCTGAAGGTGATCTGGACCATTCAGGAGTGGTCACTCGAACGCATCTCCACGAAGTTGCTGTCCGAGAAGATGGGCGTCTCCGCCTCCACGGTGTCCGAAGCCATCCGCAAGCTGTCCGATCAGGGCCTGGTCGATCACGCCCGGTACGGATCGATCGCGTTGACGGACACGGGCCGAGCGGCAGCCGTCTCCATGGTGCGACGCCACCGGCTGCTCGAAACGTATCTCGTTCACGAACTCGGCTACGGCTGGGACGAAGTTCACGACGAAGCCGAGATTCTCGAGCACGCCGTCTCCGACCTCATGATCTCGCGCATCGACGCCAAACTCGGCTTCCCCGAACGCGATCCGCACGGCGACCCCATCCCCGCCGCCGACGGGACGATTCCTACTCCCCCGGCGCGCCAGCTCAGCGACTTCACCAACGGTGAGCGCGGACGGGTTGCGCGGATTTCCGACTCCGATCCGGAGATGCTTCGCTACTTCGATTCCGTCGGCGTCACACTCGACGTCGAGATCACCGTGGAGGAGCGCCGCGATTTTGCCGGCACCGTGTCCGTACGCTTGGGCGACAACCCCGACTGTATAGATCTGGGAAGCCCTGTCGCCCAAGCCATCTGGCTGGTCTGATCAGCCTGGTCCTGACGCGTGACTAATCCTGACGCAGTGTCGCCGGGCGCACGACCATGACCGAACTGGCACGCTTTCCCTTTTCCTGCAGCAGGGCAATGGTATGGCCGCTGGGATCGATGGCCGCGTAGACGCCTTTGAGTCCGATCGGCTCGAGCCACCGTCCCTGACTAATAGCTTCGGCCTCGGCCACCGTGATCTGACGGTGCGGGAACGCAGTCTGAGCGGCCTGATCGATATCGAGACTCACACCGGGAGCGTCGGCGAGATCTTCGAGCGTGCGCGCGTGTTCGAGAGTGAACGGTCCGACGCGCGTGCGACGCAGTGACGTCAGATGCCCACCGACACCCAACGTTCGCCCGAGATCACGCGCCAGCGAGCGAATGTAGGTTCCGGACGTGCACTCCACATCGACGTCGAGGTCGACAAATCCGCCCTCGATGTCGCGGCGGGCAAGAATCTCGAACGTCGACACCGTCACCGGACGCGCGGCAAGTTCGACGGTTTCACCCGCTCGCACCAGAGCGTGAGCCCGCTGACCGTCCACCTTGATCGCGCTGACACTGGCCGGGATCTGTTCGATATCACCGGTCAGCGTCGCCACGACAGCGGCGATCTCCTCGTCCGTCACGGCCGACGCATCCGCGGAAGTGAGTACTTCACCTTCCGCGTCATCGGTGGTGGTCGACGCGCCCAACCGGATGGTCGCCGAATACGCCTTGGTGGTCAGTGCCAGCAGGCCGAGCAGTTTGGTGGCACGCTCCACGCCGAGCACCAGCACACCCGTTGCCATCGGATCAAGCGTTCCCGCATGGCCGACCTTGCGGGTATTCAACAGCTTGCGGCACCGGGCCACTACGTCATGGCTGGTAAGGCCTGCTTCTTTGTCGACGATCAGGATTCCGGCGCCGACAAGTCCGGAGGAAGGCTTTTCGCGAGCTGACACGGGTATCGATTCTGCCAGCCGAACTCACTGCACCGAAATTGCCGTCAGGATCAGTCCGTCGGACACCATCCACCTGCCGTCGAATTCGGTGAGCGGCGCACCGGACGTCGCCTCCCCCGGGACCAACAACTTGGAGCGGAACGTGCCAGACGTATCGGACTCGGATTCGAACGTGATGTGTGCGTCCTCGAACCCCAACCACCGCTGTGTCAGCGGGAACCACGCCTTGTACGTGGCTTCCTTGGCGCAGAACAGGATTCGATCCCAATGGACGGGGCCGTCGCCGGCCTGCTCGCCCAGCCAGGTTCGCTCGTCCTCGATGCTGACGGCCGGAAGCACCCCGTCCGGCAACGGTCCGTGCGGTTCGGCGTCGATCCCGAGCGAACGAACCTGCATCGAGTACGCCAGCACCGCGCCGCGATATCCGTCGCAGTGCGCGAGGCTGCCGACAACACCTTTCGGCCACAACGGCGCTCCCCGCTCCCCCCGCATGACGGGCGCCGCCGGGACACCCAGTTTCCCCATGGCGGTGCGGGCGAGATTGCGCGTCGTCACAAATTCGCGACGACGCTTCTCCACCGCGCGGCCGATCAGCGCCTCTTCGCTGGGATGCGGGACAAGTCCGGGCGGATCCTCGAACGCCTCGGCAATCGCGATGCCGCCGGGCAAGATCTGTTCGATCACGTGTCGGTGCCTTTCTAACGACCCGAGCGCATACGCTCGACTTCGGCTTCCTGCTCCGGCGTCACCTTGAAGTGGCCGCCCCATTTGTTGAGCGTTCCCGGCGGGTACTCCGGCACCGGCAGAATCTGCCGCAACAGTTTCTCGGGCAGACCCCGACGACGCCACTCCCGTGGGTATCCGAGCGACACTTCCTCGAAGCGGACGCCGTCGTAGTAGGTGGTTCGCGGGATGTGCAGGTGCCCGTAGACCGAGCACACGGCGTTGTATTTCACATGCCAGTCCGCGGTAAGCGTCGTCCCGCACCACAGTGCGAATTCCGGATAGATGAGCACGTCGGTTGGTTGACGAACCAACGGAAAGTGATTGATCAGCACGGTCTTCGTGCCTTCGGGCAACGCGTCCAGACGCTCCTGTGTGTACGCGATGCGGGCACGGCACCACGCGTCGCGGGTTGCGTACGGCTGCGACGACAACAGGAACTCATCGGTCGCGACGACGTTCTTGTCGCGCGCGATCTCGAGTCCGTGTTCCTTGTCTCGCGCTCCGACGGGCAGGAACGAGTAGTCGTAGAGCAGGAACATCGGCACGAGGGCCACCGGACCGTCTTCGCCCTCCCACACCGGGAACGGATCCTCCGGCGTGATGACGTCGATCTCGCGGCACATGTTGACCAGGTACTCGTACCGCGGAGCGCCGTGAATCTGCACCGGGTCCTTGGCCGTCGTCCACAGTTCGTGGTTGCCGGGAATCCAGATGACCTTCGCAAAGCGAGAGCGCAGGAGCGTGAGCGCCCAGCGAATGTCGTCGGTCTTCTCCGACACGTCACCGGCCAGGATCAACCAGTCGTCCGGCGAGTCCGGGAACAGTTCCTCCGTCATCGGCTTGTTGCCGTTGTGACCGACATGAATGTCGCTCACTGCCATCAGCTTTGCTGCCACGATCCCTCAGCTTCCTCACTCGAACGCTCGACTGCATGTGCAGTTGTCTCGGTTCCCGTCACAGCCCACTTGCCTGAGAGCGCACGCCAGGACACCGCAATCATCCGCAGTACGACAAACACGGTCAGGCCCGCCCAGATTCCGGCCAACCCCCAGTCGAAGGCCAGCGACAGCCAGATTGCCGGCAAAAATCCGACCACCGCACACGCCATGGTGGCATTTCTCATGAAGGTGACATCACCGGCGCCGAGGAGAACTCCGTCGAGCGCAAACACGACTCCCGCGACCGGCATGATCGCGACGAAGAACCACCAGGCGATCGACATCTGCGCAAGCACCTCGTCGTCTGCGGTGAACAGTTGCGGGATCACCGAGTGCCCGGCGGCAAACACCAAGGCCAACAGCACTGCGAATACTGTCGACCACACTGTGATCCGCCACGCCATTTTCTTGGCAGCAACCGCAAATCCACCACCCAACGCGGCACCGATAAGCGTCTGCGCGGCAATTGCCAGTGAATCGAGAAGCAGCGCAACCAGGTTCCACAACTGCAGAACCACCTGATGCGCACCCACCACAGCTGCTCCGAATCGCGACGCGACCGCCGCAGCCGATACGAAACAGGCTTGAAAAGCGAGACTGCGAAGAATCAGATCGCGGCCCATCACCATCTGCGCGCGCATGATCGACACACGTGGTCTGACCGAGACGGGTTCACGGAACAACGCCGACGCGAACAAGATGCCGGAGATACTCTGACCGACAAGATTCGCGACTGCCGAACCTTCGAGTCCGAGGCGCGGCGCACCCCATAATCCGTGAACGAGGATCGGGCACAGGACTGCCGAAATCCCCAGTCCCACAAGAACGAAGCGCAGCGGACGGATCGTGTTCTGCAGCCCGCGCATCCAACCGTTGCCGGCCAGGGCTACCAGAATGAGCGGCACACCCAGCACCGCGATGCGCAGCCAACTCTCGGCCGCATCCGCGATATCGGAACCGCCCGCCACCGCCGACGTCAACGGCCCGGCAATAGCCTGCACCACCGCCACCAACAACAGCCCGATCACCAACGCCAACCAGGTTGCCTGAACACCTTCACCGACGGCCTCACGATCGCGGCCGGCGCCGTGCAGTCGAGCCGCGCGAGCGGTGGTTCCGTACGAGAGGAACGTCAACTGAGTGCTCACCAGCGACAAGATGAGCCCGCCAACCGCCAGACCCGCCAACGGAAGAGCTCCGAGCCGTCCCACGACGGCAATGTCGAACAGGAGATAGAGCGGCTCTGCTGCCAGTACACCCAGCGCGGGCAACGCCAACCCGAAGATACGACGGCCGGTCACGTCGACATCGGGCTTTGCCGGCGCTGTCGCCGCAGAACTGTCGGATGCGGTCACGATCGGGCACTCACCCTAGTGCGGCAATCAACGCTGCAACCGTCTGCTCACTCGAATCGCTCGAGGTGTAGCCGGCCGAGAGCCGATGTCCACCGCCACCAAGACTCTCCGCAACAGCCGAGACGTCGACATCGGTCTTCGCGCGCAACGAAATCGACCAGCTGCCGGTTTCCGATTCCTTGAGTACCGCGGCAACCTCGGCTTCCGACGTTGTCCGCACAATGTCGACAACGCTCTCGATTTCCTCGGACCGCAGATCTCCGATGTCGTCGCGGCGGATCACCGCGTACACGAGACCACGACCACCCGCGGCGCTGCGCACCAGCGTCGCCGAACCGAGCACCGACGACAGCATCGGCAGCCAGCCGAACGGATGCGTATCGAGAAGTTGCCGCGCGATGGTGTCACCGTCGATGCCGGTGGCCAGTAGCCGGGCTGCAAGAACATGCGTCGACGGCCCGCCCCAACGGAAGGACCCGGTATCGGTCACCAGACCGGCATACAGGCAATGGGCCACGTCGCGATCGATCTCCACGTCCCAAAAATCGAACAGCCGTGCCAGCAGAGCCGTCGTCGATGCTGCGGATTCGTCAACGACGTTGATCGCACCGAATTCCGAATTGGATCGATGATGATCCACGACGACGGTACTGGCCGCGCCCGCCAACCGATCCGCAAGAGCGCCCAGGCGCCCGGTGCTACCCACATCGACGGTGATCAGGACGTCCACCTCGGAACGCACGGCTGCCGGAGGAACCAAGAGGTGCAGAGCCGGGAATCCGAGCATGGACTCGGGCAAGTGCGCCGGGCGACTGAACGCGACCTGAACCGAAACTCCTCTGCGCTCGAGGACCAACCCCAGTGCCAGACCGCTACCGATCGTGTCTGCGTCAGGCTGGATGTGGCACAGAATCGTTGCCGTCCGAGCCGCATCCAGCACTTCGATTGCCCGCGCGAAGTCTGCCAGGCAGGGTTCCTCGCAAGGGTCTCCGTCAGCGCGTGCGGTGATCGTCATCCTCGCTGCGGGTCAGTCGAGATCTCGAGCATCCGAGGCAACGACGTCATCATCGTCGTCGTCAGCCGCTACTCGTGGCTCCTTGTACGGATCTGCGTCACCGGCAGGCTGAGCTCCCTCGCGAGCCTTGGCAAGCTCGCCGTCGGCGGCACGCGCACGAGCCAACAGCTCTTCCATGTGGCGCGCAGTATCGGGGACGGTGTCCGCGACAAACGTCAGCGTCGGGGTGAAACGGACACCGGTGCCTGCGCCCACCTTCGACCGGAGAACACCCTTGGCCTTCTCGAGACCGGCTGCCGCAGCTTCGACGTCGGGTGCGGAATCGAGCTTTTCACCCATTACGGTGTAGTACACAGTCGCATCGTGCAGGTCGTTGGTGACCTTCGTGTCGGTGATGGTCACAAAAGCAAGCCGCGGATCCTTGATCTCGTGGTCAATTGCGGTCGCGACAATCGTGCCGATTCGTTTTGCGAGCTTACGGGCCCGGGCGGGATCCACCATGATCTCTGTCTCCTTCTCCCTGGACTTTCGATTCCACGGACATTCGATTTCACGCACATCCGATACGAGATAACTCGATCGTTCACAATGTTCGATTTACAAGAATTATTACCGACACCAGTCTTGTGCATCGCCGCCCACCGACCAAATCAGTCCTCGGGACCGAAGACGCGTCGACGTACGGCAAGTAACTGCATTTCCGGTCGCGCTGCAACCGCTCGCTCACAACGATCGAGCACGTCGTGCAGATGATCCATCGACGAACTGACCGCAGCAACACCGACCAAGGCGCGGCGAAGACGCCCCTGTTCCCCGGCTTCCGCCGCGCTGATACCGAACCGTCGCAGCTCGGTCAGAATCGGCGACACCAGCGAACGCTTTTCCTTGAGGGAGTGGACATCTCCGAAAAGAATGTCGAACTCCAATGCACCTACGAACATATTCCCCCAGACCGTTTCTCGTCCCAGACCGATTCCTCGTCGGCATAGCCGAATGGACTCTCCCGGACATTGTGGTCAATGTCCAGGAGAGTCCATGTCAGTCAATACTCACGAGCGCCCCCAGCGCCCGCAGCGACTACTAGTCGCGCGGCTTCTCACGAAGCTCGTAGCACTCCAGAACGTCACCGATCTTGATATCGGAGTAGGTGACGGTCAGACCACATTCGTAGCCTTCGCGAACCTCGGTGGCGTCTTCCTTCTCCCGCTTGAGCGAGGAGATGGTGACCGTCTCGGCGACAACCTTGCTGTCGCGGATGAGACGTGCCTTGGCGTTGCGACGGATGCTGCCCGACGTGACCAAGCAACCGGCAATGTTGCCGATCTTGGACGAACGGAACATCGCGCGGATCTCCGCCTTGCCCAGCTCGACCTCTTCGTACACCGGCTTGAGCAGACCCTTGAGAGCCTTCTCGACCTCGTCGATGGCCTGGTAGATCACCGAGTAGTACCGGATGTCGACACCCTCGCGGTTCGCCAGCTCGGTCGCCTTGCCTTCGGCACGGACGTTGAAGCCGATGATGATCGCGTTGGAAGCCGCTGCCAAGTTGACGTTGGTCTCCGTGACGCCACCGACACCGCGGTCGATGACGCGCAACTGCACCTCGTCGTCGATCGGGATGGCCAGCAGTGCCTCTTCGAGAGCCTCGACGGTTCCCGAGTTGTCGCCCTTGAGGATCAAGTTGAGCTGCGAATGTTCCTTCAGAGCTGCATCGAGATCGTCCAAGCTGATGCGCTTGCGGCTCTTCGCTGCCAACGCGTTGCGCTTACGTGCATTGCGACGGTCAGCGATCTGACGGGCAATACGGTCCTCGTCGACCACGAGCAGGTTGTCGCCTGCACCGGGGACGGACGTGAAGCCGATGACCTGAACCGGACGCGAAGGCAGTGCCTCGTGGACGTCCTCGCCGTGCTCGTCCACCATGCGGCGGACGCGGCCGTATGCATCACCGGCGACGATGGAATCGCCGACGCGCAGCGTTCCGCGCTGGATGAGCACTGTGGCAACGGGGCCACGGCCACGGTCGAGGTGAGCCTCGATCGCAACACCCTGTGCATCCATGTCCGGGTTTGCGCGCAGATCCAGGGAAGCATCCGCGGTCAGCAGCACAGCTTCGAGAAGCTGATCGATGTGCAGACCCTGCTTCGCCGAGATGTCGACGAACATGGTGTCTCCGCCGTATTCCTCGGCGACCAGTCCGTACTCGGTCAGCTGCTGACGGATCTTGTCCGGGTTGGCGCCTTCCTTGTCGATCTTGTTGACCGCGACCACGATCGGCACGTCGGCCGCCTGGGCGTGGTTGATCGCTTCCACCGTCTGCGGCATGACACCGTCGTCGGCTGCGACAACAAGGATCGCGAGGTCGGTGGCCTTGGCACCTCGAGCACGCATGGCCGTGAAGGCCTCGTGACCGGGGGTGTCGATGAACGTCACGAGACGCTCGTTGCCCTCGAGCTCGGTGAGCACCTGGTAAGCACCGATGTGCTGCGTGATGCCGCCGGCTTCGCCCTCACGGACGTTGGCCTTACGGATCACATCGAGCAGACGGGTCTTACCGTGGTCGACGTGGCCCATGACGGTGACCACAGGCGGACGGGACTCGAGGTCCTCTTCTCCGCCGGCGTCCTCGCCGTAGGTGAGGTCGAAGTGTTCGAGCAGCTCACGGTCTTCGTCCTCAGGGCTGACGACCTGAACGACGTAGTTCATTTCGCCGCCGAGAAGCTCCAGCGTCTCGTCGTTGACCGACTGCGTTGCTGTGACCATCTCGCCGAGATTGAACAGTGCCTGCACGAGTGCTGCGGGGTTCGCATCGATCTTGTCTGCGAAGTCGGACAGCGACGCGCCGCGAGCGAGACGGATGGTCTCGCCGTTGCCGCGAGGCAGCCTGACGCCACCGACTGCGGGAGCCTGCATGCTCTCGTACTCGGCGCGCTTTGCCCGCTTCGACTTACGGCCACGACGAACTGCTCCGCCGGGACGACCGAATGCACCTGCTGCTGCGCCGCGCTGACCGGGACGGCCACCGCCGCCGGGACGACCGCGGAAACCACCTGCGGGAGCTCCGCCACCGGGAGCACCTGCACCGGCACCTGCGCCGCCGCCGGGAGCACCGCCACCGCGGTACCCACCGCCGCCGCCACCGGGACGACCGCCGGGAGCGCCACCGGGACGGCCCGGACGACCAGCGCCGCCACCGGGCGCGGGACGAGCGGAACGAGCAGGCATTGCACCCGGGTTCGGGCGAGGAGGCATGGAGCCGGGGCTCGGACGAGGTCCACCCTGACCTGCGGGCGGACGGGGTCCACCCTGGCCGGGAGCCGGACGAGGTCCACCCTGGCCGGGAGCCGGACGAGGACCGCCCTGGCCGGGAGCCGGACGAGGTCCACCCTGGCCGGGAGCCGGACGAGATCCGCCCTGCGCCGCGGGACGCGGAGCACCCGGACGAGGACCGCTCTGACCCGGAGCCGGACGAGGTGCCGGACGCTCAGCCGGAGCCGAGGAGTACGGGTTGTTGCCGACGCGCGGAGCCTTGGGCATCGGACGAGGTCCACCGGGCTTTGCACCGGTCGACGGTGCTGCCGGAGCAGCTGCAGCGGGAGCTGCCGGTGCCGCGGGAGCAGCCGGAGTCGGACGAGCCGGCTTCGGGGCGTTGCTGGATGCAGCGGGCGCGTTGAACGTCGGCGTGGGAACTGCCGGCGTCGTAGGAGCCGGTGCTGCGGGAGCGGCCGGTGCTGCGGGAGCGGCCGGTGCCGGAGCTGCAGCAGCCGGGGCTGCCGGTGCTGCGGGAGCCGGTGCTGCCGGCTTGGGGCCGGGACGCTGGCCGGGACGCGGTGCGCCTGGCTTTGCTGCCGACGGTGCGCCGGGCTTTGCTGCGGGCTTAGCCGCTGCGTCGCCGGACGCGGGCTTGGTTTCTGCACCACCGGCAGACGGGAATGATTCCCGCAGACGACGTGCGACGGGCGCCTCCACTGTGGATGACGCAGACTTTACGAACTCGCCCTGCTCTTTGAGCGTTGCGAGTAGTTCCTTGCTGGTAACACCGAGTTCTTTAGCCAACTCGTGTACGCGGGCCTTGCCTGCCACTGCTCTCCTCACTGATGAGGTCGAGCAGGAGGCATCCCACAGATGTGGGTCCCACACGACCTCGGGTTATAGCCGATGGACGTTCATCGTTGGTGCTTCACGGTGTGCTCATGAGTGCTTGTGCCTGTTCTTCTCGAGAGGTACTGCTTTTGTGTGAACTGCGTCGACCAGCTGGTCGACAGCGGACGTGTCCAGATTTCCGGACACTCGCAGTGCTCTGCTGAATGCTCGGCGCCGCTCTGCCAGGCTCAGGCAACTCGGATCCAGGTGCAGCCATGCACCTCGACCGTGGAGCCTTCGCAATACGTCGGGGACAAGCAGGGAACCCTCCGGCCCCTGCCCACCAACCACGACCCTCAACAGATCGGCAGCCGACCCTTGTTCCCTGCATCCCACACACGTTCTGACCGGTGAACCGGGCGTCGCGCGCGCAAAATCCGAGGACTCACGTCGAACCATCGTCTACTCTACCGTCGAACCGTCACGAACACTGCATTCCACCGTTATCCGTTTGACGCGCCGGAGCGATCAGACGCGTCGTCGACCGGTGCTGCATCGCTTCGAATATCGATACGCCAACCGGTCAACCGTGCAGCAAGGCGGGCATTTTGGCCCTCCTTGCCGATGGCCAGCGACAGCTGGAAATCAGGCACGATAACCCGTGCTGCACGGGCATCGAGGTCGACAACAGTGACGGAGACCACTTTCGACGGCGAGAGTGCGTTGCCCACAAATGTCGCGGGGTCCTCGTCGTAGTCGATGATGTCGATCTTCTCACCGGCGAGTTCGCTCATGACGTTGCGCACGCGCTGCCCCATGGGACCGATGCATGCACCCTTCGCGTTGAGCCCGTGAACTCGCGACGCAACCGCGATCTTGGAACGGTGGCCGGCTTCGCGGGCAACGTTGATGATCTCGACGCTGCCGTCGGCAATTTCGGGAACCTCGAGTGCAAAGAGCTTCCGAACCAGGTTCGGGTGGGTGCGCGACAGCGTGATCTGCGGGCCGCGGGCGCCGCGGGCGACACCGACGACGTAGCACTTGATGCGCTCACCGTGCTCGTAGCTTTCACCCGGAACCTGCTCGGCGGGTGGGAGAAGACCTTCGGTGCCATGTGCGTCGCTGCCGATTCGCACGACGACCATGCCACGCGAGTTCGCGCGGGTGTCCCGCTGGATCACACCGCCGACGATTTCGCCTTCGTGCGTCGCGTACTCGCCGAAGCTGCGCTCGTGCTCGGCATCACGCAGACGCTGAAGAATTACCTGACGCGCGGTGGTCGCCGCGATCCGGCCGAAGCCCTCGGGAGTGTCGTCCCACTCCGCGCCCACCATGTTTCCGTCGGAATCGGTGTCGTGGGCCATGACTCGCACCGAACCGGTCTTGAGATTGACGTCGATCCGAGCGTTCTGCTTGTGGCCCTCGGTGTGTCGGTACGCCGTCAGCAGCGCGGTCTGGATCGTGGCGATCACCGTTTCGATCGGGACGCCTTTTTCGGCCTCGATCGCTCGCAACGCTGCAATGTCGATATTCACTTGTCGAACCCTTCTTCGTTATCTACGTCTTCTACGTCTTCTTCGGAATCGACCACCTGTGCATCGGACTCGTCGAGGTCCGTATGCACCGCCCGACCCTCCGGAATTCCTCCGGCAAGTTCCAGCTCTGCGTCACTCGGCTTCGAAAACTCGACCTGCACAACAGCTTTCTGCACGTCCGCCAGTGGTATTTCGCGGACAGTCAGACCGCCGCGACCGTTCATGACCACCGCAACCGAATCCTCGCCGAGAACACCGATTCGACCGACGACGGTCTCGTCGGCAAGATCGATGCGCGCTTTGCGCCCACGTGCCCTGCGCCAGTGCCGCTCGGCCGTCAGCGGCCGATCGATCCCGGGCGACGTGACCTCGAGCGTGTACGGCGCTTCCCCGATTTCCTCGAGGCTGTCGAACAACTCGGAGACGAGCCGACTGATCTCGGCAGCGGCATCCAGTTCGATCCCGGCGTCACTGTCGACCATGATGCGAACGGCACTGTGCTTACCTGCGTTCGTGACCACGACGTCCTCGACGTCGTAACCTTTGGACTGCACGAGTTCGGAGACCAGCTCGATAACCCTGTCCTTGGATGGCACCGGCATCTCGCGAACTCCTCGTTTCAGTTGTCGTCGACTCGAATCGACTCGGTGTTGTCAGTCTGTGTGACCTAGGCTGTGCGGCGATAGGTCTAGAAGTAGCAGGTACCCAGTTTGTGGGCATGCCAAAGACACCATTCGCCGCACTGTCCGGCCAAGCATCCAAGAGTACCGCTCCTTCGGGATGCCTGCGACCAGACCGACCGTTACACATCACACGTGAACACGTTCGCCTGATTCGAACGAATCGTGCGGTACCTGGCACCATGGACGAGTGCTGACGCCCCTACCCACCACCTCCCACTCCCGCCGGAGTGCGCTGAAGATCGCAGGTGCGGCATCGATCGGCGCCATCGCCTTCGCGGCCGCAGCGTGTACCGACAACGGCTCTGCCCAAGCCGCCGTCGAAGTCGACCAGCTGACCTCGCAGGCCGATCGCGCACGAGCGGACGCCGCCGCTGCGAGCAACTCGATCGCGCTGGCACCGGAACGTGTTGCCGCGCTCACGACGATCAGCGCTGAGCGCACCGCTCACGCCGACGCCCTCGACGCCGAGATCGCGCGAGCAGCAGGCGGGGGTGCCGGCACCACGACAACGCCGTCAGCGTCGTCGACCGCGCCCGCAGCGCCAGCAGGGATCGACTCGGTGCGCACGTCGTTGGCGGAGTCCGCTCGCGCCGCCGCGGACCTCGCCCGGACGACAACGGGCTATCGCGCCGGACTGCTCGGTTCGATCAGCGCGGCGTGCGCCACCCAGACGGCGGTGCTGCTGTCATGAGCATTCTGCACACATCGACAACCAGTGATTCAGCACTGCTCGATGCCATCGAATCCGAGAACGCCGCAATTTTCGCTTACGGCGTCGTCGCCGCGTTCTCCAACCCGGCTCGGGTCAACGAGGTTGCCACCCACATGGCAACCCACCGGGCGCGCCGTGACGCGTTGTCCGTCATTGCCGTCGACGCGGGCCTTACTCCCCCGATCGCCGCTGCCGGTTACGACATCCCGTTCCCGGTCACCGACGCGATCACGGCGGCGCAGTTGGCGGCACAGATCGAAGCCGACACCGCAACTGCGTACCGCGCGTTGATCGAGCAGGCCGATTCCGACGATCTCCGCACTTTCGGAGTCGAGGCACTCACAGACGCCTCGATCCGCGGCGCTGGATGGAATCTCGCACTCGGGACAACTCCGGCAACATCGGCGTTTCCCGGCGAATAGTGCTGTGCAAACTCACTTTCGAGTCGGCACGAACCACGCCGCAACTACTGCTACCAGCACAAAGCATCCCCCGACGCGCAGGGCCGGCGTCAGTGCTTCGCTGTATCCCAGCGGCGTCAAGGCTCCACCTGCGGCCAGGAACACCGCTGTCAGGACTGCGATTCCCAATGCGACGCCGATCTCGCGAAGTGTTGCGTTGGTCGAACTGGCCGTGCCGTGATCCGGCGCATCCATGTCGACGAGTACCGCGGTGGCGTTGGGCGCGAAAGTCAGCCCCATACCTATTCCAGCCATGAGAAGTGCGGGGACGAGTGACGCGTGCGTGGCGTCCGGACCGATGCGAGCAGCCAACCAGAACAACGCGCCGGCTTGCAGACCGAGACCGGTGAGCAGCAGCGGCCGCAATCCCACTTTCGGGGCGAGGAAGCCCGCGAGCGGCGCGAAGACCATCGGCGCCGCTGTCCACGGAAGCGTCCGCAGTCCGGCTTCGAACGGTGTGAACCCCATCGCAATCTGAAGATACTGCGAGAGCAGGAACACCGCACCGAAGATGCCGATCGAGAAGGTCAAGCCGATCACGTTTGCCATCGAGAAGCTTCTGGATCGGAACAGACGCAACGGCATCACAGGGTGCGACGTGGTTCGTTCGCGAACGATGAACAGCCCCAAGGCAACTACGGCACCCACCAGTGATGCGACAACACCGAAAGTACTCCAACCGTCGTCGTTGCCGTGAACGATGCCCCAGACCGCAAGGAACACTCCGAGGCCGGCCAGCGCGACACCGGCGACGTCCAACGGCTGTTTCCGCCCGGTCGATTCGCGCAGTGCATACAGCGCGAGAGGAACAGCGACGATTGCCACCGGCACGTTGATCCAGAAGATCCCTTGCCACGAGAAGCCGTCGACCACAGCGCCGCCCACCACCGGACCCATCGCGATACCGAGCCCCGATACTCCACCCCAGATGCCGATTGCCATGGCGCGCTTGGCTTCCGGAACCGCAGCCACGAGCAGTGTCAGCGACAACGGCAGGATGGCAGCAGCGCCGACGCCTTGAACGGCGCGTGCCGCGATCAACAGTCCAGCCGACGTCGAGAGCGCGGAGGCAATCGACGCTGCGGTGAACAGTCCGATCCCGCCGACGAACATGCGTCGCCTACCCCACCGATCGCCGAGCGTCGTCGCCGACAACATCAGCGTCGCAAACGCAAGCGTGTACGCGTTCATGAACCACTGCAACTGGCTCACGGACGCGTTCAGATCCTTCTCGATCACCGGCAATGCGCTGGTCATCACAAGATTGTCGAGTGTCGCCATGAACATCGGCAGAGACGCAGCAACGATCGCTGTCGCGACCGGTACTGATCGCCTGCGGGTCCCCTCCGAACCGGGTGCGGCACCGGGATTCGCCAAAACAGTCATTGCACGCCTTCGCGTAGGTATCGGTTGATTACTTAATTGAAGCTAAGTTATCAACTGATAACCTGTCAATATGTCGAGTGAAGATTCCGCCTCCCCCAAGCGAAGGATGAGCGCGCCGCAACGCCGGGCACTTGTCCTTGCAGCAGCCACCAGGGCCTTCGCCCGCGGCGGATACTCCGGCACCAGCACCGATGCCGTCGCAAAAGAGGCCGGCGTCTCGCAGCCGTACATCGTGCGCATGTTCGGAACGAAAGCAGAACTGTTCCGCGCCGTGTTCGCCCGAGCGCTCGACGAGATCGTCCGCACCTTCACCGAAAAGCTGGACACGCTCGATATCGACCCCGACAAACCGGAGTTCTGGGCCGAACTCGGTTCCACCTACGGCGAACTGATCCTGGACCGCGACCTACTGCTCGTCATGCTGCACGGGTTCGCCACCGGCACAGACGACATCGCCACCGTGTCACGATTCGCGATGTCGAAGATCTACAGCCTGGTGCGCGACCGGACCGGCTGCACCCCCGAGCAGGCCCGAATGTTCATCGCCAACGGCATGCTCATCAACAACCTGCTTGCAATGAAGGCTCCGGAACATTCAGGGCAGGATCCCGCACTGGGAGAACTATGCGACAGCGTCTTCAGTGAATCCGCGGCGACATCGCTCTCAGCCACCAGTACCCCGCCCGCATCCAACTCGGACACCTGACCGGCTACTGGGATTTACGTCACATTCGTGACGGAGCACACCATAGAGTCGGGTTCCGACACATCACGGAAAACCGGACGAAAAGGACCGACGTTGGATCTTGCACAACGCATCGACGCCCTCGAGCAGATCGAAGAGATCAAAAAGCTCAAGTACGACTACTGGCGCGCCTGTGATGCCAAGGACCCGGTCGCGTTCCGCAACAGTTTCATCAAGAGCGGCGCGTCCATCGACTACGGCCAACTAGGAGCATTCGACGACGCGGGCCCGATGGCCGACATCTTCACGGCCGTCGCCCTGCGCAAAGTCGACGGCCGTTACGCGGTGCTCGACATGCATCACGGACTTCACCCCGATATCGAAATAACTTCGGAGACTTCCGCGACCGGACGGTGGACGCTGCAGTTCCGCCAGATCGACACGGTCGCTCGGACTCAGAAATTGATGACGGGCGAATACGACGACGCGTATGTGATCGAGGACGGAGAGTGGAAGATGAGTCGCTGCCACTTCACGGAGACGTGGTCGATGACCACTCCCCTGCCAGCCGAGGCAGTCCTCGCCGAGGGATCAGTGGGGAGCCGACAATGACTGCATCAAAAGTTGCGCTGGTAACCGGCGCGAGTCGCAGTGTCGGCAAGGGAATTGCGTTGGCGTTGGGCAGCGACGGCTGGACCGTGTACGTGACCGCGCGCGGTGAAGTCGGCACCAACGGCCCGCTCGACGCCGCCGCTGCGGAGATCACCGAGCGTGGTGGCCGGGGAATCGCTGTGCAGTGTGATCACAGCGATGATCAGCAGATCGTCGACCTCTTTGCCCGCATCGCCGACGAGCAGTCCGGCCGTCTCGATCTCCTCGTCAACAACGTGTGGGCCAACCCCGCCGGCTACGCAGGTTTCACGGATCCGTTCTGGAAGCGCCCCGTCGCAGACTGGGACTCTCTGATCGGAATCGGTTTGCGCGCGCATTACGTCGCATCCGTGGAAGCGGCCAAATTGATGGTTCCCCACGGAAGCGGTGTCATCGGCCATATCTCGTCATTCGGCAGCCGCGGATACTTGCACTCGGTGCTGTACGGGATGTCGAAGACCGGCCTCGACAAGATGGCCGCGGACATGGCCGTCGAGTTGAAGGGAACCGGAGTCACCGCACTGTCCTTCTGGCTCGGCCTGATCCGCAACGAGCGAATGGAAGCCAGCGGAATGGAGAGCTTCGAGGGCTTCTCCCTCGCCGAAGCAGAGACCCCGGAGTTTGTCGGGCAGGTCATCACGGCACTGGCCAACGACCCCGAGGTCAACTCCCGCAGCGGGCACACCCTGATCACCGCGGAAACTGCACTCGACTACGGAATCACCGACGCCAACGGCAAGCAGCCGGCATCACATCGTGCTGCATTCGGTGGCGGCCCGCTCTTCTGAGCCGCGCACACCGGACGCCGTAGCGGCGCTGTCAACACGCGGCGCCGCTACGCGCGCACTGTCAACACGCGGCGCCGCTACGCGCGCCTTGAGAGCTAGCCACGCGCAACCGATCACCACGATGCCGCCCGCGACGATGGTCAGCGACAGCACCTCTCCCAGGATCAAGGCCGACCACGCAATGCTGAGAACCGGTTGAACCAGCTGCGTCTGACTGACCGTGGAGATCGGTCCCATGGCTAGGCCTCGGTACCAGGGGAAGAATCCGAGAAACATGCTGATGGCACCCAGGTAGGCAAACGCAAACCATGAACTGGCGTCGGCGTGGACGGGCGTATTCACCATCGACACAACGGTCATGGTGGCGGTGACGGGCAGCGCAAGAATCAACGCCCAGGCGATTGTCTGCCATGATCCGATTTCGCGAGCCAGCAAAGCTCCTTCGGAGTACCCGAGCGCAGCGCAGATCACAGCCCCGACCAGCAGAAGATCCGCAAGGTGGAACGAACCGAGTCCGCCGCCTGCACATGCGACGAACACTGCCACCGATATCGCGCCGGCCGCACTCGCCCACCAAAATGCCCGACTCGGCCGTTCTTTCCCCCGAAGGACGGCAAATACGGCTGTCGCGGCCGGTAATAGCCCGATGACGACGGCGGCATGACTGGCCGGCGATGTTTGCACCGCAAACGTGGTGAGCAACGGGAACCCGAGAACAACTCCGATGGTGACCAGTGCAATCCGCGCCCATTGCCGCAGGCTGGGAATGGTGGCGCGCGAAGCCAGCAGGGCTATCGTCGCCAACGCTCCCGCCACTACCGCGCGGCCGGCGCCGATGAATAACGGATCGAGGTCACCAACTGCGATTCTGGTCAGTGGAACCGTGAACGAAAACGCCAGAACTCCCAGGAGCCCCCACCACAGACCCGATAGCGGTGCCGATTCGTTAGCGATAGCGCTACTATTGTCCTTCATGTCCCACGATAGCAGTAGTCGACGGGTTGTCGACGGCTTGCGCACGCTGATCGCGTCGTCGACCGCCGGAATGCAACTCCCCTCCACTCGGGCGCTGGCCGCAACGCACGGCGTCGGGCCGGTCACCGTGCAGCACGCAATACGGCAACTCGTGAGTGAAGGCCTGGTTGACACCCGCCCGGGTTCGGGAAATTTCGTGGCCCGAACACGAACGCCTCAGATATCCGATTTTTCTTGGCAGACAACCAGTCTCGGTCCGAGCCGCGTAGACGCCAATCCCATCGGATCAAGCATGCTCACGGTCACGGCAGACACGATCTCGCTGCACAGCGGCTACCCAACGGACGAGTTGCTTCCCCTTCGCCAGATCCGCGGAGCACTGTCGAGAGCGGCGCGAAGCTCACATGCGGCACGTCGACCGCACACCGCAGGGCTCGGAGAACTCCGTGAGTGGTTCGCCCACGAGCTCACCGCGGGCGGCGCTACCACGGTTCGTGATTCCGACGTCCTGATCACACCCGGCGGGCAGAGCGCACTGTCTTCGACGTTCCGGGCGCTTGCAGGTCCCGGTGATGCCATCGTCATGGAGTCGCCGACGTACTGGGGCGCCATCGCGGCAGCCAAACAGGCGGGGTTGACCGTTGTGCCCGTCGCCCGCGGGACCCAGGCTCCGGATCCGGATGATCTTGCCACCGCGTTCGAACTCTCCGGGGCGCGTCTGTTCTACGCGCAACCGCATTTTGCCAATCCAACCGGAGCACTCTGGTCGGACGCTGAGAGGCAATCGATCATGAAGGTCGTGCGCGATCACGGTGTATTCGTGATCGAAGACGACTGGGCGCACGATTTCGGAATCGACCAAGACGTCACTCCCCTGGCTGCGAACGACCCCGACGGCCACGTGATCTACGTCCGGTCGCTCACCAAGAGCACGTCGCCGGCGCTACGGGTCGCGGCCGTTGTTGCACGCGGTCCGGCGCGACGACGAATCGAAACCGATCGCACCATCGATGATCTGTACGTTTCCGGGATTCTGCAAGCTGCGGCGGTCGATGTCCTCACCCAACCTTCGTGGATTTCACATCGGCGAAGCGTTCGCGAACTACTGCGCGAACGGCGTGACCACCTGATCCGCGAATTAGATACTCATGCACCGGAACTCACGCTCACGCACAAGCCCGCCGGTGGTCTCAACTTATGGCTTCGCATGCCTGAAGGTTCAGATTCCGACGCGTTGGCAACCAGGTGCCTCTCGCACGGCCTCTCGATTTCCCCTGGGGCCGAGTGGTTTCCGGCGGAACCAACCGCCGCATACATTCGCCTGAACTTCGGCGGTTCACATCCGGATCGTTTCGAGGAAGCCGCCCGGATCCTGGCCGATCAACTCGTCCCGAAATGAGGGCGCCACAACGCTGGCCAGCCTGTCGAACACCGCTGTAGTCTCAGGTGATGGCACTCTCCGAGAATGAGCGTGAACAGTTTCTGGCCGAGCCGCACGTTGCAGCGCTGTCGGTGGCGAACAACTCCGAGCGCGGTCCGTTGACAGTCCCCATCTGGTATCTGGTATCTCTATTCACCAGGCGGCAGCCCTTGGATTCTCACGGGAAAAGGGTCGAAAAAGGCCCAGCTCATCGAGTCTGCTGGGCACTTCTCCCTCATGGCTCAACGACTCGAGCCGACCATCCGCTATGTGAGCGTCGAAGGTTCCGTCGACAAAATCGTGCCAGGAACCGACGAGATGCTGGTCGAAGTATCGCGGCGATATTTGACCCCGGACAAGGTTGACGGTTATCTCGACTTTGCCCGCTCTCAACTGGGCGAGCAGGTCGCAATTTACATGAAACCGCACACCTGGCTGTCCGCCGATCTCGGCGCACTCTAAACAAAGGACGACGCCAGGCTCGGCGCGCCGGTATCGGTGCGCCGAGCCGATCACGTCAGCTCTCGGTGAAGAACCGCACCCGGTTGATTCGATGCCCCGAGCCCTCGAATCGGAAGAGCGCGATGGCCGGTTCACCGCAGACGACGACGCTTGCCGTGACGGTCCGGCCCGCAGCGAGGACCTTGCTTCGGCTCACCCCGGCCAGAAGGTCGTTGGCGTCAGCGGTGGACAGGTACGTACCCGTCGGAAGCTCGACCGGTATGGGCGGAATCCGGCCGACCTTTGCGGCGTCGAGGAATCGTGTTGCCGCCTGCTTTCCCTTCGACCCGACCCCGAGGATGCCGCGGGAGAAGCCAATCGCTCCGCCGATCCCCTGGTTGGACAGCAACTGTGGTGTCAGCTTGGCCGCAGCCTTGACGCCGGCCGCACCCGCGGTGGCAAGCTGGCTCAGCATGGTCGCCAATTCCCAATGGGCGTACAGGGTTCCGATCCGCAACGAGTCCGGCTCACCGACCAGGTCGTAGCGCAGATGCATCGGCACGTTCAGGACGACGCCGGTCGACATTTCGGTGGCGAGACTGAGATCGCGCCACACTGTTCGGCCACACACTATGTCGCGCTCGACCTGGAACGTGATGGTGTTCGGGGCGATGAACGTGTCGTAGAAACGCTCGATCGACGCCCGCCCGTTGTGCGGACGCGAACCAACAGGATCGTTGACCTGACCGTCCGAACTGAACAGCGATACCCACGCCGAACGATCATGTGCGCCGACAGCTTTGGGAGATCCTTCGACCACCGCCATCAGCTGGTCGCGGGTTGCCACCGCACTCATGCGCGCATCTCGTACGCGCCGTCGTATGCCTTGACCTGCTGCCATACGCGGTCGAAGCGCTCACCGTCGACGACGGGTTTGCGCACAGCTGCGAGTGCCCAGGCCTGTTGCTCCGGCGTCGACGACGGTTTCCCGTGCAGCGCAATCGCATAGCCGGAGAAATCGCGAATCTGGAAGTCGAAGATCTGATCCACGATGTCGGCGTCGAGTCCCGCGATTTCGGCCTGCTCGAGGATCAGATGGCCGTACACGACGAGCGAGAACAGATGCCCGACGTTGAGCATGAAATCGAGATCCTTCTGCTGCGCTGCGTCCGGCGCCGCCGATGTCAGCAATTCAGTCAACGCGATCGCTTGCTCGTAGAAACGGGCGACGTTCGGGATCGAGGAATGCTTCTCGTACACCGGCTTCCACTCGTGGAACTGGATCTTTGCCGCACCACGAGTCGGTCCTTGATTCCAGAAGAACTCGTCGTCCGCAGCGTCGCCGCGCGTGACAATCTCCGGAAACTCTGCCGGATTGAAGAGGTAGTTCGGCAAGAACTTGAGGATCAAGCCGACATTGACGTGAACGGTGCCCTCGAGCTTGGGCAGTGTGCCGATCACCTGCGCGGCTTCGCGGAAGTAGGTGGACTTCTCGTAACCCTTGGCAGCGATCACGTCGTGCAGAAGTCCGACAACACGTTCACCTTCGGAGGTGACCTTGGCCTTGGTCATCGGGTTGAACAGCAGGTAGCGACGGTCATCGAGGCTCGCACTGCGGAAGTAGTCGACGGCCCGCGCGCTGAACTGCTTCATCGCAACCAGGCGGGAGTACGCGTCGACAAACGCTGCTCGGACGTGAGCGAAGTCGGTGACGGGATTTCCGTACAGAATTCGGTTCTGCGCGTGGGTGATTGCCTCGAAGAACGCGTGCTCACTGATCCCGATCGAACCGGTGCAGAGGTTGAACTTTCCGACGTTTACGGTGTTGAGCGCTGCTTCGAATGCCGCGACGCCGGTGTGCAGGATGTCTTCCTCCCGGACCGGGTAGTCCTCCAACCGGAAGTTGCTGACGTACATCTGACCGCGGAGGACGTTGTCGACGAGGTGGTAGTTCGGGTGCGCGCTGTCCGCAACGAAGAACACGTACCCCTCGGGCCCGTCGACATCGGTGCGACGGCCGAATACAGACACCATTCCCGCGACGTTGCCGTTGCCGATGTAGTACTTCTCGCCGCTCGCTCGGAATGCGACGTCACCGTCGGCCGGGGTAAGAAGCATGTCGGTGGAGTAGACGTCGGCGCCGTGGTCGCGCTCGGAGAGTCCGAACGCCATGACTCCACCATCGGCGAGTTCCTGTGCCGCACGCTTCTTCGCGGAGTCGTTGTCACTCATCCAGATCGGTCCGAGTCCGAGGATCGTGACCTGCCACGCGTACCAGTACGCCAGTCCGTAGAAGCCGAAGACCTCACTCAGTGCCGCATTGCGGGCACCGTCCCAGCGACGGTCCTCATCGCCGTCGGCATAGGCCGCCGGAGTCTGGAACGTCGCGAACAACTTCTCCTTCTTGACGAAGTCGAGGAAGTCCGACACCCAGACAGCTTCGAGATCGTCGTGCAGGAGCTGCTTCTTGCCCCGGCTTTCGAACCATTCCACTGTTGCCAACAGCAGCCTGCGAGTCTCGGGATCAAAACGGGCAAAATCTTCGGTGTGGGGGTTGAACAGCAATCCGTCGGTGTCAGACACGTCATACCTTTCGTCGATGCCGTAAACCTACCAGTGAGTAACTTAGGTTGGGAAGGGTGCGAGTCAGCGGATAACACGCCACTCCGAGCAGTAACGCCGACATGTGCCCGACCGCAGTGAAAGTGGTGGCAAAGATCAACGGCACCGCATAGAAAACCACCGCTGCGCCGAGGTAGACGTAGCGCCAGGGCTTTGAAATCCGGTACACGAGAACACCGACGACCCCGGCCAACCCGTAACTGACCCCGACGTCGAGAGTGTTGACCGCCGACTCCGCGACATATCCGTGCCGAATGCCTTCGTAGAGAACACCTTCACTGATGTAGGTGGCGCCGACGTGCGCGATCACGACAACGCACAACCACCGCCACGTCCCGAGCCAGCGCTCTGCCGTGGCATGAAAAACAGTGAACAGAACCAGATACCCCAGCCAGCCACCACCTTCGAGCCAGAACGCACTCGAGAACAGGACGCGGATCGGGTCCTCGGAGAGGTGATGCAGATTGGTGGAGCGCTTACCGAGAAAGTGTTCCTGAACATTGTCGGGAAGATGTCGCAGGAACAGTGTGGTGAAGAGCAGGGCCAACAACCAGATATACGTACCGGGTGCGCTCCGCACCCACAACCATGCCGCCTTTGCTGCGCCCAGCATCCTCACCGCTTCGAGTGTGCGCTCACTCGTTGACTACTGCAACGGCGAACCCGTCCCACCCCTTCGATCCGACGGTCTGGATCGCGGTGCCGTCGAGTCGAGGTTCGGCCGCGATCATCTCGAGGACGGCACGACTGGCCTTGACTCGCTCGTCGTCGATATCCGGATTCGAGACGTGTCCCCCACGCACGACGTTGTCGACGACGATGACTGTTCCCGGGTGCGACAGGGCAAGGGCCCACCGCACGTATTCGCTGTTGTTTTCCTTGTCCGCGTCGATGAACACCAGGTCGAAGGGACCGAGTTCTTCCTTCGCGATCAACGGCAGGCTGTCGAGGGCAGCGCCGACGCGGATGTCGACCCGATCGGCAAGTTCGGCGCGTTCGATGTTGGCGCGCGCGACCTCGGCGTGCGCCGGTTCGAATTCGAGACTGATGACGCGCCCCGACGGTCCGACGGCGCGGGCCAACCAGATGGTGCTGTACCCGCCGAGGGTTCCGATTTCGAGGACGTTGCGCGCCAAGCACATTCGAGCAAACAGATGCAGCAACTTGCCTTGGTTCGGCGCTACGTCGATAGGCGGCAGGCCGGCCGCGGTGTTGGCGGCGAGTGCCGCGTCGAGGACGGGATCTTCACCCACCAACGTGGAGACAAGGTAACCGTCGACTTCTGCCCAATCCGGTTCGCGTTCCATAGGGTCGATTGTGGCAGAAAAGAAGGGCCGCCGCAGACACCTCGAACAGTGTCTGCGGCGGCCCGCACATCTTCTCGGATCAGCCGCGAACTGCGGCGATGATCTCCTCGATTGCCGAATCGGCGTCGATTTCGCGGCTTTCGCCGGTGAAGCGGTCGCGGATTTCGACCTTACCGTCAGCCCAACCACGGCCGACGACGACGATCAGCGGAACACCGATCAGCTCGGAGTCCTTGAACTTCACGCCGGGCGATGCCTTGCGGTCGTCGAGGATCACTTCGAGTCCGGCGCGGTCGAGCTGCGCTGCGAGGCCTTCGGCACCTTCGCGAGCTGTCTCGTCCTTGTTCGCGATGACGAGGTAGACGTCGGCCGGTGAGACCTCCGCGGGCCAGCGCAAGCCCTTCTCGTCGTGGTGCTGCTCGGCGATGACGGCAACGAGGCGCGAGACGCCGACGCCGTACGAACCCATGGTCGGGCGAACCGGCTTGCCGTTCTCGGCGAGGACGTCGACGTTGAACACGTCGGTGTACTTGCGGCCGAGCTGGAAGACGTGACCGATTTCGATGCCGCGGGCCGAGACCAGCGTGCCGGCTCCGTCGGGAGAGGCGTCGCCGTCGCGAACCTCAGCGGCTTCGATGGTTCCGTCGGGCGTGAAATCGCGACCGGCAACGAGGCCGACAACGTGCTTGCCGTCTTCGTCGGCGCCGGTGATCCAGCTGGTGCCGTCGACGACGCGCGGATCGACAAGGTAGCGAACACCGTTGGCCTGCAGCGCCTTCGGGCCGATGTAACCCTTGGCCAGGAACGGGTTGTTCTTGAAGTCGGTCTCGGTGATCATCACGAACTCGGCGGGCTCGAGCGAAGCCTCCAGGCGCTTTTCGTCGACCTCGCGGTCGCCGGGGATGCCGATGCCGAGAAGTTCCCATTCGCCGCCGGGCAGGCGGGTCTTGACCATGATGTTCTTGAGGGTGTCGGCAGCGGTGATCGTGCGGCCGAGGTCAGCACCGTTCGCCCAGTCCACCAGGGTGTCGATGGTGGGGGTGTTCGCGGTGTCGTAGACCTTGGCCTCAGGCAGTCCGTCGAACGGAATGGCCTCGGGCACAACCGTCTTGACGGCCTCGACGTTTGCGGCGTAACCGGATTCGAGGCAGCGCACGTAGGTGTCTTCGCCGATCTCGCTCTCGGCGAGGAACTCCTCGGAAGCACTGCCGCCCATTGCACCCGACGTAGCCGAGACGATGACGTATTTGACGCCCAACCGCGTGAAGATCTTCTCGTACGCGTCGCGGTGCGCCTGGTACGACGCTGTCAGACCCTCGTCGGTGAGGTCGAAGGAGTACGAGTCCTTCATGACGAACTCGCGGCCACGCAGAATGCCGGCGCGCGGACGCTCTTCGTCGCGGTACTTGGTCTGCACCTGGTACAGGGTGACCGGGAAGTCCTTGTAGGAGTTGTACTCACCCTTGACCGTCAGAGCAAAAAGCTCTTCGTGGGTCGGGCCGAGCATGTAGTCGTTGCCCTTGCGGTCCTTGAGGCGGAACAGTCCGGCGCCGTATTCGGTCCACCGGTTTGACGCCTCGTAGGGCTCACGCGGCAGCAGTGCGGGGAGCAGAATTTCCTGGCCGCCCATGGCATTCATCTCTTCGCGGACAACGCGCTCGACCTCGCGCAGCACCCGCAATCCCAGTGGCAACCACGAGTAGACGCCTGGAGCGATACGGCGCACGTAGCCGGCGCGAACCAGCAGTTTGTGGCTGGCAACTTCGGCGTCCGAGGGATCGTCACGCAGGGTACGCAGGAACAGGTGGGACAGACGGGTAATCACGAGGTACAAGGATAGTCGGCGCTGTGCCGTCCGCGGGCGTCGGTACGGTATCGGGGTGCTTGTATTGCTGCCTCCCTCAGAAACCAAGTCCGACGGCGGCAAGGACGCGCCCCTCGATCTGGCTGAACTGTCGATGCCCCAGTTGACCGAAACGCGCGAATTGCTGGTACAGACGCTCGTCGATCTGGCCGCCGACGTCGATGCCTCGTGCCAGGCGCTGGGGCTCGGGCCGACCCAGGCGGACGAGGTGGAACGCAACGCGAAATTGTGGGTCTCGGCAACCCGCCCCGCACTGCAGCGCTACACCGGTGTGCTGTTCGACGCCCTTGACGCGAAGTCGTTCACGCGGGCCCAGAAGGCCAAGGCACTCGATCGGATCGCGATCGGTTCCGCCCTGTTCGGCGCCGTCCGGGCAGGCGATCTGATTCCCGCCTACCGCCTCTCGGGCGGGTCCAAGCTGCCGGGGATGGGTACGCTCCGCTCCCTGTGGAAGCCGGAACTACCGAAAGCTTTGGCCGCCGAAGCCGACGGCCTTGTCATCGATCTACGGTCCGGCACCTACCAGGACCTCGGCCCCGTTCCGGACGCGTTGATCGCAACGGTCCTCACCGAGAAGCCGGACGGCACCCGCACTGTGGTCAGTCACTTCAACAAGCATCACAAGGGGCTGCTGGCGCGCGCCCTAGTGGTCTCGCGCGCCGAACCCAGCGACATCAAGGGAGTCGCCAGAGTCGCATCGAAGGCGGGCCTGCGCGTGGAAATCGCATCGGAGCGTGAATTGATCATCCTGACGGATTGATGGCTTCCTCTCAGCACGCGGCGGTGGGTTCTCACGGCGGCGATCTGAAGATCGCAAAGAAGCCGGTATTTCGTCGGCGGTGAGCCCCGGACACACCCCGAAACTGCGCAGGCAAGTCACAGAAGGCAGTTACTCGAACGTCGTTCGCACAGATGGCTTTCGGGGAGTCAGGGTTCGCGTCTGCGACGTCGGTGCGGGATATGTCGTCACCCCGGGCCACAGCACATAAACGCCGCACCCTCGCAGGTCATAGTGCAGTCTCCTCTGATACTGACAGCCACCTATTCGGGTCGCGAGGCGCGCGGCGATCGACCGCCTTACGGGCACGTCCTCGAGGGACAAAGACGATCCGATCGGACCGCGATAGTAGGGTGCCGATCGGGACGACCCGGAAGTGTGGGTGTCGAAGGAGGCGCCATGATCGCGGAGCTGAACAAACTGGTCGAGCTGGTCGAGGATCGTCTGAACGATGACCTCGATGTCGCTTTGTTGGCGACTGAGCTCGGCACGACGGAATACCACCTCCGACGGATGTTCTCGTCGCTGGCGGGCATGCCCCTGTCGGAGTACATCCGGCGTCGCCGCATGTCGGTCGCAGCGGCAGACGTTCTCGGAAACGGGAACCTGCTGAGCATCGCGGTCCGCTACGGCTACGGGTCGACCGAAGCCTTCGGCCGAGCCTTCCGATCCGTGCACGGCGTCAGCCCCGGCGACGTCAAGCGAGACGGCGGCCCCCTTCGGACGCAACCGCAGCTCAGGTTCCGCCTGACCGTAGAAGGGAACATCACCATGGACACCCGCATCACCGATCGACCGGCGTTCCGACTCGTCGGCCACGCCACCCGCGTGCCCCTCATCCACGAGAGCATCAACCCCCACATCCAAGCGCATATCGCTTCTCTGCCGGCTGCAGAGCACGCACGCCTCAAAAAGCTGGGCGACACCGAACCGGCCGGTCTGCTCCAAGTGAGCGCCGACGTCGACCCGGATTACACCGAAGGAAGCGAGCTGACCTACCTGCACGGCGTCGCCGTCACCGACACGACACCGGCGCCCGACGATCTCGACACGATCGAGGTTCTCGCCGGTAGGTGGGCGGTGTTCCGCACCGAGGGCGAGTATCCGACTGCGTTGCAGACAACCTGGGCGGCGACCGCGACGGACTGGTTTCCATCGAACCCGTGGCGGCTCCGGCCGGGTCCGTCGATCGTCGCAGTTCTCGACCGCGCCGATGACTTCAGCACGGCCACGTGCGAACTGTGGCTCCCAGTGGAACGCGCATGATCAAGCGGCCCGCCGGCATTGAGGTGCTGGCGGGCCCGCATTTCACCTTGTGCTGGCGGCACTCGATCATAAATCAAGTGCCACAGAAGGTTTGGAACGTTTCACTGAAAATCTGCGGGGCAGGTGCGGTGAAGTCGGACCACTCGTCGCGTCGGTCGAAGGGATGGGTGACAACCTCGAGCAGTTTCTCGAAGGGAACGAGGTCGCCGTCGGTCGCGGCGCGCAGGGCAGCATCGAGCTGATGATTGCGCGGAATGTAGAGCGGGTTGACGCGGTCCATTGCGCTCGCGGTCTCCGCGCCCCCGCGCCCCTGTTCCGTCAGTGCCTCGTGCCACCGCTGCAACCAGGGCGCGATGTGATCCCGTGGCACGAGAGTGTCCAGG
Source organism: Rhodococcus sp. 24CO (assembly GCF_050586165.1). Classification (NCBI taxonomy): domain Bacteria; kingdom Bacillati; phylum Actinomycetota; class Actinomycetes; order Mycobacteriales; family Nocardiaceae; genus Rhodococcus; species Rhodococcus sp. 24CO. The sequence goes on along the minus strand of NZ_JAZFNF010000001.1, from coordinate 45,318 downwards.
GGCGCCGAATTTCCGCGCAGTTCGTCCGCGAGCGCACGGAAACTGCCCGTCCAATCAGCACCGTGTTCCGCCAACACTGTCAGCACATCGTCGACAAGCGCTCGATCGACAATCGGATGAGCCAGACCGAGCTTTGCCGCCATACCGGCCGCATAGTGGCCCTCGTAGCGCTCGTCGAACGTGTCGAGAACTGCTGACGCCGCGGAAATCGCATCATCGGGTGTGGAATCGATCAGTGGCAAGAGTGTTTCCGCGAAGCGCGCCAGATTCCACTTCAAGACACCGGGCTGATTGCCGAACGCATAGCGGCCGCCGCTGTCGATCGAGCTGAACACTGCCGCCGGATCGAACGCGTCGAGGAAGGCGCACGGACCGTAATCGATGGTCTCCCCCGAAATTGTCGTGTTGTCGGTGTTCATCACCCCGTGTACAAAACCGATGAGCATCCACCGCGCCACCAGTGACGCCTGCGCCTCGACCACCGCGTCGAGGAACCTCAGGTACCGATTGTGTGCACCCGTTGCCGGCAGTTCGGTCAGCTCCGGGCAGTGGCGGGCGATCGCGTAGTCGGCGAGCGGCTGCAAGACGTCGCCCTGCCGGGCCGCGAACTCGAAGGTCCCCACCCGAAGGTGACTCGATGCGACCCGTGCAAGCACGGCACCGGGTTCTGCGCCGCTGCGGCGAACGTCCCGGCCCGTCGCCACCACCGACAGCGCGCGTGTCGTGGGGGTACCGAGGGCATACATCGCCTCACTGACCAGATATTCGCGCAGCATCGGCCCGACAACCGCATACCCGTCACCGCCCCGCGAGAACGGCGTGCGCCCCGAACCCTTGAGATGCAGATCCACTCGCTGACCGTCACTGTTCATCAGTTCACCGAGTAACAACGCCCGACCGTCCCCGAGGATGGGTGCGTATCCACCGAACTGATGACCCGCATACGCCATCGCCACCGGTTTGGCCCCGACCGGCACCGTCGACCCGGACAGGACGCCAACCCCGTCCGCACTTCGCAGCGCTTCCACATCCAAGCGCAACGACGCAGCCAGTTGCTCGTTGACAACGAGCAACTGCGGGTCAGGGGCAGCGGTACCTTGCCATGGCACGGTCAAAGCGCCAAGCTCGTCAGCGAAAGTGCTCTCGAGGCCGGCCACGGTGGTGGCCGTGCCTGCTGTGGAATCCTGGATTGCAGCCATCACACGAGCGTAGCTACCGCGCGAGACCGGTCAGCGTCTCAGCCCTGGTCGATGTACGACTCGAGGTGATCGCGCTCGCTCTGCAACTCGTCGATCCGGCTCTTGACCACGTCACCGATGCTGACGATTCCGAGCAATTCGCCGTCTTCGATGACCGGTAGATGGCGGATTCGGCGATCGGTCATGATCGCGGCAATGCTGTCCACGGAATCAGCAGGCACGCACGTGTACATCAACGCTGTCATCACCTCGGACACTTCGGTGGCCAGCAATTCCGGACCCCGCTCGTGCAATCGCCGCACCACGTCGCGCTCGGAGATGATTCCGACAACAGCGTCGCCGTCCAGGACGACCATGGCACCGATGTTGTGGCGAGCAAGATCGCACAGTAGCGCGTTGACGGTGGTGTGGGCGTCGATGGTGACAATGCTGTTGCCCTTGTTGCGCAAGATATCCGCGATCCGCATCACGGCACTCCGATCCTTCGGGAATCTCGGCCCTCTTGAAACGATCGTATCCAGTTGCGACGTACAAAAACAGGGCTGATCAGCTGATTCCCTGGGCTGCCTTCTCCGCTGCCTGCGCCTGAGCTACCTGGGCCGGGGTGAATCTGATGCACGCGGCCGCAATGCCGGCAAGTACCGCGCAGATCGCACAGCCGACAAGTGCAAAGGTGTATCCCTCTCCGAGGGCGATCAGTTGGGCCGGATTCATCTCGGCGGCCTTGCCCGAGATGCCGCCGAGCGAGAGAGTTTTCGACGTCGCCATCGCACCGATGACCGACAGCGCGAGTGGGCCGCCAAGCGTCTGGGCAACCTGGGAAATGGCGGTCAACGGGCCGATCTCCGTCTCGGGAACACCGGCGATCGCGCACAGTGGCAGCGGCACCATCGCCAGTCCGATACCGAATCCGATCCCGATGACGGGGACAAAAAGATTGGCAAGGTAGGTGGAACTGGAGTCGAGGGTGGAGCCGTAGAGAAGCCCGACGATCATGATCAGCACACCGGTCAGAACAAGCCAGCGAGGTTGGACACGCACCGCCAACTTCGACGCGACCGTTGCTGCGGCACCTAGTCCGATGGCAAACGGGATGAACGCCAAGCCCGCGCGCAGCGGCGAGTACTCCATGATGTCCTGCACGAAGAGAGCAACAAACGCGGTCATGCTGAACATCGCGCCACCGACGAAGAAGATCGCCAGGAAGGTCGCAACGCGGTTCCGGTCGGCGAACAACGAGAACGGGAGCAACGGATTCTTGGCGGTGCGTTCGACGAACAGGAATGCTCCGAGAGCGATCAACCCGGCGACCAACGCGCCGATAACGGCGACGCTCCCCCAGCCCATTTCCGGACCCTCGGTCAACGCGAAGACGATGCCGGTGCAGCCGAGCGTCGCAAGAATCGCGCCCGGCACATCCAGGGCGAGCCGAGTCTGCGTTGTTTCGCGCAGAGCCCGAAACGCCATCCCCACGAGCACGATGCCGATGGGAACGTTGATGAGGAAGATCAGTCGCCATGACACCTCGGTCAACGCGCCGCCGATGATCAGTCCGGCAATCGAACCGACGCCGGTCATGGCGGCAAAAATCGCGATGGCCTGATTACGAGCCGGACCCGCGGCGAATGTAGTCGCCACAAGAGCGAAGGCCGTCGGCGACGCTACGGCCGCTCCGACGCCTTGCAGGGCCCGCGCCGCGATCAGCATGCCTTCGTTCAACGCCAAACCACACAGCAACGACGCCACCGTGAACAGCGCAACGCCCGCGATGAACATTTTCTTGCGCCCGTACGCGTCACCGAGTCGCCCACCGAGCAACATCAGCCCGCCGAATGCGAGGGCATACGACGTCAGCACCCAATTTCGGCCGCTGTCACTGAGGCCGAGATCAGCCTGAAGCGGCGCAAGCGCAAGGTTGGCGACGGTGCCGTCGAGCACCACCATCATCTGCAAACCGCTCAGGACGATGATGGCGAGTCCGATGACTCGGGTCGCTACCGGCGCATTGACCGCTGGGGCCGCGGATTGAGCGGTTTCAGATTTTGGGGAATCAGACACAAGACTTCACGTTACCCAGCGTTGACGGAAAAGCCCGCCACCGGTCCGATCACGATGATGGCCGGGGGCTTGATCTCTTCGTCCTTGACGCGCTGAGCAACCGTTGCCAGATCGGCCCGCAACTCACGCTGCGTACGCAATGTGCCCTCCTGAATCACCATGACCGGAGTGTTCGCGGCACGCCCGCCCTCGATGAGTGCAGTCGCGAACTGATCGATGCGTTCGACGGCCATGAGCAGCACGATCGTGCCGCGCAGCTTCGCCAAAGCCGACCAGTCGACCAGTGAATCAGGATGGTCCGGAGCAACGTGCCCACTCACGACGACAAACTCGTGGGTGACGCCGCGATGCGTGACAGGGATACCGGCTGCCGACGGTACGGAAATCGCGCTCGTGATTCCGGGCACTACGGTCACCGGAACACCGGCTGCGGCACACGCTTCGAGTTCTTCGTAGCCACGACCGAAGACGTAGGGGTCGCCGCCCTTGAGCCGCACGACGAACTTTCCGGCCTTCGCGTTGTCGATCAGCGCCGCGTTGATGGCTTCCTGCGCCATGGCCCGGCCGTACGGAATCTTCGCGGCGTCGATGACCTCGACGTCGGGGCCGAGTTCTGCCAGCAACTCCGGCGGTGCCAGTCGGTCGGCAACCACAACGTCGGCGCGGGCCAGCAACCGCCGACCGCGCACGGTGATCAGATCCGGGTCGCCTGGCCCACCGCCGACCAGTGCAACGCCGGGCGCTGCCGGTTCGGCCGTATCCGCGAGGACACCGGACTGCAGACCTTCGACCACAGCGGTACGGACGGCCGCCGAACGACGATGATCGCCGCCGGCCAGGACGCCGATGCTCATACCGTCGTACTCGGCACTTGCGGGTGTGACGGCGGTGCCGCGCTTGGCGTTGTCGGCGCGCACGCAGAAGATTCGATGACGCTCGGCCTCTGCGACGATTGCCGCATTGGTCTCCGGTTCGTCCGTCGACGCGATTGCGTACCAGGCACCCTCGAGGTCACCATCCTGGTACGGGCGCAGTTCGACTGTGATCTGCCCTGCCGTTGCCATGCCCTCGACCGCCGGCGTGAGCTCGCGGCTGATGACGTGAACTGCTGCGCCCGACGCGACCAGCAGGCCGAGGCGGCGCTGAGCGACCGTCCCGCCGCCGAATACGACAACGCGTCGATCGGTCAGGTTGAGTCCGACCAGGTAGTTGGTCTCGTCTGCGGTGGGCTCGCTCACTCGCACTCCATTTCATCGTCGATCTTTATGCTCGCTGGAAAAGCTGTGCTCGCTGGAAAACCTGTGCTCGCTGGGGAAACTTTACTGGCCACGGCGACCGTCACCGCACCGGTCGAGGTCTTACCCACGATCAACTGCCCGTGACCGGTAGCCAGGATCGCTGCCGCCTCGGCGACGCTGGCGGTACCCACAGCCTGATGGACGCGCCCTGACGGTGACGGAACGGGCACGGCTGCAAGTTCTTCCGACGTGAACGCAGCGACATCGACTGACAGGATCTGCGCGGCGTCGATCAGAGCCGGGGCAAAGGCTTTGACCGCGGCGGTGGCAAGGCCGACGAGCGCCGAGCCCTGCGGCAGTATCCCTCGCACGGCGTCGACGATCTCGGTAGTAGTGGCAGATGTCGTGAACCCGAGTCCGACATGTACCTCAACCACGAGCAGCCTCGACAAAACTGGCGATCGACCCTGGTTGACCCGCCGGATGTGTGTGGAGATACGACGCGTGAACCCCACCGCGAACAAATCCCTCGCGCACTGCGCCGCCGTCCCACGGTCGCCAACCCCACGCGCTTGCGCACCCGTCGGCGTCGGCGCTGACGAGCGACGTGCGGTGAAATTCGTGCCCGGCGACACGCGAACCCGCCGCGAAAAGACTCGAGTCGGTCAACGCCACCGCCTCCCGATACCCGAGTGTGAGTCGTTTACCGAAAACCGCGTCGACGCCGACAACTCCGGCCATCGCATGACCGTCGAGGCTGCGGGCGAGGTAGAGCAGGCCGGCGCACTCGGCGTGGATCGGCGCTCCGCCGTCGGCCAATTCTCGAACCTGTTTCAGCAGAACAGTATTCGACGCGAGGTCGACAGCATGCTCCTCCGGAAATCCGCCGGGAAGAACCAAGGCGGCAGTACCGGACGGCAATTCGTCGCGCAGAGGATCGAAGACCTGCACGTCAGCGCCCGCGGCAGTGAGAAGTTCACGATGCTCGGCGTACCCGAAGGTGAAGGCAGGTCCGCCCGCCATCGCCACCACGGGCCGCGAGCCGCGAAGCTCCCCCACTTCCTGCGCTGGATCCCACTCAGGTGCAACAACATTCGATGTGGCCAGCGCGCGCACCGCGCCGAGATCGACGTGAGTTGCGATCAACTCCGACATCGCGTCCACCGCGGCAACTGCCGCGGTGCCGTGCTCGGCAGCCGGAATCAAACCCAGATGACGCGACGGCACCTCCAGTTCAGCCAAACGCGGAACAACCCCGAGTACCGGTATCCCCACCTTGTCGCACGCGTGGCGCAGAACTTGCTCGTGCCGGGCGCTGCCGACGCGGTTGAGGATGACGCCGCCGATCCGCACACTGGCGTCGTAGGTGGCAAAGCCGTGCAACACAGCGGCTAGGCTCTGGCTGTGCCCGCGAGCATCGATGACCAGAACAACCGGTGCACCCAGAACCGCGGCCACCTGTGCCGTCGACCCTTCCGCCGACGCCTGCGCATTGGCTTCGTCGATCTTGCCGTCGAACAGGCCCATGACGCCCTCGACCACCGCGATATCGCAGCCTGAGGTGCCATGCTGATAGAGCGGCGCAATGCGCTCTTCGCCGACGAGCACGGTGTCGAGGTTGCGACCTGGCCGTCCCGCCGCAAGCCCGTGGTAGCCGGGGTCGATGTAATCCGGACCCACCTTGAACGGTGCCACACTGCTGCCGGCTCGGCGGAGAGCGCCGATCAATCCCGTTGCCACCGTGGTCTTTCCGCTACCTGATGCGGGTGCGGCGATAACAACCGCGGGGGTGGACGAACTCACCATTCGATGCCTCGCTGGCCCTTTCGGCCGGCGTCCATCGGGTGCTTGATCTTGGTCATCTCGGTCACGAGGTCGGCCGCATCGATCAACGCCTGCGGCGCGTCACGTCCGGTGATCACCACATGCTGATTTCCCGGTCGATCGCGCAGGGTCTGCACAACCTCCTCGACGTCGACCCATCCCCATTTGAGCGGATAGGTGAACTCGTCGAGGACGTAGAAGCGGTGCGTTTCGTTTGCCAGGCGACGGGCGATCTCCTGCCATCCCTCCGCTGCTGCAGCCGCGTGGTCTTCCTCGCTGCCGGCCTTACGGGTCCAGGACCAGCCCTCACCCATCTTGTGCCACTGCACCGGCCCACCGACGCCACTCTCGTCGTGCAGGTTTCCGAGTGCGCGGAACGCGGCTTCCTCGCCGACCTTCCACTTTGCGCTCTTCACGAACTGGAAGACGCCGATGTCGAATCCCTGGTTCCAGGCACGCAGCGCCATCCCGAAGGCTGCGGTGGACTTACCCTTTCCCGGTCCGGTATGGACAGCAAGCACCGGTGCGTTACGACGCTGACGTGTGGTCAAGCCGTCGTCGGGGACTGTGTCGGGAACGCCTTTAGGCATGGTGATCTCCTGAAATGAAAACGTTAGGCGGCGGCGCGGACGACACCCGCGACCTGCTGAGCTGACAATTCGGCAAGGCGGACGCATCCACCTCGTAGTTCTCGGGCCAATTCGGCGGCCAATCCCAAACGGACAAGCCCGGTTTCGCAGTCCACGACGATCGAAGCAACCGATGCATCGGCGAGCAGGTGCGCGGCAACACGAGCGCGGTGCAGCGCGTCCTTGCCGCCGGTGGCTCGCCCGTCTGTGAGCGCAACCATGAGCGCGCGGCGCTGCGGATCCCTGAGCCGCTCACGCAGAATCACCTCACGGGCACGCAAGAAACCTTCTGCGAGTGGTGATTTGCCACCTGTTCGCATGGACTGCAATCGGCGAACAGCGATGTCCACGGACGACGTCGGCGGCAGAACCAGCTCAGCTTCGCGGCCCCGGACGGTGATGACGGCTACCTTGTCGCGGCGCTGGTAAGCGTCGCGCAACAGTGAGACAACGGCGCCCGTCACAGCGGAAAGCCGGTCACGTGCCGCCATCGACCCCGACGCGTCCACCACGAACACGATCAGATTGCCTTCGCGCCCTTCGCGAATCGCGCCGCGCAGATCGGCCGGCGCCAACCGTAGACGGCCCACCGTGCGGCCCCGCGCAATCTGCGATTCCGCTGCGGCAAACACCGTGCTCGTCAGGTGCAGGCCGTGCCCACGGTCGGTGGTGGACCGCACGACGCGTCCGCGCGTCGACGTGGATCGTGAACGCCGACCGGGCGCACCCTCACCGACACCGGGAACTTCGAGAAGTTTCGCCTTGAATTGACTACTCGGTGGGGCAGACGGTCGATCGGTAGAGCGAACTCCCCCGCCCGGACCGTCCGGATCGTCATGAGGCCCGTCATCATCAGGTCCCCCGTCATCAGGGCCCCCGTCATCGGGTTCCCCACCCTCGGGTTCCCCGCCGTCGGATTCCCCACCTTCTGGATTCTGGGGCGGTTCAGGCTCGCCGGCCCGAGCATCCTCGTCTGCACGATCCATCGCGTCGTCGAGTTGCTGCTGATCGAGGCCCGGCTCGTCGAAGGGATCGCGTCGGCGGCGATGCGGCAGTGTCAGTTCCGCCGCGACTCGTACGTCTTCCTCGGTGACTTCACTGCCACCGCGCCACGCAGCGTGAGCGGTGGCGGTACGGGCGAGAACAAGATCGGCGCGCATTCCGTCGACGTCGAAGGACGCGCACAGCGACGCGATGCGCCGAAGTTCGCGGTTGCTCAGCTCGACGTCATCGAGTCGGCTACGCGCAGAGAGGATTTCGGCGGCGAGTTCCTGATCGGCCGATGCGTAGCTGTGGGCAAACGCCTGTGGATCGCGTTCGTAGTCGAGGCGTCGTCGAACTACCTCCATGCGCACATCCACGTCCCGAGACGCCGACACGTCCACTGCAAGGCCAAAACGATCCAGCAGCTGTGGACGCAATTCTCCCTCTTCGGGATTCATCGTTCCGACGAGGACGAACTTCGCGGCGTGCGAGTGCGAAATTCCGTCCCGCTCCACATGCACTCGGCCCATCGCCGCCGCGTCGAGCAGTACGTCCACCAGGTGATCGTGCAGCAGGTTCACCTCGTCGACGTACAGAACACCCTGATGCGCCGCGGCCAGTAGTCCTGGCTGGAAGGCGCGCTCACCGTCGCGCAATACCTTCTCGAGGTCGATCGAGCCGATCACGCGGTCTTCCGTTGCCCCGACGGGCAGTTCGACCAACCTGGCCGGACGCGTCACACCGCCGTCGTCGACAGCCGGTAGCAAAGCCGTCAAAGCGCGCACAACGGTGGATTTAGCCGTGCCCTTTTCGCCGCGAACCAGCACACCACCGATTCCGGGGTGTACGGCACACAGGATCAGCGCCAAACGAAGTTGGTCCTGGCCCACTACCGCGCTGAACGGGAAACCCGCCACCGCCGCCTGATCGCCTTCTATACGCACGTCGACATCCCTCCACCTCTCGGTTTCCTCGCCGAGAACTTGGCTTCATCCGAATGTCGCGGCAATCTGGCTGGGATCTCGTGAGATCTTTACAGTGGCGGGACCGCACCTGAATCGAACAGGACTTCCCCGCGAGCATTCGGTATCGAAAAAACCCTAGTCGGCCCACAATTCCGTGAGCCGACTGGGTCGGGTGTATGACTGCGTTTCAGCTGGCGAGCTCAAACGGCTCGCCGCCACCGCGGCGCATCGGGGTGTGCGGAATACCGTCCTCGATAAATTCTTCGCCGTCAGCTTTGAAGCCGTGCTTGCTGTACATGTCGACCAGATAGGTCTGAGCGTTGATGCGGCACGGCGCTTCGCCCACTTCGGCCAGCGCAGCTTGCAGCAATCGCGTCGTATGGCCCTGTCCGCGTGCTTCACGTGACGTGCAGAGCCGACCGATACGGAAGCTCTTCGTGCCGTCGTCATGCTCTTCGAGGAGCCGGAGAGTGCACACCACTTCGCCATCCTGCTCCAGCCAGAAATGGCGGGTTTCCGTCAGCAGGTCCCGCCCGTCCAATTCGGGGTACGGGCAGGCCTGCTCGACGACAAATACTTCTACCCGAAGCTTCAACAACTCGTAGAAAGTCTTGTTGTCGAGGTCGAGTGCCCATGAACGCTTCAATGCTGCTGTTGCCGTCATGGTTGCGACTATCACACAGTTGCAGCGGTCTCCGCGACCGGAAGAGATTCGGTTGACGTCGCGGAATCGAGCTCGAGGACCTTCGAGGACCAATCCCAGACCTGGTTGAAAAGTCCTTCGTTGTCGGTGAGCTTGACGCCGATGGACGGAACCATCTCACGCAGCTTGCCCTTCCAACCCTGGAATTCGGTCGGGAAGCAGCGCTCTAGCACGTCGAGCATCGCGGGAACAGCCGTCGACGCGCCGGGGGACGCACCGAGCAGACCGGCGATGCTTCCGTCTTCGGCAGCCACCACGGCGGTACCGAATTCGAGGACGCCACCCTTGCCCTTGGCCCGGCGAATCACCTGAACGCGCTGGCCTGCGGTGATGAGCTCCCAGTCCTTGGTCTCGGCCTTGGGCGCAAATTCACGCAGGTCCCAGATACGTCCGGTTTCGCTCTTGGTGAGCTCACTGACCAGGTACTTGACCAGGCCGAGTTCGCTGACGCCGACGCCGAGCATCGAGAGGATGTTATTGGGCTTGACCGAACCGGGCAGGTCCGTGACCCGGCCCTGCTTGAGGAACTTGGGTGACCAGCCGGCGTACGGTCCGAACAGCAGGCCGGGCTTGTTGCCGATGACACGAGTGTCGAGGTGCGGAACCGACATGGGCGGTGCGCCGACGGCCGCTTTGCCGTAGACCTTGGCGCTGTGCTGGTCGATCAGCTCAGGGTTGGTGCATCGCAGGAACGCGCCGCTGACGGGGAAGCCGCCGAAGCCCTTGGCTTCCTTGATGCCCGACTTCTGCAGCAGGTGAAGAGCGCCACCACCGGCTCCGACGAAGACGAATCGTGAACGCACGACGCGCTTTTCACCGGTGCGGCGGTTGGTGACCTTGACGGTCCACGTCTTGTCCGAGTTCTGGGTGAGGTTGGTGACCTCGTGACCGAAGTACATGTTGCCGCCGGTCTTGCCGATGTAGCCGACGAGCTGCTTGGTGAGCGCTCCGAAGTCGACGTCGGTGCCGTCCTGGCTCCAGTTGAGGGCGATGGGGTCCGAGAAGTCGCGGCCCTTTGCCATCAGCGGCAGGCGCTTGGTGAACTCGGCCGGATCGTCGATGTACTCCATGCCGCGGAAGAGCGGGTGGCCGGCAAGTGCGTCGTAGCGAGCACGCAGGTACTTGGCGTTGGCCTCGCCGTGAACGAAGCTCACGTGCGCGATGGGGTTGATGAATTCCTTGGGCTGCGTCAACACGCCCTGCTCGACAGCGTGTGCCCAGAACTGCCGGGACACCTGGAACTGCTCGTTGACGTTGACGGCCTTCTTGATATCGACCGTCCCGTCCGAGTTCTCGGGGGTGTAGTTGAGCTCACAGAGCGCGGAGTGACCGGTTCCCGCGTTGTTCCACGGGTCGCTGCTCTCGGCTGCGACGGCGTCGAGCCTCTCGAAGGTCGAGATCGACCAGTCCGGCTGCAGCTGGCGCAACAATGCACCAAGCGTGGCACTCATGATGCCCGCACCTACGAGCACTACATCCGTCTTCGTCTCTACCGCGTTCTGATTCGACACTGGAGAATCGACTTCCTTGTCATTAGCCGTGCGCGCATCCGCCTGCTGTGTTACGCCGAATAGGTTACCTGGGCGTAAGTGCGCCGTTTACCACCCCCAATTGTGCTCTACAACGCCGTCCGGAAACGAGGATTAGATTGTGATCTGTGACTACATGGGTTCCAGACGTCCTCGGAGACGGATATCAGCAGCTGACCATTCCTCTCGGAACCGATCCGGACGGTGAGGGTGAGGTCGACGCCACACTCGTCCGCTATCAGCCGCCTGGCGAGGCAGTCCGGGCGAACCGTGCAGTTCTGTATGTACACGGGTTCACCGATTACTTCTTCCAGAAGCATCTTGCGGAACACTTCGCCGAGCAGGGTTACGCCTTCTTCGCGCTGGATCTGCGCAAGTGCGGGCGTTCACTGAAACCGGGCCATACCGCTCACTATGTGTCGGATCTCGCCCTGTACGACGCCGAACTCAACGAGGCCCTGCGCATCGTGAACTCCGAAACCGACGGCAGCGAACTCCTCTTGATGGCGCACTCGACCGGTGGGCTCATCGTTCCTCTGTGGCTTGACCGACTCCAGCGCAAGCCGGGCGGCAGCTCCGGACACGGCATCGCCGGCCTGGTGCTCAACAGTCCGTGGTTCGACTTGCAGGGTCCGCCCATGGTGCGCAACGTCGGTACCGCCGCCATCGACGTACTGGGACGGGTGTCCGGGAAGACTGTCATCCCCGGCACGGGCTTGCCGACGTACGGCTCGAGCCTGCACGTTTCCGCCAACGGCGAGTGGGACTACAACCTCGACTGGAAGCCGCTCGCGGGCTGTCCGGTCACATTCGGGTGGATGCGTGCCGTGCGCGGCGGACACGCGCAACTGCACCGCGGCCTGGACATCGGTGTACCAGCGCTGATCCTTCGTTCGAAGAAGTCGGAGTTCGCCAAGGCGTACCACCCCGGCGTCGACCTGGCCGATTCCGTCCTGGATGTGAGGCAGATCGCACGGTGGGCAGGTTGCCTCGGTGATCGGACTACCATCGTTCCCATCGACGGCGCGCGCCACGACGTCTTCCTCTCGACTCAGAAGCCGTTGGCCACAGCCTTTTCCGAACTCGATCAGTGGCTGGAGTGGCTCGAGCGCCACCTGACCGCAGACGCAGACACCACCACACAGGAGAACGCGCAGTGACGCATTACGACCTTGCCATCATCGGAAGCGGTTCGGGGAATTCGTTGCCCGACGAGCGATTCGACGGCAAGAAAATCGCGATCCTCGAGGAAGGCACCTTCGGCGGCACGTGCCTCAACGTCGGATGCATCCCGACCAAGATGTTCGTCTACGCGGCGGAGGTCGCAAACACGGTGTCGCACGCGGAGAAATTCGGCGTCGACGCCACCCTGGACGGCGTCCGCTGGTCCGACATCGTCAAGCGCGTGTTCGGCCGTATCGATCCCATCTCCGCGGGCGGCGAACGCTTCCGCAGCGAGGACAGCCCCAACACCACCGTCTACCGCGGCCACGCCACCTTCACCGGACCGAAGACCGTCAACACCGGCACGGGTGAGACCATCACTGCCGACCAGGTTGTGATCGCGGCCGGTTCACGCCCGATCATTCCCGAGGAGATTTCCTCCAGCGGTGTGAAGTACTACACCAACGAAGACATCATGCGTCTGCCGGAACTCCCCGAGCACCTCGTGATCGTCGGCTCGGGTTTCATTGCCACTGAGTTTGCACATGTGTTCTCCGCGTTGGGTTCTCGCGTGTCGATCATCGGCCGCAGTGGCCGCCTCCTGCGTCATCTCGACGACGAGATCTCGGAACGCTTCACCGAACTCGCCGTCAAGAAGTGGGACGTGCACCTCGGATCACCGATGCAGTCGGTCCGCGCAGACGGGGAGAACATCGCCGTCGAACTGGCAAATGGCACAGTCGTTTCCGGCGACGTTCTGCTGGTTGCGGTGGGCCGCAAGCCCAACGGAGACCTCCTGGACCTCGACAAGGCCGGCATCGAACTCGACGACAACGGCTCCATCGTTGTCGACGAGTACCAACGCACCACAGCGGAGGGAGTCTTTGCACTCGGCGACGTCTCCTCCCCCTATCAGCTCAAGCACGTGGCCAACCACGAGGCGCGCGTTGTTCAGCACAACCTGCTCCAGGACGCGTGGAACGACACTTCCGGGCTGCGCGCAACCGATCACCGGTTCGTCCCGGCCGCTGTGTTCACCGATCCGCAGATCGCCGACGTCGGAATGACGGAGAAGCAAGCGCGTGACGCCGGACTCGACATCACCGTCAAGGTCCAGGCGTACGGCGACGTCGCCTACGGCTGGGCGATGGAAGATCAGGAAGGTCTCTGCAAGGTCATCGCGGAGCGCGGCACCGGCCGTCTTCTGGGCGCTCACGTCATGGGAACCCACGCTCCGACCGTGATCCAGCCTCTTATCCAGGCCATGAGTTTCGGGTTGTCCGCGCAGGACATGGCCCGTGGGCAGTACTGGATCCACCCGGCCCTGGCAGAGGTCGTCGAGAACGCATTGCTCGGCCTGGACATCTAATAGCGCTCGACATCTGGAACGCTCGGCATCTGTTTCGGAAGAACGCACAAGGCGGGCACTCCCCTCGGGGATGCCCGCCTTTGTAGTTCTCGGGACTACCAGGGACTGGTGCGCAGCACGATCTCGGTGGCAAGTTCAGCCGCCGCGGACTTCACGATGTCATCGACTCCAGGCACTTCGGCCACCCGGAAATCGGAGTACACGAACCGCCCACTGGCGTCGGCAATCGCCCGCCCAGCACTACCGACGACGATGGTTGTCGGCACCTCCACCGGCGGAACTCCGGCGATGTCGGCTGCCGACGGATGGCCACGATCCACCGAAATCAAGCTCGCGAAGCGGCCGAACTGGCGCGCGGCCAACAGCCATGCAAGGTCCGCCCCTTCGCGGTGTCCCACCAGGTTCACCCAGGCGATGTTCAACTCGTCCAGCAGAACCACTGCCGTCTTCTCGTCGAGATTGTCGATCGATTCGACCGCAACCGTGCGCAAATCCGAATTGTGGAGGCGTTCACACACTTTGTCGTATACGTCGACAGGGTCGCCTTTGCCCGGGAGAAGGAGGACCGCGTGCTTACTGACCGGTCCGTCGATCCGAACGGTGCACGACCCCTTGCCCACCGCTACTCGAGTCAGTTCCATGAAAGGCAACGGTACGCGATCCAATCCCCAGGTTGGCGAGCAGCGGACTGAAAATGACGACTCACACAGGAGTGGGGTAACCGGCCGTCGCGCGAAACTCCCACAATCTTTCGATTGTCCAATTACCGTGAACAATGAATCCGCCGAGGTCAGGAGTGATCGTGCCCAAATTGGAGATCAAAAGTAAATCCACACTCTCGCGAGCGGAAGTCGCCGAGCGCCTGATCGCGCTCGGGCAAGCTCTCGCCAGCGGCTCGGAAGTGGAACTGGGATCGGGCGGCGACTCGATCGAAATCGCTGTCCCTGAACAGGTTCGGTGGGAACTCGAGATCGAGGTAGACGGCGACGAAATAGAGATCGAAATCGAGATTCACTGGCGCGACGATCCCCCGGCCGAACCGGAGGCAAAGTCCGCGGTTCCGGCAAAGGCAGTTCGCCGTGGTCGGCCTCGCAAGAGTGCTGCCAAGTAACCCCACTCGCATTCGATCTGATCAGGGAGACGCCGACGCCTCCAGCGTCACCACACGGGACAGCGCGCGCAAGTCACTTTCGATCCACCGGAACAGTTGATAGATGCCGACGAATCCGAAAATTCCGAACAGGCACAGAAGCCGAACGGTGGCGTTGATGTCCTCGCCCGCTCCCCCACCGACCAAACTGAGTCCTGCGATTCCCACCAAGGGAACCGACGCTGCCACGGCGAGGTACCGCGTGCTGATGCGTCCGAGCTTGCGGAGGTCCCGGCCGTCGCCGCTTCGTAATTCTCCGTGTGACAACAGAATCGGGTACAGGCATCGCACGGAGTAGAACGTCAGAAGGAAGAACGGATAGGCGACCGCAACCGCGCCGCACACAGCCAGCGACGACATCAAGTGCACGTACGCCCGCGGCGGGATGCCGCCGGCCAGCACCTGCAGCGCAATCGGGTACGCGATTCCGGCGAGTACCCACAATCCGAAGCAGATCACGACGGCGCGGTGCCCCATGTACAGGGTCGCACTGCGTGCCGTGGACAGAACATCGGCACTGTACGTCTGTCCCAGATGCAGACCGCGTGGCACGGTGAGCGCACGCCGGCACCAGAAGAGAATCAGTGTTGTGCCCATCGCCAGAGTTACCGCACCGATTGCCAGATGAACCTGTTCGAGATGCTGCTGCACCTGCGGTGACAAGGTGGAGAGGATCAGCATCTTGTTGTAGTAGTAGTTGTATCCTGCCGCAAGGGGATTCGGAATCCAGATGGCAGCCAACAAGATCAGTGGCGCCCATCGCCACAGTACCGATCGCGGGCTACTCGGCGCAGGGTCGACCAAATCGCGAGCATGCCGATCCAAACACAGCGCAAACTGACGGGCCAACTTCCGGCCACCTGACCATCGCGCGTCTCGCTCGAGCGCGAGAGACTTGACCAGGACTCGCCGCAGGGCGGCCGGACAGTCTTCGGGAAGATGCTCCTGCGCCGCGGGGTCGACGCCGCGGCGCCGGATCGCGAGCGCTGCTGCCGGTGACGGTGCCGACTCCCGTGTTCCGTCGTCGGCAAACGGACGACTACCGGTCAGAAGCTCCCACAGCATGACTCCGAGCGAGTAGATATCGCTGCGGGTATCGAGGTTTCCAGGAACCCCGAGCGAACATGCCTCCAGTTGCTCCGGTGACATATATGCGACCGACCCACCGACCAGGCACGCAGCGTCCTCGGATTCGACGTCACTGGAACTGACGTTGAAGTCCGCAAGTTTTGGTATTCCTTCCACGGTGAGCAGCACGTTTGCGGGCTTGATATCGCGATGCAGCACCCCGTGCTCGCGCGCGTATTCCAGCGCGTCGGCCAGTCGCATCCCTATCCAGGCGACGGTCTCGGGCCACGACAACCCGGCAACTTCGCGTCGCAGGCTGGTCTCGCTGGGTTGCATCTCCCCTTTTCGCGCCAGATTCTGGTCGATCGAGTCCAGCAGCAGGCGACCGCATCGAAGCTCCGGCGGCGTCCGACGCACGAGTCTCACCACCTCGAGCAGGGTCCCGCCAGGCACGTACTCCATGATCAGTACCCGAAGTGCTTGATCCTCGAGCACCCGCTGGTCGAAGACCCGAACGATGTGAGGGTGATCGAGTCGTGCGAGGGTCTGCGGCTCCACCCCGACATTTTGCGAGATCTTCAACGCCACCCAACGCTGCATGGAGAGTTGGCGGGCAAGAAAGACTCGAGCGAAGGCGCCCTGGCCGATTTCCATCATCAATTCGAAATCGTCGAAGCGTTGCCCGACCTCGAATCGATCGAAGCCCGAGCTTTCCAGCGTCACGATTGCCGGCGGACCTGCTGCGGCATCACGTTCGATCAGATTCTCGAGTGCTTCTGCTTGCGCCGGAAACTCGGTGAGATACTCGGGCACCGCAACCTTCTCACCACGCTGCCTACGGAACCGGAATTCCTCGTAGAGAAGTTCTGCCGGCAGTGGCTCGTCGAGCAGTTCGGGATACTCGACGCAATACTCCGAAAGTCGTTTCGGCCGGTTCTCCCTCAGCCACCGACATTCCATGTCGGCGCGCACCAAATCGATCAACGACGCACGTCTGATCGCCGCGGGATCGGGGAGATATCCGAGCAGGTCGGTGGGCGCTCGCCCGGCTTCCCAATCGTCCACGAGCTGTTCACGTCCGTCACCGCCAAGCTGCGCGGGTGAGCTTGTCGGAGAGAATCTTTCGGTACCACGGCGCACTTCCGTCTCCGGGCCCCGGCGGGTCAGGGGCCCGCTTGCAACGGTCGCATCGTTGCTCTGGGCATCACGCTTGGTCATGGCACATCAGCTCTGCCCCTCGACCGCGTCCGGTGCGTTCGAGGTGACCGCTCCAGCCTATCCCCGGAGGACGCTCAACCCCTACAACCCGGCAAAGGTGAACGGTTCAGCCGGTTTGAACTGATCAGTGGAATCTCCGAAAATACGGTGCTCTCGTCCGGCCCGAGTTCGAGCTTCCGCACTGTTGATCCCTCACTCAAATCGATCGACGACACATCCACCCAAAAAGTATTCGGCGTCATCGCCGATTCGAAGAAGTAGAGTCCGCGTTTGTGATCGACGACGGTGCGCCACCGAGTCGAGGAGATGTTCGGCTCGTCTGGAGTCGAAATACCCAGGGGCACTGATACGTTCCGGATGACACTGAACGTCGCGGCCAACGCGGTCCGCGGATCGTCGGTCTTCGGGACTGCGTCGACGTAGAACGAGGCACGGGCAAAACGATCCGCAGCGCGATTGGTACCGGGCAACATGACGGTTCCGTTGATCTGCTTCCAGTACTCGTTGACGGCGAGTTGTTTGTCGAAGATCGGAGAATTTGTCATCACCTGATAGTCACGACTGTGGTGAATGCTCTGTCGGCCACCGATGTACTCGATGATGGCACTGTCACCGCGAGCGTCCGAGAGCGACATGTGCAGTGTCGCCAGACGGTCTTCTCCGGGAACTGCTGCAGTCACGATGGTGAAGGGCTCCGCCGCCAGCACCTCGACGGCTTCCTCGACGCTCGCACAACGGTCCAACACGTACTGCGCCCACGCCGCGATAGACAAGCCGGGCGTCGATCCGTCGTAGGCGGGATACTCGGATTCGACCAGCCACAACAGATTTGCGGACAGTCCCGCCTCGTTCACTCCGTCCGTCGTGCACATGTCGTAGGCGGAGGCGACAACACTGCCGTACAACGACGTCCACGTTATCGAACTCGCCCCGGCGCAGCCCTCACGCTCCATGCCACGGGGAAATGCCCACAGGTTGGTACCGAGATCGAGCTTCCAGTCCATCGACCGGGCAGTGATCACGGTGTCGTTCGGCCCCAGATAAACCAATCGCGTGCACATCGAGAAACTCTCCCTTCGTCTCTGAGCTACGGCGTGACGATGTTGAAGCTGGGATCGAAGGTATCCAACAACCCTTCGAGCGTCTTCAATGCCGAATCGTCACCGTCGAGCGAGATCTTCCCGGCCCGAGCCAATTCGGGTGCTGCGCCTGGTTGCAGAAGTGCGCCGATCAGCGCAGGTTTCGGTCCGGACACCGTCAGCTGCGTGTTCGACGCCGCTCCCCGCCTGGCATTGAGGACGCCGCGATTGACCCACACAGTCCAGGTTTCGTTGTCGTGATCGGTGAACACGAAATCGATGCGGAGATCGGCGTCCGTTGCCTTGTCGCCGATGAGGTGAATTGCGACGAAGTCGAACAGAATGTCGATCGGCATCGCGAGGACACTGTCCTGGCTCGCCGTGATGTAGGGCGGGGGTTGCGAGCCTTCACGCAATTCCAGGGCCGCCGTCAGATAGATCCCGCGCCACTGCGGCCCTTCGGCCTGATACCCCATCTGCTCGTAGACATCGGCCTGGAGGTTCTTCGCCTCGGTGTTCTCCGGTTGCGCGAACACCAACTTGTGCAGGATCTCAGCAGCCCAGCGGTAGTCCCCCGCATCGAAGGCCCGCTTGCCCTCGTCCAGAATCTTCTGTGCGCCAAGGAGATCGACAAAACGTCTGGCCGACTCCACCGGCGGATGCGGATGAAGCGACACCGGATCGCCGTCCCACATTCCCAATTCCTTGGTGTACACGGCGCGAACGTCGTGGTGCAGGGTTCCGTGATATCCGCGGTTGTACCACTTGCGTCCGAGTTCGTCCGGTAGCTCGATCACCTCGGCAGCTTCGAGCGGTGTGTATCCCTTGTTCGCCAGCCGCAGCGCCTGGTCGTGAATGTATTTGTATGTGTCTCTTTGCGATTCGATGAACGGCACCAGATTTTCGTTACCCCACACGGGCCAGGTGTGCGGTCCGTAGTGAACCGCCGCGTCGTCTCCCCATCGTTCGAGGGTCTCATCCAGATATCGGGCGAAGTTCCGGGCGTCGCGAGTGCGGGCCCCACGCAATGTCTGGATGTTGTGGAGCGAATGATTGGCGTTCTCCGCACAGGTCAGCGCGGCGAGTTCGGGGATCCAGATGTGCATCTCCTCAGGAGCCTCCGTATCCGGGGCGTAGAGGAATTCGAACTCCAGACCCGCAATTTCTCGTTTCGTGCCGGTCTCGGTGATGCCGTCAGTGGGAGAAATATATGAGATCTGAGGGCCTTTCGTGCTGAGCACACCGATCCCGCAGGAGACCGCCCCCTTCGGACCGAGGTCGAGCAATCCACCGAAGGCGTAGAACGACCGCCTGGCCATGGCATTGCCGGCAACAACGTTCTCACCGATTGCAAACTTGTCGAACGACGCAATCGTGCCCGGCGCAATGATCGGCACCTTTCCCGACGCAACGTCCTCGGCGTCGACGATCCCCTTGACGCCGCCGTAGTGGTCGATGTGCGTGTGCGTGTAGATAATTGCCGCCACCGGCTTGTCGCTGACGTGCTCGCGAATCATCTTCATACCCTGGCGGGCCGACTCCACACCCGCCATGCAGTCGATGATGATCAGTCCTTCGTCACCTTCGACGACCGTCAGGTTCGCTATGTCGTTGTTCCTCACCTGGTAGAGGCGATCGGTCACCTGGTAGAGCCCGCCCCGGCGAATCAGCTGACTCTGGCGCCACAGACTGGGATTGACGGTGTCGGGCGCGGGAACGTCATCGCCGATGTATTCCATCGCCTCCGGATCGAAGATCACATGTCCGTCGTCGCCGAGCACATTGCCCGGCAACGGAGCGATCAAGCCGCGATCCACATCCACGAAGTCTTGCCGGTCCTCCATGGCGTACCGCGCGAGGGCGTCTCGATTCACCGTCGCAGTGGCAGGTGTTGCGTCCTTGGGCGTCTGGCACATGGCATTCCCCGTTCGGTTACGACAATCGGTTACCCCCACATCTCTATCTGGCGAGCGGGGTCGTTGGAATCACCCGTGCTGGGTGAACCGATGTCTGCTGAACCGAGGCCGACTGAACCGATGCGCAGGCGATGACAAGTACCACCAACCCACATCCGACAACAAGCATCCACCCCGCGTGTGACGCCTGTGCCACATCCGACTCGACGCTGTTCGCGACTACGCCACCGGCCAATGCGACGCCGAGAGCAGCGCCGAACTGTCGTGCACTGGATGTGATTCCACCGGCAAGTCCGGCTTGTGATTTCGGCAGTCCGTTGACGGCGGTGTTGGTGATCGGGGCATTCGAGAAACCGAAACCGATCCCCAGGAACAGGTAGGCGACAAGTACAGTCGAAAGTCCGGTGTTGTTGTCGAGCGATACGAGACACAGGCCACCCAACGCGGTGAAGCTTCCGGCGATCAGCAGCGGTAACCGCGGCCCGACGCGTCCGACCAGAATCCCCGACAGCGGTGCGCACACGGTTGCTGCAGCAGCCATCGGGAGAATCACGACGCCCGCGGCGGCCGGAGTCATGCCGCGCGCTTGTTGCAGGTACAGCGTGCCGAGCAGCAGCGTCGCGTTCAATGCCACAAACACCACGACTGCGCCGAGAACCGCCGCAGAAAACGGCCTGTGCCGAAACAATGCAAGGTCGACGAGTGGTTCGGCTTTCCTCGATTCGACAGCAATAAACGAAGCCAGAGCTAGCGCGAGCGCGACGTAACCGACCACCGCACCGGGTGACGTCCATCCGATTCGTGGGCCCTCGATGAGCAGTCCCACTGCGCCGCCCACCACAGCGACCAACAGCATCTGTCCCGCCGGGTCGAGCCTTCGCGCCTGCGGAGCACGCGATTCCGGCACGAACACGGCAGTCAACACCAGAACAATCACGATCACCGGAACGTTGACCCAGAACACGGATCGCCAACCGAAGCTGTCGATGAGCACTCCACCGACTATGGGCCCGACGGCCATACTGAGACCGAACACCGCTGCCCACACTCCGATCGCCTTGGCACGCTCCTTCGGATCGGTCATCACGTTGACCACAATTGCCAGCGCAACCGGACTCAACATCGAACCGCCAACGCCCTGTGCAATTCTCGCGGCGATCAGCACGCCTACTGACGGCGCGAGTGCGCACGCTATCGACGCCACTCCGAAGACGACCAGTCCGATCTGGAATACGCGTCTGCGGCCGAACCTGTCGGCCAGGGCTCCGGACGAGATCAGCAAGCTCGCCAGAACGAGTGTGTATGCGTTGACGACCCATTCGAGACCAGGAATTCCGACGTGGAAACCCACCCCGATCGTCGGCAGGGCGACATTGACGATGGTCGTGTCCAATCCGACCACGAACAAACTCGTGCAGCAGATTGCCAGGACGCCCCACCGCCGACGGGCATGCATTCCGGTCGCCGAGTGTCTGTCGATTCCGCTCGAAGGTTTCATGGTTGGACTCCTATGCCGTGGTCACCGTTGGAAGAATCGTCGCAACCGAGCCGGCAAATTCGGTAGGAATTTTGCGGAAACTGCAAAGATGAGCACATGGATGCCGAACTGGAGACGATGCTCAGCGATATCGGACCGAGATTGCGGGCACTTCGTCGCGATCGCAACATGACCCTCGAAGCTCTGTCCGACGCCACCGGTATCTCCGTCAGCGCACTGTCACGACTCGAGTCAGGTAAGCGTCGCCCTACCCTCGATTTGCTTGTGCCTCTTGCCCGAACCCACCGTGTGGCACTCGACCAACTGGTTGGGGCGCCCGCCACCGGGGACCCCCGAGTCCACCTCACTCCGACCCGGCGCCGGAACGGGAGCGCTGTCGTGCCGTTGACGCGCTACCCGGGCCGGGTTCAGGTCTTCAAGCAGGTGATTGGGCCCCGTCCACCGAAACTCGTCACTCATGCCGGGTACGAGTGGCTCTACGTTCTCGCCGGCGACCTACGACTGATTCTCGGCGAGAACGAGGTTGTCCTCCGGCCAGGAGAAGTCGCGGAGTTCGACACCGCGGAGCCCCATTGGTTCGGACCGGCACATGACCAGGTTGTCGAGATCTTGCACCTGTTCGGCCCCAGCGGCGAGAAGGCTCGGGTACGCACGAACTCGAATCACGAATCTGGATAGGTCGTCAGTAGGAAAAATCCGTCCACATTCAGTGCCCCTCGATTCACCCCCCACGGATGATGCGCAGAGCAGCGCGGGATTCGACCATGTGAGGACGGGATAACCGACTCATCGAGGGAGCTGCATCAACATGGCGCTGGACTACTCCGATCGCACGGATTTCGACAACGCCGAGCGGGGCTTCATCGCCACGCTCGAACCGCTCACCATCAAGAACGCCGACGGACGAGTCGTTTTCGATCTGTCCGGCTACAGCTATCTCGACGAACCGTGCCCGGAAACGGTTCATCCGAGCCTGTTTCGTCAGGCGCAGCTCTGCGTCAAGAACGGACTCTTCGAGGTCACGGACGGGATCTATCAGATCCGCGGGTTCGATATTTCCAACATGACGATCGTCGAGGGCGATACCGGCGTCATCGTCATCGACCCGATGATCTCCGCCGAGTGCGCTGCCGCAGGTCTTGCGCTCTACCGCGAGCACCGCGGAGACCGTCCGGTCACCGGGTTGATCTACACCCATTCGCACGCAGACCATTTCGGCGGCGTGATGGGAGTTCTGCCGGACGGCGCCGGCGATGTGCCGATCATCGCGCCCGAAGGATTTCTCGAACACGCGGTATCGGAAAACGTCTATGCGGGAACAGCAATGAACCGTCGCGCGAACTACCAGTACGGCTACACCTTGGACGTCGGACCAGAGGGCCAAGCCAGCCTCGGGCTGGGCATCCAGACATCCGGTGGATCCGTGGGCCTGATCCCCCCCACTGTCGACATCACCCGTACGGGGCAGGAAGAAACCGTTGACGGAGTGCGGATCGTCTTCCAGATCACGCCGGGCACCGAAGCGCCGTCGGAGATGAACTTCCACTTTCCCGACAGCCGCGCGCTGTGCGTCGCCGAAAATGCCACGCACAACCTGCACAATATCCTCACGCTTCGAGGTGCGCTGGTCCGCGACCCGCGTATCTGGTCCCACTACCTCGACGAGGCTGTCGAATTGTTCGCGCCGGATTCCGACGTCGTATTCGCGTCACATCATTGGCCCACATGGGGATCCGAGAACATCGTGCAGTTCCTGACCGAGCAGCGAGACATGTACGCGTACTTGCACGATCAGACGTTGCGGATGGTCAACATCGGACTCACCGGCAGCGAAATCGCCGAGGCGATCACGCTTCCCGCGTCACTCGACGACGCCTGGCATGTGCGCGGCTACTACGGATCGGTCAGTCACAACGTCAAAGCGATCTACCAGCGCTACATGGGCTGGTTCGACGGTCATCCCAGCTCACTCTGGCAGCACCCACCGGAGCAGTTGGCGGCCCGCTACGTCGACGTGATCGGCGGCGTACCTGCAGTTCTCGACAAGGCACGCGGCTACATCGATGCCGGTGACACGCGGTTCGCGGCCGAACTGCTCAAGCACGCGGTATTTGCCGAACCAGACAACACTGAAGCGAGAAACGCTCTCGCAGATCTCTACACCACTCTCGGCTACGGCGCCGAAAACCCGACCTGGCGCGGTTTCTACCTCACCGGAGCGAAGGAACTACGCGGCGAAATCACGCCACCGCCCATCGATCTCGGCACCGGAATGGCCGCGGCACTGACGGTGGAGCAACTCTTCGACACACTCGCCATCCGCGTCAACGGGCCCCGCGCCGGGGGTGAAAAGCTCTGCATCGAATGGATTTTCACCGATCTCGACACAAAAGTCCGCTTGACTCTCTCCAACGGCGCGCTGATCCAGACACCCAACCCGCGGACCAAGGCAACCACCGATCTCACCCTCACGTTGACCAAAACCCAGTTGCTCGGGTTGCTGGCCGGCGGCGGACTGGACGGTATCGAGCATTCCGGCGACCCCGCGACGATACAGCGGCTCCTCGGGCTACTCGACAGTCCCGATCCGGCATTTGCCATTGTTACGCCCTGAATGATTGTTACTCCCTGACCAAATGCGTAAGGCCCACCCGGCGTTGCTTGCCGGGTGGGCCTTACGCATTGCGCGGTGCGGCGATCAGTCGAGGTCGAACCGATCGAGCTCCATCACCTTGGTCCACGCGCTCGCGAAGTCCTCCACGAACTTCTGCTGTGCGTCCGCACTTGCGTATACCTCTGCGAGAGCACGCAGTTCCGAGTTCGACCCGAAGACAAGGTCGACGGCAGTGGCAGAGTATTTGACGTCACCGGTGGCCCGGTCACGACCCTCGTAGACGTTCTCCGACGACGTGGACGGCTTCCACTCCGTGCCCATGTCGAGGAGATTGACGAAGAAGTCGTTGGTCAACGTCTGCGGCCGATCGGTCAGCACACCGTGGGCGGTACCCCCGACGTTGGCATTCAGCCCGCGAAGGCCACCGACGAGCACCGTCATCTCCGGTGGGGTCAACGTCAACATGTATGCCCGGTCGACAAGCAGGATTTCGGCCGGAATCTTCTCCCCGCCGCGCAGGTAGTTCCGGAATCCGTCTGCCCGAGGTTCGAGAACCGCAAAGGACTCCACGTCCGTCTGTTCCTGCGACGCGTCCGCCCGTCCGGGTGTGAACGAGACGGAGACTTCGTGGCCGGCATCCTTGGCGGCCTTCTCGACCGCCGCGGTTCCCGCCAGAACAATCAGATCGGCAAGCGAAACCTTCGCTCCACCGGACTGGGAATTGAAGTCCTGCTGGATCTGCTCGAGAGCACTCAGTACCGTCGACAGCTCAGCGCGATTATTTGCCTCCCAACTCTTCTGCGGCTCGAGACGAATCCGGGCTCCGTTTGCGCCGCCGCGCATATCGGTGCCACGGAAACTCGCCGCCGACGCCCAGGCAGTGGACACCAGCTGCGAGATCGACAGCCCGGACCCCAGTACCTTGGCCTTGAGAGCAGCGATATCCGCGTCCCCGATCAGAGGGGTAGCGGCGTTGGGAACAGGATCCTGCCACAGCTGCGGTTCCGGAATCCATGGACCGAGATAGCGAGTCACCGGTCCCATGTCGCGGTGCAACAGCTTGTACCAGGCCTTGGCGAACTCCTCGGCAAATTCGTCCGGGTGATCGAGCCAACGGCGCGTGATCTTCTCGTACGCGGGATCGAGCCGCAGCGAGAGGTCCGTGGTCAGCATGGTCGGAGAACGCTTCACCGACGAATCGAACGGGTCCGGAATCGTGCCGGCACCGGCGCCGTCCTTGGGCGTCCACTGCCACGCGTCCGCGGGGCTCTTGGTCAGTTCCCACTCGTAGCCGTAGAGAATTTCCAGGAACGAGTTGTCCCATTGCGTCGGCGTATTCGTCCACACAACTTCGAGGCCGCTGGTGATCGCGTCCTTACCCACGCCAGTGCCGAAGGAACTCTTCCAGCCCAAGCCTTGCTGTTCGATCGGAGCGCCTTCGGGTTCGGGCCCGACGAGATCGGCGGGGCCGGCCCCGTGAGTCTTACCGAAGGTGTGTCCACCGGCGATCAACGCCGCTGTCTCGACGTCGTTCATCGCCATGCGAGCAAAGGTTTCGCGGATATCCCGGGCGGCGGCCACCGGATCGGGCTGGCCGTTCGGGCCCTCCGGATTCACGTAGATCAAACCCATCTGCACTGCGCCGAGCGGACCGGACAGCTCCCGATCGCCGCTGTACCGCTCGTCTCCGAGCCACGTGTCCTCCGGACCCCAGAACATTTCCTCCGGTTCCCAGATGTCCTCGCGACCGAAACCGAAACCGAAGGTCTTGAATCCCATGGACTCCAGGGCGCAGTTACCGGCAAAGACCAGAAGGTCTGCCCACGAGATCTGCTTGCCGTATTTCTGTTTGACGGGCCAGAGCAAGCGACGGGCCTTGTCGAGGCTGGCGTTGTCCGGCCAACTGTTCAGCGGCGCAAACCGTTGTGCGCCTTGACCTCCGCCGCCACGACCGTCAGCGATGCGGTAGGTGCCCGCGGCGTGCCAACTCATCCGAACGAACAGACCGCCGTAGTGACCGTAGTCGGCGGGCCACCAGTCCTGCGACGTTGTCATCAAGTCGATGACGTCTCGCTTGAGAGCCTCGACGTCGAGTTTGGCGAACTCCGCCGCGTAATCGAAGTCCGAGCCCAGCGGATTGGACTTGGGCGAATGAACGCGCAACACCGAGAGATTCGGCTGGTTGGGCCACCAGTCCTGGTTTGTCATCGGGCGATGCGCCGTGGGCGTCGGAGCCGAGATCGCGGGGTTTTCACTTTCGCTTCCCCCCTGCGACTTTCCTTCAGGGGCCATCGGGCAACTATCGGACACGTTAATCCCTCCATGAGCAAATAGATCCGACTCCGATCACGGGTGTGATCGCGAACTCTGTGATGCCACGCAGTCGGGGCACATCCCCCAGAAGACAACTTCGACTTCGACGAACTCGAAGCCGTCGTAATCCGGTGGCGTCAGACAAGGCGCCTCGCCAACTGCGCAGTCGACGTCCGACACCGTCCGGCACGATCGGCAGACGACGTGATGATGGTTGTCATCAACCCTCAACTCGTAGAGAGCCACTGAACCGGAAGGCTGAATCCGGCGCACGATTCCGACGGAGGTCAACGCATGCAGTACGTCGTATACAGCTTGTCGAGACACTCCCGGTAAAACCGCCCGAACAGCATCGAAAATCGAATCCGTCGGGGCATGTGGACGCGCACGCAGGGCTTCGAGCACCGCAACCCGTGGTCGGGTCACACGGAGCTCCGCTTCACGCAGTTGTGCTGGAAAGTCCGGCGTCGAGGACACCTCACTACTATGACGCGGATTTCTGGACTGATCCAAGACTTTCGCGAAAATAGTTGGAATTGACGCTTACCGGATCGTTTCGAGCTGGAATTGATTCCGGATTGTTGCCACAGATGTCACTGTGGCCGCTATCCTCCGCGAGCAACAGCGGCGAGCCGACCGACGCAAAGGGTCGAGTCCCTGAGCCTCATCCGGCTGCAGTCACTCCCCGTCGATATCGCTGCGAGTAGAGGTGATCAGCAAGGCCAACGATGCGGCTGTTCGCGTGCAGAAAGCGTCGGCGTCGGTGAGTCCACTGGTGAGCCCGCGGACAATGGTTGCGGCTACGAGGAAGTCGAAGGCGACATCGGTGGCGGCGGCAACGTCGGTGTCCGACCGGTCCGGATACTCGGCGCGCACCCGCTCGAGGAGAGCCAGTCGGGCGGGATACTCGGAACTGAGAACCAGTCGCTCGTACGCGCCTTCCTCTTGCTGATACGCAGAGAGCAAGCCCGGAATGGCTGCGCGAGTTGCCGGTTCCGCCACCTGAGTCAGGAACCATCGCGTCCAGATCAGTAGGTCCTTGCGCAAGTTCGAGGTAGTCGCGGGCAATGCACCATTCTGCATGCCGAATACCGCTTCTTCGATGATCGATTCCCGGGTTGCCCAGCGCCGATAGATCGCCGCCGTGCCCAGGTTCGCTCGTCGGGCGATCGCCGTGATGGTGGTTTTCTGGTAGCCGAGCTCTACGAGCAACTCCCGGGTGGCGGCGAGAACGGCCAGGTCTACCTGAGGATCGCGGGGCCTCCCCACTCCAGCGGTACCGGTTCGACGATCTCTGCGTTCATCCACATCCGCGGACATTACCGGAGATAAATTGGCCGAAATTAATACGTTGCGAGGCGCTCCGTAATAGATTGAAGACATCCATCCACCACGAAAGGTCAGGCAGTGATCACTCCGCACGACGAACTGCTCATCCACCAACTTCCCACGACACTCGACCACGTCTCGCAAAGCGACCTCCGTTGGACCGAACGCATCGTGATGTACGGCTTCGACAAAACCGGCGAGATCTCGATCATGACAGGCCTGGCCAAATACCCGAACCGAAACGTCCTCGACGCCTACGCCATGGTCACACGCAAGGGCGAAGAGGCTCGCGTGGTTCGTCTGTCGACCGAACTGAACCCGCAGACCGGCGCCCTTGCGGCCTGGAGCGTCGGGCCGTACACCTACGAGATCGTCGAACCGCTGCGCAAGGTTCGCTCGACCGTCGAGTCGAACGAGCACGGACTGAGCCTGCAACTCGACTTCTCCGGCGACTTTCCGGTCTACGAGCAGACGGCAGCATTCCACCGCACCCGTGGCAGAGTGCGCGAGGACGCCCGTCGCTTCTACCAGAACGGCACGATCACCGGCTGGATCGAGATCGACGGCGAGCGCATCGAGATCGATCCGGACAACTGGTGGTTCGGCCGTGACCACTCGTGGGGTGTTCGCCACGGCGGCGGGGGCGGCAGCCTGTCCGAGGGCGCGAACCTGCAACCGTCGGAGGTTCCGGAGGGAGTCCTGTACTACATGGGGATCTTCCAATTCGACGACGAGGTAGTGCATTTCGCGCAGCGCGAGACGAGCACGGGAGCGCGTTGGCAGTTCGAGGGCGAGGTGCTCTT
This sequence comes from Rhodococcus sp. 24CO, assembly GCF_050586165.1. NCBI lineage: Bacteria > Bacillati > Actinomycetota > Actinomycetes > Mycobacteriales > Nocardiaceae > Rhodococcus > Rhodococcus sp. 24CO. The sequence goes on along the minus strand of NZ_JAZFNF010000001.1, from coordinate 16,668 downwards.
CCCGATCGACAGCGACAAGGACCCATTACCCATCATCGACGTCGAACACGACCTGAAGTTCCGTGACGATCTGCGCGTCGTGAAATCCGGTACCTTCACCGTGCATCGTGCCGACCGAACCACCGACGTCATCGAAGTGAATCCGGTGTGTGATTTCTGGCCGGGACTCGCCGGTTACGACGAATACCGCGGCTACGCCTCGGGTATGTACCGCGGCAAGGACTTCAGCGACAGCTTCACGGTGGACATCACCAACCTCGACGAGATCCGCCAAGTGAGCATGCTCAGCGAAACACTGTGCGAGGTTCGGATGGGCGACAAGATCGGGCACGGACTTGTCGAGATGGTTTTCATGGGTGTGAACCCCCGGTACGGGTACACAGACTGGTCGGCAAACCGGACGGACGCACACGATGACTGAACGTGTCGCAGCGGAAGCCCTGGCATCGACCCTGGAACCCATTGTTCGCGAACAGATTCCAGGCGCACAGGAAGCGAAGATCGTCGCCTGGCAACGCACCGAACGCGGGTTCTCCACCGAGACCTACCTGTTCGAGCTGGAAGGGTCCGAAAATTCGGGGGCGGGCTTCGTGTTCCGACGCCCACCCGAGATCTCCCTGTTTCCCGACTACGACCTACGACGCCAGTATGTGGTGTCGAAGCGACTTGCGGGCACCGATCTGCCTGTCCCCCGGATGCTCTGGATAGACAACGACGACAATGCTCTCGGCGGGCCGTACTACGTCATGGAACGCATCGGAAATGCCGAGGCTCCCAGCGACTTTCCGTCGTATCACACCGCCGGAAACTACTTCGAAGCCGACGAGCAGAGTCGGGCACGGATGTGGTGGGGCTGCGTCGAGACGATGGCCCACATCCATCAACTCGACCCCGGTGAGCTTCGCCTCGACTTTCTCTCCATGCCGAAGTTCGGGGAGAAACCGATCGAGCAGGCGGTGAACTACCTCGACTGGGCCGTGCGGTGGGCAGCGCCGAGCCTGCCGCCGGTAATGGAGAAGGCCCTGTCGTGGCTCCGGGCGAACATCTACGAACCCGAACATGTCACGTTGTGTTGGGGCGATGCGCGCATGTCGAACATCCTTTACAGCCCGGACCATTCCGTCGCCGGGGTACTCGACTGGGAAATGGCCTATCTGGGTGATCACGAAGCCGACCTGGCGTGGATGCTGTTCCTCGACTGGGCTTGTAGCGAGTTCGAGGGGCACCCATCACTGCCGGGCACACCGACCCGGGAGCAGACGATCGCCCGCTACGAGGAACTGACAGGATGGCCGGTCCGGAACCTGCTGTTCAATGAGGTGCTCGCAGCGGTGCTGTTGTCGGTTCCGCTACTGCGACTGTCCACGCACCTGCAACTCGGCGAGCACGCCGATATCACCGCATTCTGTAGCCACCGCCTCGGACAATTGTTGGCACACGCCTAGAGCGGCCGGACACCACACTGGGTCACTCCGGCGCAATCTCCCGCCAGTCGGTCGACAGCCGTGAGACCCAGTGTGGGTCACGCCGTTCCAGATAGGCACGAACTCCCTCGGAAGAGTCGGGCTCACCCATCACACGCAAGTGCAACTCTGTCTCGAGGTCCGCAACCCGCTCGGGACCGTACCCATATCTTGCAGACTGCCACAGGAGACGTTTGGACAGCGAAACAGACATGGGTGCAACGTTCACCGCGATATCCCGAGCGATCTCCAGGGCGGCGGGCAACACGTCGCCGGCGGGTAGGCAACGGCTCGCGAGTCCCAGCCGAACAGCCTCCGCACCGTCAAATGTGCGACCGGTCAACAGGATATCCGCGGCAACCGCCATACCGGCGATACGCGGAACGGTCCAATGTGACATCGCGTCGGGCAACACTCCCCGGCGAACCTGCGGAATCGCATACTTGGCATCCGTGGCAAAAATCCGTATGTCTGTTTGCATCGCGATAGTCAGTCCGATTCCTATCGCGTGTCCGTTCACCGCCGCGATCACGGGCTTACGCAAATCGAAAGCCGGTGGATTGATCGGCGATGCCGAAAAGCCTTCACCGGCAGGCACATCGAACGTGTCCGCGCCTCCCGCAAGATCGGCGCCCGCACAGAATGCCGGCGGCGCACCGGTCAGCACGATGGCACGAACGCCGTCATCCGCGTCAAGATTCCGGTACGCCTCACCCAGTGCTCGACCCATCGCCCCTGTGAACGCGTTGCGTCGTTCCGGGCGGTCAAGGGTGACTACGGCAACACCGCCGTCCACCTGCACCAGCACCCCGCTTGTCATTGCACTGTCCCGAGCGCCGAGATCATTTCCGCAACATGGGAATCAGATACCGGGTATCCAGGAAAGTAGCAGCACACGCGCTCAGCGTGGTCACCGAATCGCTCGATGATCTTTGCCGCACATTCCTCGGGGGTGCCCACTACTGCGAGTGTGTTCATCATGTCTCGATCTATCAGGTCGGTCATTACAGCAAACTCGCGGCGCTTGGAGAGCGAGTTGAGTTCGGGCTGAACATCTTCCCAGCCATCGACCTCCAACACCGGTCGGTAGGCCGGCGTGGAACCGTAGAACGCGAGCAGGCTTCGTACGCCACGCTCGGCGTCAGCGAGTTCACCTGCGGTACGGCCGACTCCGACGAGCACCTGCGGGTAGATCGCAAGGTCTGCTTTGGTGCGACCGCCGAGTTCGAGCCCCTCCTCGATTGCGGCCATGGTCCGCTCCCGGAAATGACGGGCGCTGTTGAAGGGCATGACAAGCAACCCGTCGGCGACTTCCGCGGCGGCCCGAGTCATCAAGGGCCCCAACGCTCCGAGACAGATTTCCGGTGGACCATACGGATTAGGTCCGGGGTCGAACGTGGGCGGCATGAACGTGTGCGAAGTGAACTCGCCAACAAAATCCAGGGGCGAACGCTCCTCCCACGCAGTGAATATCGCCTTGATCGCAAGAACCGATTCACGCATTCGGGCGGCGGGCCGCGACCAGTCGCTGCCATAGCGTCGCTCGATGTGCGGACGAACCTGCGAACCCAAACCGAGCCGGAATCGACCGCGGCTCAACGTCTGTAAGTCGTTCGCGACATGAGCGAGGTGCAACGGACTGCGCGGTAGCGCGATTGCCACATTAGTCATGAGGTCGGCCTCGACCACACCTGACGCGGCGACAAGAGGGACAAAAACATCGTGCGCGCCCTCGAACGTGAAAAGTCCGTCGGCACCGAGGGCTACAAGTTCCTTGGCGCGCGCCGCCGAATCTTCGGGACGTGAATCCAACTGGAGGTCGACCTTCATTCGTGCCCTGCTTTCAGACCGATAGTCTCGCTGGCATGCACTGCCAACACGAACAGTGAACCTGCGAGTGAATCGACGAAACGGTCCTCGTCCTCTGTGCCACGCGTGAGACCACGCATCGTGGTGGCGCCCGAGAGTAAGTCGAACAAGAAAGTCGCGTCTACCTCGACCGGGATTTCTCCCCGAACGACGGCGTTGTCCAACATGTCTTGAAAGGCCTTGCGAACCGGAGCACCTATAGCCAGCAAACGCTGCCGGGCGTCCTCACTTTGAGGATCCGCGAGCAGTCCGGGAACACCGGCCCTGGCCGCAGGTCGCGCGGCTCGAACCAGGAAGATTCGGACCCACGTCGCAAGGTCCGTTCGGAGGTCTCCGGATACCTCGGGCAGCGGATGGCCTCCGGTCCCGTGCACAGCTTCTTCGATCAACGCTTCACGGGTCGGCCATCGGCGGTAAATAGCCGGCGTATTCACTTCGGCCAGTCGGGCGATAGCGGCAATCGTCGTCTGTTGGTAGCCAACTTCTGCCAGGAGGCGGCGCGCTGCAGCGAGCACTGCCTGGTCCTTGCCCGGGTCGCGCGGCCTGCCGGCGCGTGCAGGAGTCTCGGAATTCACCATTACATAGTAGCTCGTAACGTTATTAGCCGGCGCTCGACATGCCGTACACGCGGTCTGCTCGCAAGCTCAGGATCTGGCGTCGTTCAGCCACCATCGCGCGGCGGTAGTCGTCCCAATCAGGATGATCATTGCCGCTGATGTCTCGATAGAGTTCAACCAGCGCGTCGACCACCTCGTCGTGTGGATCGGAAGCTGGTGGGGTCGACTCCGCAATGCCTTCGATCACTGCATAGCTCCAGAAATCCGGAGCACTCACATGCAGTGACACCCTGGGATCACGCTCGGCATTCTTACTCTTGACCCGGTCAGCCGTAATCGAGATCGACGCTGTGCGCGACTCGGAATCCCAACGGTAGATGATGTTGGACAGCTGCGGCCTACCGTCCCGCTTGATTGTTGCCAAAACACCCTGTTTCCCATCGGCAACAAGCTCGAAGACTGCGTCCCGGACTTCCGTATCGTCGCTCATAGCCCGGACAACGACGCAGAAATGGATATTGTTCCGCACCGGGATCCGCTGAGAATCCACACCATCCGAGATAGTTCAGTGCTGTTTCGCCAGCTTCGAGTACGGGTAACAACTCTTGCAGTCGCGCTTCCATACGTGCGATGGGAGACCTCATGACCGCAGTACCAGTCCGCGCCCTCGTTGGCCGACGGCCGTATCCCCCACGCCGCTTGCGGAAGGGCCAGGCGCTTCTCGACACGTTGACGACCACAGATCCGAAGAAACTCGGCTTGATGTACCTGTTCACGTCGTTCGCCTACTTCTTGATCGGCGGCGTGATGGCGTTGATGATGCGTGCCGAGACAGCTGTTCCAGGAATGCAGTTCCTGTCCAACGAGCAGTACAACCAACTGTTCACCATGCATGGCACCATCATGCTTCTGCTGTACGCAACACCGATCCTCTTCGGCTTCGCGAACTACATCCTGCCGTTGCAGATCGGAGCGCCCGACGTCGCGTTTCCCCGATTGAACGCCCTCAGTTACTGGCTCTACTTGTTCGGCGCAATTACTACGATCAGTGGGTTCATCACTCCTGGCGGCGCGGCTGATTTCGGGTGGACTGCGTACGCACCGTTGTCCACCGACACCTTCTCACCGGGGGCCGGAGCCAACCTCTGGATTACCGGACTTACATTGGCCGGAGTCGGAACCATTCTCGGAGCGGTCAACATGATCACCACCGTGGTCTGCCTCCGCGCGCCGGGAATGACGATGTTCCGCATGCCGATCTTCACCTGGAACATCTTCATCACGTCGATACTGATCCTGATCGCCTTTCCGATCCTGACTGCAGCACTGATGGCACTCCTCGCCGACCGAAACCTCGGCGCACATGTCTACGACGCGAGCAACGGCGGAGCCATCCTGTGGCAGCATTTGTTCTGGTTCTTCGGCCACCCTGAGGTCTATATCGTGGCCCTCCCCTTCTTCGGCATCATTTCGGAGATATTGCCGGTCTTCAGCCGCAAACCGATCTTCGGCTACAACGGCCTGGTCTACGCCACTCTTGCCATTGCGGCGCTGTCCATCGCCGTCTGGGCACACCACATGTTTGCCACCGGCGCCGTTCTATTGCCCTTCTTCTCCTTCATGACCTTCCTGATCGCGGTGCCCACCGGAGTCAAGTTCTTCAACTGGATCGGCACAATGTGGAAGGGACAGTTGACTTTCGAGTCACCCATGCTGTTTTCTCTCGGCTTCTTGGTCACGTTTCTGTTCGGCGGATTGACTGGCATCATCCTCGCGAGCCCACCACTCGACTTCCACGTCACGGACAGCTATTTTGTCGTCGCGCACTTCCACTACGTTCTGTTCGGCACAATCGTGTTCGCGACATTTGCCGGCATCTACTTCTGGTTCCCGAAGATGACCGGCCGGATGCTGGACGACCGACTCGGGGTCTGGCATTTCTGGACCACGTTTGTCGGATTCCACGGCACATTCCTCGTTCAGCACTGGCTGGGCGCCGAAGGTATGCCTCGCAGGTACGCCGACTACCTACCTTCCGACGGGTTCACGATGCTCAATTCCGTCTCCACGATCTTCGCTTTCGTTTTGGGCGCGTCCACGTTGCCGTTCGTGTGGAACGTCTTCAAGAGCTACCGATATGGCGAAGTGGTCACGGTCGACGATCCGTGGGGATTCGGAAACTCGCTCGAGTGGGCAACCAGTTGTCCCCCGCCCCGGCACAATTTCACCGAACTTCCCAGAATTCGCTCAGAACGCCCCGCGTTCGAACTTCACTACCCACACATGGTCGACCGGATGCGCGCCGAAGCTCACATCACCAGCGATGGCCACTCCGCGCGCGCAATGTCCTTGGAAGACACCGCTGATCGTTAAGACGCTCCGTCATACCGCCGCTCGCGCGGTTAGCAGGCTTGGTGACGGGTATTCGTGGGTGGACGAGCGATCAGTGACAACTCGTCCACCTCGTTCCACGCCGGACGACAACAGGAGACGTCATGCAGAAAGCACTGATCTTCATAGCGGGCGCCGCTGCGGGATTCGTCGTGGGCACCAGATCCGGACGACAAACCTACGAAAAGATGAGGGACCAGTCCCTCGAACTGTGGCACAACCCGACTGTCCAGGAAAAAGTAAGCGAAGTGGCGGAAACCGTCAAGGAGAAGGCACCGCAGGTACAACACAAGGTCGGCGACCTTGCCAAAAAAGCTAGCCACCACAACGCCGAGACAAGCACCGCGGGCGGTCCAGCCATCGGAGAAACACCCGATAAGGTTGCGACCCCAACTCCGACAGCGGAAGGCAACTCGCCCGGCACCCCGGCCCCGCCGGACGATGTCGCACCAAGCGATTCCGGCCAAGGGCACACCAGCCGCAACCAAAACCCGGATCCGAAAGCCTGACCTGACAGAGGCGTTGGTGTGCGGGACAACGGAATCGCGTGCACCCGAGCCGAACATCCGTCACCTCAATGCAACTGTCGGGTGAACCTCAACCTACAGTTGTCGGATGTCTGTGAATATCGATGTCCGTTTCGGCGTGTACGGCCTGGCGCCGGCAGACGCCGACGCGATCTACACAGTGTTCGAGCAGGTAGTTGAGGAAAATCGGCTCGAACGTGAGGTGGTCATCTCACGGCGAGAAAACCCCGAGGGGACCCGTGACCTGCACGTCGTGTCACAGCATCCCGTAATTTTCAGCGGTTTCTACAAGTGGCGTCCCACCTTCGAGAAGTCGTTGCAGCTTCGCGTCGCGGAGGCGGTTCCGCCCGCGAGGGTTGTATTCGACTGGAGCTACCCAGACGAGGAATGAGGTCGAGGACCGCAGTAGCGGCGCGTAGCGCGGCCGAAACCTGCGGCCTGGCTCGCTGGGCCGGCCGACCCGCTGTCCACACTGGCGTGGGCTTGGCGACACACCGGAACAAGACCACAGTAGGGACAGCGGGCCTGGTGCGTCAGCGTGCGTCGACGGCTTCCTTCACTGTCTCGTGCATCTCTGCAAGTGCACGCGCACAGTCGTTCCGGGTGTAGCCGAGCAGCGCGGTGTCGGCGTCAGACGGCTCGTAAGAGATGACGTTGCCGCGTCCCTGGACGATGAAGCTGTCCGGAAGGATCGGGTGCTCCTCATTGCGTTCCTCGATGACCCGATCGCCGCCCGTGGCAGCAACAAGCAACTCGAAATATTGCTGGTACGTGAGATTCTGGTCGCCGATCAGATATGCCTTGCCCGATTCCGCGTGTTGCAGCGCGCCCCAGATCGCTTCCGCCAACGACCGCACCGACATGAAATTGGTGCCACCGGCCGGAGCGAAATCAGGAATCTGCGGCTCGTTACCCGCAGCCCACGAGAACATCTTGCGGTAACGCTTGGCAGACGCTCCACTGATGACGCCGAGAATTGAGGGAGGGTTCAGTGTCGACACATTGAAGGTCTCGTCGGCCAACGCCCGTGCTCCCTCGTCGGCAGCCTTTCGCGCAGCGATGTACGGCATCGTCTCTGCCAATTCTGGACGCAGATGGTGGTAGTAGCTTCCCACCTGGACGAACCGGGCAACACCAGCCTCTTTGGCCAGCGCCGCGAACCGTGGCACCCCACCGGACTGCGTCTTCTCCCAGAATTCCGCCTCATCGACGCCGCGGCCCATGTGTCGCACGTCTTGCCCGGCAGCAAAGACGATGGCGTCGAACGGCGCAAGTTGCTCCGCTGTGAAAGTTTGCTCCGTGTAGTCACCGAGCAGGACCGGGAAACCTCGCACGGGCGAGTCGTCGGCGAGCGGGTTGCGTGCTGCGACGGTCACGTCATTTCCGACCTCGCGCAAATGAAGTGCCGTGTTGGCGCCGATCATGCCGGTTCCGCCAACAATCAGAATTTTCACAGGGTGCCTCTTCTTTAACGTAGAGAATTTCTTCTAGGTGGAGAATCACTTCGATTCATGAATCTAGGTAAACCGGAATCACTTCGGAACGACTTCTCTCACCGACCGGGATCGAAAATCTATTTCGTCGGCTGCGCGCCGGTCAGGTCGAGCCTGACGCCGGCGGTATAGACACCAACCATCATGGCTGCGACCACTGCCGAGATACCGACTACCGTGTTCGCCAGGTCGCCGCCCAGTCGGCCCTGCGCCACCCACGCCAGTCCCCACACAATGCCGATCGACGGCGCGATCGCGCCGCGTGAACCGGTGGCAAGGCCAACGCCGACCACGGCAGCGACGGCGAGAACAATGACTGCCCACGTCGTCGCTGCGCTCGTGATACCCAGGTCGACGAGCCAGGCGGTGACGTTGGCGATCGTTGCGACACACACCCAGCCGAGATACAAGCCCATGGTGCCGTCCGTGATCACCGCGTCGATCCCGTTCTCCGGGCGCTGTCGCTGAAGCAGCACGAACACTCGCGCAAGCACAGCCAGCAGACTCGCGATAATCACGACGCTCAGCCACAACAATCCGGCCTGGACCGACAGAATCCAGGCAGCATTGAGGAGCATCGACACCGCTATCGCGGGACGCAAGGACTCATGGCGCACGGTCCGCTCTGGCAGGAACTGCCAGATCGCGTATGCGAGAAACCCGCCGTAGACGACCGACCAGATCGAGAACGCAGTCCCCGCCGGTGCCACCAGCGTCGACGTCGCGCTCAGTGCGCCTCCCGCAGCCTCCGCGATAGGCGTTCCGATCCAGGCTCCCGAGCCCACGAAGGCTCCGACGACCGCAACCACGGCGCTGACAACGACGACGAGTTTCATAGCCTGACCCATACCTGACGTATGCCCAGCGAGGCGACGTACGACTCACGTTGGTGATCGCGGTGCCACGGTATTCGCGGTGCAGCGGTATTCGCGGTGCAGCGGTATTCGCGGTGCAGCGGTGTCACGGCGTTCGCGGTGCCACAATGATGTGTGGACTTCGACAGCACGGCCGACGACCTCTACGAAGTCGACCCGTCCGAATTCATTGCCGCGCGACGCGCCGCGGTCTCGCACGCCAAGGAGTCTGGCGATACGGTCCTGGCGAAAAATCTGAATGCCCTGCGCAAACCCACGACAACGGGATGGGCTCTCAACCTGCTCGTCCGGGTCGAGCCGGAAAGCGTCGATCGACTGCTCGAACTCGGGGCCGCACTACGATCGGCACAGCAGGCCCTGCACGGTGATGAGTTGCGCTCCCTTGCCACCCGGCGAGCGGCCGTACTGTCAGCACTGACCGACCGAGCCGCATCCGCGGCAAGGGACCGCGGGCGCCAACTACCGGAGAGCGTGCTGCGCGAGATCGGCCAGTCACTGTCGGCGGCGCTCGCCGAACCCGATATCGGTGCCGATCTACGTCGCGGTCGGATGCTCGGCTCAGTGTCGTACAGCGGCTTCGGCCCTGCCGCGCTCGCGTCGGTACCCGAGCCGGCGGCACCAATGCCTTCCGAGACCGAGCCGAAAAAACAGCCGAGTGAGGCCGCGCGGAAACAGGCTGAGGCTCGCGTCAGCGACGCCGAAACTGCTGCGCATCGGGCTACTTCGGAACTCGAAGCAGCTACGGCGAGGGTGAACGACGCGGCACAGAAGGTCTCCGAACTCCGAGAGGCTTTGTCACGAGCCGAGCAGGAGTCCCGATTTGCCGAGTCAGCTCGGCGCACCGCCGAGGAAGCCGCGGAGCGGGCGGCGACGACGCTGACACAGGCCAGGGATCTCGCTGCCGAGTTCGACACCTGATCTTTCTCGAGTCCGACCCATCCGCATTCGATCCGGCTACGAATGCACTACAGACGGCATCTGGCCTGACCCTGCCGAATCGTTTCGGCGGGCGGCCACTGGAAAGAGCACCTTTGATGCGCGCACTGGTAGTCATCAGGACGGTCCGCCGCCGCTACTTCCTGACCAGACACGGTAACCGCATCGTAGGAGCCTCCATGGTTGTCGACGAGTTTTTCTCCATACCTTCACTTTCCGTAGCCGCCTCCGCTGATCAGCTCCGCATCCTGCGGGCTCTCGTCCGGTCGAGGGGCATGCACCACGATCTGTCGGCCGACACGGTGGCAGATCTTGTTCTCGCGGTCGACGAAGCAGCGAGCACTCTTCTGCGCCACACGCTCACCTGCAGCACTCTCACGTGCACCGTCGGAGCCGATACGGGCGGCGTGTCGGTGATCCTCACCGGGACGACGTCGGCAATGGTCGACACCAGCACAACCTCATTCAGTTGGTTCGTTCTGCAAACGCTGGTGGACAGCGTCGCTCTGGAGCAGTGTCCGTCCGCAGTCGCAGGCCCTACCCAGATGTGGGCTGTGACCGTCACCATGGACATGACACTGAAGGCCGACCCCTGATTCCATCCACGGACGACGAGCGTCCAGCTGGAGTCCTCAGCACAAACAGACGGTATGTGCGACGGAGGTAGGACAACGGATTGTGGGTACACAGACATCATGACGTCAATCCCCACCGCGCGCCTACTCCCTCAAGCTCTGGGTGTCCTGACCGCCGCTTACAGCGCCGCTCTGGTCCTCTCACCCCGCATTCTTGCGAAGCCGTGCAAACTCACCAAGGCTGACGGCAGCGTCGCGCCTGAGGTAGCGACCGTGATCAGGGCGGTTGGAGCACGCGATGCCGCGAGCGGACTTCTGATGGCCATGGCACCGTACGGGCCTGCGCGTCGCGGCGCTGTCGCGTTCCGAGCCGCAGCCGATCTCGGTGACGCCGCAATCTTCGGATCGACGCTTCCCGACGCGGCAACGCGGCTCAAGGTCGCTGGATTCGCCGCCGCCTGGGGCTTGCTGTGTGCCTACAGCGGCCGCTACGCAGGCTGATCGAAACGCCGTCCGGTCCAGTGCGGACCATCCGGCTCTTTCGTGCCGGCACGTCCACGAGGGATGATCGCTTCATGGCCCTCGCACCCGATATCCTGCGCTACACCGCGTTCAGTTCCGATCCCGCCGGCGGCAACCCGGCAGGAGTGTTACTGGACGCGCGAGGCATAAGCGACGCGGATTTGCAGGTCATCGCAACGGACATCGGATACGCGGAGACTGCATTTGTCACCAAACCTGGATCCGAGGAGGACAAGCAGCACAACGTTATTCGATACTTCTCCCCCATTGCGGAGATTCCGTTCTGCGGTCACGCCACCATTGCCACTGCGGTGGCGCTCACCGAACGAGACGGCGCCGGAACCTTCACCTTCGAGACATCGGTAGGACCGGTGTCGATCGCGACCACAACAGACTCATCAGGCATTCTCGCAACCTTCACCAGCGTGGAACCTGCAACCTCGCCCATCGACCATGCCGTGCTCACTGCACTGCTCGGACTCGTGGGCATCGACTCGTCGGCAATCGACACCAACTTTCCGCCGCAGCTGTCGTATGCCGGAAACACCCACCCCGTCGTGGTCCTCGGCGACAAATCGACCTTCGACCAGTTCACCTTCGACCCCCCGGCAATGCGCACACTCATGGACGCACAGGGCTGGGCCGGAACCGTGACCTTCCTCCATCAATTGGACGCCAACACTTTCGAAGCCCGCAACCTCTTCCCGGTGGGCAACATCACCGAAGACCCGGCAACGGGATCTGCAGCGGCTTCTACTGGCGGATATCTGCGGGCACTCAATCCCGATGACACTCCCCGGCGCATCACGATCCACCAGGGCAGACACGTCGGCCGTCCGAGCGTCCTCCTCGTCGATATTCCGACACAGGGAGGCATCGCGGTAACGGGAACAGCTGTCCCGATCACCGCGTAAGAAGCTAGCGAGCGTCAGACGCGATTCAGGTGAGAGGTGATGACGGGCAATCCATTCGGGACTCCGCCGCCGATCAGTTCCTCGAGTGCGTCCTGATCGAGGTACTTCTCGACGAGGTCGGCCAGGAGGTCGAGTTGCTGTTCACGGACGGCAGCCACCGAGGTATCCGGCGCCACGACAAACCCCGCACCGGCAATGTCCGTCAGGAAGGTGCGGCGATAGGCGTCGCTTTCCAGAAGTCCATGCCAGTGAGTGCCGCGGACCGACCCTCGAACACTTCCCTCCGGCGAACCGTCGGCAGCGGTGAGCAACGGTAGATCGTTGTTGCGTACAACCCGGCCGTGATGAATCTCGTACCCGGACAACGGAATACCGTCGTGATGACCGTCGACCTGAGCCAGCACTTTGTCCGCGGCGAATTCGATGTCGAGGTCGAGCAATCCTAGTCCGGCAGTAGTGCCCGATCCTGATTCGACGTCGTCGACGATGGACTTGCCCAGCATCTGATAGCCGCCGCAGATTCCCAGGACAGCCTGGCCACGACCTGCTCGAGCGATGATCTCGTCGGCCAGGCCCGTGCTGCGCAACCACTCGAGATCACTCACCGTGGACTTACTGCCCGGAATCACCACGAGATCCGCGTCACGAATACGGGCCGGGTCGGTGATCCACGAAACCGCAACCCCCGGTTCGCAGGCGAGCGCTTCGACGTCCGTCGAATTGGAAATGCGCGGCAACCGAACTGCTGCCACCGTCAACCACGCCGAACCGACGGGTTGTCCGGGGCGACCCACCGGTGCATTACCGGTTACGCCCAGCGAGTCCTCCGCGTCGAGCCACAGATCGTCGGCAAACGGGATGACGCCAAGCGTAGGGCGTCCGGTCAGTTCGCGGAGTTGTTCGAGGCCTGGCTCGAGCAACCCGACGTCACCGCGGAATTTGTTGATCACAAAGCCGGCGATCAAGGCCTGATCGCTCGGCGAGAGGACCGCAACCGTTCCGAACAGATGAGCCAGCACACCACCGCGATCGATGTCGCCGACCACGATCACCGGAATGGAAGCGGCTTCCGCCAATCCCATGTTCGCGAGATCGGTTGCCCGCAAATTGATTTCGGCCGGTGACCCGGCACCCTCACAAATCACGACGTCGAAGTCGCCGCGCAACGACGCCAGATCCTCCGCGACGACCCCGCGTAACCACGCACGGTGCTGCATGTAATCCCGCGCACCGACAGTTGTCATCGCCTTGCCACGAACGACCAATTGAGACGTCCGATCACTTCCCGGCTTGAGCAGCACCGGGTTGAACCGCACACTCGGTTCCAAACCACAGGCGCGGGCTTGAAGTGCCTGCGCGCGGCCGATCTCCCCGCCGTCGAGCGTGACGACGGAATTGTTGGACATGTTCTGCGCCTTGAAGGGCGCGACACGTACACCGCGACGCGCCAGCATCCGGCACAACCCGGCGACAAGGACACTCTTGCCCGCGTCGGAGGTCGTACCCGCTACGAGCAGGGCACCGCGCAGGGTCAAGGCAGCGTCAGGATCTCGGCACCGGTGTCGGTGACAACCAGGGTGTGCTCGAACTGAGCCGTCCACTTGCGGTCCTTGGTGACCACGGTCCAGTCGTCTTCCCAGATCTCGTAGTCGATGCCACCGAGGTTGATCATCGGTTCGATGGTGAAGACCATTCCGGGTTCGATGATCGTTTCGACGCCGGGCTCGTCGTAGTGCAGGATCACGAGGCCGTTATGGAAGGTCTCGCCGATGCCGTGGCCCGTGAAATCACGCACGACGCCGTATCCGAATCGGTGAGCATAAGACTCGATGACCCGACCGATCACGTTGAGCGCGCGGCCCGGCTTGACGGCCTTGATTGCCCGCATCGTGGCTTCGTGGGTGCGCTCGACAAGAAGGCGATGCTCCTCGGATACGTCACCGGCGAGGAAGGTGGCGTTGGTGTCGCCGTGCACGCCGCCGATGTATGCGGTGACGTCGATGTTGACGATGTCACCGTCCTGGATGACCGTGGAATCGGGGATTCCGTGGCAGATCACCTCGTTCAGTGAGGTGCAGCAGGACTTCGGAAAGCTCTTGTAGCCCAACGTCGACGGGTATGCGCCGTGATCGATCATGTACTCGTGAGCAATGCGGTCCAGCTCGTCGGTGGTGACGCCGGGAGCAACAGCCTTGCCCGCTTCCTGCAACGCCCGCGCGGCGATCTTGCTCGCGACGCGCATCGCCTCGATGGTCTCCGGCGACTGGACCCAAGGCTCGTTGCCTTCCTTGGCTGTCGGCTTCCACGCGTACTCGGGCCGCTCGATCTTCGAGGGCACAGCAAGGACAGGTGAGACGGTTCCGGGGACCAACGGTGTACGCACAGACATGCCGAACAGCCTAGCCCCCGAGCATGGCACTAGCCGGACGCACTCCAGTTCCGGAACACGGGATCGACAACCGTTCTGGTCGGCCAACACATCGAACCCGCACCTGTCCATGTGATCGGCGCCCGAGCTACTGCGTCGAAGAGCGTCTCGGTTCCCGAGTTGGTCAACGGCTCGATCGGAGCAGTATCGGACGGCAAGTCGTTGGCTGCACGATCCGCGTCCACGTCACCGCCCGGCCATAGCTCTGACAGAATCACGGCTTGTGAAGAAATGGCTACTACTGATTGCTGCGATCGTGACCGAGGTCTCCGCCACGCTCTCGTTGCGCGCCGCTCTCGATCATCCTGCCTGGTACGTAGTGGTCGCTGTGGGATACGTCGCAGCCTTCACCGCCCTGTCGTTCGTTCTCCGCGCAGGTATGGGACTTGGTGTTGCATACGGAATCTGGGGAGCGACCGGAGTTGTCCTGACGGCAATACTCGCGACGATCCTCTTCGGCGATCCCTTGACTGCGACGATGGGACTGGGTATCGCCTTGGTCATCGGTGGAGTCCTCTGTGTCGAACTCGGCTCGCAAGCGGCCGCCACCCGAGAATCGGGTGACCCCGCGTGACATGGATATTTCTGATCGCGGCGATCCTGTGCGAAGTTTCCGCCACCCTGGCGCTGCGCATGGCTTCACAACAGGGAAGCAACAAGAAGTGGTTCGTCATGGTGGGCGTGGGCTACGTGGCCTCCTTCGCGTTCCTGACACTCGCGCTCGACGCCGGCCTTGCCCTCGGAGTGGCGTACGGAATCTGGACGGCCTGCGGGGTGGCGCTAACTGCCCTTGCGTCCCGAATCCTGTTTCGCGAAGCCTTGACGAAGCTCATGGCGGCGAGCATTGCGCTGATTGCCGCCGGTGTTGTCCTCATCGAACTCGGCGCCGGCCACTAGGTCAGCCGAAGCAAGGTGGCGATTCAGGATCGGACCGATGACTGCCAGACCTGGAGGGCTCGTCATCTGCTCATGCGTCGTGGGGATCTTGTACTCGCGGATGTCGCCCACAATGTAGGCCTTCCAGTCCGACGCCCCGATCGAGCCTTCGGGTCTTCCGTTTCTGTCGGCTTCGCGCGATTCCACGGAGCTGAAGTAGAGAAGTTCGGAGAGATCAAGGTTCGACGGATTGTGCGCCACGGCGTCATCGACCAGCTTGCAGTACTGCCCGTACAACGTCTCGAGGTGATCTGCCGTCAGCGTCGCAAAAAATCCGCCCTTGCGGCGCAGGAACTCCGCGACCTGATCGAATGTGGGGACTTCCTCGAACGCGTCGGGGAAATCAACCTCGGCGAACTCGGCGACCAATCGCGCCACAGACGGCATCGGAGCGTCGATCTCGGTCATCAGGCGACTGTCCATCATCGCGAGCGTTGCAACCTCGTCACCGTCATGGCGAAGCTTGGCCGCCATTGCGTGTGCAATCTGGCCACCGACCGAATATCCGAGCAGATGATAGGGCCCGTGTGGCTGTACGGATCGAATCTCATGGACGTAGCGGGCCGCAAGATCGTCGAGCGAATCGAACTGCGCGGATGAATCTGTCAGTGCGGGTGATTGGATTCCGTAGATCGGGCGGTCACTGTCCACATACTGCACCAGTCCGCTGAAACACCACGCCAGCCCGATCGCGGGATGGATACAGAACAGCGGATCACGATTCCCCGTGGCCCGCAGGGGAAGCAGTACCCCGACCGCGTCGTTCGCCTCCGCTGTGCCCGTCGAAATTCGGTGTGCCAAGGCCGCGGGGGTCGACTCGGTGAAAATCCAGTGAACCGGCACCGCGACCTCAATCGATTGTTGCAATCGTGCAGCCACGGCGGTGGCTGTCAACGAATTGCCCCCCAGCGCAAAGAAATTGTCGTCGGCACCCACTCGCGATATACCCAGTGCATCCGCAAACGCCGCGGCAACGGCGGTTTCCGCGCCTTCTCGAGGCGGACGATATTCTGCGCGCTGGGCTTCGAAGTCGGGTGTGGGCAACGCATCCCGATCGATCTTCCCATTCGGCGTCACCGGCAACTCGTCAACCACCACCACCGCAGCCGGCACCATCTGCCGAACCACACGCTCCGCCATACAATCCACAATCTCCGAAGCATCCAGGCTCACAGACGGTTC